>CAIVVM010000037.1 GCA_903909375.1 uncultured Alphaproteobacteria bacterium
ACAAACCGCGCAACACGCTCCCGAAGGTCCAGTGAAAACGGTCGAGTCATGCAGGCTGGCCTCCGGCCCAGCCCCCACCTTGAATCACGATCCGCAAACCTCGTGAATCCCGAATCCGTCAGATGCGGTCACGCTCTAGGAGCGTCCGGCGCGGTGGTTTCCTCCAGACCCAGGTCCAGGCCCACGATTTGTGCGTAACCCGGACAGGCCAGGACTGCCTGTCCTCAACGTCGGTGATCGCCGCACGGGCGCCCGCGATGGCGGAGGCATAGGTCGAGCCCGGCTATATGCTCGACCAAGGCTTTGCGGACTGGGCTGCGGCAACGTGCGGCCCCAGGGGCGCCACTACGCCGGGCGCCCAGACCTGCCATGGCTTCACCATACCAATACCCTCCCGGACCGATCAGCCGCCATTCTTTCGAATCCAGCGACCGAACAGGTCGGGCCAGGCCGCGCCGGAGCTGTCCTTTGGCAAGCCGAGACCGAATCCGTGTCCGCCGGTCGCCACCAGATGCGCCTCCACCGGGCGCTTCACGGCCTGACAGGCGGCGATCCAGTCCAGACTATGCTGCATCGGCACCAGCGGATCGTCGAAGGCATGGACCAGGAAAGAGGGTGGCGCATCAGCGGTCACGCGGCGCACCGGCGAGCGGGCCTCGAGGATCGGATCCGGCAGGCCCGCCATCAACATCCCCGACAACCGGCGATCCCCCGATGGGGAGATCAGGCTGGTGACGGGATAGACCAGTCCGGCAAAGGCAGGTTTCGCCGAAAGCTGGTCGGCGGCGTCGATGGGGGCGTAGAGGTTGTCGGCGTGGGACACCACCAGATCGCTGGCCAGGTGGCCGCCTGCTGAAAAGCCGAGAACGCCCAGCCGCGCCGGATCGATCCGGAACTCGTTCGCCCGGGCTCGAATGAACCGCATGGCGCGCTGGGCGTCCTGGATCGCCACCAGATGCGGCGTCCCCCAACCCTCCCGCGGCAGCCGGTAGACCAGCACGAATACAGTTGTCCCCAGGGCGTTGAAGTGCTGGGCCACAGCCAGACCTTCATTCTGGACCGAGACAAAACCGTAGCCGCCCCCTGGAATGGACATCAGCGACGAGCCGTCCGGAACCGCAGGCCTGAACACGTGCAGCTCGGCATAGGCCACGCCGCGGATCCAGAGCTGGGGTCGCCCGGAACGCCCGTTCATCGTCGGATTGGGCGTCGGCAGGGTGGCCAGCGCGCCGGGCTGCTTGCCCGGCCATATCCGGTAGACCTCCCGCGCAGGCCAGGCGGGAGCGTCAGGATCACCTGCCGCCGGGGTCGGCGGCGGCGGTAGAGAAGGCGTCTGGGCCACCGCCTGGGCGGCGACCAATCCGCCCGTCAGGCCGGCCGCCAGCATCGCCCTACGATCCATCTTCATCGCGACCACTCCATCGTCCGATCCTCAGGTACAGGTCTATGTGCCGTGCGTCATTCTGGCCTTCGCAGGCGGAGCGGGCTTTCGGGCCTCCGCCAGCAGATAGGCCCGCAGATCCTCGGCGCTGGCCTCATCGAAGAAGCGACGGAACGGCGCCATGCCGTGCGGTTTCTTGGCCCCGTCCAGCACGATGGCCTTGAAACCCACCGGGTCCAGGATCACCGGCGAACGCGTCAGCACCGGCAGATAGCCGCCGGCATTGTGGCAAGTCCCGCAGAATTGCGCGCTGAGAGCCTGGCCCCTGGCCACGCTGCCTTTCGACGGTGTGGCGGCGGCGAGATCCAGCGGCGGCTGGGCCACTGGCTCCGGGAACGGCTTGGGCGTCACCTTGCCGTCCAGCTTGAACACCAGCAGGCGGCCCTTGCGACGCGGCTCCTCGCCGCCCATCCCGCCGGCCCCGCCGAAGCCCACCATCAGCGCCACATATTGCTGGCCGTCGATGGCATAGGTCGAGGCTGCCGCGATGGCGCCCGCGCCCACGTCATACTTCCAGAGCGCCTTGCCTGTGGCGGCGTCGAACGCCAGGAAATCATGGCCGGCTGCGTGGAACACCAGACCGCCCGCCGTCGCCAGCACGCCGCTACGCCAGGGTTCCGCGAAGGCGGCTTTCCAGCGCGCCTTCTTCGCCACCGGATCCCAGGCCACCAGCTCGCCCATCGGCGTCGGCTTGTCGACCTTGGGCGCGTCTGCTCCGCGGCCCATGCCCAGGTTCCAGGCGCCAGGGATGAAGCTGAATTCCTTGGGGTCGGTGTAGCTCATGTAGAGGGTCTGGGCCGGGATATAGACCAGTCCCTCCTTGGGGCTGAAGGCCATCGGCTGCCAGTTGTGACCGCCCAGCGCGCCGGGAGTCTGGGTCTGGACGCTGCCGTCCTCATAGCGCGCGCCCGGCGCCTCGACCGGGCGTCCGGTCTTCAGATCAACCTCGATGGCCCAATCGACGGGCACAAACTTGTCCGCCGAGACCAGCTTGCCCGTGGCCGCGTCGAGCACGTAGTAGAAGCCGTTCTTGTTGGCCTGCATCACCACCCGCTGGGTTTTGCCGGCGATGGGCAGATCGGCCACCATCAGGTGCTGGACGGCGTCGAAGTCCCAGTCGTCGCGCGGCGTGGTCTGGTAGTGCCAGACGTAATCGCCGGTGTCCGGGCGCAGCGCCACGATGGAAGCGGCGAACAGGTTGTCGCCCTTGCCGCCGGTGCGGATCTTGCCGTTCCAGGGGCCTGCATTGCCGGTGCCGATGTAGATCAGGTCCGACTTCGGATCATAGGTGATGCCGTCCCAGGGCGTGGCCCCGCCGCCGCCCTCCTTCCAGGCCCCGTCGTGCCAGGTGGCATAGGCGAAATCCTTCATCGCCTTGTCCGAGGCCGCACCGTCGGGCGCGCCGGTAGGGTTCGGCGTCATGTGGAAGCGCCAGTCCAGCTTGCCGGTCTCGGCGTCATAGGCCGAAACGTAGCCGCGCACCGGATACTCCGCCCCGCCGTTGCCGATCAGGATCTTGCCCTTCACCGCGCGCGGCGCGCCGGTGATCGTGTAGGGCTGTTTCGGATCGGTGGTCTGCACCGACCAGGCGACCTTGCCGGTCTTGGCGTCCAGCGCGATCAGGCGCCCGTCCAGCGCACCGACATAGACGCGGCCCTTCCAGAGCGCGACACCGCGATTGACCACGTCGCAACAGGCGTCGAAGCCCTTCTCGCCAGGGACCTCGGGGTCATAACTCCACAGCGCCTTGCCGGTCGCCGCATCGAAGGCGAACACCTTGGACCAGGTGGTGGTGGTGTAGAGCACACCGTCGGCGATCAGCGGCGTCGCCTCCTGCCCCCTGTCGGTGTCAAACTCGGTCCACCAGGCCACGCCGAGCCGGCTGACAGTGTCCTTGTTCACCTGATCCAGCGGGCTGAAACGCTGCTCGTCATAGGTGCGGCCATGGGTCAGCCAGTCGCCGGCCGCCGCCGCCTCAATCCGCTTGGCGTCAACCCCCTGCTTCCCGCACGAAGCGACCCCCAGGGCGATGCACAGCACCGCCGCCCACTGCAGCATCCGAGTCATTCGACGTTTCCCCCGTCTTTTGCCGCACTGTTGCAGATGATCTGCGGGCGCACGAGTCCCGGCGTAAGGCGGTGTCGGAAAATCTGCCCCGCCGGCGTTGGCCGCCCGGATGGCCCATTGTCGATGTATTGACGTTTGTATGTACAAATGACATGGAAGTCCGTTGATGCATGAAGTTGCCGATGGCTTTGAATGGGATGAGGGCAACCGCGAGAAGTGTGTTCGCCACGGCGTTTCGATCGCTGAGATCGAGGCGGTATTCGCCAACCAGCCCGGTGTGGCGCCGGACCTCAAACACGCCGACGTCGAGACCAGGTTTATCGCCGTCGGGCGCGGCCTTACCGACCGTCCCGTCTTCGTCGCCTTCACGTTTCGAACTGTGTCCGGCGTGCGTCGGATTCGACCGATCAGCGCCAGCTACATGCACGACAAGGAGCTAGCCCGCTATGTCACGTCGCGTCCCTGAATTGCGCACCGACGCCGAGGCCGAGGCCTTTCTGGATCAGGACCTCTCCGATCTCGACTTCGACCAGTTCTAGCTCACCCGGTTTGAATTCGAGCCGAAGGGCGCCCGCGTAAACATGCGTCTGCCCCAGTCGCTTCTGCAGACCGTCAAGCAGCGCGCCGCCGCGCAGGGTGTGCCCTATCAGCGCTATATCCGCGAGGCGCTGGAATTGGCGGTCGGCCGGAAGCGGTAGCTCCCAACGAAAAAGGGGCCGCCCGAGGGCGACCCCTTCAACTCGTAGAGGCCTGAGCCCCTACTCCGCCGCAGGCTTCGGCGCGTAGCCAAGGATGGCCTTGGTTTCCAGGAACTCGTGGAAGCCGAAGTCGCCCCATTCGCGGCCGTTGCCGCTCATCTTGTAGCCGCCGAAGGGGGCCATCATGTCGCCGCCGCCGCCGTTGATCGAGACCTGACCGGCGCGCAGCTTCGAGGCCACCTTGCGGGCGGCGTCCAGGTCGGCGGCCTGAACGTAAGCCGCCAGGCCGTACTCGGTGTCGTTGCCGACCTCGATGGCCTGATCGACCGTGTCGTAGCCCAGGATCGAGAGCACCGGGCCAAAGATCTCTTCCTTGGCGATGGTCATGTCATTGGTGACATTGGCGAACACGGTGGGCTGGACATAGTAGCCCTTGTCCAGGCCTTCCGGACGGCCCACGCCGCCGATGACCAGGGTGGCGCCCTCGTCGATGCCGGCCTGGATCAGCTTCTGGATCTTGTCGAACTGCACGCGGGAGACCACCGGACCCAGCTGGCTGTTGCCATTGGGGTCGCCGACGGTGACGGTTTCCGCCGCCGCCCTGGCCACCGCAATCGCCTCATCCATCCGCTTGGCGGGCACCAACATGCGGGTCGGCGCGTTACAGGACTGGCCGGAGTTGGTCATCATGGTGGCCACGCCGCGGCCCACGCCCTTGGCGAAGGCATCGTCGTCGAGGACGATGTTCGGGCTCTTGCCGCCCAGCTCCTGGGCCACGCGCTTGACGGTCGCGGCGGCGTTCTTGGCCACCTCGATGCCGGCGCGGGTGGAGCCGGTGAAGGAGACCATGTCGACGTCCGGGTGGCTGGACATGGGCACGCCCACGCCGATGCCGTCGCCATGAATCATGTTGAACACGCCGGCCGGCACGCCCGCCGCATGCATGATCTCGGCGAAGATCTGGCCCGAGAACGGCGCCACTTCCGACGGCTTCAGAACCATCGTGCAGCCCGTCGCGATGGCAGGCGCCACCTTGCAGACGATCTGGTTCAGCGGCCAGTTCCAGGGGGTGATGAAGCTGCAGACGCCGATCGGCTCTTTCACGATCATCGTCGGTCCGCGATCTTCCTCGAACTTGAAGGTCTTGAGGATCTCGACGGCGGTGGCCAGGTGACCCATGCCGATCGGCACCTGGGCGCGCTGGGCAAGCGAGGCCGGGGCGCCCATTTCCTCGGTGACCGCCGTGGCCAGATCGCCGAAGCGCTTCTGATACTCGGCCAGGATGCGGCCCAGAACTTCCAGGCGCTCTTCGCGGCTGGTCTGGCTCCAGGTGGCGAACGCCTTGCGGGCGGCCTTGACTGCCTTGTCGACGTCGGCGGCGGAACCAACCGCGATCTTGCCGCAGACTTCCTCGGTGGCCGGATTCTCGACGTCGAGCGTCTTCATCTCGACCGGCTCGACCCACTTACCGTCGATGTAAAACTTCAGGTATTCGCGCATGACGTCCTCCGGGCTCTGTTCGTTGTTCGCGGATGGAGCGCTCAGCCCCGACCTTCAAACATCTGTTTTACAATGATCAGCGATCAGGTTGGAAGCCCTGATGCGCGGCTCAGGTGCGTATCTTGAACGCGGCCTGCAACAGAGGCGCGACAGCGGCCTTGCCCGGAGGCCTGGGCCTCGTTAAAGCCGGGCGAGCTAAAGGCCCAAGGAGTTCCCATGAGCGGCTTGTTGATGATCTTCGCCTTCATCGGCGTCTTCGCGGCCCTGAACCTGATCGACTTCGGTCGCCTCGACTGATCGGAGCGACCTGATGGCCAGCCGCGGCGCAGCACTGGTGACGGGCGGCGCGCGGCGGATCGGTCGCGCTCTGGTGGCCACGGCGGCTGAGGCCGGTTACGACGTCGCCATTCACGTCCGCACCATGGACGAAGAAGCCGAAAGCGCCGCCGGTGAAGTCCGCGCCCATGGCCGCAAGGCCACCATCCTCACCTGTGACCTTCGCAAGGAGAGCGAAAGCGTCGCCCTGATCGGTCAGGCCGAGGCCGAACTGGGGCCGGTCACCCTGTTGATCAACAGCGCCAGCGTCTTCGAGAACGACGCCTTCGCCGACATGAACCGGCACTCCTGGGACCTCCACATGGAGACCAACCTGCGCGCGCCGCTGGTGCTGGCCCAGGTCTTTGCCCGTCGCCTGCCGGCAGACCGCGAGGGCCTGATCGTCAATCTGCTGGACCAGCGGGTGCTGCGCCCGGCGCCGGACTTCTTCTCCTATTCGCTCAGCAAATCGGCCCTGTGGGACGCGACCCGCATGCTGGCCCAGGCGCTGGCGCCCCGCATCCGTGTCAACGCCATCGGCCCCGGCCCCGTGCTGGCCTCGATCCATCAGGACGCCGCCGCCTTCGAGGCCGAGGCGCGATCCACGCTCCTGCAACGGCCGGCGCCGCCCGCCCAGATCGCGGCGGCATTGCGCTATCTGATCGACGCCACGGCGGTGACCGGCCAGATGATCGCCGTCGATTCCGGCCAGCACCTGGCATGAGCGGGACCACCCTCATCAGCTCGAAGGTGTTCGTCACCGGCCTCAAGGTGCAGGCCGAGATCGGCGTCTACAAGCATGAGATCGGCCGCGTTCAGCCCCTCGTCCTGGAGGTGGAGCTCGACGTGCCCACGGACGGATCCGACCGCCTGGCCGGCACCCTGAACTACGAGGTCATCCTCAAGGCCGCCCAGACGGTGGCGACCAGCGGCCATATCGATCTGGTGGAAACCTTTGCTCACCGCCTGGCCCATCTGTGCCTGGCCGACCCCAGGGTCACCCGCGCCCGCGTCCGCGTTGAAAAGCCCCTGGCCCTGGCGCCCGACGCGGTGGGCGCCGGCGTGGAGATCATCCTCGGGCGCTGAGATTGCGCCGGACCAATCATGACCCCACTTTAATTGGCGTGTTCCCGCGATCCGTAACATCATGTGGATCAAGGGCTGAAAGGATACGCCAGTGACCGAGATCTATTCGACCGAGACGCGCATTGAAGACAAGACCATGCCGGCGGTCTGCTACGCGCTCTACCTGCTGGCCTTCGCCACCGGGATCACGGCCGTCATCGGGTTGGTTATTGCCTACACCCAGCGATCATCGGCGGCGCCTGGCATGAAAACCCATTTCACCTATCTGATCCGCACCTTCTGGGGTGGCCTTGTGATGATGATCGTCGGCGGCGTGATCTTTGGCGTCGGCGCGCTGCTCAGCATCATTCTGATCGGTTTCCCGATCATGGGGCTGGCCTGGCTGATCCTGACGTTCGCCACCATCTGGTACGCCGTCCGTTGTATCGTCGGGTTGGTCTACCTCAGCCGGGGTGAGGCGCACCCCCGCCCCTATGCGCTGCTTGCCTAGAGCACGACAGCTTGAAGTGGATACCGGTTCAAGCGCCCGTCGTGCTCTAAACATCTGATAACGAGCCTGTTTATCCGGTTCAGATGATTCCATCTGAACCGGACAGGCTCCAGGGTTCAGGCCCCCACCAGCTCGCGCCGCACCAGCCGGGCGTAGTCGTCCATCAGGCCCAGTGAAATGGCGTCCGGCCTGAAGCTGTACTCGCCGATCTGGGCCACAGGCGTCACCTCGGCCGCAGTGCCCACGACGAAGCATTCGGTGAAGCCGGCCAGCTCCTCCGGGCGAATGTGGCGCTCCACGACCGTCAGGCCCTTTTCCCGGGCCAGCCGGATTACGGTTTGCCGGGTGATGCCGTTGAGGAAACAGTCGGGCGTCGGCGTATGGATCACGCCATCCTGGATGAAGAAGACGTTGGAGCCGGTGCTCTCCGCCACATAGCCGCGGTAGTCGAGCATCATGGCGTCGGTGTACCCATCCTTCTCGGCAGCGTGCTTGGAGATGGTGCAGATCATGTAGAGGCCGGTGGCCTTGGCGTGGACGGGCTCGGTTTCAGGCGACGGACGCTTGTACTTCGCCCAGCACATGCGAATGCCCTTGGCCCGCTCCGCAGGCGAGAAATAGGACGGCCAGTCCCAGACCGCGACGGCCACGTGGATCTTCGTATCCTGGGCGGAAACCCCGATCATCTCCGAACCGCGCCAGGCGATAGGCCGGACGTAGGCGTCAGCGAGGCCGTTCTTCGCACACGTTTCCCGGCACGCCTGATCGATCTCGGCGACCGTATAGGGGATCTCGAAATCCAGATACTCCGCCGACTTGAACAGCCGCTCGGTGTGCGCCGTCAGCTCGAAGATCTCGCCGCCGTACATGCGCTCGCCCTCGAACACGGCGGAGGCGTAGTGCAGACCATGGGTCAGCACATGGACCTTGGCGTCGCGCCAGGCCACAAACTGGCCATCCAGCCAGATCCATCCGTCGCGGTCGTCAAAGGGAACGATGGTCATGAGTGTAGCGCCGCCTTTCAGAAGCGTTCCTTGAACCGCTCCCTCACCGTCACGTCAAACAAATTGGTCCGAACGGGCGTCAGCTTTCCACCGCCGTTTGCGTTATCGCTTGGCGCTGGCCAAATCCCCGCGCAGATTCGCGTCGGGCGACAGGAGGGCGGAAACCCCTGATGAACTTCGCAGATGCGCCGCCGAAAAGTCGCCACCTGCTGGTGGTCGACGACGATGACCGGATCCGGGAGCTCCTCAAGGAGTATCTGACCCGCGCCGGCTTTCGCGTGACGGGCGCGCCGGGCGGCGATCCTGCCCGACGGCTGCTGGCCACCCTGGATTTCGATCTGGCGATCTTCGACGTGATGATGCCCGGCGAGGATGGCTTCTCCCTGACCCGCTGGCTGCGCCAGCAGCGCGGCAAGGCGGGCCGCACGCCGGTGCTCATGCTGACCGCTCTGGGTGAAGCCGGCGACCGCATCGAGGGCCTGAAGACCGGCGCCGACGACTACCTTGGCAAACCCTTCGAGCCGGAGGAACTGCTGCTGCGCATCGAGGCCATCCTGCGGCGTGCGGGCGACCAGGCCCAGCCCGGCGGCGTTCTGTCGCTGGGCCGCTGCAGGTTCCATCCCGACCGCGGCGAGCTGACCTGCAACGGAGAACCGGTCCGCCTGACCGAGGCCGAGGTCACCCTCCTGCAGACCTTGGCCCTGACCCCGCATGAGCCCGTCGACCGCATGGAACTCGCGCGCGGCTCGGTCGACCCCTCGGGTCGCGCGGTGGATGTGCAGGTCACCCGTCTGCGCCGCAAGATCGAGGACGACGCCAAGGCGCCCCGCTACCTCCAGACCGTGCGCGGCATCGGTTACAAGCTGGCCCCGGACTGATGAGGACCCCCTCGTCTCCGCGCGTCTTCCTCCGCTGGCTGAAGCGCAGCGTGCCGGCGACCCTGTTCGGGCGCTCTCTGCTGATCATCGTGCTGCCTGTCGCCCTCATGCAGATCGCGGTGACCTACGTCTTTTTCGACGCCCACTGGCAGACTGTCACGGCGCGGCTGTCGGAGGGTCTCGCCGGCGACATCGCCTGGGCCGTAGAGAGCTACCGGGACGACCCCCGGCCCGAAAGCTTCGTCCGCCTCTCCCAGCGCGCCGAAAAGTCCATGAGCCTGTCCATCGCCCTGCAGCCCGGCCGCGCCTTGCCGGCGCGACGGCGCGATCCGCCGGCCCTGCTGGAGCCCTTCGTCGCCCCCATCGACCGTTCGCTGGAGCGGGCGCTGTCCGACCGTCTGGATGCGCCGTTCTGGTTCGATACCACCCGATATCCCGCCTACGTTGACATCCGCGTCGCCGTCGAGGGCGGGGTCATGCGGGTGCTGGCCCCGCGTGAGCGGGCCTTCGCCACCCAGGGCCACATCTTCGTGCTCTGGATGACCCTGGCGACCGTGCTGCTGACCACCGTGGCGATCCTGTTCATCCGCAACCAGGTCCGCGCCATAGAGCGACTGGCCAATGCCGCCGAGGCCTTCGGGCGCGGCGCCGATACACCCGCCTTCAAGCCCCACGGCGCCCGCGAGGTCCGGCGCGCCGCCACGGCCTTTCTCGACATGCGCGGGCGCATCCAGCGCCATATCGAACAGCGCACCGCCCTGCTGGCCTCGGTCAGCCACGACCTGCGCACGCCGCTCACCCGGCTGAAGCTGACGCTGGCCCTGGCCGAACCCACCAACCGGACGGCGGACATGAAGCGTGACCTCGCCGACATGGAGCACATGATCGACGAGTATCTGGCCTTCGCCCGTGGCGAGGGGGGCGAAGACTCCCGGCTGGTCCCGCTCCTCCCCCTGATCGAGGCTGTGCGCGACGGCGCGGCCCGGCTGGGCGCCGACGTCAAGGTCGCCGCCGATCCCGACCTGTCGGTCAAGGTGCGCCCCAACGCCCTGAAGCGCGCCCTGGCCAATCTGGTGATGAACGCTGCGGCACATGGCGACCAGGTCGAGGTCGAGGCGCATCGCCGCCCGGATGGCGCCCTGGAAATCCGGGTCGACGACAATGGGCCCGGCATCCCCCCGGATCAGTATGAAGACGCCTTCAAGGCCTTCGGTCGTCTCGACGAAAGCCGCAACCAGAACACAAAAGGCGTGGGCCTGGGCCTGGCCATCGCCCGCGATGTGGCGCGCGGTCACGGGGGCGACATCATATTGAGCAACTCGCCGCTGGGCGGCCTGCGCGCTACAATCCGGCTTCCCGGCTGAGCGCATTCATGCTGGGTTCAGCGGCGCTGAAGATCCTTCAGGAAACCTTGGAGAAGCCGCCGATGCGCCACCTGCTGTTCGCTTTCATCCTGGCCGCCGGGGCCACCCCGGCCCTCGCCGCAGATCCCGTCCAGGGTGAATGGCTGACTGTCGGCGGCAGCGGAAAGGTGAGAATCGCACCCTGCCCGGCGCGTCCGGAGCGGATGTGCGGAACCCTCGTCTGGCTCAAGGACCCGGTCGACGCAAAGCGGCTCGACGCCAACAATCCGGACCAGGCGCTGCGATCACGGCCCCTGGTCGGCCTGCCGATGATCCGCGACTTCAAACCAGCCGCGCCGGGCCGCTGGACCGGCGGCAAGATCTACGATCCGGAGAGCGGCAAGACCTACGACAGCAAGATCGCGATCAGTGGCAACGGAACCCTCAAGGTCGAGGGCTGCGTCCTGATGCTCTGCCAGGCCCAGACCTGGAAGCGCAGTTAGGCCCCCAGTTCCTTTGATCGCCGCACAGCGGCGCCCACCGCCTCACGCATCAACACCTGCAGACCCTTGGGCCCCAGCAGCACGTTCAGCGCCGCCTCCGTCGTGCCGCCCGGTGATGTAACCTGACGACGCAGCTCGGTGGGCGCCTCGCCGGTAACGGCCAGCAGGGCGGCGGCGCCCGTGACGGTCGACCGGGCCAGAAGGCTGGCGTCTTCCGGGGAAAGTCCGGCGGTGATTCCCGCCGCCTCCAGCGACTCGATGAAGGCGTAGAGATAGGCTGGCGCCGAGCCTGACACTGCAGTCGCGGCATGCAGGGCGCTCTCGTCGCCCAGCGCCACCACCCCGCCCAGCGGCTCGAAAAGCGCCAGCGCCGTCGCCAGCGCGTCGGCGTCATCGGCATGGAGGCTTGCAGTCCCCTGCCCGATCGCCACAGCGGTCGTGGGCATCACCCGGGCCACGCGGCGCCCGCCGAACGCCTGGGCGATATCAGCCGCCTTCACCCCCGCCGCGATCGACACCACCACGGCGTCGGCCGCCAGCAACGGCGCGATCCCGGCAGCCGCTTCGCGCCACAGCTGCGGCTTGACGGCCAGGACCACGGTCTTTGCAGACGCGATGTCCGCCTCGGACGGGTCGAGGTTTGCGCCGGCCTCGCCAGCCGCCAGGGCCGCCGGGCCGGGCATGGGGTCCCGGATCATCAGGTCGCGCGCCGCGAACGCATGCGCCCGCAGCCAACCCTCCAGCATCGCCCCGCCCATGCGTCCGGCGCCTAGCATCAGTATCGGCGTGATCATGGCGGAGCTTTAGAGGCCCGGAACCGCCGCGTCATCCCCAAGCCGCCGAAGGGTGACAGGCGCCTGGCGCAAGCCTATACGTTCCAAATTCTCTGACCCGGAAAACGACCCGATGTTCCGCACCCTGCTTCTGGGCGCCGCCCTGACCCTCGCTTTCGCGACTCCTGGACTGTCACAGCCTGAGCGGCGCACCGTCGGCGCCATCACCTATGACGGCGCGCTGCCTGTCCCCGATGCACTCCGCACGGCGCTCGCGCCTTACTACAATGCCCGCTCAGCCGTGTTCGAGGGTTGGCTGCCCGACGGCTCCATGCTGATCGTCACCCGGTTCGGCGAGACCAACCAGATCCACCGCGTCGCCCGCCCAGGCGGCGACCGCACCCAGCTCACCTTCTTCAGTGAACCCGTCAACGCCGCCCAGGTGCTGCCGGGCGCCGCGCGCTACCTCTATCGCCGCGACGTCGGGGGGGCGGAGTACTATCAGGCCTGGGTGCGGGACCTGACCGGCGCCGAGACGCAACTCACGGCGCCGGGTACGCGCAATGAAAGCTTCGTGCTGTCGCGCGACGGCAAACTGGCCGTCTGGACCCAGGTGACCCCGGGCGACCCCAACTACGATATCGCCCTCGCCGACCCGGCCAATCCGTCCACCCGCCGCATTGTGCTGCAGGGCACAGGCGTCATGGCTCCCCTGGCCATCGCGCCGGACGGCAAGAGCGCCCTCATCAAGCGACGCCATTCCGTCAGCTGGAGCCAGCTGTTCCTGCTCGACTTCGCCACCGGCGCCCTGACCCCGGTCGGACCGCAGGATCGCAGGATCTCCTACGAGGGCGGCGCCTTCATCGGGGATGGCTCGTCCGTCGTCGTCCTGTCCGACGACCGGTCCGAACACCTTCGACCCGTGGTCATCAGCCTGACCACCGGCGCGGTCCGCGACCTCGATCCCGGCGCCAGATGGGGCGCCGAGGGTTTCACCATCAGCCCCGACGGACGCGTCATCGCCTTGACGGTGAATGAGGAGGGCTATTCCACCCTGGTGCTGCGCGATCTCGCCACCGGCGCCCGCCTGCCCGGCCCCACCCTGCCGCAAGGCGTGATCACCGGCGCAGGCTTCTCCCCGGATGGCGCGCGCATCGGCCTCAGCCTCTCCACATCACGCAGTTCCGGCGACGTCTGGAGCTATGACCTGAAGTCCGCGGCGCTCAGCCGCTGGACCGAAAGCGAGACCGGCGGCCTCGACCCCCGGACATTCGTGGAACCCGCGCTGTTCCGCTACCCCACCTTCGATGGTCGCCAGATCCCGGCCTTCATCTATCGCCCCACCTCGCCCGCCACCGGCAAACGCCCGGTGGTGATCCAGATCCACGGCGGGCCGGAGGGCCAGGAGCAACCCAGCTTCAGCCCGCGCCGACAGTCCTGGGTGAACCAGCTGGGCGCCGCCGTGATCATCCCCAACGTCCGGGGCTCCACCGGCTACGGCAAGACCTACGAAGGCCTCGACAACGCCGCGAAACGCGAAGACTCCGTCAAGGACATCGGCGCCCTGCTGGACTGGATCGCCACCCAGCCGGACCTCGACGCCAGTCGCGTCGCCGTGGTGGGCCAGTCCTACGGCGGCTACATGGTGCTGGCCGTCGCCGGCCACTACAGCGACCGGCTGGCCGGGGTGATCAACCTCTACGGCATCTCCAACTGGATCACCTTCCTGGCAAACACCGAGGGCTACCGCCGCGACGCCCGCCGCGCCGAATACGGCGACGAGCGGGATCCCGCCATGCGCGCCGTGTTTGAAAGGATCTCGCCGCTGGCCATGACCTCGAAAATGACCAAGCCGATGATGGTGTACCAGGGCGCCAACGATCCGCGCGTCCCCCGTTCGGAATCCGAACAGCTGGTGGCCAAACTCCGCACCCAGGGCGCCGACGTCTGGTACCTGCTCGCCGCCGACGAAGGCCACGGCATCGCGAAAAAAGCCAACCAGGAGGCCGTTCGGGCGACCGAGGTGATGTTCCTGAAGAAGGTGCTTGGGGTGAAGTAAGGCGGCGCAGGGCGGGAAAGGGGCGACAAGGCCACATTCAGAGGTTCTGCCTTGGCAAAACACGCCCCCAGGTTACAGTCCCGCCCATGGGCCAGGCGAAGCCAAACCAAAGCGTTTACCTCCCCCGTTGCAACGGGGGAGGGGGACCACGAAGTGGTGGAGGGGGCGCTGCCACCGCACGACGGCGGCCTGAGAAGGTGGGGACGCGTTCGACTTTTAGCCCCCGATCTTTGTCGCATTGTCCAGGCAGCGAAAGCCAGGTGGGCCTATCAAGTGAAAGTAGTGCGCGTCCCCACTTACCATTCAGTTGCTATTAGATAGGACTGAGCAATGGAATATGTTTTATTCGCAATGATTTTTCTTGCACCTCCACTTATCATGGCAAAAACATATGGTCAGATAGAGAGTTTATATTTGTCTAGATCGATACGGAACGGAATAGAATACGACGATGCGACACGTGCGTTTCGCAAAAAAAGGAAATAATTGGATTTTCTATACTGTCCACTGCAGGCCTAGAATTGGTGGCGATTCAAATTATTGCTGACTACAAGCATGTAGTTGAATTACGTTTGGTAATTGTTTCGATATCTACGTTCATCGTGGTTCTGGGATTGTTGGGAATGATAATCTTTTTTACAAAACTATTGAATGATTTGGATTTACGGTGACACTTTACTTAACCCCTTAGTTCACTGATTCATGATTCGCCGCGCCAGGGGTTAATTGAAGCGTCACCGTAACTAACTCCCCACCTCCCCTTTTTTAGGGCGGCTGATGCGGTCTGGATCAGATGGCCAACTCTGCGGTATGATAGATGCATACCGCATCTGCCCGAGGCCTGAGCCACGATGTCTACTATCGCAAAACGTACAGTCAGCCTCCCAAGCGAACAGTCCGAGTTCATCGACGCAAAAGTCGCGGCGGGCGACTACGCCTCGGCAAGCGAGGTCGTTCGCGCGGGCCTGCGCGCGCTCAGGGAACGTGACGCCGCCGTGGAGCGCTGGCTCAACAAGGAAGTCGCGCCCACGGTTGACGCCATGGCCTCCGATCCCGCACGCGCCCGCTCATCCAGCCAGGTGTGGGGCACCATCGCCGCGCACCACGCGGAGCGCGTGAAGGCTGGCCGTTGATCATTCGGAGGGTCGTCTACGCTCCGGAGGCGGAAGTCGACCTGCTGATGCTCTATGACACGTAGCCGACGCGGCTTCCTCTCTGGTGGCGATGGGCTATCTCAACCGAGTGGAGGCATGGCTGGCGCGTTTCTCGACCGCCTCGGAACGTGGAACGCGCCGCGACGACATCCGGCCCGGCTTGCGCACCATCGGCTTTGAACGGCGGATCACGGTGGCGTTCACGGTCTCGGGCGATGAGGTTGTAATCCAGCGCGTCTTCTATGGCGGACAGAACTGGGGCGAGGACCTGGCAGGGATCTGAGCCAGGATTGGCGGCCTGCGGACCGCGTCCGGGCCCGCTTGGGGGTTAAGTAAAGTGTCACCGGAACCCGACGCCTTCTGCGCCCCTCTGCGTTTTCTGCGGTTTGGCTCCCTTTCCTCAGCCTGCCCAAATGCTACGTCCGATCCTGACGTACCTCTGTGGTCCACTCCAATCCATGACCGCGACCACCCCTGATCGAGGCGCCGACATGCTGGCCGAGCTGGCTGAGATGGATCTCAGTGCGGCGAAGCACATCCACGCCCAGCTTCTCGCCGCCACCGAGGCGAGCGAGGTGGCCGATCTCAGCCGGTCCTACCAGCGCGCGTCGCGCTGCCTGCGCCAGACCCTGGCGCTGAAGGCGAAGCTGGCCCAGGACGCCGTCGTCCACCGGATCCGCACCACGCCGTCGCCCGGCACTGACTGGGCCGCCATGCAGCAGGAACTGATCCATTGCGACGAACTGGGCGAGCGCATCAGCGTGTTGCAGGACGCCGTTGGTCGGCTGCTTTACACCGAGGTTTCCGACGCCGGGACCCGTCTCGACCTGACAGAACGGTTCGATATCGAGCTCGACGACTGGATCGAGGAACCAGACTTCACCACCGCCGACGTGGATGCGCAGGTCCGCCGCGCCTGTCGCAGTCTGGGCCTGACCGAAGACCACGTCGCCGAATGGCGCACCTTGCCCCGTCCGCCGACTGAAGCTGATCCCGACCTGGAGGATGACGACGTCGACGCCGGCCAACCCGGCGCCGCGCCACCGGCAGCCGACACCGGCTGATCTCGACATCCCACCCCCGCGTGTCATCCCGGTTTTCGTGGAACACGAAAGACCGGGACCCAACCTGCCGCCCGCGCCTGATCTGACTGGCGCGGCCCCGACTTCCACGCCTCACCCAACCCTGCGCCGCCGCGTCTATGGGTCCCGGTCTTTCGCTTGCGCGAAAACCGGGATGACACCGCAGGGTTGGAGATCATCGGCCTCGCCTCATATGAAGCGCCCGTCCCAAAACCGGGGCTCGCGCTCTGCCGTCCCGTTGGCTATGACACCTGCGAAGCCAGGTGCGTAGACGCCGGTGCGATTAGGGATAAGTCGACGATGCATTATACCGAGTTGAACAAGACCTGGGCCGAACTCACCGGCCCCGGCGCGCCCTTCGAGGTGGCCGAGATCGAGGTGCGCGGCGCGCCGCTCCGGGCTTTCAGGAATGCGCCGCCGAATGTGCGCGCCGTCTGGCTCTCCACCGCCGCGTTCGCCGAGCGCGACTATCTCGTCTATGAGAACGAGCGCCTGACCTATGCCCAGTCCCACGCCCAGGTGGCCGCTGTCGCCAACTGGTTGCTGGCCCAGGGCGTGCAGCCCGGCGACCGGATCGCCATCGCCATGCGCAATTTCCCGGAGTGGATGCTGATCTACTGGGCCTGCGCCTGCCTGGGCGTGGCCGTGGTCGGCATGAACGCCTGGTGGACCGCCGCCGAGATGGCCTATGGTTTCAATGACGCCCAGCCCAGGATCGTGTTCGCCGACGCCGAGCGAATCGCCCGGATCGCCGAACAGCCGGACATGCTGGGCGCGTCCCGGCTGGTGGCCGTGCGCGTCGACACCCTCCCGACCGGCGCGACGCCCTGGTCGGAGGTCATCGCCCATGGCGGCGACCTGCCCGCGGTCGACGTCGATCCCGACGCTGACATGTGCATCTTCTACACCTCCGGCACCACGGGCTTTCCCAAGGGCGCCCAGCTCACCCACCGCGGCTGCGTGTCAAACCTGATGAACATGATGTTCTCTGGTCAGGCTCACACGCTCGCCACCCAGCGCGCCACAGGCGTGGTTCCCGACCCCACGGCCGTGCCGCCCATCCCGGTCACCCTGATCACAACGCCGCTGTTCCACGTGACCGCCAACAACTGCGCCGCCTATGCCACGACGGCCGGCGGCGGCAAGATGGTGCTGATGTACCGGTGGGACGCCGGCGAGGCGCTGAAGCTGGTGGAACGCGAGCGGATCGGCTCGGTCAGCGGCGTGCCCGTCATGGCGCGCGAACTGGTCACCCATCCGGACTTCGCCAAATACGATACCTCCAGCCTGCTTTCCGTGGGCGGCGGCGGCGCCCAGTTGCCGCCGGATCTGGTGGCCAAGATCGACGGCACAGTGGCCACTGCCCGGCCCAACACCGGCTACGGCATGACCGAGACCTGCGGGATCATCACCTCGATCTCCGGCGATTTCTTCGTGGACAAGCCGGCCAGCTGCGGCCGCGCCATGCCCACCTTCGAGACCCGGGTCGTGGGCGACGACGGCCAGGTCCTGCCGCCCGGCCAGCCGGGCGAACTCTGGGTCAGGGGCGCGCCGGTCATCAAGGGCTACATCAACCGCCCGGAGGCCACCGCAGACTCCATCACCGACGGCTGGCTGCACACCGGCGACGTCGCCTATCTCGACGACGAGGGCTTCATCTTCCTGGTCGACCGCAAGAAGGACATGGTCCTGCGGGGCGGCGAGAACATCTATTGCGCCGAGGTCGAGGCCGTCCTCTATCAGCACGACGCGGTGGCCGAATGCAGTGTGTTCGGCGTGCCGGATGACCGTCTGGGCGAGGAAGTGGGGGCCGCCGTGGTCGCCCGCCCGGGCATGAGCCTGAGCGGCGAGGCGTTGCGCGCGCACTGCGCCAGCGTCATGGCGAAGCACAAGATCCCCCGCTACATCTGGGTGCTGGACACCTCGATCCCGCGCAACGCCAACGGCAAATTCCTCAAGCGCGAGCTTCGCGAAACCCTGGACGTGAAGGACGCTGTCTAGGCGGTCGGCGGCGCCCGGTGTGCGACACCCTGGTCAGCCTGGCGTCGGCCACCGCGCGCGGCGCGACGCTGTTCGCGAAGAACAGTGATCGCGAGCGCAACGAGGCCCAGGTTCTGGAGCTCTCGCCCGCCCGCCGCAGCGCCTCGCCGCCGCCGCTCCGGCTGACCTATCTGACGATCCCGGACGTTCCGGAGACCTTCGAGTGCCTCATCAGCCGCCCGTTCTGGATGTGGGGTGCGGAAATGGGCGCCAATGCCCACGGCGTGGTGATCGGCAACGAGGCGCTCCACGCCCGCACGCCGGCCCAACGCAAGCCCGCGCTCACCGGCATGGACCTGGTGCGGCTGGCCCTCGAACGCGCCGACACCGCCGCGCGCGCCGTGGACGTCATCATCGAACTGCTGGAACGCTACGGCCAGGGCGGCGACTGCGGCCATCTGGGGCGGTTCTACTACAACAACGGCTTCATCATCGCCGACCCGACCGAGGCCTTTGTGCTGGAGACCGCCGGGCGCTGGTGGGCGGTGGAACGGGTCGCATCGCATCGCTCCCTGTCAAACGCCTATTCCATCGGCCGCGATCCTTCCCGGATCAGCCAGGACTTTCAGCGGCACGCGGACATCGCCGGCTGGACCGATGCCGGGGGCCGGTTCGACGTGGCCGACTGCCTGATCGACGAAGCGCGTGATCAGGTGAGCTTCGGACGGGGCCGTTGCGCGCGCGGTCAGGCGTTGCTGGACCGCAAGGCGCCGCAACTGGCGCCCGCCGACATGATGGCGATCCTGCGCGATCACGGCGAAGCGCCCGACTGGTCGCCGGCCAACACCCGCAACCGCACCCTCTGCATGCATGCCTCCGCCGGCCCGCGCCGCAGCCAGTCGGTAGCCTCGATGGTCAGCGAGATCAGTGGCGGCCGGGCGGTTCACTGGGTGACCGGAACCTCGGCGCCCTGCACCGGCATCTTCAAGCCGGTGATCCTGGAGGCTGGCCTGCCGGACATCGGGTCCTCACCCACCGACCGCCACGACGACCAGAGCCTGTGGTGGCGTCATGAACGCCTGCATCGCGCCATGCTGGCGGACTTCGGCCCATCCCTTGCCGGTTTCGAAGCCGAGCGCGACGCGCTGGAAGCCGACTTCCGGCGCCGCATCGATGCGGCGTTCGCGACGGGCGCGGACCCGACCGCCCTGCGGGCCCTGACCGCCGCGTGCTGGCGCGAGGCGGATCTGGCCGAACGGCGCTGGACACAGGCCCTGCCCGCTCCCGGTCCCACGCCACCCTCTGACCGACCGCATCGTCGCAGCTGGGCCCGTCTGAACCAGGTAGCTGGCTTTCCGGCTCAATCCTCCTCGTCGTCGACCTCTTCGCCAGGGTCGCGATCGAGCACCACAAACGCCTCGTGAAACCGCTTCAGCCCCGCCACAGATGCCTGCACCCGCGCCGTCGCCCCCGCCGCGTCCCCCTGGTTGCTGCTGATCACCGCCAGGTTCGTGCTGGCGATCGCGTCGGCCAGCGCCTGCAGACAGGCTTTCAGCGCGACCAGATCCTCGGCCACCGCCCCCTCGTCGGCGTCTTCTTCCACCGGATCAATGAAGCCCGAAATATCTACCATCTGCGTTGTTCCTGACTGACCTGAAACGACCTCTACCCTACCGGCTTTGCCGAGGCCCCATTCTATGCGAGAGGCGGATAGCAACCTCGGCGCAAATCACCAGACCGGACGCATGAAGCAGTTTCTGATCACAACAGCCGGAGTGTTCACTGGATTGCTGATCTTCCTGATCGGGGTGCCCATCCTGATCATCAGCCTGGCGGTTTCGGCCGCCGCGCCGGCGCCCCTGCCGGGCAAGGCGGTGCTTGAACTCGACCTGCGTGCGCCGTTGAATGACCAGTCCCCGCACAATCCCCTGCTGGGGCTCGGCGGCGGCACGGACTCCGTCATGTCGATCATCGCCACCCTGCGCCGGGCCGGGACCGACGACCGGGTCAAGGGCCTGCTGGTTCGGTTGCCCGAAGGTGGCATCGAGCCCGGCATGGCCGACGAGATCCGGCTGGCCTTCAAGCAGTTCCGCGCCGCCGGCAAGCCGATCTACGCCCACAGCCAGGGCATCTATCCAGCCGGCATTGTGACGACCACCTACATGCTGGGGGCCGCGGCCGATCAGCTGTGGATGCAACCTGGCGCCTCCCTTCAGGTGACCGGCGTGGCCTCCGAAGACCTGTTCTTCAAGCGCTTCTTCGACAAGTACGGCGTCGTGCCGCAGTACGAGCAGCGCTATGAGTACAAGAACGCCGTCAATGGCTACCTGTTCAGCGACTACACACCCGCCCACCGCCAGTCCCAGCTCTCCTGGATCGGCTCCGTCTACGGCTCCAACCTCGGCTTCGCCGCGCAGGACCGCAAGACCGACCCTGCAGGCCTGCGCGTGACGCTCGAGGCCGGGCCCTATCTGGCCGATGACGCGCTCAAGCTGAAGCTCATCGACCGGCTGGGGCAAGTTCGCGAAACCGAGCAGGCCCTGCTGGACAAGGCGGGCGACGGCGCACGGACGGTGGATTTCCACGACTACGCAGACAGCCATCAGGAAGACGACGGCAAGATCGGCGACTCCATCGCGGTGATCGAAGCCGAGGGCGCCATCCTGACCGGGCGAGATCGGGGATCCAATCCCTTCACCGGCGGCGCAACGATCTACTCCGACGATCTGGCGGGCGCGATCCTGTCCGCTGCCAGGACCGAGGCTGTGAAGGCCATTGTGCTCCGGATCAATTCGCCCGGCGGTTCAGACACCGCCTCGGAACAGATCCTCGACGCCATCCGGGTGGCCAAGGCGGCGGGCAAGCCCGTGGTCGTGTCGATGGGCAGCTATGGCGCCTCGGGCGGCTACTGGATCGCCTCGGAAGCCTCGGCCATCATTGCCCAGCCCACCACGCTCACCGGCTCGATCGGCGTCTTCGGCGGCAAGTTCGCCCTCGGCCCGGCGTTGGAAAAGTTCGGCGTGGATGTGCGCCAGACCGGGGTCGGCGGCGAGTACGCCGGCGCCTTTGGCCTGAGCCAGCCGTTCACCGCGACCCAGCGGGCGGCCTTCGGCGGCTGGATGGACCGGATCTACGAGACCTTCATCGTCCGCGTGTCGACCGGTCGCAAACTGCCGGTCGAGCGGGTGCGCGAGATCGCCAAGGGCCGCGTCTGGACAGGCGCCCAGGCCCGCACACTGGGCCTGGTCGATGAGCTGGGCGGCTTCTATCAGGCCGTCGACAAGGCCAAGGCGCTGGCCGGTCTGAAGGGCGAGATCCAGTTGCGCCGGATGACGCCCAGCGAAGGGGCCTTCGAGACGCTGCAGCGTGCGCTCGGCGTCTCCGCCATGTCGGCCCGCACCCTGGCGGCGGCGGCCTGGGTGTTTGGCGATCCGCGGTCCCAGGCGATCCTGGACCAGGTGAGCGAAGCCAGGCTGCGCGGCGGCCCCGGGGGTATGGTCCTCGCACCGACGCCGCTGAGGTAGGACTTGGGCTAATCCGACGGAACGGCGCCGGTAGCGGGACCCCCGGCCAGATAGCGCCCTGCCTGTCAGTGAAGTTAACTGGGCCGGGATGACATCTCGCCACCAACGTGAGCCGCATAAGAAAGAGGCGGCGGATTGCTCCGCCGCCTCGTGAAATCAAGCAGTATAAGTGTCTAGAAGCGGAGACGCACGCCCGCGAAGGCCTGACGACCAAAGATGTCGTAATAGGCCGGGACAGTATCCAACGCCTGCGTACCTGACTGGCTGGTTGGGAAGAAGGGCGGATCATTGTCGAACAGGTTGTTCACGCCGCCATACACCTCAAGCATATCCGTCGCCTTCCAGCGAACGCTCAGATCGTGGTAGAAGGCATCGCTGATCTTGACCACGCTTGCGGCGCCGAACAGATCCTCCGGACCCGAGTCGCCGCGGCCAATGTAGCGCGTCGTCCAGCTCGTCCTGACATTGCCCCAGATCCAGCCGAGCGTGGTGTTGCCCTGCGTCTTGAGCCATCCTTGATCGGAGGTGGAACCGCCAGCTGCGCCAAGGAGATCGATCGGATCAGCGCCGGGCAGAGGCACCTGCTTGGCGTGATCGTAGAACGTCCAGATCGAGTTCAACGTCAGTCGGCCCCATCCGTCGAGGCCGGTGAACAGATCGGCCAACTCGACGGCGTAGTTCACTTCGAGATCGATGCCCTTCAAATCGAGCGAGGCAATATTCTGAAGCTGGTCGTTAACATCCGTCAGAACGAAGGTAGCGCCGGGGACTTCAGGACGGGTGCCGCGACGGACCTGCGAGCAGAAGACCTCCCGCTGACCAGTCGGCCGCGAATAGCAGAGCTGCGCCAGATTCTGACGACCGATTGTGCTGATCAGACCCTCAAGTTCAATTTGGAAGCGATCAACCGTAATGGTCAAATCCTTCAGCACCGCAGGCACGAAGTCGAAGCGACCCGCATCGAGAACAAAGCCGAAGGTCAGGGTGTCGGCGACTTCCGGCGCGATGTTTGGATTGCCGCCAATAAAGCCGCTGACCGACTGCTGCACAGTCAGGGGAGGACTATAGTTGGCCGGCACGCCATCGGCGAGACAGTTGGCCCGCAGCGTCGCATTCGTGCTGTTCTGGTAATTGATGCATGGATCGGCCACCACACCGAACGTCTGCGATACACCGGTAACTTCGCCCAGAACAGGCGCGCGAACCGCCCGGTTCATCATCGCGCGGAACCGCAGGCCGTCCACCGGAGACCAGTCGCCGCCGTACTTCCAGGTTTCGTACTTGCCGCCCACGTTGGCGTCGGACCACCGGTACGCGCCTTCGATATTCAGTTCCCGGATGAAGGGCAGGTCCTTCACGACGGGGGCCTTGCCCTCGACAAAGAATTCCTCCGTGGTGAAGGTTGTCGAGGGGCTGTCACTGATCTGGTTGCCGGTGGTCAGGCCGAGGTTGATGTCGGTGCTGTAGTCCTCGAACGCTGTAACGCGGCGCGATTCAACACCCATGGCGACCTGCAGCGGTCCCGCCGGCAGTTCAAACACGCTGCCGGACAGGTAGGCCAAACCGTTCTCGAGCTCGGAGCGGGAATTCACGCCGCCGGACCGGAGCAGATAGCCTTGCTCAGCCGCATTGTAGCCATCGAAGGGGTTGATCGGAACACAGCCCTGCGCCCGCGCGGTTGCGTCCACGCAACGGAACGTGCCCACAGCCGCACCGGGGGTCTGTTCGACGCGAAGGCCCTGGAAGAGACCCTCTCGCGAGACGAGCCCTTCTGTACGCCCCTCAAGGGTGGTCCGGCCCCAGACGTAGGAGGCCTCATAGGTCCAGTCCTTGCCAAAGCCCCAGAGGGTCTCTGGTGCGCCACGGAAGCCGAGGGCTAGGCGTGTCGTCTGCCGAAGATTGTTCGAACCGCGCGCGCCAAGCCCTTCCAGACGCTGCGACCAAGTGATCGCCTGGGTCGGGTTGCTGGATGCGTTCAGCGCCGCGCGCAAAGAGGCGGGGATGAACGGATTGTTCGCGGGGATCGAAGGCTCGATGAGGCCGGCCACACGGTCCGTTGAAGACTGGAACGGGTGGGCTTCAAACGGGCCTTTGGTTTCCGACGAGCCGTAGTTGAGTTCGAGGAACCCTTCGAGGTTCTCCATCAATTCGTAGTCGGCGTCGGCGGCGAACATGATCCGCTCGGTCGGAATCGCCAGCGAACGCTGTGCGTTGCGGTTGTAGCCGTGGGCGGCGACGCTGAAAGCCGTCGCTTGACCGTTGATCAGGGTATAGCTCGCAGGCGCGCCAGCGGGCTGGCCGGTGATGAAGTAGCGCCCCGTGAGGGGAACGCCTGACCGGGCGGCGGGGCCGCGCACCTGGGCGGCGGGCGGGAACCAAGCGAAGTCATCCGAGCAAAGGAAGCGGTCGGCGCAGCTGACCAGTCCTTGATAGTCGTACTGCAGCGTCGCGCCGACATGCCCCTTGTCAAAGGAGGTTCCGACCCGGGCGAAGGCGCTGGGGTTGATATTGTCCCATTCCTTCAAGGCAGCGCCGTAGCTGAAGCCAACTTCCAGGCCCTCGAACTTGCGGTCGGTGATGATGTTGACCACGCCAGACACCGCGTCGGCGCCGTACACGGCGGACGCGCCGCCGGTGATCACGTCGATGCGAGAGATATTCGCCGACGGGATGGTGTTTAGATCGACGGAGTTGTCGAAAACAGTGCCTGAGGGCGCGCGTCGACCGTTGATCAGAACCAGCGAACGCGTTGCGCTAAGATTGCGCAGGTTCACTGTGTTCAGGCCCGAGGAGGTCGTCCCCGAGAACGTCGATTGCGTGCGCGAGCCGCCAAACGAGGGCGCGAACTGCGGCAACGTCGTCAAGGCGTCGGCGAGATTTTCGATACCCTGGTTCTGCAGTCGCTCCGGCGTCACCATCTGCACGGGCGTCGGCGACTCGACATTGGGACGCGCAATGCGTGAGCCGGTGACCACCAACTCCTCGATTTCCTCCGCACCGCTCTGGGCGAAAGCTTGCGTCGTAACACCCATCAGGGCGACACCGCAGATCATGGAAGACGCCAACAGGCGCTCCCGCATGGACTTGAATATCACGTTTCTGGTCCTCCAGCGTCGCTGCCTGCCCGGCAGCCGCTTCCCACACAAAGAAGGTCCCAGGCACGATAGGCGCCCGGTTACGCCGGAGTTACGAGGTGGGGCGACGGATGGTCAACGACATTAGCGTCTTGCAATGTTTCGGGCGCCGACCTGTCGCATTCTGGTCACAGATTGCCGGACCAATGGGGTTTTGCGGTAAGGTTTCGGCGAAGGGTGTTACCGCGCGGGGCGATTGATCGAACTTTGTGGCCGCGAACGGTCGGAATTGCGGCAGGTTGCGCTTATCCTCGGGCCCCGCCTAACAAGGTCTAAGGGACTATTTGGCATCGGGAAGGCATGACCATGCGTGCGATCAGATTGGGCCTGGCAGGGATTCTGACACTCGGAGCGGCGGGCGCTGACGCGCAGGTTCGCCCCCGCGACCGCGCCGGCGCCATCCAGAAACTGATCGACTGCCGCACACTCACCGACAATGCCGCGCGGCTGGCCTGCTATGACACTACCGCCGCAGCGCTCGACCAGGCCGAGGCCAAGGGCGATATCGTGGTGGTCGACCGGGAACAGGTGAAGGAGGTGCGCAAGCAGGCCTTCGGCTTCAGCCTGCCATCGCTCAACGTATTCAACCGGGGCGAAAAGGCCGAGCGCGAAGCGCCGCTGGATCGCATCACCGCGAAACTCACGAACGCCTATCGCAACAGCGGCGGCAAGTGGGTGATGCAACTGGAAGACGGCGCGGTCTGGGTGCAGACAGACACCGAACCCCTGCCCCGCGGCGCCAAGGCCGGCTCCACCGTGGAGATCCGCCAGGCGGCGCTCGGCAGCTTCCTTGTGAACGTGGACGGGCAGCGCGCGATCCGGGCCAACCGGTCGAAGTAAGCCTTCGTCGCCGAGGCCGGTTGGAAGAATGCATTTTTCCTCCTCCGTTGGAGCCTACCGGATTCAAACCGTGGCTAGAGGCCACGATTGTCCTTCGCCTCTTGTGGGATTGTTGCGCACTCCAGCGTGACCGAGAGGCTCAGACTCCAAGGTGCTCAAGACCCCCTTCGCCCCTTGTGGGAGAAGGTGGCAGGCGAAGCCTGACGGATGAGGGGTCGCGCTGGTCTTTCGAAAAGAATTCAAGGGCATATTGGAGAGGGTGATCGACCCCTCATCCGACCGCCTGCGGCGGCCACCTTCTCCCACAAGGGGCGAAGGAGCGCGTGGGCCGCCGCTCATCACCAATCTGGGGTAACGCAACGCGCCCACAAGGGGCGAAGGATTCTTTCGGCCGGCAACCCGAAGTGTGAATTCCACAATTCCGACGTGGGAGGAGACCTTGAGGCCGGGCTACCGATCCTTGGGATCAATCGCGTCGCGCAGGCCGTCGCCGATGAAGTTGAAGCTCATCAGCGTCATCACCATCACCAGCGACGGGAAGATCAGGAGCCAGGGCGCCAGCTCCATGTCGGAGGCGCCCCCTGCGATCAGGGCGCCCAGCGAGGCCATGGGCGGCTGCACGCCCAGGCCCAGGAAGCTGAGGAAGCTCTCGGCCAGGATCACGGCCGGGATGGTCAACGTCACATAGACCACCACAGGACCCAGCAGGTTGGGCACGATGTGACGGAAGATGATGGCGCCCCGGTTCAGCCCTGCCGCACGGGCGGCTTCGACGAACTCCTTGTTCTTCAGCGTCAGCGTCTGGCCACGGACAATCCGGCTCATGGTCAGCCATTCCACGGCGCCGATGGCCACGAAGATCAGGATGATATTGGAGCCGAAGGTGACCATCAGCAGGATCACGAAGAAGATGAACGGCAGGGAGTAGAGGACATCCACGAAGCGCATCATCACCTCGTCCAGCTTGCCGCCGACGTAGCCCGCCACCGCGCCCCAGGCGACGCCGATCACCAGCGAGACAAAGGTCGCCACAAAGCCGATGGCCAGCGACACCCTGAGACCCACCAGGAGGCGGGTCAGCAGGTCACGGCCCAGGGCGTCCGAGCCCATCAGGTGGCCGCCTTGCAGCGGCGGCAGCCAAACGTCGGACTTGTTGACCTCATCATAGGTGAAGGGGCTCAGCCAGGGGCCGACCACGGCGGCCACCACCAGCAAGCCGAGCACGATCATGCCCGTCACCGCCGCCCTGTTGCGCATGAGGCGCCGGCGAGCGTCTTCCCACAGGCTACGCCCCCGAACGGCGGCCGCCTTGGTGATGGTTTCGGCGCGAGCGCTGGCGAAGGTCATGCGAGGCGCACCCGGGGATCGAGAACGGCGTAGAGCAGGTCGGCGATCAGGTTCAGCAGCAGGATCAGCCCGGCATAGAAGATCACCATTCCCATCACTACGGTGTAGTCGCGCTGCAAGGCGCTGATGACGAAGAACTTGCCCAGGCCCGGCAGGTTGAAAATCTTCTCGACCACCAGCGAGCCGGTGATCAGGCCCGCGCATGCCGGCCCGAGATAGCTGACCAGAGGAAGGATGGCGGCGCGAAGCGCGTGTTTACGCACGATCAGCCATTCCGGCAGGCCTTTGGCCCGGGCGGTGCGGATGTAGTTTGAGTGCAGCACCTCGATCATGCCGGCTCGGGTGAGGCGCGAGATGATGGCGATCTGTGGCAACGCCAGCACGACCACCGGCAGGACCATGTTCGGCAATGCGCCATCGTTCCAGCCCGCAGTCGGCAGCCACCCGAGCTTGGACGCGATCCCCAGCACCAGCAGCGGCGCCGTGACAAAGGTCGGGATACAAACCCCCAGGATGGCGATGGTCATCACCACATTGTCCGTCATCCGGTTCTGTCGCAGCGCCGCCATCACCCCCAGACTGACCCCGATGACAGAGGCGATGGCGATGGCGAAGAAGCCGAGCCGCAGCGAGACCGGATAGTTCTCCTTGACGATGTCCAGCACCGTCTTGTCCCGGTACTTCAATGAGGGACCCAGGTCGCCCTGGACCACACCGGCCAGATAGTCGACGTACTGCTGGCCCAGCGGCTTATCCATTCCGTACTGCGCCAGAACGTTGGCCTCGATCTCAGGCGAAAGCTTGCGGTCCATGTCGAACGGACTGCCGGGCGCCGCGCGCATCATGAAGAAGGCGGCGGTGATCACCAGAAACAGGGTCGGGATCGCGACCAGAAGACGCCGGCCGATGTATTGCAGCATGGGCGCTGAAAAGCCTTTTACTATGAGCGTGCGGGGCGCCGGTTCGCTGGAAACTTTCACCCGCCCCGGCTGATGTCAACGAAGGTCAGGACGGCGAGCGGTTTCAGGCTGCAGGCGCCTTGGGCGATCCTTTTACGCAAAGGAACTGGGTTGGGTGGATGTCGCCAAGATTGGCGATCCAGCCAGTGACCCTGGGGCTGACCAGGTTCTTGTTCACGTAGAAAAACACCGGTGCGATCGTGGCGTCGTCCAGCATGATGCGTTCGGCCTGCGCCAGGTAGCCTGCCCGAACCGCAGCATCGGGTTCATTGTCCGCCTTCTTGAGCAGGGCGTCGAAGGCGGGGTTCTTGTAGTCGCCGTAGTTCTGGGCGCCGGTAGTTGAGTTCATCAGGTAGAGGAACGTCATCGGATCGTTGTAGTCGGCGACCCAGGCCGCATCGCCGACCTCGAAGTCCCTGGCGCGGTAGGCCGCATAGGCGATCTGGGGTTCGTTCTGGGCCAGGCGGGCCTCAACGCCGATGGACTTCCAGTCGGCCTGGATGGCCGGCATGATCAGACTGGGATCGGCGGAATTGCGGTGCTTGATCTCGATCTTGAGCGGCCGGCCCGGACCGTAGCCGGCCTCGGCCAAAATTCGGCGCGCCTCGGCCTGACGCTTCTCAAAGGGCCAAGCCGCCCACTCAGGGGGCTGCACGGCCTGATAGTTCGCAACACCTGGCGGCACGAAGGTGTAGGCGGGCTGCTGGCCGCCGCGCATCAGCTTCTTCGTGATGAACTCCCGATCTATCGCCATCGCCAGCGCGCGACGGACCCGCACATCGCGCAGGGCTACGACGCTGTTGTTGTAGGTCAGGTACGAGACGCCCAGATAGGTGTGGGTGCGCACGTAGCCGGGCATCTGCTCCCGCAGGAGCGCGATGCGGTTGGACTGGATGTCAGCGTTCATATCCAGTTCGCCGTTTCGGACCTGGCGCTCGGCCGTGATGTTATCCGTCGTAGGATAGTAGGAAATCTGGTCCACACAGACCTTGGCCGCATCCCAGTAGCGGGGATTTTTCACCGCCTTGATCCGGTCTCCCAACTTCCAACTGACAATGGTGTAGGGGCCGTTGGAGACATAGTGCTCAGGCTTGGACCAGGCGTTTCCGTACTTTTCGACCACATGCCTTGGTACTGGGTACATCGTCTGGTGCTTGGCCAGTTGCAGCAGATAGGGCGCCGGGTGCTCCAGACGGATTTCCAGAATCCGTGGCGTGACCGCGCGCACGCCGAGCGTCTCCGGCGCCGCCTTGCCTTCGTTGACCGCCTGGGCGCCCAGGATGGGATAGAGCAGCGAGGCGTACTCGGCGGCCGTCGCCGGGTTCAGGATTCGCCGCAGCGAGAACACAAAGTCATCAGCTGTCAGCGGTACGCCATCCGACCAGACGGCGTCGCGCAGATAGAAGGTCCAGGTCAGACCATCGGCGCTGGTTTCCCACCGTTCCGCCGTACCCGGGGCTACTTTGTCGCTGGCGTCGGCCATGGTCAGGCCCACCATACTGTCCAGCAGCACCCGGTGATCACCGACCCCGGACACCTTGTGTGGATCGAGCGAAAGGACCTCCACCCCGTTGCCGGCCCTGAGGCAGACCTTCCCGGCCGGACAGTCGTCGACCCTGGGCTTTCCGGGCGTACAGCCCTGCAACAGGAGGAAGGCGCTGGCGAACCCAAGGGCCAGAATGCCGTGATTGCGACGGAACGGGCGATACATGAACGCGAAAACGCCTCTATGGTCGGACTTAAGTGTGGCCGGGCGTTGCGAAACTTTCACCCGACCCCGATGATGTCAACGAAGCGCCCGCAAACCACAGGCCCTGGACCCAATGAGCGACTTTCGACGTGTCACCGATGACTTCTCCGTGGCGCCGCAGATCTCCCTGGCCGATGTGGCCGAGGCCGCGCGCCTGGGATTCAAGACCCTGATCAGCAACCGGCCCGACGGCGAGGATCCAGGGCAGCCCAGCGCGCGCGAGATAGCTGCGGCCGCTGCAGAGGCGGGAATTTCCTTCTATCATATCCCGATACGCGGCGCGCCAACGCCCGAACAGGTCGAGGCGACCAGCCTGCTCCTGCAGGATGCCGAGACTCCGGTGCTGGCGTTCTGCCGATCCGGCACGCGTTCCATCGTCACATGGTCGATCTGTCAGGCGACCTCAGGAGCCATGGATCGCGGCGAACTGGTCGCCCTGGGCCGGCAGGCCGGCTACGACCTGTCGAGCGTGCTCGGATGATCCCCTATGTCCGCGACATCGAGGTGGTCTATGGCCGCTGCGATCAGGTCTCGCCCCTGATCCGGCGGGTGACGGCCAAGAACCCGGGCCCCTTCACCTTCAAAGGCACCGGCACCTACATTGTGGGTCAGGGCGAGGTGGCGGTGATCGATCCGGGTCCGGATGATCCAGCGCATCTGGAGGCGATCCTGGCGGCCGTTGCCGGCGAGCGCGTCACCCACATCCTGATCACCCACCACCACTCCGACCACTCGCCTCTGGCCGGCGCGCTGAAGGCCGCGACTGGAGCGACGATCTACGGCTGCGCGGTCGCCGGGCACGAGGTGGAGGACACCGGCGAAGTGAAAATGGAAGCCGGTCATGATCTCGATTTCCGGCCCGACGTGAGCCTTTGCGGCGGCGGCGCAGTCTCCGGTCCCGGTTGGACGATCGAGGCGATCCCGACACCGGGTCACACCTCCAACCATATCTGCTTCGCGCTGAAGGAAGAGAACTGCCTGTTCTCGGGCGACCACATTATGGGCTGGTCCACGACGGTCATCACCCCACCCGACGGCGACATGGGCGACTATCTGGCCAGTCTCGCCGCCATCGAAGCCCGCCATTTCACGACGCTATGGCCAACACACGGTCCACCCATCCGCGAGGTGGACGCCTTCATCGCCGCCTACACCGCCCACCGACACGAACGCGCAAATCAGATCCTGCGCGCGCTGGAGGCAGGCCCTGCCCGGATCCGTGATCTGGTTCCGCGTCTGTACGCAGACGTCGACCCCAGGCTGTGGCCTGCGGCATCCAGGTCTATGCTGGCGGCGATCCTCTACCTGAGTGGCGAGGGCAAGATCGTGGCCCTCGATGACGCCGGGTCGGATAGCGAGTACCGGTTGGCGGACTAGATTTGCTTCTCCAGCATCTCGAAGAATAGATCGTCGCGCGTTGGCGTCCCAAACCGTGGGTCGCCATAGGGAAACGCGCCGGTCTCACCGGTGAGCACATACCCGCGTCGCTGATACCATGCGATCAACTCGATGCGCTGGTGGATCACCGACATACGGATGCCGCGAGCGCCGTGGTCGCGAGCGTAGTCCTCGGCGGCCGTCAGTATGGTCCGGCCCAACCCCGCATCCTGATGGTCCGGACTAACGGTGAGCATGGCCAGGTACCACACGCCGTCGTCCGAGGAATCCAGCCGGACATGGCCCAGATGCTCGCCGCTCCCATTGCGCGCCACCAACAGGATTGCCGCCGGATTGGCGAGGTCGTCGCGCAGCAAGGCCTCATCGATACGCTGACCGCCGACGATGGTCTCTACTTTCCAGGCGGCCTGCCCGGCCGGCGCGCGGTAGGCGCGGTTGGTCAGGGCGATGACTGCCGGGTAGTCGGCCTCGTCCGCAGGCTGCAGATTGAGATCCACGTATGCCTCAGGCTGGTTGGAAGTCGGTGAGGACGCGCCGCCCCTCTGAGTCGCTATGGCAGGCGATGTGGGCGCCCAGAGGCTCGGCGGCGATCATCGCCTGAGCCAGGCCTGCGTCCGCCGGATCGGTCATCGCCAGGAAGCGCGCGCCGTCGGCATCGCGGGCGACCACCACCCCGGCCGGCGCCTCGCGGCTGTAGTCGATGGTATAGGTCTCCACGATGCCGGAGGTGGCCTCGTCCGCCAACGGCGGCGCGGGCCAGCCATCGACCTCGGCCTGCAGCGCGGTGCTGGAGAACCCGCGCCATTCTGTCGGTCGGGTCGAATAGATGCCCACCGAGTACTTGGAAAGGAACCCGCCGTTGGCCGCAACCAGACCGAAGGCGCCATCCGCCTCTCGCAATGCCCGGATCATGCTGGCGATGGCATGCATCGAGTAGTTGTTGCCAGCCCCGCCGAAGAACGGCAGGCCGCCGGTCATGGTCAGCGGGCGCCGATCATCGCCTGCGATGCCCAGGCCGTCGCGCACGGCGAAGACAGCGATCGGAAAGCAGCTATAAAGGTCAAACAGCGCCAGATCGTCCACGCCGACGCCAGCACTCGCCAGCGCCTGCCGCGCGGCCAGCACAGCGGCGGGATAGGCGGCCATGTCCTGGCGCTCCATCGGCATCCGCTCGGCAGCGTCTGCCCCGCCGTGCAGATAGACCCAGCGGTCCTGAGGCACGCCCAGGGCACGCGCCTGGCCCACTGAAGCGATGAGCACGGCGGCGCCTTGATTGGCCTGGTCACGGGCAATCATCCGTCGCGGGAAGGGGTCAGCGATCAGCCGATTGCGCGGCGTGACCGTCGCCAGGGCCTCGGCGTCGAACACCTCCTGAGACATGGCGTGCGGGTTGGTCGAGGCGACCGTTGTGAACGGCGCGAACAACCGGCCCATTTCCAGCGCGTAGCGGGCGCGGTCCAGGCCACGCTGGCCGCGTCTGGCATTCTCGAACAGGGCATAATGGGCGATGGCTGTACGCACGCCATGTGCGCGCAAGTCCAGCGAGGAGAGCGGCGGTCCGAAGCCACGATCCTCCAGTTGGCCGCCAAGCGTCTCCGTCCAGTCACGCGTCTCGCCCTTTCCGGCGAGATGCCGAATTGTGGAGATAGCTTCCGAGCCGCAGATCAGAGCCAGCTGCAATTCGCCCCGCCCAATGGCCTGGGCGAGTTCGTTCACCAGGTGCTGAGGCCCTTGCCCGCCCACCGGCTCCAGGATCGCCCGCGCCGGATCCGCCCCGATCCGGCGGGCGACGCCGCGCGGAAAGTTATCGGTGCGCCCGAATGGCGCCGGCGCATTGGGGCCCGAGACCTCGAACTGACGGATAGCCGCCAGAGTCTGGATCGCCGCGGCGACTCCTCGCCCACCGGCATCCGCAACCGCCGCCGCTGCCGCCCGGGAGGCCAGTTCTACCGGCGAAAAGGCCTCATAGTCCGCAGAATCAATTCGTTCGGACGCCTCTCCGACGCCGATGATAACAGGGGTGCGATCGTCCACCGCGCGCTCCGATCCAAGGCCAGCTTTGTTGCGTCCCGTTTGGCGGGCTATGCCGGCGATGTCCAGAGATCAGGAAAGAGGTGGATCACGCCTTCTCGACAGCCTTCGCGCCTGGCAGGACATAGTCCTTCATCCGGTCGCGGATCAGTTTCTTGTCGATCTTGCCGGTGGCGCCCAACGGGATGTCGTCAACGAACACCACATTGTCCGGCGTCCACCACTTGGCGATCTTGCCTTCGAGGAAGGCCAGGAATTCGTCCTTTGTGCTCTCGGCGCCTGGGTTCAGCTTGACCAGCAAGAGCGGCCGCTCGTCCCATTTCGGGTGATAAACGCCGATCACCGCGGCAAGAGCGGCCTTGGGATGGCCCACGGCGATGTTTTCGATCTCGATCGTGGAGATCCATTCGCCGCCTGACTTGATCACGTCCTTCGCCCGGTCGGTGATCTGCATGTAGCCATAGCCATCGATGGTGGCGACGTCCCCAGTGTCGAAGAACCCCTCGGAATCCAGGATCTCGCCGCCGTCGCCCGCAAAGTATTGGCCGACTACGAACGGCCCCTTCACCTTCAGCTTGCCGAAGGTAGTTCCGTCATGCGGCAGGCGTTGGCCTGCGTCGTCCTCGAGCTTCAGGTCGATGCCAATGGGCGGGCGCCCCTGTTTCAGGGTAAAGCGCAGCTGATCCTCAGCGTTCATCGCAGCCACCGCAGCATTCGGGTTGGCCAGTGTCCCCAGGGGCGAGGTCTCGGTCATTCCCCAGGCGTGGGTGACAGACACGCCATACTCATCGCGGAACCCGCGCACGATGGCTTCCGGCACCGCCGAGCCGCCGATCACAACGCGCTTCAGGGTCGAGAGCTTTCCGTTGGTTTCGCGAAGGTGGGTCAACAGCATCTGCCAGACCGTGGGCACCGCCGCAGAGAAGGTGACGCCCTCGCTTTCCAGCAGTTCATGCACCGATGCGCCGTCCAGTTTCGCCCCCGGCATAACCAGCTTGGCGCCGGCCGCGGGGCACGAAAACGCCAGACCCCAGGCGTTGGCGTGGAACATCGGCACCACCGGAAGCACCGTGTCCGTCGCCGAAAGGCCCATGACGTCCTTGCTCATGGTGACGAGGGTATGGATGAAGTTGGAGCGGTGCGAATAGAGTACGCCCTTGGGATTACCCGTCGTGCCGGAGGTGTAGCAGAGGCCAGACGGCAGGGTTTCCGCAAAGCCACCCCATAAACAGTCAGCCGAATGCTGTTCCACCAGGGTCTCGAAACAGATTGCGCCAGGCAAATCGACGCCCTTCATGCCGGCCGCGTCGGTCATGACGACGATATGTTTGATCGTCGGCATCTGGGCCCGCAATTGCGCCACGATGGGAACGAAGGTGAGGTCGGTGAACAGCACCTGATCCTCGGCGTGATTGACAATATAAACCAGCTGCTCGGCGAACAGGCGTGGGTTCAGCGTGTGACAGACCGCACCAATGCCCATGATGCCGTACCAGGCTTCGATGTGGCGGCCGGTGTTCCAGGCCAGGGTCGCGACACGGTCGCCGGCCTGCACGCCCATGCCCTTGAGCGCATTGGAAATTCGCTTCGCTCGCTCGTGGATCTGCGCGTAGTTCGTCCTGACGATGGGGCCCTCCACCGAACGGCTGACCACCTCGCGGTCGGGATGCCAGTTTTTGGCGTGGTCGAGGATTTTATCGACCGTGAGCGGCCAATCCTGCATCAGGCCCAGCATAGGTGTTTGTCTCCGAGGAACTCGTGTGTGTTGTTGCTACGCGAGAATTAGTCAGCGTGGATGGATTTCGCAACGCGGTCCTTCAGAGTTCGGCACGAACCCAGGCCCGCGCCGCTTCTTCCGTTGACCGGGACACGTCTACCTTCGGCCAGCTCAGAGCACCCAGGTCGCGTTGAAGTTGCTCTCGCAGCACCGCAATAGTGGCGTCGGAAGCATCGCCGGTGCGGCTCGCGATACGAGCTTCCAGCACCTCGGACGGGGCTTGCAGCCAGGCCGCCCGGAAGGGAACCCCAGCGTCGCGCGCCAGCGCCTCGGCTCGCGCTCGCTGCGCGGGTTCCATGAAGCTGGCGTCGAGAACCACTGAACGTCCCGCCGCCAGCAAGGCGCGCGCGTTGGCGAACATTTCGTCGTAGGTTCGGGCGTAGGCGTCGGGCGCATAGCTCTCCGACCCGGCGGGCGTGATTGCGGGCTGCTTCAGCAATCGCTTTCGAACCTCGTCGGTCCGCAGGATCACCGCGCCCGGCGAGGCGCCCAGGAATGGCGCAGCAGCTCTTGAGAAGGTGGACTTGCCCGCCCCTGACAGCCCCCCCACGGCTACAAGCGTCGGCGCCACTGGCGCGAGGTGCGCGATGGCCGCTTCCACATATGCCCGCGCTGTGTCCGGATCGTCGCTGTGCGCAGTAACATGGGCCCGCACCCCGGCGCGAACAGAGAGCATGAGAGGCAGGAGCGCCACGCCAGCCCAAAGGTCCGGCGGGAAGCTGCGCCCAGCTTCATCAAGGTAGGCCGACAGCGCCCGCACCGCCGCATCCCGGCGACCGCGAAAGTCGAGATCCATCAACAGGAAGGCGAGATCGTACTGGACATCCAGATCCGAGAGGACATCGTTGAACTCTATGCAGTCAAACAAGACCGGGCCGTCATCCCTCAACAGGATGTTGCCCAGATGCAGATCACCATGGCAGCGGCGTGCGTAACCGGTGGCGGCGCGACGGGCCAAAAGTGGCGACCATTTTTCCAGTTCGGTCTCCGTCAGCGCGATCATGATCTCGACCCTGGACTGATCGAGCCCCGGACAGGTTTCGCGCAAGAGCCGGGCGTTGGAGCCTACCGTGTAGGCCATCGCGGTCAGCCCACCTTCGGGGCGGAGCGGGGCGTCGCGGTGAAACCCGGCGATGGTTCGCCCCAGAGCTTCGGCCAGTTCTCCGGTGACCCGCTCAGGGCAGGCCGACAGCACGGCCGTCTCGTCGAAGCGCTGCATCTCCAGCACATGATCGATGGTCACACCGTCGCCATCCAGGGCAAGCGACCCGTCGGTCTCACGGGTGACCCTGCGGACCGCACGATAGATGTCCGGCGCGGCAGACCGGTTGAAAGCCAATTCCCGGTCAAGCGCCCAGAGGCGGCGTTCTACGGAGGAGAAGTCGACATAGCCAAGGTCATCGTGGCGTTTGAGTTTCAGCGCCCGGTCCGGCCCCAGGAAGACGTGGGCGCAGGCGGTGTCGATCGTCCGCTCGCTGAGCGGTGACAGCCAGGCGACAATCTCGGCTTCGAGTGCGCTCTTCAAGGAAACAGCCGGCGGGTGCTCCAGCCGCCGTCAGCGCGGTCAAACACCAGTCGCTCATGAAGGCGGAACGGCCGGTCGCGCCAGAATTCGATCGTTTCCGGCGCGAGGCGGAACCCGGACCAGTGCGGCGGGCGCGGCACCTTGCCCAAACCGAAGCGCAGACCAACTTCGGCGATCCGCTTTTCCAGCGCGAGGCGATCCGGCAAGGTTCGGGATTGCTCCGACGCCCAGGCCCCCATCTGCGCTGGTCGCGCGCGGGTGGCAAAATAGGCGTCAGCCTCTTCGTCGCTGACCGACGTGACCGAACCTCTGAGCCGCACCTGACGGCGAAGCGACTTCCAGTGAAACATCATCGCCGCCTGGGGGTTGGCCGCCAGTTCACGCCCCTTCGCGCTTTCCAGGTTTGTAAAGAACACAAAGCCGTCCGCATGGTATCCCTTAAGCAGCACCATTCGCACGTCGGGCATGCCGGATCCGTCGACGGTGGCCAGCGCCATGGCATTGGCGTCGTTGGGCTCCTTGACCTTGGCCTCGGCAAACCACTCGCCAAACAGGGCGAACGGGTCGGTTTCGCTCAGCAACGCAGGCGGCTCCGCGGAAACTACCTGGCGGACGTATTCGTCTTCGGTTGGCGAGGGCGGGATGACTGTCTTGTCTTTCACACACGCCTTATAAACTGACCTGGAGGGACGTTGCGAGGCTTAACGCTGCGTTGACAGCCTTGCCCATAGCCTCCCGGCTCATGACTCGGGCCGCAACCGACCTGACCCTTAAGATGGCGCGCGAGGTGCTGGGCGTGAGTTCGGCAGCAACGCCCGCCGAAGTGCGCCGCGCGTTCCGCGAGGCCGCCAAGCGCGCCCACCCCGATACAGGAGGCGACGACCGAGCCTTCCGTCAGGTGGTCGACGCCTACGAGCGCCTGCAGGATCCGCTGGACGAGCGTCTTGTCCAAGCCCCTGCTCGCCGTCGCCCAACACCAGAACCCGAGCTGGAAATCTCCCCGCAGATCGCGATGGAGGGCGGTGAGGTGGACCATCGAATGCCTGACGGACGGCTGATCAGGATCGATCTGCCTGCCGGTCTGCGGCCCGGTGACAAGGTGCGCGCCGGCGGTGGAGAGCTTTGCGTTTACATTCGCGCAGAAGAGGGTGTGATCGTCCGCGGCGACGATGTCTGGATGAGCGTGAAGGTCTCGCCAGCCACAATGAATCGTGGAGGTCGAGTCGCCGTCGAGACGCCGTTTGGCCGACGCATCGTCTGGATTGACCGGAAGGCCGGCGAGCGAGGTCTTGTCCGGCTGGAGGGCCAGGGTCTGCCCGCGCGCGGCAAGCGGCCGCGGGGCCACATGTTCCTTCGGCTGGCCGCAGCCGCGAGCGTTGCCGATAGCGCGGCGCTGGCTCTGCTGAGACGTTTTGCAGCCGCGTGGGCGGCTTGATGTGGCGGGGGTTTGGTCGAGAGCGCACTTCGGCTAGAGAACCTGCGTCATGAGCCACAACACCTTCGGACACCTTTTCCGCGTTACCACTTGGGGCGAGAGTCATGGGCCAGCGCTGGGCTGCGTGGTCGACGGGTGCCCGCCGGGAATTCCGCTGACCGAAGCCGACATCCAGCCCTGGCTGGACAGGCGCCGGCCGGGCCAGGGCAAGTTCGTCACCCAACGACAGGAACCTGACACGGTCCGTATTCTGTCCGGGGTGTTTGAAGATGAGCGGACCGGCGGGCAGGTGACCACTGGCACGCCTGTCTCGATGATCATCGACAACGTCGATCAGCGTAGCCGCGACTACTCCGAGATCGCCACGGCGTTCCGGCCCGGCCACGCCGACTATGCCTATTTCGCCAAATACGGCGTGCGCGACTATCGCGGTGGCGGGCGGCAATCGGCGCGTGAGACGGCGGCGCGGGTGGCGGCGGGGGCCATCGCCCGCAAGATCCTGACCGGAGTGAACATTCGCGGTGCGGTGGTGCAGATCGGCCCTCACGCTGTTGAGCCCGACCGGATCGACTTTTCAGTTACGGGCGAAAACGAATTCTGGGCGCCTGATCCGGCCATCGTGCCAGTCTGGACCGAGCATCTCGAAACAATCCGCAAGGCCGGCTCTTCCACGGGCGCGATCGTGGCTGTTGAGGCGACGGGGGTTGCGGCCGGTTGGGGCGCGCCGATCTACGGCAAGCTGGATGCCGAGCTTGCGGGGGCTTTGATGTCCATCAACGCCGCCAAGGGCGTGGAGATCGGCGCAGGCTTCGCTGCCGCAGCGCTCACCGGAGAGCAAAACGCAGACGAGATGCGGATGGGTAATGAAGGCCCCATGTTCCTCTCCAACAAGGCCGGCGGCGTGCTGGGCGGGATATCCACCGGCGCGCCCTTGACCGCACGTGTTGCCTTCAAGCCCACATCATCGATCCTGAGCCGTCGCGGCAGCATCAATGAAGCGGGCGAGGAAATCGAGCTCCGCACCAGGGGGCGGCATGACCCTTGCGTGGGCATCCGTGGGGTTCCAGTCGTAGAGGCAATGGTGGCCTGTGTCCTGGCGGACGCTTGGCTAAGGCATCGCGCCCAGACGGGTGGTGTTACCTTTAATGTCGGCCGGCCACCCAGCAGTTGAATTTTCAGGGCCAGACAACCTGATCTGGCGCCAAGCATTTGACCTAAATGACAAATTTGGCGCCTAGCCTCAACATCTGTTTGACCAATGCGCACGGGGCGCCTTAGGCACCTTTCGCTGGAAACGGCTGCCGGACTCAATATTGCAACGTCCGGCCAGTATGGACGTTAAAAGGGAGTTTCGTGCGCTACGACCTGCTCAATATTCTGCTGGTTGATGACAACCATAACATGCGGCTGCTGCTGACTGAGATCCTGCGCGCCATCGGGGTTACCCGAATCTTCGAAGCGAAGGACGGCGCTGAAGGCCTGAAGATGATGCGGGACTACCCCATCGACGTGGTCATGACAGATCTCTCGATGCAGCCGATGGACGGTATCGAGTTCGTCAGACTGCTGCGCAATTCCCCTGACAGCCCAAACCGGATGGCGCCGGTGGTGATGATCACCGGCCATTCCACCTACGTCAGGGTTAGTGAGGCGCGCGACGCCGGCGTGACCGAGTTTCTAGCCAAGCCTCTCACGGCCCGCGGCGTCGTGGAGCGTCTACACCAGGCTATCGAAAACAAGCGCCCGTTCATGAGGTCGACGAGCTATTTTGGCCCTGATCGAAGGCGCCGGACCGACCCCAATTTCCCAGGGCCGTGGCGACGCGAGACCGACAGCAAAAACGTGAGCCAGAACGTCGAGGTTTAACCCGTTAGCCTAGGTTCAGCGCACAGCTCTCGCTTATTGTCGGACGAGAGACGACAATCCGTGACAGGCCCGGAAACGCAGGGCGCAGGCGCTCAGCGAAATACAGACACAGATGTTCAAGCGTGGGGCGCTCCAGGCCCGGCTTCTCATTCAGCAAACCGTGATCCAGTTGCCCGGCGACTGCCTTCAGGGCGGCATCAAGATCGGCAAGGTCGGCAACCCAGCCTACCGTTTCATCAGCCTCGCCCGTCACAGTCGCTTCCACACGGAACGAATGGCCATGCAGGTTCGAATAAGGCCGGTGGACCGGCCCCTCGGCGAAGAAGTGGGCAGCGTCAAAGGTCGCAGCCTTGGTGATCTCGAAGGTGGGTGGGGTCATGGCTACTGCAATGGGGCGGCTTGCCCCCCTGATGGGTCTAGGCGATGCCGAGATATTTGTGGGTTTGCACGCTTAAACGCCAGCGAGGGTGCGCGAGGCAATAGGCGATCGCAGCTTCCGTGTTGGCGAGCCGCCCCGGTCCGTCCATGGGCTGGAGCAGGAACCGCTCGAAATCCAGAGCCTCAAAGCGAGCCGGGTCGACGCCAGGCTGAGGATAGACAAGTTTCAACTCCTGCCCCTGTTGCTGAACAACAACGGCCTGAGCCTTGGGACTGACGCAGATCCAGTCGATTCCGGCCGGAGCTGGAAGGGTGCCATTGGTTTCCAGCGCAATGCTGAATCCGCGGGCGTGAAGAGCCTCTACCAGCGCTTCGTCGACCTGAAGCAGTGGCTCACCGCCAGTGAGGACCGTCAGGCGATCCGACCGGCCACCCTGCCAGGCAGCCTCGACCGCAGCCGCCAGCGAGTCCGCACTGAGGAAGCGTCCGCCACCCGATCCATCCAGGCCGACAAAATCCGTGTCACAGAAGTTGCAGACCGCTGTTGCCCGGTCCTGCTCCCGACCTGACCAGAGATTGCATCCCGCGAACCGGCAAAAGACCGCCGGTCGGCCAGCCTGGCCGCCCTCTCCTTGCAGGGTCAGGAATATTTCCTTGACCGCATAGCTCATCCGGCAAACTCCGGGCGTTCCTGAACGTCCCAAGCCTCGTAACCAGCACGGCGCAGATCGCAGGCAGGACAGGCGCCACATCCATAGCCCCAACTGTGAAGTGCGCCGCGCTCGCCAAGATAGCAGGTGTGGCTTTCCTCCACAGTGATTGCGACCAACGGCTCGCCACCAAGCGCCTTGGCCAATCCCCAGGTCTGCGCTTTGGTGAGGTGCATCAGAGGGGTCTCAACACGAAAGCCCTGATCCATGCCAAGGTTCAGCGCGCGCTCGGTGGCGTCAAGGGTATCGCGTCGACAGTCGGGATAGCCGGAGAAATCCGTCTCACACATACCGCCAACCAACGCCGTAAGGCCGCGCCGGTCCGCGAGCGCCGCCGCATAGACCAGAAAGACGAGATTACGGCCCGGTACAAAGGTTGATGGCAAACCCCTCGCGGTGGTTTCGATGGCGCGATCCGTGGTCATCGCCGTGTCCGCGATGGAGCCGAAGCTGCGAATGTCGAGGACATGATCCTCTCCAAGCCGGTCCCGCCAGGCCGAGAACTCCCGCGAGATGCGAGATCGGATGGCCAACCGAGCTTCAAGCTCCACACTGTGGCGTTGGCCATAGTCAAACCCGACAGTCTCCACACGGGCATAGCGGTCGAGCGCCCAGGCCAGACAGGCCGTGGAATCCTGACCGCCGGAAAACAGAACAAGTGCGCCATCGCTCATGGGCTTCATATGGGCCTCAACGCCGCGGCTGGGAAGCGCAACACCGCGAGGAAGTCTCTTGCCGTTCGGGTTCGTCGGTCATCCAAAGCGCGCTTAACACTCGGGAAATCGCCCACGGATATAGAGAATTCTCCAAGTCTGTTTTCACCCTGCGTGTAATGTCGCTTCCCGACTTCTTCTTCGACCGCATGACCGCCGACATTCGCCAACAGATGGAGGGTGTGCGCGCGCTTGCCCAGCAGTTGACGCGGCAACGACTCGCGCCCGATGGTGAGGCCTGCGTCGCCAGCGTCTCGGAGGCCGCCTCGGCGGTCACACGCCTTCTCGACGCAGCGGCCGACCTACGAGGCATGACACGCGGCGAGCTTACACTTCAGCTTGAGCCTGTCCGGTTGCACAACCTCATGGATGAGATCCAGAGCCTGTGGCAAGCGCGAGCTGCAGCCACTGGCGTTACCTTGCTGGTGTCTTACGACGGTGATCCAGAGGCAGCCGCTCTGGCTGATCGCCGCCGGCTTCTTCAGGTTTTCGATGGATTCATTGGCGAAGCAGTCGGCAGCCAGGGTCGCGGCGCCGTCGAAGCCGGTCTGCATGTTTACTGCGAACCCACCGGGGTGCGGCTTGAGGGTCGAGTCCGGGGTCCGCGCGACACAGCCTGGGACTCCGAGGATGCCGAGACCCGGGTACGCATCATCGAGGAGCGTCTGGGTCTGGAAATCGCGCTGGGCGCAATGTTGGCCAACAGCGTTCTTGGGAAAATGGGCGGCGTACTGCGCAAGGAAAGCAGCGCCGGCGCCTCTGACACCGTGAGCTTCGAGATTGTCCTGGCGCCTGTGCCCGACGAAGTCAGCGCGCCGGCAGACGCGCCAGGCCGTGCCGCACATATTCTGGTAGTCGATGACAACGCCACCAACCGCATGGTGGCCCAATCGCTGGTGGAGATGTTTGACTGCACCAGCGAGACCGCAGAAGACGGCGAAGAAGCCGTTGAAACCGCCCGCTCGGGACGCTTCGACCTTATCCTGATGGACATCCGGATGCCGCGGATGGATGGCATCGCCGCCACCCGTGCGATCAGGGCGCTTTCAGGGCCTGCCGGCGCCGTGCCGATCATCGCACTGACTGCAAACGCGGACCCTGAAGACGCCGCAGGCTACCTGGCTGCAGGGATGAACGGCGTGGTCGAAAAGCCGATGAAGCCGGAACAACTGCTGGCGGCCCTGCAAGATGCGCTCAACCCCCAGGGTGACGCGGCCGCGGCCTGACCTGAGAGATACAGTTTCACGCGCAACTTTCTGGCCGGTCGACCCTCTATTGCGCACAACTCCGCAATGTCATAGGTCGCGATCCAGGGTTCTGAGGAAGATCTATGTCCGAGGCGAAAACGGACGCAGCGCCGTCGCTTGATGCGGTGCGCAAGCGCATCGACGCCCTTGATACCGAGTTGCTGCGGCTGATCGATGAGCGCGCATCCCTGGCTCGGGTGGTGGCTGCGGCGAAGCGGGCGGCAGGCGACGGCGGCAAGTTCGGACTGCGCCCCGGTCGTGAGGCCGCGATCCTGCGGCGGCTGATCTCCAGCGAGCGCAAGGCAGCCGATGACGGCCTCATCGTGGGCGTCTGGCAGGAACTTATCGGCGACAGTCTGGCAGGACAGGGACCGTTCCACATCTCCGTGTGGGGCGGGCACGATCCAGGGCGCGGTGTCGAGCTGGCCCGGCAGCGCTTTGGCGGCGCCCCCCCATTGCGCCAGGCTGCAAAGCCGGAAGACGCCCTGGCTGCGGCGCGCACCCCCGGCGGTGTGGCCGTCTGCGCCCTGACGCCCGACAACGCCTGGTGGGGCCGGCTGCTGGCTGAGCCGATGCTCAAGGTCTTCGCGGCCCTGCCCTGCCTGGTCGCGTGGGGCCCAATGTCGGCTCTGGCGGTGGCGGCGATCGATGTTGAGCCGACCGGTGGCGACAGCACATTCTGGGTCACGGATGCGCCCGGCGCGGCGCCAGCCATCATCGAGGCCCTGGGTCGCGACGGCGTGGCGGCGGATATCCTGGCCTCGACCGGGGGTTTGAAGCTGTTCCAGCTCGCCGGGTTCTATCAGCGCGACGACGAGCGACTGGCCAGGGCGCCAGGACGCCTGAGCGGTGTCATCGGGGCTGCGCCAACGCAGCTGGACGTGTAAGAGGCCGCTAACCCGCCGCCCGACCCAACACCGGCAGACCTCATGTCCGATCCTCGCGACCACACAGACCGCGCTCACGCGCCGAAACCTGTTCCCAAACCGGGGATCATGGACATCCACGCCTATGTGCCCGGCAAGGCCAAGTCGGACGGCGTTGAGGCCCCCATCAAGCTGTCAGCCAACGAGAACATTCTGGGTGTGAGTCCCAAGGCCCGGGTGGCCTATGCCGAGGCGGCCGATCTGCTGCACATGTACCCCGACAGTCGGACAACGATCCTGCGCGACGCCATCGCCTCGACCTTTCGACTGGAGCCCGAGCGCCTGATTTTCGGATGCGGATCAGACGAGGTGTTTCAGCTTCTGAACCAGGCGTTCCTGGAGCCGGGGGACAACATTGTTCAGGGCGAGTACGGCTTTGCAGCCTACGCCATCGGCGCCCACGCCTGTCAGGCGCAGGTGAAACTGGCGCGGGAGCCCGGCTACCGGATCGATGTGGACGAGATCCTGAAGGTCGTTGATGAGCGTACCCGGCTGGTGTTTCTGGCCAACCCCGGCAACCCGACAGGCACCTGGATCGCCTTCTCCGAGATCGAGCGTCTGCATGCCGCCTTGCCGCCGAGCGTCGTTCTGGTGCTGGACGCAGCCTACGGCGAGTTCGCGCTGGACGACCGGTTCAGTGATGGCCTGGATTTCGCCCGCGGTTCCGACAATGTGGTGGTGACCCATACCTTCTCGAAGCTCTACGGCCTGGCCGCGCTCAGGTTGGGCTGGGGCTATGCGCCCTTGGCCATCGCCGAGGCCGTTGACCGTATCCGGCTGCCGTTCAACACCTCCATCCCCGGGCAAATGGCTGGCGTCGCAGCGCTTGGGGACAAGGATTTCCAGGACCGCTCCATCGCTCACGTCGAGCGGTGGCGACCCTGGCTGACCCAGCAGCTGGGCGGCCTGGGCCTAGAGATCGTCGGGCCGTCGGCGACCAACTTTCTGCTCATCGGGTTTTCGAGCCAACCGGGCAAGACAGCCGCCGACGCCGACGCCTTCCTGAGCGCCAGAGGTCTTTTGACGCGGAGGGTCCTGAACTACGGCCTGCCGAACCACCTGCGGATCACCATCGGACTCGAGGAACACAACCGCGCGGTCGTCGCGGCCCTGGCGGACTTCATGCGGGCTTAAGGCCGTTTGGCGGCGACCTGATCCAGCAGGCTCTGCGCCTCGCCGACGAACTTCTCGACCACTTCGGCGGCGAAGGGGTTCTGGGTCTGGATCGCAGTGAAGAGTTCGAAGGTATCGGCGCCGATCAGGGCGCATAGCTCCAGCAGGTGCTGGTAGGACGCCGTCTTCAACTGCTCGTCGGGGATCCCCAGATTGACCAGCGAGCGACCGATCAGGTGGGTGAGCGCCTGAACATAGGCCATCTCCCGGTCATGCTCCTCCGGCGTGGTGACGGTGACGGTCAGGCCGAGTGCGCGGCCGAAGGCCACGACCTTTTCAGATCGCTCGCCCCGGATCGGGCAGACCACCAGACGCAGGCCATCAAGCCCGGTCCTGGCGCTCTGCGGACCGAACAGGGGGTGGGTCGCCACCAGGTCGACATGCCCGGGCAGGATCTCGGTCATCCAGCGCGCCGGCAGCATCTTCACCGAACCGACATCGATGACCAGGGCGCCTGGCGTCAGGTGCGGGGCCGCAGCGCGGAACACCGCCTCCATCGCAACAACGGGCACGGCGAAGATGACGATCTCGCGGGCCGCGACGGCCGCCAGGCTTGCAACATCCACGCCGAGTTCGCGGGCGAGCGCTGCGGTGGCGGGCGCCGGATCACAAACGGCAACCTCGAAGTGCGCCTTCAGGGTCTGGGCCGCCAGCTGTCCGAATTGTCCGAAGCCGATGAGGCCGACGCGTTTCATCGCGGCTCACTAGCCTGCCCCGCCAGCCGGCGCAAACGGGCGAAAGTGCGTGGAACGGCCACAATCATGCAATATCCAGGCAACAGTCGGGGTGTGAACTCCCGACGCATTTTCAGGGAGAGCGACATGCGCACATTCATCATCACAACGGTGGCCGCGGCCATGCTGGTGGCAGCCGGGGCGGCTTCGGCGCAGATGCCGGCGCCGGCCGACATGATCAAGGCCTGGGACAAGAACAGCGACGGTGGCGTCAGCAAGGACGAGTGGGTCGCCGCCGGCCGTCCGGCCGAGCGCTTCGAGATGGTCGACGCCAACAAGGACGGCAAGGTCGTCGCTGCCGAACTGGAGGCCGCGATGGCCGCCATGCGCCAGCGCAACGGCGGCTGAGATGACGCGGGCCAGCTTCGAAGCCGCGACCGCACGGGCCGACGGCGACGCCCTTGCACTGGCGGCGGGTCTGCGCCGGGAGGTGACGGCGGAGGGGCTGCAGGGGCTGGCCGCGCTTTGGATGTATGTAGCCATTTCACAACCTGAGAGATTGTCCGAGATCTACGACCGCTCGGCGGAAGGCTGGCGGGGTGAGGTGGTCAAGGCCGCGGCGCTTGCGGGGGCCCCGGCTCCACCCGAGCCCATCCCACCTGCATTCTGGACCGCCTTCTGGGCGCTGATCGACACGCCGCCCGGCACGCTGGGCGCAGGTGGCGTGACGCAGCGCACAGCGGCGCTGCTGGGTCATTTGTCGCCCGGCATGACCGCACGGGTGGCCCGCACGGCCCTGGCCTATCCCGGCTGCGCGGAAGCGGCGGCCCAGGGCTATCCGGCAAAGTTCACCATGGCGTCGCTGGCCGTTTGTCCGAAGGTGTCACTGGGCGGCGAGTTTCACAGCCTGATCGTCGATAACGGCTTCGACCTGGAGGTGCTGGACCGCGAGACCCTGGGGCTGGCCGACCTGCCCGCGCCGCTGGACTATCTCAACGCGCGTATCCTCCAGTGCCATGACCTCTGGCACCTGGCCGCCGGCTACCAGACCACCGGCCTGCATGAGGTGGCGATCTCGGGCTTTCAGCTGGGCCAGTTCGGACACAGCTATTCAGCGATGTTCCTGGCCATGGTGCTGAGCCGCGCCGCGTTTGATCGACCCGAGGCGGCGACCCTGCTGCTGGACACCATTCTCGGGGGCTGGGTCCACGGCCGCGAGAGCCCGCCGCTGCTGGGCGTGGCCTGGGAGGCGATCTGGGACCAGCCGCTGGACGCCGTGCGGGCGGGCCTCGGGTTGAAGCCCTATGCCTCGCCCTGGCCGGCGGATCTGTTCGAGCAGCTGGCGGCGGCGGCCTAGGGCGCCAGGAACGCCTCAACCAGTTCAATAGCCTCCACGAGGGTCATGCGCTGCACCTCGACGCCGGGGGGCAGGCCGGCGAAGAGGCGGGTGGGGGCGGCGGCGTCCAGCATGACGAAGACGCCCTTGTCGTCGGCGCGGCGGATCAGGCGGCCGAAGGCCTGGGCGATGCGGGCACGTGCAATGCCGTCGTCGTAGCCCTTGCCGCCGAAGCGGATGCGACGGGCCTTGTGCAGGATATCGGGGCGCGGCCAGGGGACGCGGTCGAAGACCAGCAGGCGGAGCGACCGGCCGGGCACATCCATGCCGTCGCGCACCGCATCGGTGCCCAGCAGGCAGGCGTCCTGCTCGGCGCGGAAGATGTCCACCAGGGCGCCCACCTCCAGCGGGTCGACGTGCTGGGCGTAGAGGGCCAGGCCCCTGTCGGCCAGGGGGGCGGCGATGCGCTCATGCACCGCGCGCAGGCGCCGGATGGCGGTGAAGAGGCCCACGCCTCCGCCGCCGGCGGCCAGGAACAGCTCGCGCAGGGCCGCCGAGACCTGGCGGGCGTCCTCCTTGTTGACGTCGGTGATCACCAGGCAGCGGGCGTGGGCGGCGTAGTCGAAGGGCGAGGCCAGCTTCAGCGTCTTCGGCCGGTCGGGCAGGCGCGCGGCGCCGGTGCGCATCTCGGCGAGGGCAAAGGGGTCGTCGAGCGTGGGGTCGGACAGGGTGGCCGAGGTCACCAGCACCCCGTGGGCGGGCTTGATCACCGCATTGGTGAGCGGCTCGGTGGGATCGACCCAGTGGCGGCGGCAGGCCGCGTCGACGACGCGGCCATACAGGAAGGTGGCGTCGAACCAGTCCACGAAGTCCGGGTCGTCGTCGGCGTTCTCGTCGATGGCCTGGAGCATGGAGCGCCAGGCCGGCAGCTGCATTCTCGCGCGTCGATCTAGCCCCCTCAAAGCGCCTTCAATTCTCGCACGCTCGGAGCCGCCGAGGCTGGCGGCCTCGTCGTCCATCAGGGTCTCCAGCGCCCGGGCCAGGGCCAGCAGGGGCGCCTCGATGCGGGCCAGCGCGCGGGCGGCCTCGCGGGCGGTGGAGCGGACCAGGTCCAGGGCCGGGCGGGCGGCGCATTCCATGCCCACCTCGGAGGGGGCAGCGCGGGCGCGAAGCTGCTCGATCAGGGCCACCAGGAAGGCCTCGACCGGGCCGATGGGATTGACCTCGCCGTTGGGCGGGGCGATGCGGCCGGACCAGCCCTCGCCCGGCAGGGCGGCGGCGGCGTGCAGCACCTCGGTGAGCTGGGTGCGGGCCTCCTCGCTGTCGCCCAGCATGTCGAGCAGGCGGGCTTCAAGGCCCCTGCCCCTTCGGCCACGTCCCTCGGGCCCGCGCAGCCAGCGGCGCATCTCGGCGGCCTCCTGGCCCGAGAGGGCGGCGGAGAAGGCGCTGTCGGCCGCATCGAACAGGTGGTGGCCCTCGTCGAAGACGATGCGCTTCAGGTGCGTGGTCTCGGCGTCGCCCCTGGAGCCCCGCGCGGCGCGGGCGCCGTCGAAGGCGGCCTGGGTCATGACCAGGGCGTGGTTGGCGATGACCAGGTCGGCCTTGCGTGAGCCGCGGATCGCCTTTTCCACGAAGCAGGCACGGTAGTGCTGGCAGCCGGCGTGGACGCATTCGCCGCGCCGGTCGACGAGGTTGGCGGGGCTGGCCTGGGCGGCGGCCGGCACAGCGAAGAGGGTGGAAAGCCAGGCCGGGAAGTCGCCCCCGGTCATATCGCCGTCGCGGGTGGCGCGCGCCCAGCGGGCGGCCAGCCCGAGGCCCACCAGGTCGCCGTTCCCCAGCTGGGCGGCATTGGCCATGTCCTGGAAGTTCAGCAGGCAGAGGTAGTTCTCGCGACCCTTGCGCACCACGGCCTTCTTCGCGCGGACGGCCTCATCGGCATAGAGCGCCCGGCTCTCGCGCTCGATCTGGCGCTGCAGGGCGCGGGTGTAGGTGGAGATCCACACCGCCGGGCCATTGGCCTCGGCCCAGAGCGAGGCGGGGGCGAGGTAACCCAGCGTCTTGCCGACGCCGGTGCCGGCCTCAGCCAGCATCATGCGCGGCTCGCCCTCGCGTTCGCGGGGCTGGAAGACGTGGGCGGCTTCGGCGGCGTACTGGCTCTGGGTGGGCCGGGCCTCGTCGAGCCCGGCGCGGGCCAGGACCTCCACCAGCCGGGCGGCGGCGGCGTCAGACTCGACGGGTTTCGAGCCGGGCTCGCCGGGAGGCGCCTCGGCTTCCCACTCGGCCATGCGCGCCCAGACATCGAGGCCCGAGGTGCGGAACATGTTGCCCGGCAGCTGGCTGCGCAGCGCCCCGATGACGGCGGCCCCCCAGGCCCAGCCGCCGCGCGCCAGGGTCTCGGCGATGGCCAGCGCCTCCTCGCGCGACGGGGTGGGGATCTGGGCCAGTTCGGCCAGCAGGGCGGTGACGGCGGCGCGCAGGGTTGTGGCCTGTTCCCCGGCGGTCTTCGGCTCCGGCAGGCCCAGCGCCTGGGCCAGACCGGCGGCGCTGGGGGCGGTGAAGCGGGCGGGGCGGACGAAGGCGTAGAGTTCCAGGGCGTCGAAGATGCGAGGGGATCGGGGCGGCGGATTGAGGCCGAGACGCCGCGCGGTCATGGCGGCGTGGGCGACGAGGACGGGGGCGGTCTCGAACAGGTCGCGGGCGGCGGGGGGGCGGATGGGCTGGGAGGTGTTGGCGTCGGCCACGGCGCAGCGCGGCCCGGGCAGGACGACGAGGGCGGGGGCGAGGGTGAGGGCGGGCGGGGTGGTGGTCACGCGGGGAGTTTAGCGCAGAGTCGCGGCGGAACGGAGAGGGAACTTTTCGGGACGCGGCGGCGGCGGCAGACATTGTCAATCTTTGACATCGACGATAGGCTTGAGGCCTTCAGGAGGTCGCCATGCCCGCCCGCAATGTCAGTCTGACATCCCATCTCGTGGATTTCGTGGACCAGAACGTAAGGTCGGGGCGTTTCTCGAACGCCAGCGAGGTCGTCCGCGAGGGCCTGCGCCTGCTGGAGCAGCGTCAGGCGGAGGACGCGCTGAAGCTGGAGGCGCTGCGTGCAGCCCTCGACCCTGCAATCGCCGATATGAAGGCCGGACGCACGACGCCCGTCCCGGCAGGTCGGGAGCTTGAGACGATCCTGGTGCTGGCGGGGACGGCGCGGGAGGCGTGACCTACACGGTTGAGCTGACGGCGAGCGCCCGGGCGAATATCGCCGGGGTGCTGGCGGCGAGCGTGGAGGACTTCGGGGCTCGCGCGCGGGAGCGCTATGCCGCCCTGATCGCGGCGGCTCTGGTTGATCTGCGGGAAGATCCCTTTCGGCGCGGCAGCGCAGATCGCGCGGAGATCAGGCCTGGACTGCGAGCCTATCACCTTCGGCATGCGCGGGATCGGGCGGCGGGCGCGGAGCTACGCGTGGGTCGGCCACGGCATCTGGTGGTTTATGCGGTGGCGGACGAGCGTGTGGTGGTGCTGGGGGTGCTGCACGACGCGATGGAATTGTCACTGTGGGTTGGGGCGGGGGATGGGTAGATGTGGCGCATGGAGGGCGTGGATACTCGGGCTCTGAGGCGATTTCGGTATGGTATCACCGGATGTCATCCGCGCTTCAAGCGCGCCCAATGCTCCCGCCGTTACTCGTCCGGCAACCGACCCGTCCGACACATCCCAACCTCGCTTCAACCCCTATATCCATAGCTGTTGCGCCGACCGGTTGAGACTGTCTTGTCCCCACTTTCCTTAACGCCTGCCGAACTCACCAGCGTGTCACAGCGCGAGCGCCGCTGCAGGAGCTCCGGCCGACATAGGCCGCAGCTCTCCTTTGGCCGCATCGTAGGCAGTCAGCAGTAGGTCGACCATCTTGAAGCGATTGGTCTCGTCGAACCGGTGGGGCCGCCATGTGGGATCGCGGAGCAGCGAGATTCGGCTGCCCTCGACCGCCCGATGGAAGGTTTCGGCCACGATTCGTCCGCCCACGGCGCCAAGACGACCGTCGTTCATCTCGGCTTCTCGCAGGCAGTAAAACCACAGTGGCGTTACAGCAATAAGCTCAGCCCGCAGGTCCTCAGGCAAGCCCGAAAGATCGACGCCCCCGTTGCCGTTCAACAGGTCAGCCTCCGTTAGCGGCGTCACCGCGACGCCGAGGCTGGCTATGTGGGCGGCGACTTCTTGACCTGAGGCCAACCCAACCATTCGCCCACGGACAAGATTGCGGAAGGCGAGGTTGCGCTGCGCGTCCGGCGTTTCGCTGCCTCGACCCCCGAACGAGCCAAGCGGAAGCTGGCTGAGCGGGTCGGCCAAACGGGTGTCGATGATGCGCGCCAAGTTGAGCGACGCCCCGTCCGTGGGTGCGAGTTCGGGTAAGGCGGCATCTGTCGCGAAGTCGTAGAGGCGGGTCCAGTCGGCGATCCAGATGCTCGGCAACTTCTCGAACTCACCGGCGAGGGCGTCGTCAACGACGGTTCCAGGTGAGAGGTTGCCGCTGGTGCCACTGAAGCGGAAGAGGTTCAGCAACGAACCTGCGTCCAGGGCACCGGCGCGATCGTGGAAAAAGAAATTCCAGTCGTAGTTGTGGCGAATCATCGAGTGGCCGAAGCGGTAGGCAGCCACCGAGAACTCCAGTGGCATGGTCGGGAAGTCCATGTCCCCCACCTCGAAAACCTTGCGTCCTTCGCGGAACACGTCCGACACAATCTGCGGATCCACAACCCTAGGTAGGAAGTCGTGCACCAAGATCCACTGGTAGTGCTTCACGACCTCGGCGCGCGCGGTCTCGAAAAGCTGAGCGCTGGGTGTGCCCGCAGCCGCAAGCCGCCTCACCGTCGCATTGTGGAACCGCATCATGGCGAGGTGGGTCTGGGCGACTGCGAGATTCTCGTCGTTGCGGGGATCCGGGATCGCCGCCATCCGGCGTTCGGTGTCGATGGTCGCCGCCGCGCCCCGGCGGGGCAGATCGAAACCCTCAAGCCCCACATCTACGGGATTGTTTACACCCGCCCTAACGGTCGGCCCAAGTATCAGCTGGACGCCATCGGGTTGATAGAGCCGACTGTCGATGGGGTCTTTCGGTCCGAGGCCGTAGACCGAGTCAAGGTCGAGCGCCGGGCTCCGCGCCTGCCGGAGCTCCGCAACTCCCACATTGGTGTTGAAAGGCACCTTGGTGACATCGCGGGTGAGGTCGTGATCAGTGAACTGGCCCAGATAGGTGAAGCCCGCCGGGATCACGCCATCACGTTCCGGCGGATTGGCCACCATGGCACCGGCCAAGGCCTCCAAGAGCGCATCGCTCGACGGCGGCGCGTTGCGCGGCACGATCTGCGAAAACCGAAAGGCCGACTGTTGCTCGCTGGAGGTGGCGGGGCGGTTGACCGCTCCCACCATCTGGCGTGAACGCGCCAGGAAGAAAAAGTCGCGACGATGCCGTTCTGTGCTCATGTGATCCCCAATCCGCCGAATTACGGTGTCACATCAAAGATCACGGTGCCAAGACTTTTTCGCGTCAAACGGGTGAATTTTAACATAACCCGCAAGCGCTGTTTTGCGATGGAGAACCAGACGTCTCCGTCGACAACGGCCTGAGGCCGGCCGCGGCGCGGCGCGTCCGCAGGACGCGTCCTTGACACGCCTGGACCGGCAGGCTCGAAATCTACCATGGGATTTAAGGGGCGGTCTGCGTCCCGGTGGGATGCGGGACGTTGAGGGGAAGGCTGATGCGGAAGGTCAGTTTGACGGAAGCGCGCCGCGACCTGTCGGCTCTGTTGCGCGAGGTCGAGAACGGCGGGGAGATCGTGATCACGCGGGGCGGGCGGCCCGTTGCGCGCCTGATCGCCGGGGCGCCCGATCTTGATCCGACCGGGGCGCAAGCTGCCGGGATGGAGGCGGTGCGCGCGCGACTTGCGGCGCTGCCACCGGTCGTCCCGGATATAACATCTGCCGAACTGGTGCGGGCGGACCGCGACAGCCATTGATCGTCCTTGACGCCTCGGCGGCGCTGGCGGGGATGGCGGGGATGGCGCGGGAGACGTGACTCACAGGGATGGGTGGCCTCGGGGACAGGATATCGAGTTCCCTGAACCGTGGACGGCGCGGAGTTCCGCGCGCTGATGCGAAATGAGTATGGCGTCGCCGGATCACTCAACGACCAAGCGTGGCGCAGGCGAAATCAGGCTGCATTCTGCAGCTGGAGGACGCGCCCAGGTCGATGCGAGCGCGGATATATATTGACAGTTCCATTGCCAATATGTCGTTTGCGACTCGTCTGTCCGCACCTCCAATCCATAGCCACCCGGCAATGTATGCCAAGCGCCGACAGTTCAGGAGAACGCCATGAAACCTGTGATGATTGCCCTTGTTGCATCGCTTGCGGTCGTCGTGCCGGTGTTGGCAGGTTGCGCCAGCCCGAAGGTTATGGCTGATGCGGCGTCGCTGCCGCTCAGGGCCGAAACGCTGCGCACGCCAGATGAGCGCTTCGCCAATCTCCAGGGCTGGTCCTTCAAGCCGCACTATGCCGACGTCGCCGGCTATCGCATGCAGTATGTCGACGAGGGTCCGCGCAACGCCGCGCCGGTGCTGATGCTGCACGGCGAGCCGACCTGGGGCTATCTCTACCGCAAGATGATCCCCCCTGTGGCTGGAGCCGGGCATCGGGTGATCGTGCCCGACCTGATCGGCTTCGGCCGGTCGGACAAGCCGCTGGCGATAGATGCGCACAGCTACAAGTTTCATGTCGATGCGATCAGCGAACTGATCCGTGAGCTCGACCTCAGGAACATTACGCTGGTGTGCCAGGACTGGGGCAGCCTGATCGGCCTTCGGGTGGCCGCGGAGAACCCTGATCGTTTTGCGCGTATCCTGCTCGCCAATGGCGCCCTGCCAGAGGGCGCGAGTATGGGGCCGGGATTTGAGGGCTGGAACCGGATGGCGGCTGGCTTCCGGGCATCGGGCGACATGCCGGTCGGTCAGATGGTCGGTCGACAGCAAGGACCCGATGTGGTCGCAGGATACGATGCGCCCTTTCCCGACAAAAGCTACAAGGCCGGACCACTGATCATGCCGGCTCTCGTTCCGGTCACGCCGGAGGATCCCGCGGTTCCCGCCAATCAGCGCGCCTGGGAGGTTTTCAAGACCTGGCGTAAACCCTTCCTCACGGCGTTCTCGGACGGGGACCCAGTGACACGGGGACAGGACAAGAAATTCCTCGAACTGGTTCCAGGGGCAAAGGACCAGAAACACATCACCATCAAGGGCGCCGGCCACTTCCTGCAAGAAGACAAGGGAGAGGAGCTGGCGGCGGTGGTGATCCAGTTCATTAAGGACAATCCGTAGAGCGTGATGTCGGGCGTCAGCGCCCTTGAGACAGGCCAAGGTCTTTCGTCGGTGCTGGCAGTCTAAATGTAAAAGGTCTCCAGTTTGGCGCGTTTGGGTGCAGAAATGGGGATATTCGTGAAGCCGATCTCGTTCAGACACCATCGGTTCCGGGCGGACGCTATTTGCCAAGTGGTGTGGCTGTAGTTCCGCTTCACGCTCAGCATCCGGGATGTCGAGGAACTGCTCGCCCAGCGCGGAATCGAAGTCAGCCGCGAGACGGGCCGATGCTTGGTGATCAAGTTCGGCCCGGTGATCGCGGCGAACCTCCGCCGTCGCAGAAGCCCACCGACGGGCCGCTGGCATCTGGACGAGGTGTTCGTCCGGATCGGCGGTCGGAAGATGTGGCTCTGGCGCGAGTACGCGCCCAGGTCGATGCGAGCGCAGATATATATTGACAGCGCTATTGCCAATATGTCGTTTGCGACTCGTCTGGCCGCACCTCCAATCCACAGCCACCCGAGGAGGCTCGCCAAGCGCCGACAGGAGAACGCCATGAACCATGTGATGATTGCCCTTGCTGCGTCGCTGACGGTCGCCCTGCCGGGCGCCGCCCTGGCGCAGGCGCCCGCCAAGACCGTCGTGCTGGCCAGTGACATTCCGGTCGCCCGCACGCCGCCGGGCTTCTGGAAGACCTTTCCGGCGCCGGTTCTGGCGCGGTGCACCGAGCCGCTGGCGCCGGGGGCGCCGGATCTGCGGGGTGTCTGGACGGGCGACAATGAGGGCAAGACCCATGTCGAGCGTATCCAGCAGTGCGGCGACCGGGTGGTGATCGAAGGTGGCGGCGTCACCCACGATATGCGGGCTGACGGGATCCTCGCCCATGGCGTCGACGATATCGCGGCCGGCTCGGGCCGGCCGATCAAGGTGGCGGCGGTGTTCGAGAACAACGGACTGTCGCTCAAGCCCTTTGGCGGGCCGACCCGGGTCACGCGGGTGCTGCAGGGCGATGTTCTGGTGTTCAACTACAACGGAAAGGTGATCCAGCTGCGCCGGATCGCCGCCCTGCCGCCGGGACTGTAGCGCCGTCGGCGGGCGCCAGCGCCCCCTACGGCCCTGCCTAATCCCGACCCTCTCGACCCTCGCGTCCCTGACCTTCGCCGCCCTCGCCTTCGGCGCTGCGGTGGCAGCGGACGCAGTTGGCGATGTTGCGGATGCCCTCGCGGGTATGCCGCGCCTCGATCCTGGCCTTCTGGTGCTCATGGCAGCCGAAGCAGGTGTAGGCCTGAACATTGCCGCCGACATGGCAGGTCGAGCAGGTGGCGTCGTGGGGCGGCCTGAGGCTGAAGTAGCGGTCGTGGTCGAAGGTGGCCGGCTTCCAGACGGTGGTGCTGTGGCACTGGCTGCAGGTGGGGACGACGCCGCGGTGAAAGTTGTCCTTCGGCGGGGTGTGGCAGGCAGCGCAGCGGGGCTGAACCGCGGGCGTCAACAGGGCGTGGTCGAACGAACGGACCAGATTGCGGGTCAACCGCGGCCTCGGGTGGTCGGTATGGCAGGCCATGCAATCCTGTGAGGCGAGGCTCGCATGGAATGCGGGCCGCCCCGATGCCGGCGTGACGGGTACGCCCAGGGTTGTGAGCCGGCCGATATCGGCCACCGTGTGACAGGCGATGCAGCGGTCCGGCGAGGCCCCTCTGAACGGCGCATGGCAGGCGAAACAGTTCTGCTGCAGCTCGGCGTGGGCCGGCTGGAGATTGCCCGGGCTGACCATCTGGTGGGGATAGACAAAGATCGCCGCCACGATCACCGCGAGCAGCAGGCCGATGGCGATCCAGATCCATCGCGGCGTCATTTCCAGCCCCACAGGACCAGGATGGCGATGATGTGCGCAAGGGCCAGGACCCCGAAGGCGAGGCTGATCGGCAGGTGCACCTTGCGCCACTGTTTGACGATATCGACGGTCAGGCTGTCGCGGTGCAGCCGCGCCTTGATTTCGGGCTCGGAAAGGCCCTCGGCCTTGAGCTCGGTGCGCGCCTGCTTCAGGCGGGTCATGGCGCGTCTGAGCAGGTACTTTCCGGTGAGACCGCTGGCGATATTGACCAGCATCGCGCCCACGGCCAACCAGGCCAGAAGCGCGTTGAAGTGGATGCCGGCGTGCACGAGCACGAGCAGGGATCCCGCCCAGGCCAGCCATTCGTGGAGCCGCAACAGGAACACCGGATCGCCGCCGTGGATCACGCCGCGCTTGCGCAGGGAATGGCCGAATGAGGCGGCGATCAGCAGAACGCCCGGAATACCGAGATAACGGCCGACCCAGACCGCATCGATCAGGTGAAGGCCTGCGTCCACGATCAGGGTCGCGAGCAGCAGCGCCAGCAGCCGCAGGGCAAACGGCAGGACCTCACGCGTCAGAAGGGCGGGGCTTACCGCCACGGGGCGATCCCGGGCGCGGGCCTGCGGGAAGGCCGGGTCGGCGCTCGGAAGCAGACGGTTGTCATGGAGCCTCGCGGCGGGCGATCCGCCCGGTCAGGCGCCGAGGCGTACGGCGCCCTGGGAGAGCGGGCATTGCGATGGATCCAGTGCGCCAGGGATCGGGCCGGGATGAGCCCCTCAGGCCCTTCGAGCCGCCTCCTCCAGCGGGGGCCTGACCTGGGGCAGATCATGGACGGGACATTTGTTCACGTTTTGTCTTGACTTTCGCGCGCAAATTCGCCAAGATTTTGTCAGCGTCCCGGGTTGCGCCTCAGGTATGGCGGCGGGGTCGTTTTCCTTGATCAGAGCAGAGATGGAGGTCCTCATGGCGGAGGGGGATAGCGTGCGCGTGCGGCCCGAGGGGTGGCGCGTGAAGACGGACTATGTGCGGTTTTCGGCCGAGGTGGGCCGGGTGCTGCTGGCGCGGGTGGCCGAAGGTGAGCCGATCAGCCGGATCGTGCGGGACCCCGGCATGCCCAGTCAGAAAACGGTGCGGCGATGGGCGGAGCGATCGGGCCGGTTCCGGCGATTGCTGGAACGGGCCAAGGCGCTGGGCGGCTGGAGCGCCAGCGGACGGCCGCCCGCCGGCTACTGCCCGGTGACGGCGGCGGCGATCTGTGCGCGGCTGAGCCAGGGCGAGCCGATGACAGCGATCTGCGAGGACCCGACGATGCCCGGGCACAGCACGGTCTATCGCTGGCGCGACGAACAGCCGGATTTCGCCCGGGCGCTGGAGCGGGCGCGGCAGGTGGTGGCCGAGCGCTTGTTCGACCTCGGCTGGGAGATCGCCCGGGCGGTGACGCCCGCGGACGTCCAGGCCACGCGGGTAAAGCTGACGCAGCTGCGCTGGATGGCCGGCGCGATGGCGCCCTCGCGGTTCGGACGCTTCAAGGCGGTGGCTTCGGAAGCGGAGACGGTGTGGCAGACCGAGGCGCCGGCGAACCCCCGGGAGGTGAGGATCGAGGTGCGGCGGTTCGGGGTGGACACCCGCGAGGACGGGGCGCAGCGGATGTTCGAGTATCGACGCGATCCCGTGACGAACCTGCTGACCCGGCCGGACGAATGCCCACCCTGGGGACCGCCGAACCCGGCCAGGGCCGGCAAGCCGTTCATGGAGCCCCTGCACAGGCTCGAGGGGGCCATGCGGTAAGCGGGGCCCAAGGGCGGGCAGGCCGGGGGGATCAGGCCGGGCGGCTTGCGTCCTTAGCCGGCGGCTTTGCGGCGCGGCCGCGTCGCTTTGCGGGCGAGCCCATCCACGGTTCGACGGTCTTGTGGATGTCGACGCGGGCCTTGAGGCGCGCGGCCAGCAGGGCGGTGCCGCTGATCTTGCGCTGGACGAACAGGATGTCCGTCGGCGGCAGATGCCAGGCGCCGGAATCGGCTGCGATCTCCACACCCCGAACGCGCAGGGCCTCCACGAAGCGCCGATCCCCGAAGTCGAACAGCCCGGGCCGACTGAGCTCACCCTGGATCACGTCGATGATCTGGTCCACGGCCGCGCCGTGACGCGCGACGACGGCAGGGCCCAGGAAACCAGCCGCCAGGGCCGCGTCCCTTGCTGCGACCCGGTCCCCCGAAAGACTGGCGCGCAGGAGATCGCGGTAGCCAGCCGCCGTTTCCGGGGCGACAGCCCGCGTGGCGCCGAAATCGAGCAGGACCAGCCGCCCGGTGCGGGGCTGAATACGGTAGTTGCCGAAGTTGGGATCGGTCTGCATCACGCCGAACTCAAACAGCTCGCGCAGGACCACCCTGATCAGGGTCTGCATCGCCGCGTTACGCGCATCCTGCGGCGCGGTTTCGAGGTATTCGATGGGGCGGCCTTCCAGGAACGTCATGGCCAACACGCCGGACGTTGTGAGATCCGGATCGAGGGTCGGAACGATCACCTCGGGCATATCGGCGAGCAACTGGCCGAGCAGCACCATCTGCCGGCCCTCTCGCTGATAGTCGGCTTCTTCGGACAGCTGGCGCTTCGCCTCGCCCAGCAGCGGCCCGATCTCGAACCCCCGCGGCAGAACGCCCGACATCCGCAACAGGGTCGCGACGTTGTCGACATCGGCCTCGATGCTCTCGCGGACGCCGGGGTACTGGACCTTGATCGCCAGTTCCCGTCCGTCCCGGGTGATCGCCCGATGCACCTGGCCGATGGAGGCGGCGGCGATGGGGCGATGATCGAAGTGCGAGAACCGCGTGCGCCAGTCCGTTCCCCATTCCCGGGCCAGAACCTGTTGCAGCTGCGCCGCCGGCATGTGCTGGGCGTTGTCGCGTAGCCGCGCCATGATCGCCGAGAGTTCGGCGGGGAGCAGATCGCCGGCGTCCATGGAGATCATCTGACCCAGCTTCATCGCCGCGCCGCGCAGATGCGAAAGCCGGTCGGCGACCTTGCCGACATTGCCCGGGGTCAGCAGCATGTCGCGCAACTGAGGCCGCTCGCCGGCGGCCAGCCGACGGCCGCCCTCGGCGATCATGCCGCCCGCGACCGATCCAGCCAGACGTCCGAACTGACCCAGTCGCGAGAGGCGGCCCCGCGGGACCTGGCGCCCGGGCGGATCGTTGATGTCCTTGCTCAAAGGCTCACCACCCCTGGCTGCCTGGAACGCCCTTGAACGGCCCCGCGAGCCGGGACGTGATCCAGCCGCCATAGAACCCGCCAGCCTGGGGGACGACCGTCTCGCCATCGACGCTGCAGCGGTCGAACGGCGCGGCATAGAAGGCGACGTGATCACGCAGGATCGCGAACGGCGCCGTCGGGTCCGGATAGCTCCAGCCGACGCGGGGCAGGACCCGATCGCCGATCACTACATCCCAATAGACGGCCTGGCCCTTCCACTCGCAGAATGAGCCGCCGACCGCGGGCCGCAGGCATCCCGCGGCGATATCAGAGGGTGGAAAATAGTAGCTGGGCGGATGACTGGTTTCCAGGGTGCGGACCGCCGCGCGCGTCTCGGCCAGAACCACGCCGCCATGGACGATGACCACATGCGCCGGGCTCAGTTCGGCCCGGGCCGGACGCGGGTAGGCCCAGACACTTTCCTGGCCGGGCGCCGGGGTCTCAGGGCTGGGCCTCAAAAGCCGGGCCTGGACGGGGAGCAACGTCGGGAGGTGGGCGACAGGATCATGCCTGTCGATATAGGCGGCGGAGCGGCGATGTCACCCGTCTGCGCGCGCTTTGGGGTCACGGTGAGAATCCGGGCCCAAGACGGCAAACGAAAGACCCCGCCATCTTGCGATGGCGGGGACAGAGCGCGACGCCTGAGTCTGGCGGGGTCGATCAGTTCGACGCGACCCCGGCTGGAGCTTTGGCCGATACCGGAGCCGAGGCCACCTTGTCCGGCGCCGGCCGGCTGCGACGGCCGCCGCCCCGCATCATTTTCATGATGGGCTCGAACTCCTTGGCGTCGATGCCACCGTCCTTGTTGGCGTCGGCAAGGGCGAAGCGGGGGCGGATCGCATTACCCAGGTCGCCCTTGAGTTCGTCGATCTGCAGCTTGCTGTCGATGTTTGAGTCCATCATGCCGACCAGACGGGTCTTCATCATGTCGTCGTCATAGGTGGTCTGGTTCGCGGCCGTTTCGTCGACCCAGCGGTAGCGCAGCTGGGTGAAGAACATCTCCTCGAAGGACTGGTCACCCCAGGTGATTTCCTTGCTGGAATCCGGGTTGGCCGGGTTGCGCTTCGAGTTGTCGTAGACGTAGGTGGCGATCAGCTTCGAGCCGGCGGGCACCTTGATGGGCTCGGCAAACTCATACATCCGCTGCCAGTTGAAGTCGTAGCGCGGCACGTTCAGGAGCTGCTTTTCCGTGCCGTCCGGATAGCGGATCGACAGGTCCGAATAGGTGCCACGGTAGTGGGCGTGGACCACCGCCGAATAGAGCAGCGCCTCATGCGGGAAGTCGAGATAGGCCACCTCACGGTGGGCCTCCGCGTTCGGCGGGATCTTGATGAACAGGTTGGCGATGGTGTTCTCGCGCATCATCAGCTTCGGCATCTCACCCTTGTCGTAGAAGTAGAGGCCGATCTGCTGGGTGGAGAGCACTTCCTTGCCGAAGGGGGTGTAGTGCATCTGGTAGCCGATGGAGCCACCAGCCGGGATGTAGGTTCCGATGTCGGTGGGCTGAACGACGCTTTCCATGCCGACGGTGTAGCCGCCGACGCTGCCGCCCCAGTTGCCCATGCCCCCCTGCTTGTTGCCGCCCGGCGGGATGTAGCCCGACAGGATGTGGTGCACGGCCTGACGCTGCTGAACACGGGCGGTGGAGGCCTTGAGCCAGCGGCCCTCGGTCAGGGGGTTGTCCATCACCGGGTACTGGTAGTCGACGATGCCGCTGGCCGGGATGGTGTAGGACGGAATGTCGATCACGAGATCGGGCTTGCCCAGCGGCCACTCGGGGGCCACGTGGCGCACCTCGGCCAGCTTGTCCGGACCGTCGCCGCGCTGGGCGCCGGCTTCGATCCAGCGGACCAGGGTCTTGATCTGGGCGGGCGTGAGGCTCTTGTCGTCCTTGAAGTGGCCGACCTTGGGGTCGACGTCCCAGGGCGGCATGCGGTCGGTGCGCACGGCCTCGCGGATCATGGGGGCGAAGCCCTTGACCTTGGCGTAGCCGTCCATGGCGAAGGGGGCGATGCCGCCCTCCTGGTGGCAGGCGATGCACTTCTGCTCGATGATCGGGACGATGTCGTTAGCGTAGGAAATCTTCTGGAACGCGGCCTGGGCGGCGGGGCTGCGGTCGGGGAAGGTGATGACGGCGCCCTTGACGGGACGCTGCGCCATGGCCACCGGCTGGCCGGCGATCAGGGCGTCGACCGCCCTGGCTGCCCAGGCCGCCTTGCCGCCGTCGTTCAGCGGGCCACGATAGGCCACGGCCCATGTGCGCGGGTTGATCACGAACACTTCGGAGACTTTGGACGCGCCGAGCTGGTCGCCGACCAGCTGGTTGTCGTCCATCAGCACCGGCAGGTTGAGACCCAATGCCTTGCCCTCGGCCAGCACAGCGGCGCGGGTGTCTTTGGCGGTGGAGTTCAGCAGCATCACCTGCACGCCCTTTGGCCCGTAGACAGCCTGCAGGGCGGCAAGGGCGGCGGCGTTCTTGCGGATCTCGGGGCTGCCCACCGCGTGCATCACCAGCACGACGGCCTTGGCGTCCTGATAGCGGTAGAGATCCTGCGAGTGGCCGGAGGCGGTGACCAGCCGGAAGTTGTCCACCTGGGCCGGAGTGGCCAAGGCAGCGGCGGTCGGGGCCTTGGCGCCCGCGGTAACGGCGCCCAGGCCGAAGGTGAGTGCAAGGCCCAGGGCAGAGGCGATCATAACGCGGCGCATCGACGGATTCCCGAGAGGACAGACGGACACGGCGCGAGGGGCGCGCCGAATATGCGGTATCCTATAGCCCATAAAGTGTTGTCAAATAAATGACGCACCCGTCATCGAACGTAACTCCACTGCAATGTTCCGAAAATCCGGGCTTGGCGAAACGGTCAGCCATCCGCCAAGAAGAGGCATGGCGCGGCCCGCAGATCCCCTCGATGGCGACTACGACTACATCGTGGTGGGCGCAGGCTCGGCCGGGTGCGTGGTGGCCAACCGGCTGTCGGCTGACCCAAAGACACGGGTGCTGCTGCTGGAGGCAGGCGGGCCGGACAACTGGATGTGGTTCCACATTCCGGTGGGCTATCTGTTCGCCATCGGCAATCCACGCTCGGACTGGATGTACGCCACCGAGCCGCAGGCCGGGCTGAACGGAAGAACGATTAGCTATCCGCGCGGCAAGGTGGTGGGCGGCTCATCCGCGATCAACGCCATGATCTCCATGCGCGGCCAGGCGGCGGACTATGACCACTGGCGCAGCCTGGGCCTGACCGGCTGGGGCTGGAGCGACGTGGCTCCAGTGTTCCGTCGGCTGGACGACCACTTCCTGGGCGACACCGACCACCACGGCGTGGGCGGCGAGTGGCGGGTGGAGGCGCCGCGGGTGCGCTGGGCCGTACTGGACGCCATCGCTCGGGCGGCGGTGGAAATGGGCGTGCCCGCCACAGAGGACTTCAACACTGGCGACAATTCGGGCGTCGGCCTTTTCCACGTGAACCAGAAGCGGGGTTTCCGCTGGTCGGCGGCTCGGGGATTTCTGAAGCCGGTGCTGCATCGCGCCAACCTGCGACTGGAAACCGGCGTGCTGGCGGACAGGGTGCTGTTCGAGGACGCAAGGGCCACCGGCGTGCGCTATAGCCAGAACGGCCGGGTGCTGGAGGCGCGGGCGCGGGGTGAGGTGATCCTGTGCGCGGGGTCCGTGGGTTCGCCGATGATCCTGCAACGCTCGGGCGTGGGGCCGGCGACTGGACTGGTGCGGCACGGGATCGCAGTGGTGCGCGATCATCCTGGCGTGGGCGCTAATTTGCAGGACCATCTGCAGCAGCGGGCGATCTACAAGGTCTCGGGCGTGAAAACCTTGAACGAGACCTATCACTCGCTGATCGGACTGGGATTGATGGGGGCGGAGTACGCCCTGTTCCAGCGCGGGCCGCTGACAATGGCGCCCTCGCAGCTGGGGCTGTTCACGACGTCTGGCCCGGGCCATGCGCGGCCCAATATCCAGTTCCATGTGCAGCCGCTGTCGCTGGACCGGTTCGGCGAGCCGCTACACAGGTTTCCGGCAGTGACGGTGGCGGCCTGCAACCTGCGCCCCACCTCGCGCGGGACGATCGGGCTGCGTTCGGCGGACCCTGCCGACGCTCCGGTGATCGACCCCAACTATCTGGCGACGGACGAGGACCGCCGGGTCGCCGCCGACGCCATCCGCGTGACGCGGCGCCTTATGGGCCAACCGGCGCTGGCGGCCTTCCGTCCCGCCGAGCACCTGCCAGGCCCGGACGTGAGCGACGCCGATGCGGCCCTGGCGAAGGCTGCCGGCGACATCGGCGCCACCATCTTCCACCCGGTGGGCACGGCGAAGATGGGCGTGAGTTCTGACCCGATGGCCGTGGTGGACGAGCGCCTGCTGGTGATCGGGGTGGCGGGCCTAAGAGTGATCGACGCCTCGGTGATGCCGACCATCACCTCCGGCAACACCAACACGCCGACGATCATGATCGCCGAGCGGGGCGCCGGTTTTGTGCTGGCGGATAGACGGGGATGAGCTGGGCCGTCGCCGGTTGACCTCTGCCGTTGCTCGCGAGGGGCCACACCCTCGACGGCTATTTCTTCAGGCGTTCGGCGCGGAACACGGGGTCGGCCGCCTGCAATATCTTGAGCCGTAGCTGGTGATTGTAGTTCGGGCGTCCGGCGAGGAAATCCCGAATGACCGCCGCCACCTGGCGGCTGCCGTGGCTGGACAGGTTGCCGGCTGCCCATCCTTCCGGGAAGAAAATGTCTCCTGTCGCCTGAATGTCTTCGAGCATTTCGAGGCCCGGTCTCACGAACCGTTGCGAATGCGCCGTTCGCAGCGGGTGATGCAGGTACGAAAGCGCCGTCAGCACCCAGCTCTCGTTGGCGCGGTTGGCGTCCTCGGCCAACGACGCGAAGAACGTTTCCCGCAATGCCGGGTCGGCCGAAAGGGACGGCAGAAGATAGGTCAGCCGGCGCCGGTCATCAGGGTTGGAAAGGCGCTCCATCTGCGTCCTGAGCACGGCTTCGGCCCCGCCCGGGCGCTTGATCGCCAGTGCGGCGGCAATATCGGTCTTCTCCCGTTCCGACAGGCTGATCCCGGGAAATTCCAACTTGCCGGCCCATATCGCCTCGATCCGTTCGAGCATGGCCGACGACAGCGATACGTCTCGCAACGTGGAAAGATATAGCTTGCGGGTGCTGGCGGGGAGCGTCGGGTCGTTCAGGCGGGTCCAGAGCACGTCCTCCAGGGGCTTTGCGTCGGCAGATCGTGCGCGCTCGGGCAGATACCTCCAGAAAGTCGTGCTGGCCTGTCGGAGCATCGTGCCGAGCAGCAGTTCGTTGTCCTCGCTCGCCAGCCTTTCGACCAGGAATTTGAAATGGCTCCGGGGGGTGACCTTCCGGTCGCCTTCCAGCATCTGCTCGTAAAGATTGACGAGCTGCGCTCCCTTCTGAAGGTGGGTCAGTCCGTCCCAGCGCGCGGCGATCAGTGGCGGATCGACCGGGAACAGCCCGTATCCCCTGCCATCCGAATTGAACAACAGCCTGTTCGCGCCCATGGCGACCGGCCGACCGTCGATTTCGATCTCGCGGGACTGCGTACCCAGCACATCGAACCGCTGGGCCCAGATACGACCCCGGTTCTCCGGGTCACGCTGCTCGAGCCTGTTGTCCCGGTTCAGAACGAAGTCAGGGCGGCCGGCGGTGCTTACCCAGACCTCGCTCCATCTGGCGAGGTCCGCCGGCGTGCGCTTGTCGAGGATCGCGACCAGTTCGGGCCAGGTTGCGTTGCCATTGGCGAAGGTCGCGAGATAATCGCGCATGCCGGCGCGAAAGGCCTGTTCGCCGACGATCATTTCAAGCTGCCGCATCATGATCGGCGCCTTGTTGTAGATGATGCCGCCGTAGAGCGTGCCGGCCTCGTTGAGATTGCCCAGGCTCTGGCGGATCGGGTTCGCGCCCGCGGTGCGATCAACCGCATAGGCGGCGGGGAAGCTCCTCAGAAGGAAATTGAGGTCATGGTCGATGCCGGGAAAACCGGGATTGACCATCTTGGCGGCCATGAAGTTTGCGAACACTTCCTTGGTCCACACATCGTCGAACCATTTCATGGTGACGAGATCGCCAAACCACATGTGTGCGGTCTCATGCGCGATCAGATTGGCGCGGGCGAGGAGCTGGGGTTCGGAAGGATCCTTCTCGAGAAACAGGTCTTCGGCGTCGTACTGGATCGCCCCGACATGCTCCATCCCGCCATACTGGAACGCGGGAATCGCCACGAAGTCGAACTTCTGGAACGGGTACGGGATTCCCGAATAGTCCTCCATCCATTGGAGCGCCGCGGCGTGTTGCTCGAAGATCGTGTCGAGACTGCGCGCGATCTTTTCAGGGTCGGTTTCCCGATGCAGGAAGCGCATTGGCCGCCCCCGAACCGTCCGCTCCACAACCTCGAATCGGCCGGCCACAAAACTGAACAGATAGGACGGGATGAGATCGCTGGTGGCGAACCGCAGGGTCGTTCGCCCGTTCGCCGTCTCGCTCGATTTCAGACTGGCGTTGGCCAGGGCCTGCCAGGTCGCCGGGATGTCGAGCGTCAGATCGTAGCGCGCCTTCAGATCCGGCTGGTCGAACACCGGAAACACGGTGCGCGCCCGATCCGGCACGAACAGTGTGTACAGGTAATCGGGATTGCGGTTGAGGGACGTATCCCCCGCGACAAACTCGATCTCGACGACGTTCCCGCCTTCGCGAAGCAGGGCGGCCGGCAAGACCAGATGCTCGGCGCGATGATCCCGCGGCGTCCTGACGCCGTTCACGGTTACGGCCTGAATCTTCTCAGCGCGCTCGCGGAAGTCGAGTTGCAGGTCGCCTTTCGCCGATGCCAGCGCGAACCGCACGGTCTCGCGGGCCGTGATGTTTTCGTCCTTGCTGGCCGGGATGATGAATTTCAGCGCGTAAGAGACGTCTGAAACCCGGGCCTTCCGTTCCAGGGCAAGTTCCAGCGAAACGCCGGGCGTCACCGGCACAGCCTTCACAGGTGTCGCCACAAGGCATGCCAGCGCGGCCAGAAGGGATGCCATTCTCATTTGCGCGCCTTCCAGATCCGCCGTAGGGGGCAGGCCACAGCCTGAGCCTACGCCTCGCCGACGGTCTCGAACATGCAGGCGGCGATGGCTTCCTGGGGGGTCTTGGCGCCGCGCAGGAGGAAATCGAAGGCCGGGAAGAAGCGGTCGGCGGCTTCCACGGCCACGTCGATCATGGCGGCGGCCTGGGCCAGGCTGGGCTGCTCGTTGGTCATCAGCGCCATGCCGTTGCGGAAGATGATCTCGCCGTCTTCCCAGAGCTCGAAGTGGCCGAGCCAGACACGCGGGTTGATGGTGGCGATCAGCTCCTGGGCGGTCGAGCGCTGAGTGACGGGCACCGACAGATCCATCGACAGGCACAGTTGCAGGGTGTCGCCCTCGGGTCGCCAGGCGAACCAGAGCTCATAATCCTTCCAGTCGCCGGCCAGGGTGAAGGCGAGGTCGCCGTCTTCGGTGCGGTCGAAGGGCAGGTTCTCGGCCGTCAGGACATGTTCGACCACATCCAGCGGGTCGTTCGTCAGAATGACGCTCTCATCAATCTGGGAGGTGTCCATCACGACGCCTTTCGCAACGGACGGGGCGCGGATCGCCGCCCCCGAATCGCCCGCTGGTTCGACCCTAAACCGTTTCCGGGGCCGGGTGTCAGCGGGTTCTTCCCAGAGGCGAGCAGCTTTCGCGTGGCGTGTAGTTTGCTCACGCGGCCTTGCCGCCTTTTTTAGGCTTCGCGGCGGCTTTCAGGGCCTCGACCTCAACGCGCAGGGCCGCGAGCTCGGCCTTCAGGGCGTCGTGATCCTCGCGACGGACGAGGTCCATCTCGGCGACCAGCCGGTCGGTCTGACTGCGGAAGGCGGCCTTGGCCTCCTCGCTGGCGGCCTGGGCCATGCCCATGGCGGCCGTCGTCAGTTTGGAGATCTCGTCGAGGATAGGATTCTGGGTCTGCATGTCATCATTCCGGAGCCTTGGGGCCCTTCCGAGCCTCTATATGGCCTCTCGGGGGATGAAAGCGAAGACCTTCTCGGATACATCGTGTTCCGAACGCTGGAGTCCGCCCGAACGTGCCCTTCCCTGAAATCGAGCCCATCGTCCATATCGGGTCATTCCCGCTGCAACTCGGGCCGCTGGCGATCCGCTGGTATTCCCTGGCCTATATCGCCGGCATCCTGATCGGCTGGCGCTATGCGTCGAGCCTGTTGCGCAACGCCAGCCTCTGGACGCGCCGGCCCGCGCCCTTCACCCCGGCGCAGATGGACGACCTGATCCTGTGGATCACCATCGGCATTATCGCCGGCGGCCGGCTGGGCCATGTGATCTTCTACACGCCGACCATGATCTGGCTGGACCCCATCGGGATCTTCAAGACCTGGGAAGGCGGGATGAGCTTCCACGGCGGGGTGATCGGCGTGTCCATCGCCATGATCCTCTTCGCCGTGCGCAACAAGCTGGACCTGCTGCGGATCGCCGACGTCATCGTGGCGGCCTATCCGATCGGTCATTTCCTGGGGCGGTGCGCCAATTTCATCAACGCCGAGCTCTGGGGCCGCCCCACCGACCTGCCCTGGGGCGTGGTGTTCTGCAACAAGGTGGTGGAGCGCACCTATGGCAGCTGTCCCGCCGGCCTGGTCCCGCGCCACCCGAGCCAGCTCTATGAGGCCCTGTTCGAGGGACTGGTGCTGTTCCTGATCCTGATGTGGGCGACCCATGTGGCGAAGCTGGGCAACCGGCGCGGCGTGATCGCGGGCCTGTTCCTGGTGTTCTACAGCGTCTTCCGCATCGCCATCGAGACCGTCCGCCAGCCGGATGCGGGACTGGAGAGCCTGCCCCTGGGCCTGACCATGGGGATGTACCTGTCGATCCCGATGGTGGCGGGCGGGCTCTATCTGATCTGGCGCGGGATGCGCGAGCCGCTGCCGCCGTTGCTGCCTGCGACGGCAAAGGCGTGACGCTGCGGCCATGAGCCTGCGTGAGCGGCTGGCCGCCCAGATCTCCCAGACCGGGCCGCTGACCATGGCCCAGTACATGACCGCCTGCCTGCACGACCCCGAGTTCGGCTACTACGCCACACGCCCGGCGCTGGGCGCCAACGGTGATTTCATCACCGCGCCCCTGATCAGCCAGATGTTCGGTGAGTTGATCGGCGTCTGGGCGATCTCGGCCTGGCAGGCGATGGGCGCACCGCCGCGCTTCGTGCTGGCCGAGATGGGCCCGGGCGACGGGACGCTGATGGGCGATGTGCTCAAGGCCGGTCGGCTGGTCCCGGCGTTCCTGGCGGCGGCGCAGGTGTGGCTGGTGGAGACCTCAGCGCCGCTGGCCGCGCGGCAGCGCGAACGGCTGGGCGCGGAGCCCCGATGGACGTCATCGCTGGACGGGGTTCCGGGCGGGGTTCCGATGCTGCTGATCGCCAACGAACTGCTGGACTGCCTGCCTGCGCGCCAGTTCGTGCGCAGCGTGACCGGCTGGGCCGAACAGGTGGTGGGGCTGAACGCGGCGGGGGAGTTGCAGCGGGGTCTCGTCCCCGCCGGGATCGCCCTGCCGGACGCGCGCGACGGGTCGGTGCTGGAGCGCTCCGGGCCGCAGGAAGCTTTGGGTATGGCGCTGGCCGAGCGGCTGGTGCGCGATGGCGGGGCGGCGCTGCTGATCGACTATGGTCGCGCGACGCCGGGATATGGCGACACGCTACAGGCATTGCGCCGCCATCAGAAGGTTGACCCCCTCGCCTGCCCTGGCGAGGCCGACCTGACGGTGCATGCGGATTTTCCGGCCGTGATGGCGTCAGCGGAGGCGGCTGGGGCACGCACGGCCATTCTGACTCAGGCCGCTTTCCTGGCGCGTCTGGGCATCGGCGAGCGGGCCGAGGCGCTGATGCGCTCGCGCCCTGACAAGTCCGCCGCCATCGGCCGCCAGCTCAACCGGCTGGTGGGCGCCGACCAGATGGGCGATCTGTTCAAGGCCTGCTGCCTGTCCTCGCCCGGATGGGTTCCACCTGCGTTTGAGGAGGCCTGAGCCATGACCGCGCTGCCTGTGCTGACGTCGCGGCTGCTGGACGTCGCCGGCGTGCGACATGCCTTCTTCACGCGACAGGGCGGGGTCTCGACAGGGATCTATGAGGGGCTGAATGTGGGTGTGGGCTCCCGCGACGCGCCCGAGGCGGTGGCCGAGAACCGACGCCGCGCCGCCGCGCACCTTGGCGGAGACCTGGTGACGGCGTTTCAGGTCCACTCGGCCCGCGCGGTCGTGGCCGATGGACCCTGGCCGGGCGCGACACCTGAGGCCGACGCCGTGGTCAGCACCACTCCCGGGGTGATCTGCGGAGCGCTGGCCGCCGACTGCGCGCCGATCCTGATGGTCGATCCAAAGGCACGGGTCGTGGCCGCCGCCCACGCCGGCTGGCAGGGCGCGCTCAACGGCGTCGCGGAAGCTGCGATTGTACAGATGGAGACGCTGGGGGCGCGGCGGGATCGGATCGTGGCCGCCGTGGGGCCCTGCATAGGCGCCGCGTCCTATGAAGTGGGGCTGGAGTATCTGCAGCGGTTCGTCGAGGTCGATGCGGCCTATGGCCGATTCTTCGCTGCGGGCGTCTCCGCGGACAAGCGCCAGTTCGATCTGCCCGCCTTCGTGCTGGCGCGGCTTGAGGCGGCGGGTGTCGGGGCCTGCGAGGCGCTGGGGCGAGACACCTGCGCCGAACCCGACCTGTTCTTCTCCAACCGCCGGGCGTTCAAAAAGGGAGAGCCGGACTACGGGCGATTGTTGTCCGGGATCGTGCTGATCTAACCCTCGGCTATGGACTCAGGCCAACCCACTGATACAAGCGCGCGCATCGCTGCACCGAGTCTTGGGGGGTCCGATGAAGCTGCTGGCCGGCAACTCGAATCGCACGCTGGCCCAGGCCGTCGCGTCGCATCTCGATCTCCCTCTGACACGCGCGCAGGTAAAGCGGTTCGCCGACAACGAGATCTTCGTCACGATCGACGAGAATGTCCGGGGCGAAGACGTCTTCGTGATCCAGTCCACCAGCTATCCTGCCAACGACAATCTGATGGAGCTGCTGATCTGCATCGATGCGCTGAAGCGCGCCTCGGCCCGGCGGATCACGGCGGTGATGCCCTATTTCGGCTATGCCCGGCAGGACCGGAAGACGGGCGGCCGCACGCCGATCTCGGCCAAGCTGGTGGCCAATCTGATCACCCGCTCCGGCGCCGACCGCGTCCTGACCATGGACCTGCACTCCGGCCAGATTCAGGGCTTCTTCGATATCCCCACAGACAACCTGCTGTCCGCGCCGCTGCTGGCCGCCGACATCAAGGAAAACCACGCCAAGACCTCGGAACTGATGATCGTGTCGCCGGACGTGGGCGGCGTGGTGCGGGCGCTGGCCGTAGCCACGCGGCTGAACGCCGAGCTTTCCATTGTCGACAAGCGTCGCTCGGCGCCGGGCAAGAGCGAGGTCGCCAACATCATCGGCGACGTTTCCGGGCGGCGCTGCATCCTGTTTGACGACATGATCGACGGCGGCGGCACGCTGACGAATGCCGCCCAGGCCCTTATCGACAACGGGGCGCTGGAGGTGTCGGCCTATGTCACCCACGGCGTGCTGTCCGGCGCGGCGGTGGAGCGGGTGAACACCTCGATCCTGAAAGAGCTGGTGATGACCGACAGTATCTCGCCGCCGGACCGGGCCAGCGACGGCGGCAAGATCCGCTATGTCAGCTGCGACCGGCTGATCGGCGAGGCGATCCGCCGTATCGCCAACGAAGAGAGCGTCTCGAAGCTTTTTGATTGATCCATTGCAACGGGGACGCTTGCCCAAATCGCGGGGACGCGGCTAAGGCTGGCGTGCTCGGGGGCGTGCGCCAGTTTTGACCACTCGCAAGAGGGGAAGCCGTTCGATGCCGACCAGACCCTTCATTCGCCACAGCGTTCCCGCCCTGCTGCTGGCAGTCCTGATGGCGAGTTGCGCAGCGCCGCCGAAGGCTCCGCCACCGCCACCGCCGCCGCCGCCGGTCCCCACCGTGAGCCTTTCGCCGCAGGTGGTGCAGGCCGCCAGCGCCTATCGCTATTACATGACGCGCAGCGCGGCGATCACGCCAGACTTCGCCGACGGTGACGGCATCGCCCGCGCTGTCCAGATGGGCGCCGCCTATGAGCCAACGCAGATGGTGCGCGGCGCCATAGCCTACGCCGCCGTCGTGGCGCTGCAGGACAAGGCCTTTGTGGACAACGTGCGAGTATATGCCCGCGACCCCGCCCAGCGCCGCGAAGTGATCAACGAGCTCCTGAAGAATCCGGCCTATGTGGCGGGGATGCCCGATGCACCCAGCGCGGCGGGCCTGGTGATCGCCAATCTGGGCAGCGACTCCCAGCGACTCTACGAGACGGGCAAGGCTGTGAAGCAGTCGGCCTACGACATACAGAAACAGCCCTGGTCAAAGGCGGACATCAGCGGGCGCGAGGCGCGGCTGGCGGCGGCCAAGTCCGTGTCGGTCACCGCCATGGCGGGCGACTTGGCTGAAACCGCCCGTTTGCAACAGAGTTCCATGGCCCTGCCCAACGCGTCGGTATCGGCTCCCCCGGCCAGCCCGCCCTACACCCCCACCGTCACGCGCGGCCTGGCGATTGCGGCTCTGGCGGTTCTCGGCGAGGCGCGCGACAGCGACATGGCCACCATCAGCGGGCTGATGAGCGAACCCAACATCGGGGGCTGCATGGGCTCGGCCAAGCTCAACCTCTATCAGTGCCTGGCGGTGGCGCGGCCGCACTACGAGGATGCGTTCTGTCTGGGCCAGCACGCCCTGATGGACACCGGGCGCTGCATGATCCGCGCGAGCGGCCTGACCGAGCCTTATGAGGCCCGTTTCGTTCCCGACGCCAGCTCCATAAACAAGGGCATGGGCAAGAAGCCGCCGGTCCGGAAAAGACCGGCGCGCAAAGCCACCTGAGAAGAGCGCGTCGGCGCCGTTGCGTCCGGCGGGTCAATTGTGTATCTACGCCCACCTTTCGACCCAACCGGGTTCCAGATTTCCGTCGCCGCGCGCGAGCCGCGCGGCGGATTTGTTTTGAGGCATGGCCATGGCCGACATCATTCTGAACGTTGAAGTGCGTGATCGTACCGGCACCGGCGGCGCACGTGACACCCGCCGCGCGGGCAAGGTCCCCGGCGTTCTGTACGGCGGCTCCAAGGATCCCGTGGCCATCGCGGTGAAGTCCAACGAGTTCCGCAAGGCGCTCTACACGGGCAAACTGCTGGGCCACATGGTGACCCTGAAGTACGGCGACGAAAGCCAGCCGGTGATCGCCAAGGCCATCGATATGCATCCGGTGACGGATGAGCCCTGGCACTTCGACCTCTACCGGGTCGACGCCGACCAGCAGATCAAGATCGAAGTGCCGGTGCACTTCATCAACCAGGAAGCCTCCCCCGGCCTGAAGCGCGGCGGCACGCTGGGCGTGATGCTGCACACGGTGCTGGTGGCCTGCCACGCCGATTCGATCCCGGAAGAGCTCGTGGTCGACCTGACCGGTCTGGAAATCGGCGGCGCGGTCCGCATTTCCGACCTGAAGCTGCCGGCCAAGGTGGACGCTGCGATGGACGCGGAAATCGTCGTGGCCTCGATCACCATGTCGCGCGCCGGCGTGGGCGATGCGGCCGCTGAAGGCGGCGAGGCCTAAGCGCTCCGCTCATCCTGGCGAATGCCGGGACCCAGATGGGATGGCTCAGGCCATGAACCCGGCAGTTCGGCACACATCCAGCCAGCGCTCGCGCCACAGGATCTGGGTTCCGGCATTCGCCGGGATGAGCGACTAGGATGCTCGTCATCGCCGGCCAGGGAAATCCTGGCCCCACATACGCGAAGAACCGGCACAACATCGGCTTCATGGCCGTGGACGAGATCGCGCGCCGCTGGAACTTTCCGGCAGCGCGTTCGCGTTTTGACGCCCACGTCAGCGAGGGTGAGATCCCGACGCCGGACGGCCCGGTCCGCACCCTGCTGATCAAACCCAAGGGCTACTACAACGAGAGCGGCCGCTCGGTTGGCCAGGCGCTGAAGTTCTTCAAGCTCGACCCTGCCAGCCTCGTGCTGTTCTACGACGAGATCGACCTGGCGCCCGGGCGCTTCCGCATGAAGACCGGCGGTGGCGCAGCGGGCAACAACGGGGTGCGCTCGGTCACAGCCTCCGTGGGACCGGACTTCCGCCGGGCGCGCCTGGGGACAGGCCACCCGGGCGACAAGGCGCTGGTCCACGGCTATGTGCTCTCCGACTTCCACAAGGCCGAGATGAAGTGGGTTGAGCCACTGCTTCAGGCCTGCGCCGACGCCCTGCCCCTGCTGGCGGCCGGCGAGGACGAGAAGTATCAGACCGAAGTGATGCGCCTGGCCCCGGCCGAGAAGGTCGATCCGCGCAAGCAGGCGCGCGGCGACTGAGGCGCGAGGCCGCATACCTCTCCCGCTTCGCGCCGCCGCCACACCGTGCTAGGTGGCGCGCCTCAATTCAGGAACTGATTTTTCCATGGCCCTCAAAGTCGCCATCGTTGGCCTGCCGAACGTCGGCAAATCGACCCTCTTCAACGCGCTGACGCAGACCGCCGCGGCCCAGGCCGCGAACTATCCGTTCTGCACCATCGAGCCCAATACCGGCGATGTAGCGGTGCCGGAGCCGCGCCTGGACGCGCTGGCGGCGATCATCCCATCGAAGGAAATCATCCCGTCGCGGATCAACTTCGTGGACATCGCTGGCCTGGTGCGCGGCGCCTCCAAGGGCGAGGGGCTGGGGAACCAGTTCCTGGCCAACATTCGCGACTGCGACGCCGTGGCGTTCGTCACCCGCTGTTTCATCGACGACGACATCACCCATGTTGAGGGGAAGGTGGATCCTCTCGCCGACCTGGAGACCATCGAGACCGAGCTGATGCTGGCCGATCTGGAGAGCCTGGAGAAGCGGGTCACCAACCTGGAGAAGCGCGCCAAGACCGGCGACAAGGACAGCGCCCAGACGCTGCGCCTGGTGCAGGCGGCGCTCGTGGAGCTGAATGCCGGCCGGCCGGCGCGCACGGTCAAGGTCGACGCTGAGGATGAGAAAGCCTGGCGGATGCTGCAGCTGCTGACGTCAAAGCCGGCGCTCTATGTCTCCAACGTGGATGAAGCCTCTGCCGCGGAGGGCAACGAGATGTCGTGCTCCGTCGCCGAACGGGCCGCCCGCGACGGCGCCGACCATGTGGCGATCTCGGCCCAGATCGAGAGCGAGATCGCCATGCTGGACCCGGAGGAGCGCACCGAGTTCCTGGAGACGCTGGGGCTGACCGAGCCGGGGCTGAACAAGCTGATCCGCGAGGCCTACCACCTGCTGGGACTGCAGACCTATTTCACGGTGGGCCCCAAGGAGGCCCGCGCCTGGACCATCCACAAGGGCGACACCGCGCCCCAGGCGGCCGGCGTGATCCACACCGACTTCGAGAAGGGCTTCATCCGGGCCGAGACCATCGCCTACGACGACTACGTTCGCCTGAAGGGCGAGGCCGGCGCCCGCGAGGCCGGAAAATTCCGCCAGGAGGGCAAGGAGTATGTCGTCCAGGACGGCGACGTGCTGAACTTCCGCTTCAACGTCTGACCTGGACCGAAAGGGACCAAGATGGCCGAAATGATCAAGCTGGCCGGCGCCGACGGCTTTGAGTTCAATGCCTGGCACGAACAGGCCTTCACCCCCCACAAGGGCGGGGTCATCGTGATCCAGGAGATCTTCGGGATCGATCGCCATGTCCGCGCCGACGTCGAGCGCTGGGCCAAGATGGGCTATGAGGCGATTGCGCCGGCCATGTTTGACCGCCTTGAGCGCGAATTCCATGCAGAGCACGACGACGACGGCATCAAGGCCGGCATTACCCATGCGCGCGCCACGCCGCTGGAGCAGGCGCTGGGCGACATCGCCGCCTGCCGTGATTTCCTGAACAAGCACGGCGGCAAGGTGTATGTGGTGGGGTATTGCTACGGCGGCTCGCTGACCTGGCTGGCGGCGTGCAAACTGACCGGCATCGCAGCCGCCTCCAGCTACTATGGCTCCATGGTGCAGGCGAACGCTGTCCTGAAACCGCTCTGCCCGACCATCGTCAATCTGGGCCGCACCGACCCGGGCATTCCGGCCGACGACGTGGCCGCCGCCATTGCCGAACATCACGGCGAGAGCGTGCCGGTCTATATCTATGAAGGCGCCGGCCATGGCTTCAACAACGAGAGCCCGGAACGCTACGGCGCCGAGGCCGCCGACCTGGCGCGCCATCGCACGCTGGAACTGTTCGACAAGGCCTGAGGGGGGTGGGCGAGACCGTCCAGCTCACCAGTGCGAGGGATGGCTTCGCCTTTGACGCCTGGCGGGCGCCTACCGCCGACGCGCGGCGTGGCGGGTTGGTGGTCTGCCACGCGATCTGGGGGGTGACGCCACACCTGCGCGAGCTGGCCGAGGGCTATGCCGAGGCCGGATACGAGACCCTCGTCCCAAGTCTGTTCGACCGGTTCCAGCGCGGGTTCGCAGAACGGGACACCGATCCTGCCCTGCAAAGTCGCCAGATGGGATTTGGTGAGGCTACCGGGTGGGGCGCTGATGTGCTGGACGCGGTGCAGGCCGCCATCGACGCCCTGACGCCGCCGGTGTTCGTGATGGGCTTCTGCTACGGCGGCACGGTGGCCTGGCTGGCCTCGGCGCGCTGTATGGGCGTCTCGGCGGTCTCGTCATTCTATGGTGGCCAGATCCCGGACTATCTGGACGAGACGCCACGAGTTCCGACGATCCTGCATCTGGGCAAGACCGACGCGCTCATCCCACCGGCCTCGGTCGAGGCGATCCGCGCCGCTCATCCGGACATGCCGGTTCATATGTACGAGGCCGGCCACGCCTTCGTCGCGCCCAACGGCTTTCACGGCGACAGCGCCAACCTGTCGCGCCTGCGCACCCTGCAACTGTTCGCCCGTAACGGCACCGGGCGGGGCGAGGTCTAGAGCCTGTTCTCAACGTCGCTCATCCCGGCGAATGCCGGGAGGTGGATTCTCGTTTGAAGTGCAACAGGTGCTTGGAGAAGACCTCAACCGGGGTGCGGAAGTCCAGGCATTGTCGCGGGGTGTTGTTGAAGGCGACGACGGCGGCGGCGATCTGGTC
>CAIVVM010000038.1 GCA_903909375.1 uncultured Alphaproteobacteria bacterium
ACCACCCGGCTGATGCAGGTGGCCTCCTGGCTGCTGGTGCAGCGCGCCGTGCGTGAGGGTGACATGGCGCCGGCGGCGGCCTGCGAGGACCGCTATCGCCTGAACGCCGACACGGTGGTCCGTGCCGAGGTACTGGCCCCACGCACCGAACTGCCCACCAGCCTCACCCGTCTGGCCGATCGGGCGGAGCGCCTGTACGAGCGGGTGCGCCATCTTGACCGCCGCATGTATGTCGAGAACCCGGCCGACGAGCGCACCAACGCCGTGCTGGGCCAGATGAACCGCCTGAAGACCGCGTTCGGGAGTTAGGCGCGGGGCGCAGCGCCAACCGGCGCGGCCAGTTCGAACGTCCCAGGCGTCCTCCTCGGATTACACACCGCCACAATCAGCAACGCCGCGAAGGTTGCCCCTCGCGGCGTCTGGGATTCTACTCGTTCCAGCTCTGCATCCCGGCCTTCGCCGGGATGAGACCTGCTAGCGCCGGCTCACTTGCGGGTGAAGGCGCCGAACTTGGCGTTGAAGCGCGAGACGCGGCCGGCGCGGTCGAGCAGCTGGTGACCGCCGCCGGTCCAGGCCGGGTGGGTCTTGGGATCGATATCCAGGTTCAGCGTGTCGCCCGGCTTCCCGTAGGTTGAGCGCGTCTGGTAGCTGGTCCCGTCGGTCATCACCACGGTGATGAAGTGGTAATCGGGGTGCGTGTCTTGTTTCATCGAACGGGCGCCTGACGTAAAGGTGCGGCCAAATTTGGAACGGGCGCCGGATAGGGCCGCCCGAAGGAAGCCGCGCGTATAGAGAAACGTGTGGGTGAATGCAAGGTACGACACCGATGAGTGAGGCCGGAGCCGACATTTCCGCCCCGGGGCGACCCAGCGCGGGCCAGGCGCTGGCCCAGAACCTGTCCGAGGCCGCCGCCAAACGGGGCCGCAGCCGTAACATTGGCGCGCTGCGCAGACTGGCGCCGTTCGCCCGGGCGCACTGGGGCGACGCCAGCCTGGCCGGGTTGTTCCTGATCCTCTCCACCTGCGCCACCCTGGGCATATCCGGCGCGATCCGGTTGCTGGTGGATCACCTGACCGACAAGGGTCTGGATCCGTCTACGGTGGACCAGAAATTTCTGATCCTGGGGGCGGTGGCTGTGGGTCTGGCGATCTCGACTGCCGGTCGGTTCTTTTTTGTCACCAAGGTCGGCGAGCGGATCGTGGCCGATCTGCGCAAGGCTACCTATGCGCATATTCTGACGCTGGATCCGTCCTATTTCCTGAAGACCCGCACCGGTGAGGTGCTGTCGCGGCTGACCACGGACATCGCCATCGTGGAAAGCCTGGTGGCCACCTCGGTCTCGGTGGCGGCGCGCAACTTCCTGATGCTGGTGGGAGCCCTGATCCTGCTGGTGTTTGTCAGCGCCAAACTGACCGGCCTGGTCCTGCTGACCTTCCCGTTCGTGATCGCGCCGGTGTTCCTGTTCGGCCGGCAGGTGCGCAAGCTGACGGCCTCGGCCCAGGACCGGTTCGCCGACGCGGTGGGGGCGGCCGGCGAGAGCCTCGATGCGCTGGAAACCGTGCAGGCGTTTGGTCGTGAGGGGGCCGCCGCTACGCGATTCGGCTCGGCGGTCGAGCAGGCCTTCCAGGCCCAGCTACGGCGGATTTCCACCCGCGCCCTGATGACAGCGGTGGTGATTGTCCTGGTGTTCGGCGGGGTGGTGGGCGTGTTCTGGTTGGGCGTCCACGCGGGCCTGCGCGGCGAGATCACCTGGGGGGCGTTGTTCCAGTTTGCGTTCCTGTCGGTGATGGCGGCTGCTTCTGTCGGGGCGCTGGGCGAAACCTGGGGCGAGGTACAGAAGGCCGCCGGGGCCATGGAGCGGGTGGGTGAACTGCTGGACGCGCGGCCCGGGATCGCGCCGCCGGTCCATCCCACGCCGCTGCCGGTTCCCGCGCGCGGTGAGGTGGCCTTTGAAGGCGTCACCTTCGCCTATCCCGGGCGGCCCGATCTGCCGGCGCTGAAGGACTTCGACCTGATCGTCAGGCCCGGCGAGCGGGTGGCGCTGGTGGGCCCTTCGGGCGCTGGCAAGAGCACGGTCTTCCGGCTGTTGCTGCGGTTCTATGATCCGCAGAGCGGGCGGGTGCTGATGGACGGCGTCGACCTGCGTGAGGCCGAGCCTGCCGAGGTGCGCGCGCGGCTGGCGCTGGTGGCGCAGGAAAGCCCGCTGTTCTCCGGCTCGGCGCTGGACAATATCCGCTACGGGCGCGAGGCGGCGACGGAAGACGAGGTCCGCGCCGTGGTCCGCGCCGCCCAGGCCGAAACCTTCCTGGCCGCCCTGCCGCAGGGCCTCGACACTCCCATCGGCGAACGCGCCCGCACGCTCTCCGGCGGCCAGCGTCAGCGGCTGGCGATTGCGCGGGCCCTGGTGCGCGAGGCGCCGATCCTGTTGCTGGACGAGGCGACCAGCGCGCTCGACGCCGAGAACGAGCAACTGGTGCAGCGCGCGCTGGATGCGGCCATGAAGGGCCACACGACGCTGGTGATCGCCCACCGCCTGGCCACGGTGCTGAAGGCCGACCGGATCGTGGTGATGGATGGCGGCCGCGTGGTGGAGCAGGGAACCCACACCGATCTGGTGGCGAAGGACGGCCTCTACGCGCGGCTGGCGGCGCTGCAGTTCGAGGCGGCTTAGGGCTACGGGTGTCATCTCTCACGGGTGTCATCCCGGTTTTGGCGCAGCCAAAGACCGGGACCCATACACACAGTATCAGCCCGCAGGTTCGCGGCGTCGCCGTCGCACCGTCTCCTGCCAAAGTGGAGTCTACGGGTCCCGGTCTTTCGTTTCACGAAAACCGGGATGACACCCTTGGGATGGCGTCAGTTCGGTGGATGCAGCGTCCAACGACCTTTCCCGGACAAGAAATAGTCGCGCGCCTTGACGGCCATCTCCGGGAAATCACTGAACACGCCGTCTACGCCCGCAGCGAACAGTCCGTGGAGTATGACTCCAACGTCGCCATGTGTGGCGGGGCTTGTTCCTCTTTGCAGTGCCTTTGGCAGGAACGCATTCTCTGCGCGCACAGTCCAGGGATGTACCGCCAAGCCGACTTTGTGTGCGGCATCGACCAGGCCGGTAGAAATGGGGACGCCCGCCACCGGAGCGTCTGTTTGAATTTGCGTCACCAGCGGCCACTCTGGCCCCAGACCCTCGGCGAAGGCGGCGATGGCCTTGATACCGGCGGCGGATTTCACATCGACGGGGGCGGGACCCTGGCTCACCAGCATCACCCGGCGGGCCTTGCCGACCAGGCCATAGGCCTTCAGGGGCGCAACCTCGAAACACTGGACGAAGACAGGCGCCGTGCGGCTGTTCAGGTCGTTGGCCTTCAGCATGTCCGCCAGCCGCTGCTCCATCGGCAGGCCGATGCCGGCGAAGTAGGTCGGGTGCTTCATCTCCGGATAGGTGCCGATCACGCGGCCCACGCGGCGGCTCTCGGCCTTCGCCAGGTCGATCACCTCCTGATAGGTGGGGATCACGTCCTGGCCGTCGAACTTCGCGCTGCCGGGCCGCAACTGCGGCAGCCGCTCCCGCGCCCGCAGGGTCTTGAGTTCGGCGAGGGTGAAGTCCTCGGTGAACCAGCCGCTGAGCTTTTCGCCGTCGATCACCTTTTCGGTCTTGCGGGCGGCGAACTCGGGGCGGGCGGCCACATCCGTCGTGCCACCGATCTCGTTCTCGTGGCGGACCACGAAGTGCCCGTCTTTCGTCAGCACCAGGTCAGGCTCGATGAAATCACAGCCCTCCGCGATGGCCAGGCGATAGGCCATCAGGGTGTGCTCGGGCCGTTCGCCGCTGGCGCCGCGATGGGCGATGACCAGGGGCTTTGAAGTCGGCTGGGCAAGGGCGGGCATGGCGGCGGCGGCCAGGGTTGCGGCGGTGAGGGTGCGACGTGTGATCATGACGACCATCCTAGCGCTACTTTGCGGCAGTCAGACGACTCAGCAGGACGGGATGGATATCCAGGTTGCCGGCGAGGATGGAGCCCGTCGACAGGATGGCCTCGCCGCCGTCTGCATCCGTTACCTTGCCGCCGGCTTCCGTCACCAGCAACAGGCCGGCGGCCAGATCCCAGGCGCCGAGATCGCGTTCCCAGTAGGCGTCGTACCGGCCCGCCGCCACCCAGGCCAGATCCAGCGCCGCCGAACCAAACCGGCGCACGCCCGCCACCCGCTGGCTCACCTGATGCAGCTCCTTCAGGAACTTCGCGTGCTGGCCGTGGCCCAGGAACGGAATGCCGGTGGCCACCACGGCCTCGTCCAGCCTCTGCCGCGCCGCTACCCGCAGGCGGTGGTCGTTGACGAAGGCGCCGCGGCCCTTTTCGGCCCAGAACAGCTCGTTGGTGATCGGATTGTAGGTCACCGCCGCCACGATGGCGCCGTCGCGTTGCAGGGCGATGTTGATGGCGAAGTGGGGTATGGCGTGCAGGAAGTTGGTGGTGCCGTCCAGCGGGTCGACGATCCAGGTGTGGGTCTTGTCGGTGCCCTCGATCAGCCCCCGCTCCTCGCCGTGGAAGCTGTAGCCGGGCCGGGCCCGCGACAGCTCCTCGAAGATCACCTGCTCGGCCTTCAGATCGGCGGCGGTGACGAAGTCGGCGGGCGCCTTCTTGGCCACCTGCAGCTCGGCCAGCTCGCCGAAATCACGATTGAGCCCCCGCGCCGCCTTGCGCGCGGCGTCGCTCATCACCTTCAGAAGGGCGGATTGGGTGCTCACGGTGTGAAAGATCTCGGCAGGGGATAAGGGCGCGGAACCTAGTCGCGGGGGCCTGCGAAGGCAAGGCGCGACGGCGGGCCCTCGCGCGGTCAGCCGGTGTCGGCGGCGGCGGCCCAGGTGGAGGGGGCGATTCCGGAACTTGTGGTCCACGCCACCAGGCCAACGGCCGCGCCGAACGCCCAACTCTTCCTAGCCGTCTTCATGCTGGCCGCCCTGTTTCGAGGCGAGAGAGGCCATTATGGCGACACTTGGCGCGATCGCGTTGTCGACCAGGCCGCGCCAGGCGGCCGTCACCGCGTCGGGCCCATGCTCCTGGCGGATGTCGAGTATGCCCTTCAGGCCCGCCGACATGCGTGTGGCCTCTGTCTGAGCGCGGCGCATAATCTCGCCCGGACCCCAATCGACGTCACGCTTGGCGAACTGGGCCGGCGCGAAGAAGAAGGCATGCGGCGTCGCGGCATGCTCGGGCCGATAGCGGCCAGCTCCCCAATGGGTCGCGCCAACGGCGCAGCTGAGCTTGAGGTTCGCGCCGAACCGGGCGTGAATGGCCGCGACAACATCACCATCGCCGGACATGTCGACGAATGCGGTCGAAAGGTTCGGGTCCATGGCGCTGATGGCGTCGTAGGTGACGACCTGATCGCAGGTTCCAAGGCCCGTGACGAAGCCGACATTGCCTGGTGACGTCAGGCCGATGACCCGCGGGCGGACGTCGCCGTGGCGTGAGAGCAGGTTGCACAGGCCCAGGCCGGTCTTGGAGGACGCGCTGCCGACCAGAACCTGGTCTGCGCCGAAAAATCCATTGTCGACCAGATAGTCGTAGAGGACGTAGGAGGTCGAAAAGAGCGGGAAGAGCAGGCACCGTTCGTCTTCCATGGCCGTCAGCGCGGGCGGATCGCCGCTGGTGCGCTGATAGTTGTTGTAGATGGCCGGCAGGTCCGCGCGATGGGCGGCGCCGTCGGAAAAGCTTCGGTCGGTCGCAGCGGCCGGCCGCATCACGACGTGGCTCGCCATGGGAAGGAAGCCCCAGATGCGCTCGCCCACGACAACGTCTGGTGCGCGCGAGGCGACAACGTCGGCAAACCCCCAGACGGGGACGATCCCCCAGGGTTCCGCCACCGGGAAGAATTTCCAGTAGCCGATCATGTCGCCGGAGAGGGCGTAGCTGACATTGTTCGCGGTCATGGCGAACCTGTCGATCGCCACGAGGATCTCGCCGTCTGCCAGTTCAGGCGTCTCGACGGAAACGGTTCGGGCTTCGGAGAAGGCCGAGCGGCGCACCTGGACCTGGGTGATCATGTTGTGAGTTCCTGTTGGGCGCGGCGATCGCGCAGGGAGAGAAGGAAGAAGACGGTCCCCAGCACGACGAAGACCGCACTCCCATAGTGCTCCGGCGGATGGTGGTCGCCGCGGGAGCCCTTCCAGAACCACGCCGAATAGGCGCCGAGCGCCTGCATGAGGATCGTGAGCAACAAAACCAAAGGCACAAGGGTGCGGTATCTCATGGCGATGATCAGGATGAGAATCCCGAACGGGATCTGCATGGCCCCGTACCAGGCGAAGATCGCGATGATGGTGTCGGCGCGGGTCGAAAGGTCGACGCCGCCGATGACGCCCGCGCCGCCGTCAGGGAGAAAATAGTGGATCATTCCCGGCACGATGGTCGTCACGGAGGACAGGGCCAGGAACCAGGCGGCCAGGATGGAGCCGCGATAGGCGGCGTTTGTGCTGGGGGGGAGCAGAGCCACGGTGGAAGCCTCCTCAATTCACGTCGAGAAAGGGAATGATGTTGGCAAGGAGTTCATCCGGCGCGTCTTCCTGGAGGAAGTGGTTGGCGGTCGGGATGTTCTGGTGTTTCTGACCGGCCGCGCCGGGAATGTAGGCCTGCGCCCGCTTGTCCCACCCCTGCGCCACCGGATCGAGGTCTCCGAAGAGCGTCAGGAAGGGCTTGTCGAAGCTGGCAAGCCTGGCCCAGGCGTCGCGGTTCAGCGGCGCACCGGGGTTGTCTGTCTGGACCGCGATCAGGACCGGAAACTGGATGATGCCCGCTTCATAGTCCGTTGACGGAAACGGCGCCCGGTAGGCCGCCAGCTCGCCCTCCGTGAGCTTGCGCTGCATGCCGGCTTCCAGCATCTGCCAGGGGAAGGCGGTCGCGGCGTGCATCATGCCGACCCACATCTTCATGAATTCGCTTTCGCCCTCGCCAAGCGGGAGGCCCGTGTTGGCGGCGATCACACGGGCGAAGCGTTCGGGGTGCTGCGCTGCCAGATAGAGACCGATTGTGCCGCCCCAGTCCTGGCAGAAGAGGGTGATATCGGTAAGGTCCATCTGGCTGAGCCACTTGCCCATCCAGTCGTAGTGCCGCGCCTGGGTGTAGTCGCTCTTGGCCGCCGGCTTGTCCGACCGTCCGCAGCCGACGAGGTCGACGGCGATCACCCGGCGCCCGGTGGCGAGCAGGCCGGGGATCATGTGGCGATAGAGGTATGCCCAGGACGGATTGCCATGCATCAGCAGGATCGGCGGGGCGTCGCGCGGGCCCTCATCAACACAGTGGATACGGATTTCGGTCCCGTCGTTGTCCTTGACGGTCATGTAGTGGGGGGCCCACGGGAAGTCGGGCAGGCTATCGAACCGATCGTCGGGCGTGCGCAGGATTTTCATGGATTCACTCCAGTCTGAAGGTCGTGTGTCAGCCGAAGCCGGCCGTTAGATCTGTGTGGTGGACAGCAGCTGGGCGACCTGTGCCAGGGCGGCGGCGAGGGCCAGCGAGAGACCAACCCAGACCTTTGGACCCGCAAGGGTCATGATCATTGGACGGGTCGGGAAATTGAACGTCTGCGGCATGGCGGCGAACTTGAACGCGTGGGCGCCGCCGAAGCGCGGATTGCAGACCAGATGAGCGATGTCGCGCCGGCTTCGGTAGCGCATGTAGCTCACCATCGACCACTCAGGGACCTCCTTGAGCCCCCAGGTGTCGACCATGCCGCCAATGCGGCGTGCCGCCAGAGCCGGGTGGCCGCCCCGGGCGAACAGCGCCGGCATGAACATGCGCGTGTATCCCGCCATGATCTCACGCGCCGGACGCATGCGTCCGGTCACAGGATCGGCGACGTCGCCGTCGGACATGCGAATGACGTTCAACATGAAGAACTCGCGGCCATCATCCTCCTCCAGAAACCGCTGTAGGACCGGCATTTCGTCCTGGTCGCCGTGGCCGACATTGTTGGCGCGCATTCGCGTCATCAGCGCTTCGATCTCCGCCTTTGACAGGGGGCCACGCCAGTTGACGTACCAGCCCAGGAAAATCGCGTAGCCCACAAGTGCGACGCCCCAGACCCAGAAACTCCCCATCATCCGGCCTCCAGCGCCAGCAACCCCGATCAAACCACAGGAGGTTCAATCCGTGGAATATATTGACAGTATGTATGTCGATATATTGCGCAATAGAGTTTGGCAACAGCGGCTGTCGACCTTGGCGGCCAGGCATCCGGAGCCGGCGGCCAGATCAGATGATTGCCGCCAGGACCGGCTTTGGTGCTCAGTCGCCCAGCAAGCGGCTCACCGCGGCGACGATCGTCATTTTGCTCTGTTTCGCGCTCAGGCCCTGCGTGCGACGAAGTCTGAGCCAGCCCTCCATGGACGTCAGCAGATCTATCGCAGCGGCAACCTCGGGCCGTGCTTCCACCTCCGGCAGAAAGGTGAGGAGTTGGCGCCGTTGCTGAGCCGCGAACTGAGCCCTGGCGCGCTGGAGTGTTGGCGAACTGTGCAGCCGGATTTCACCCGACAGATAATAGGCGGTTATCTGCTCGAACGTGGCCGCCCTGGCCGAGACCAGCTGATCGATCCGCTGCGCCAGGGGCCCCTCGCTACAGGTCTCCGTCAGCACCGGTTGCACCAGCGAGCGGACCTTGGCGTTCATCTCCGCAAACAGCGCTTCCATGTCCTGGAAGTGGCGGAAGACCGTACGATCTCCGACGCTCGCGTACTGCGCCACGTCTTCGGAGGTTGGACTTAGATTTCCGGCGCGAATGAGGTCGAGCAGAGCGGCGACGATCTTCTGGCGCGTCACCCGACTGCGCTCCATCCGCCCATCCAGTTCCGGGGGCGGCGTACGCCTTGTGCGTGGCGGTGTCGGCTGGGCCGTGTCCGAGGTCATGAGGTGCGGATAGGAGTTGAAGCGAAGCGAGGCAAGCTGATCCCGCTGTATGGGTGCGAGTCGCATGCGGAACGTCTTGCTACATGAGAAAGCCAGGGCGCCCTGCGTCTGCGAGGATCGGTAACTGCGGTGACAGCCGCAAATCTCGGGAATGTCGACGTCCGCGAGACCCTGACCGAGTCGTTCGGCGGCGTTGCTATTCTGAACCGATCGGTCCATAATTCGGGGATGGCGCGTCCCATCGAGTTCGATCGTCCTGAAGCCGTGAACAGGGCGATGGCCCTGTTCTGGCGTCAGGGCTATCAGGCCACCTCGCTGGCTGGCCTGCTGTGTGTGATGGGTATCAGCCGCAGCAGCTTCTATGCCGCGTTTGGCGACAAACGCCGCCTGTTCGTCGAGTGTCTCGATCTGTTCGCCCGGCACACGATGGACGTGCTGGAGCGCACCCGCGCCGGGATGCCGCCGGTCGACGCCTTGCAGGCCTTCTTCGCGCGCGACGACCGGAGTCCATGGGGCTGCATGCTGGTGAACACGGTGCTTGAGATGGCGGGTGTCGATGACGACCTCGCCGCCCACGCCAGCCGTCACCTGGGCCAGGTGCAGCGTCTCTTCCGGACCTACCTGCAGGACGCCGGCGCCGCGCCGGCGCTCGCGGAGGACCTCGCGGCCATGTTGATGCTGGTCCTCCAGGGTGTCCGGGTGTCCAGCCGCCGGCCGCTGCCGGCTTCCGCGCGCCTGCAGTCCATCGCCACAACCTTCCGCCTGGTGCGGAACGCTATCGCCACCCCAACGGGTTCCGAACGCACAAGAGAGATCACCGCATGAGACACGAACTCCAGGTCGAGATCCTGAAAGAGCTGATGCAGCAGCTCGACGAGGGCCGGAACGTCGACGCCGGCGTGCAGTACCGCGTGCCGACGACGTCCTATGTGTGCCGCGATCACGCGTCGAAGGAGTGGGAGGCGTTCTTCCGGAACCATCCCCAGCTGATCGGCCTGTCGCAGGACCTGCCGGAGCCAGGCACGTTCTTCACCATGGACGACTTCGGCACACCCCTGCTGGCGACCCGCGACAGGAACGGCGTCTTCCGCGCCTTCGTGAACGCCTGCCGACATCGGGCCGTGAAGGTGGCCGCCGAGCCGCGCGGCAAGCAGTCGATCTTCATGTGCCCCTTCCACAACTGGAGCTACGCCAACACCGGCGACCTCATCGCCATTCCGAATGAGGATCACTTCGGCGCCATCGACAAGTCATGCCACGGCCTCATCGCCCTGCCGGCGGTCGAGCGCGACGGCCTGCTCTGGGTGCATCCCCAGGCCGACGGTCATCTGGATGTCGACGAGCTTCTGGGCGCCGAACTGGCGGCGGAACTCGCCTCCTTCGGCCTGGGGCGCCACGGCTTTGCAGGCGCGACGCCGATTCCCGGCGCTCTCAACTGGAAGTTCGCCAACGATACGTTCGGCGAGACCTACCACTTCGGAAAACTGCACAAGGACACGCTGGGCCGCGTGTTCTACGGCAACAACCTGCATTTCAGGGAATTCGGGCGGCACCACCGCTTCGTGACCGCCAGCCGCGGCATCGACCGGCTGCGCGCGCTGCCGGAGTCCGAGTGGCAGGTCCTGGGCAGCACCTTCGTGCTCTACTACCTGTTCCCCAACATCCAGCTGGTCTGCAGCAGCGAGAGCGCCACGCTGATCCGCATCTATCCCGACCCTGCTGATCCGGGTCGCTCGATCACCCAGGTCAGTTTCTACTTCTCGCCCGAGACGGCCGCCGAGGCCGCGGCCCGGGACGCCGCCAGCGTCGACCCGCGCGCCGTCTACGAATTCAACGCGCAACGGGGTCCGAGCCTGCAGGGCTCATTCGAGGTGTTCAAGAGCACCATCGAACAGGAAGACTATGTGATGGGCGCACTCCAGCAGAGGACGGCCGAGAGCGGTCAGCTCAAGGAGGTCATCCTCGGCCGCAACGAGCCGGCCCTGCACCACTTCCACAGGAACTATCGCGAAGCCCTGAACCAGCCGCCGCTCGTGCCGGTCGGTGCACTCGAAGGGGCCTGATCGGGGTAGCTGCGACGGCGGCCAGAGCCCCCAAACTGCCAATTTCCGGTGCGCCGCCTGAGATTGGGGGTTGTTGCGACCGTCACCGAGATTCCCCTGCGAAGGCAAGGCGCGACGGCGGGCCCTCGCGCGGTCAGCCGGTGTCGGCGGCGGCGGCCCAGGTGGCGGGGGCGTCTTCGCCGACGGGGTCATCTGCGCGGACAGGATCCTCATCATCTTCGCCCTGATCATCCAGGAGCCGCGCCGGGAGATCGCGCCATTGTTCGGCCAGGTCTTCGGGCAGGCCCAGGGTGCGGCAGGCGCGCCGCACCTGGGCGTCCAGGTCGGCGGTGGTGAAGTCGTCGGTTTCGGTCCAGTCGTCGATCTCACGATCCAGGCGCTCGGTGAGCGTGGCGCGGGTCTCGGCGTCGGCAGCATGGGCGTGGATCACCTCGCCCACCGCCGCCTGAAGCTCCATGATCCGGTCGCCCTCGGCGTCGTCGGCCAGCAGGTCACGTTTCTGCGCGGCCAGGTCGATCCCGGGCCGGGGTGTGGTGCGCACCCTCAGGTTTGTGGCGTCGGCGGCCAGCTTCGCCTTCAGCGCCAGAGTCTGGCGCAGGCAGCGCGAGGCCCGCTGATAGGACCGGCTGAGATCGGCGACCTCGCCGGCCTCGCTGGCGGCCATCAGCTGCGCATGAACGTGCCGGACCGCGCTGAGGTCCAGTTCGGCCAGCTCGGCCAGCATCTGTGCGTCACGATCAGGGGTTGTCGCGGTCATGTCCGGGAGAGGACCACAGAGCTACGACAGGTTCGGACGTAGCTTGGAGGGGTGGGTGGATTTTTTGCAGCCTTGCGGCGCTATGCCGGTGTGCGTGTGCTGATCCTGTCTCTTCAGGGCGGCCCGCAGGGGTTAAGTAAAGCGTCACCGTAACCCCTAGATCCCAAAGTGGGGCCAAAAGTGGGGCCGAGCCCTCAATCGGTCAATTTAACCAACGAAAATAGATAGCATTGGCGGAGCGAGAGCGACCCCCAACCAACTCTCTCAGTTATATATCTGTTTTAAAACATTTTTTCTCTAACGCGGCCGTTCGCTGGCGCTTTCTGAATAGCAACAAATCTGGGATATATGCCACAATTGGTCGTCCATGTCCGACCCATCTGGGTCGCTCAGCGACGATTGGCGATATCCTGAAACCGGTCGTTGAAACGATCAAGCTAATGACGGCAACGGGCTACAAGCCGCCACAGCGTGTTTCATGATCAGTCGCGCCAATCCACAAGGCTAGGCGCACTTGCCATGCCATACCCCGGTGCCGGAGCTGCCGTTCAGCTTCAGATCCTCAGAAAGGCCGCTGCTTCCATGAGAGCTCCGTCGGCCTCGGTTATATTTCCGATGAAGGCCTGCCAAACGTGCGGCATGTCCGGCCACAGCGACAGGCGCATCGGCACGCCGAGCGCCCAAGCGCGTTGTGCCAAGACTAGCGCCTGCCCGCGCAGGGTCTCGGCCGCGCTCACCTGGATCAGTGTCGGCGGCAGCTGTGTCAGCCGCGCGTCGGGCGCAAGCAGCGGGCTGATCGCCGGATCGTCCGGATCGCGGCCCGGAGCGTAGAGCTCGGCCACTAACCCCATCGCATCACTCGCGACAGCGGGATCGTCCGGCTCGCCGGCGAACCCTCCAGTGACAGGCGTGATCGCGAGGAAGGGGCTCAGCAGCACCACGCGGTCGGGGCGCGGGACATCCGCCAGCGGAGCAAGGCCGAGGGCCACCACCGCCGCGAGATTGCCTCCCGCCGAATCCCCGGCAAGCGCCAGCCGCCTCGCCCGGCCCGGCCCTTCCGGTCCGTTCGCTGCGGCATGCGCCAGCGCCGCAGCCGCATCAGTAAGACCTGCAGGGAACGGATGTTCGGGCGCAAGCCGGTAGCCGGCCACTAGGACCGCCTGCTCAGCCAGCAACGCCAACTCCGCCGCGATCGCGCGGTGGCTGGCCAACGAGCCCGCCACCCAGCCACCGCCGTGGAGGTAGACGATGCGGCCGTCCCCGGCAGCGGGCGGCACCAGCCACTCGGCCGCCATGGTCCCGATCCGCACCGGCACCACCTGGCAGGCGGCTAGTCCCGCGCCGCTGCACCCCATGCCGTAGCCTTCGACCTTCGCGCGCATAGCGCTGACGGGGTCGGCACCCCCGTCCGGTTCCTGCCGGAGGTGCGCAAAGATCTCTGTCAGTTCGGGGCGCATCGCGATTAGAACCGCCGCTCGATGCCAATGCCGAAGTGGCGCGGCGCCTCGAGCGAGGCCACTCGCACCGATCCCAGCAGCGGCGAGACCACTGCGAGGCTCGACAATACCCGGCGATCGGTGAGGTTGCGGGCGAAGATGTTGACCGCCCAACTGCCGTCTGCGCTGGTCCACATGGCGCCCAGATCGAAGCGCACAAAACCGCCCTGGCGAGCATCGGCCGTGTTGAACTCGGTAAAGAAATACTCCGAGCGCCACTGCATCGTGCCGTTGAAATCGAGCCTGCTCCCGCCAGCCAGATCGGCACGGTATTGCGCCGAGACCGTGCCTTGCCAGCGCGAGGTCAGCGGCAGCTGGTTGCCCGATACGTCGAAGGCCTGAAAGCCCCGGCGCTGGTCGGTCGAGACGAAGCTGCCGAATTCGGCATCCATCCAGCTGCCCGAGAGACCGAGCGTCAGCCCGTCGGCGGGCTTCAGGCTCGCTTCCAGCTCGATCCCGTTGATGCGCGCCGAGGCGGCATTGGCGAGGATCTGGCTGAGCGGCCCGACCTGCACGATCTGCAGATCGCTGTAGTCGGAGGTGTAGCCGGTGAAATTGAGCGTCCAGCCCGCGCCCGACAGACGCGCGCCCGACTCGATCGTGACGTTGATCTCGGGTTCGACCGCAGGCGTGAAGGCCCCGACATTGAGCGCCCCCGATTTGAACCCGCGCGCAATCGAGCCGTAGATCAGCACGTCTTCGGACGGGGTAAAGTCGATCCCCGCCTTGCCCGACCATTCGCCCCAGCTGTCGCGCTGCTGGCCGGTGATGGTCGGGGCGAGGAAGGTCAGGAACTCGCGCGCACGCTTGGTGTCGTCGCTGTAGCGCCCGCCGATCCGCAGCGCGAATTTGTCCGACAGCGCCAGCTTGCCGTCGGCATAGGCTGCGAGTGCCTCGGTTGTCACCGTGCCGCCGCCGGCAAAGGCGTAGGGGAACGGGAAATTGAGCGGCAGCTGGGGATCGAGAAATGCCCCCGGCAGCAGCCCGTCGACCAGCGTCGTGCGCGACTGGCGGAACCGCAGCCAGGTGGCGCCCGCCAACCAGTCGAGCGATCCGCTATTGCCCTGCACATAGGCCTCGAGGCTCGACTGCGTGCTGTCGGTGTCGAGCGTGGTGGTGCTCACTTCACGCTCGGTCCCGTCCTGATCATAGGTGATCAGCCGGTCCGAGCCGCGCGTGTCGGCGATCACCACCAGCTGCGCGGCCCCGATCGGCTGTTCGAGCCGTCCGGTCACCGACCACACGTCGCGGCGGTTTTCCGCGCCCTCGCTCTTGAAGCTGCGCGGGGCGGTCGAGGGCCGGACGCCGAACAGGAATTCGGCCGGATGCGGGAAGGGATCGGCGAGGATCTTGAGAGCGGGTCCGGCATCGTTCTGGGTGTAGCCGCTGGCGGTCAACAGCAAGCGGCCTGCGCCCACCGGCACCGCGACTTGGAGGCGGCCGCCCAGACTGTCCTCGGCATCGCCCCGGTCGCGCGCGCGCGGGGTGCCGGCAAGCTCGTTGCGGGTGAAGCCGTCAAGCCGGCGATACTGCACGCTCGCGCGGGCCGTGATCCCGCCGCCGAGCGGGCCGGAGAGAACGGCATCGCCCTGCACCCGGCCGAAATCGCCCAGCTGCACGCCCATGCGTCCCTCGAAGCTGTCCGTCGGGCCTTCCGAGACGAGATTGACCGCGCCGCCCGTCGCATTGCGCCCGTAAAGCGCCCCCTGCGGCCCGCGCAGCACTTCGATGCGCGCCAGATCGAGAAAGGCCACCGCGGTCGCTTCCTGATCCGACAGGTAGACCCCGTCGGCATAGGTCGCCACACCTGGATCACCGCCGGGCGAGAAGAAGTTGTTGCCGACCCCGCGAATGAAGATCTGGGCAATCCCGAAGCTCTGCGCGAAGCTCAGGCTCGGGACCTGCTGGGCCAGCTCGGTGAGCCCTTGGTTGCCGCCCTGGCGCAGCTTGTCGCCATCGAGCACCGACAAGGCTAGCGGTGTATCCTGGACGCTGGTGTTGCGCCGTTCGGCGGTGACGATGATTTCGTCCACATCGGCCTCGGCGGCACCAGCGGCCGCGCCGCCGCCTTCCTGCGCCGCCGCACCGCTTGCCGCGACCAGCGCCAGCAGCGATGCCGCACTTCCGAAGATTGTCCTGCGCATAACACGCCTCCCCTCTGCTGTGTTTTGCGGCAAGACTAGGCTGGGGCATGGCGCGCGGAAAGGACAACAGCGCGCGCGCTATGCGGACATTTTCGCTCAAATCAGTCATTGCAAAGCCTTTCCCTCTAAGCGAAAATGACGGCGTGAGCGCGCAGATCCCCTTCGCCTTTCTCGCAACCCTGCTCGGCGAAGCGCGGGCGCTTGCGATGCTGGCCGCGGCTGGCCTGCCCGATGACGGCACCCCGATCGGTCATCTCGATTTCTGGCGGCTGCTGCGCAACAATATTGACCAGACCGGCGATGAACGGCACGCGCTCGGGCCGGATACCGTGCCTGACGGGAGCTTCGAACTGCTGCTGGCGGCGATGCGGCTGGGGCATGATCTGGGCGACGGGCTGGTCAGGCTGGCCGCCGCTTCGCGGATTGTTTGGCCCGATCTGCCGCTGGTGGCGCGGCGCGGCCATGACCTGCGCTTACAGGTCCCGGGCACAGGCTTGGTTCCGGCGCAGCGGCGGCTCTATCTCGAGATGGTGATGGTGGTGCTGCACACGGCGTGCTGCTGGATGGCTGGGCAGAAGCTGGAGCCGCGCCGCATCATTGCGCCGGCCGATGATGCACCGGGCAATGGCGCGCTGTTCGCCTTGCTCGGCTGCGCAGTGGTGCGGCGCGGGGACGATATAGAACTGGTCTATCCTGCCAGCGCCGCAGATGTGAAGATCGTCGCCGAACGCTTCGATCTGTGGCCGAGCCTGCTGTTCGAGACCTATCGCCAGATCACCGCCGAGCCGCTGGCGCGCATTAGCATCGCCGAGCAAGTGCTCGGCCTGCTGTGGCAGAGCCCACTCGATCAAGCCCGCGTGGCCGGGTTGATGGGGCTGTCGGTGCCGACCCTGAGACGGCGGCTGGCCGAGGAAGGCCACAGCTTCCGCGGCCTGCTGAGCCATGTCCGCCAGCAACAGGCGCTCGCGGCCTTGAGGGCAGAGGTCGGGCTGGAGGAACTGGCCGAGCGGGTCGGCTATTCCGAGGCGCGCAGCCTCCGGCGCGCCACCCGCCGCTGGTTCGGCGCTCCGCCAAGCGCCCTGCGTAAACTGGGTTAGCCGTGAGCAGATGTGTGCTTCAAAGTCGCCTTCTGATAAATAGTGCTAGATGCGAAACGCCGGATAGATGACATTTCATCCGTCAATAAACAATCGGCAGTTCACGGCCCAGCATACGCGATAAAGCGAACGTCTGGTTTTAGCCCTCCCGTTCCAAAACCTGCCAGCCTCGAGACCACCTAGTTTCGCCCGTTTGCTGAACTTTGTGCGTGCACCGGAAGCCGACATCATCTGAGTGCACCCCTATCCCTTTTCGAGGAAGCGGAGGCAGGCCGAGCATTTTACTATTTAGTTACAAGATTTTGCATTCGCAAAATGCCGGTAGCGAAAATCTCACCGATCTCAGCCAACCTCCCATCTGCGGTCATGGTGCTGGGATCTGGACGTCCCGGCGCCCATCGCTGCCGAGGCTGCGGCGAACGATAAAGCTGCACTACGAGATTGGGCTTCTTTGCCAGCAGGGCAAGTAACACCTTGGCCGCCCCAGACGGCTGCCGGCGACCTTGTTCCCAGTTTACAAGGGTGCCTTCCGGAACACCAATGCTGGCGGCGAAGTCGCTCTGAGATAAGCCGGTTCTTTGCCTGATCGCTGTCACGTCGACCGATGGTATGTTCGCATGGTGTCTGCGGGCGCTTGTGTTGTCTGCATCCAGGAAAGTGACTGTAACATTTAGCTCTTTTCGGGGTGTTGTCTGGTGCTTCATCTCTGCCTGTCATTTTTGATCCGACCTACGCCATTGGCGTAGGTCGCGGCATGCAGCCAGATCAGCTTACCGACCAAACCTCTGCTTAAAAGGTTTAGTCGGCATAAATAGCTGATTTTCAGGACTTTAAGCTTCGCGATTCCGCTTGGAGTTTGTGATGCTCTTGGTAGGCGGTCGGTTCTCCAAACTCAGCCCCGGCCAGCAGGTAGATGGCGGCAAAGAGCTATTCTGTCCTTAAGTAACGGAAATTCATTGGTTTTTGAGGGGCCATGGCTATCGGCCATGATCGGGGGAGACAGTTTGTTTCGCAACTCGGTGCGTTGGCGGAGAGGGTGTCCGCCACTTATCGTTGTTTTTATATAACTAATGGGGATTTCTGGATCTCCCATACAACTGCCTATACGGACCGTTATTTTCTCTTTTAATTCAAAGTGTTATTGAAGTTTGAATCCCAATATGTCCGCCACATGGCATTGAGATTTGTTACGTTTTTCGCAATGCCAATTTCCCTGTACAAATCCCTATTCAACCAACGGTGCGTTGTTCCTTAGTTGGGAAACAGCTCCGCGCCGTCATCCGCCATCGTGCGCACCAACAGACTGCGGTCGAGATATTGGTTGCGCCGTTCGCAGCTCGTCTCGGAGATCAGCAGGCAACTGTGACAGGCGGCGCCGTGGGTCGCCCGATCACCGCTGCGGTTGTCGGGTTCGTGGTCGGCGCAGACTGGATCATTGGAACAGATGGAGAGGCGCTCAAGCGCGCTCTTCAGCAAGGCCGGGAAGCGAGGCGCCGCCGCGACGAGGCCGCCGAGCGTGCCCTGTGCGCCTGGCGTGGCGGTGTAGATCAGAATCCCGCAGCCATCATACGCACCAGCCGTCCGGCGGCTCGGCAGCGCATAGATCCGCTCCTTGAGAGAACTTGCGGGATAGCCGCAGTCCAGCGCGATCTCGCTCATGAGGGCGTGCGACAGGCTGTGGAGCAGGATGTAGGGCGTGCCCGGATAGTTCGGCGGCGACGTGGCGAAGCGCTTTTGCCAGTGCGCATGCCCGGCGAGCAGCTTGGCCTCACGCCCACCGACGGCGGCGGAGGCGAGCCACGCAGCGATGCGGGCAGGGTCGAAGTGGATGAACAGGCCCTCGCCAAACTGTTCGATCGCCGGGAGCCAATCAGCGCCCTGGCTGATCGGCGCGCCTCGCACTGCGAGCTGTATGTCCTCGAAATCACCCTCGCTGCTGGTCGGCGCGGCCTCGAAACGGGTGAAACCGTAGAGGCAGGAAACCTCCCTCAGCCGGTGAACTGCCACGAGGTTCAAGATCGGCGAAAGATCGATGTCGGTGACGCCAGCCCGCCAACGATCCGGGGCGAGAGTCTCCGCGTAGAGCTTGGCGTCGGGACGGTTGTGGCCGATCTGCGGTCGCCCACTGGCGAAGACCGCGAATTCCGCATGCTGGGGCGGCTTGCCGAGATCGACTTGTGCGTTTTCCTTCAAGGCGATCAACCGATCGAAGATGTCCTGGTCGTCGTAGGCGCCCAAGGTCGCCTTGATCTTCGCGTTGAACCTCTTGGCGAGCGCCACGTCCTCGACGCTGGCGACATCCGCCATCTCGCCCGCGACTTCACCTACCAGCCGCGAAAGCTCGTCCACCTCCGACGGCAGCGAGATCACCGTGTAGACCTGAGGGAAATAGGTGTTCGTGGCCGTCCGGGTCAGCAGCTTGAGGCTCTTCTCGCATCCAGCAGGATCGCGATCCTGAAGCCAAGGCCGTTCGCCCTTGCACTTGCCAAGTCGGCCGGGAAGGAAGAGATCCTTCAGCGATAGCCGCCGACCGCAGCCACAGACGATGTTGGTGTCGGACGGGTCCGCGCTGGTGCCCCTCTCCTCCATCCACATCGGCTCGGCACAGCTCGTCACGCCATGGACCACATATCGCCAGTCGATGTCATCGAGGTGGCCGTCATCGCAGGCGCAGACGAAGCGTATGGGAGAGACTTCGCTCTTCCTGCCATCATCGAAGTGGAATCGGCGGCGCCCCTTCGGGTCCAGGTCGCCCCATTTGACGAGTTGACGGCGCCGCGACGCCTTCCCGCCTTCTCCGCCCAACTCGTCGGCCACGTCGCAGACGAACCAGCGGGGAAAGACGGGAGCGTCAACGCCGCTCGATGTGCCACGAACGCCCTCGACGACCTTCGGCGGTGTCCGGAGTGTCAGGTGCACGCCCTCCGGCAGTCTGTCCTGCGACCGCAGGAGCTGTTCCAGCCGGAAGCTCAGGCGAGGCTCATTGATGGTGCTGAAGCTGTCGCCGCTCATGTCCCAGCGCTCCAGTCCGCCCACGACGACGGACCGCGTAGGAAGGTCAATCATCGCGCCGGGGCCGAAGGTCGAAACGAGCTGGCTGAGGCGTTGTTCGTTGCGGGCCATCAGAGATCGTCCGCATTGGCGATGGTGTAGCCGTTCGGGTCTTTCACCTTCATCCGGACGGCGGCCTCCACATCCCGCATAGAGCGCCCCGCCACAAATCGCTGGTGAGCGGCCGGCAGGCCTTCCAGGTCGGCCTCCAGAGGCTGGTGCAACAGGCGCTGGGGGCTCTTCTTGTGGCTGTAGGCAAAGGCGCTGCCTCCGACCGTTCGCTCCTCGGCAGTGTCGCGCCAATCCGTCATGATGCCATCGATCAGGGCGCCAAGCGTGGCGCGCCCTCCCGCGACGGCGGTTTCGGGCGCCCGGCTTACGATGAAGTCGCGGACCGCCTTGGCGACCTCCGGGTGGTTCACCAGCTCGCTGACAGCGGTGTCTGGAGTCATCGACGGATCCAGGTGTCGGGCAGCGCTCACTACGACGGCCGCCAACGCGCGATCAAGCGCGCGCGCCGCCCATGGCGTCACGCTGGTCGCTTCGACGGCGCGATAGAAGGTCCGGTGGAAATGGCCGAAGTGCTCGAAGTGCATCCGGTCGCGCGGCTTATGAAGGTTGAGCACCGGTACGACGAGGCCTGGCCTGTTGTGGTCGCGGCCGACCCGGCTGGTGGCCTGGATATATTCGGCGGCCGTCTTCGGTTGCCCCTGAACGAGCATCAAGCCGAGACGGGTGATGTCCAGGCCCACAGAGATCATGTTGGTGGCCAGCGCCACGTCGACGGTTTCTTCGCCCCTCAGGAATGGTGTTTCGAGGCGTTGTTTGGCCAAGGCGACCTTGTCGGTCGACTCGCGCGAGGTCAGCTCCATGACCAGTCCGATGGAGCGGTCCGCGAAAGGCTGGTCTTCAGGACTCTTTCGCCGGCGCCTGGTCCCGTAGCGGCCGGCGCGTTCGCGGACTTCGTCTTCCACGATACGGCGTGCGCCTCCCAGCTCACGCAGGGCGTTGAAGTAGCAGAGCGCAGTCAGATAGGGATCGGCGGGGCTCACCTCATCCCCGCGGGGCGGCTCGGCGACATAGGCGGCTTGGGCCGCCGCCAGGAGAGTCGTCAGAGCACGGAGGAACACGAGCTTCGGGCCGCGACCCTGCGCGGCAATGCCCATGTAGAGCCGTGCTGGATCCTGGCTTGAGGGCACTGTGCGGGCGAAAAAACTGTCGGTGCGATCGATCCCTGGTGGCGGGAATATCCGCGTAGTGGCTCGATCGAATAGAGCCTCGATCTGGTCCGTCGCTCGGCGCACCGTGGCGGTCGAGGCGACGATCTTGCAGCGGATACGGTGCCCCTCCCGATGGCGCTCCGTCAGTTGGTCAATAGCGGCTTCGTAGAGGCCGGCAACGGTGCCCAGCGGCCCTGAGATCAGGTGCAGCTCGTCCTGCACGATCAGGTCTGGCGGATCGAGCTTCCATCCATTGTCCAACGGTCGGCCTTCGCCGGGCTCCGCGGCACCGTAGAACCCGACCGCGGGGTCGAAGCGATCCACATGCCCGAAGAAGGCCCCGGTTTGCCCTTCCCACGGCAGAGCGGCAAACTTATCGACAGTCGCGATCAGGAAGGCAGGCAGCCGCCGATAGATCGGTTCATCAACAGTGAGGACAGGTAGTGGCCGCCCTCGGGTGAACTCGCAGGATATGTTGACGCAGCGGATCTCAAGGTTGGTCGGATTGACCACGTTCGGAACGCAATGGAACGAGTCCGGCGTGAACGGCGTGCCGCACCAGGGGCAGGCTTTGATCGGCGCGGGCGCCCGTTTGTCCTTGCCATCCTTGTAGCGCCGCACGCGGCCGAGGGCGGTGGTCTCGTCCGCCTTGCCCTTCTTGCCCATACGGTTCGGCGAAGCGTCGGATCCGACCCATAGACCGATCTCGATGGGCCAATCGCCCAGCAACCGCTGGCCGCGCGCATCTACATACTCGGGGTCCGTCCGCATCAGCTCCAGCGCACAGATGACACCGGCGGCGCGGGCGAGCTGATCCAGCGTCAGCAGGCGCAAGGTGTAGCGCATGATCACTGCGACGCCGGCGCCGAGCACGCCCCCGGCGCGCAGGCGCCGCAGCGCGATCGTGAAGGCCGCGATCCCAAGATAGGCTTCCGTCTTGCCGCCGCCCGTCGGGAAGAAGAGCAGGTCGGCGATCTCGCGGTCAGGGTGTCGGCTGTCCGCCAGTCCCGAGAGATTCAGCAGAATGAAGGCGAGCTGGAACGGGCGCCACTCCGGCGTCCGCTGCTCGGCTGGGTCACCGTTCGGTCCTGCGTTGCGGCGGCGCGCGGCGCGGGCGACCGCCAGGTTCATGAAGGCGAAGGCGCGGCGCGCGGCCTCGCTGGAGGTCAGTACGTCGATCCCTGCGGCGATGCGCGCGCGGGCGATCTCCATCTCCTCTATGAGGGAACCGGCGGTCTCGCGACGCCGAGATGAGAGGTCGGCTAGCCCCGTTCTGCGTTCCCCGATCCACTCGCCATAGAGGTTCGGAAGCCCTTCCAGGGCGGCTTGCAGTGTGCTGGCATCGCGCCACGCCAGCTCGGCCAGCGCCTCCATGCCGAAGGTGACAGCCGCCTTCAGGCTGGCCTCTTCGTTGGGTGCCACCCGTTCAACCTCGGCGACTGGAAGCGGGTCGGTCCAAACGTGATCGACCTTGCCGTCGCGATCCTGTTCGGGCGTCCACGCTGCGGCGGCGTTGCGCCCCACCGCCCACTCGCAGACATCCCGATAGTGCAGATCGGCAATGCGGAGGTCGGGATCGTTCGAGGTGAGGCCGGAGAGGTCCCGGCGCGCCTCGAAACCGGAGGGGCAAGTGAGTTCAAGTCGGGCCTGGAAGGCGTAGCCGATGTCCGCGTAGCGCCGGTGGATCTTGGCGTCTCTGCGGTTGACCAGAAAAACGGTGAGCGCCCTGACGCGTTTCGTGCCGCCATCTGTTGTCGGCACGTTGAACACGCGCGCGTGGGTCTCAAGCACGAGCGCACCGCCCGGTCGCTGTTCTGACGCGCTCTCCGGAACGACGAAGGGATTCGAAGACCGACCGTCCCTGACCGGCAGGCGCAGCGTCCGGGTCTTGGCGACCCGGATCCACTCCACGTCGGGCCTCTTTGGCCGGCTGGCCGCGCCGTCTGCACCGGGCGGCGGATCGGGAGCCAGCAAGGCCAGCTCCATGGGCGGCTCGGTACGATAGTCGCCCCAGCACACCTTCGCCTCGATCTCGGTGACCGACGGATCGAGCAGGACGGTCAGGCCGACGGACGACGGCAGGAACCGGCGGCGCGCGTTGGGCGCCTCGGGCTCGGTGTCGTCGCCGGCCGCGCCGCCGGCGCCTGCCGGATCGGGCTCCTCGACATCCAGCTCGCGCTCCTCAGGCTCACCGTCCTCGTCAGCTTCGTCCACGCCGTCGAGCGCCAGCTCATCCTCAGCGGGTGCCAGGAATCCAGTGAGATACCAGCGTGAGGGCTGCTCATTCAGCCGCTCGGCAGCCAGGTCTGCGTCCTCGGGATACGGCGTAGGACCCACAAGGTCGCGGCGAAAGGCGTTGACGATCCGGGCGCGGGTATCGAGCGAAGTGGTCAAAGGAGGGGTCCCGTCAGCCCGGCGTCATCCTGATCTTCGTCCTCATCGTCGTCAGATTCGGACGTAGGCATCAGACCTGCCGCTCGCTCGGCAGCGGCACGCTCGGCGTTCAAGGCCAGAAGGCGCGCAAGTACCTCGTCCTTGAATGGTGTCGGCCAATCGAACCGGGTCTTAGCAGCTTTTCCCTCGTCTACTTCCTGCTCAACGAAATCCGCTGAAGCTCGATCGGCGAGGTCGTGCCAGCCGTACGCGACAAGTACGGCGCGATCGACAGCGTCGTGCAACCGACGCAGCTCCACGATTTCGGGAGCGGCTTGCGCGCGGGAGTGAAAGCGGTTGTAGGTCTTCGTCAGGCCTTCGGAGTTGAGGCGCATGAGGTTCGAGCGGTGGGCGTGATAGCTAAGTCCAGCGGCGTCGAGGTGCTCATTGGCAACGTACGATTTTGGAAAAGGGAATGTGGCGAAACAATCTGTAGGTATATATCTTTGATCATCCTTCATCGAAGCAGCAAATTTACGCGTCCATATCTCGTGAATTCTGCTTTGAAGTATTGAAAATGACGCAAAATCCTCAAGCGTAATCAAAATCAACGTGTGGGAATATACGTATCCTTTTTTTAGGAACGTGAACGAGACATGAGGTGAGGTTTGCGCGATCGCAATGATTCGCTCTAGCGGGGCAACCGCCGAATAAAGGCGGGTTCCAGGCCTTGCGTGCATCCACCAACGGTCTGGGTTTACGATTGAAGCTTGCTTCAGGCGGTCGGGCTTAACTTTTTCCTCTACAATCGCCATGAGGTCTGGCCACTTTTCCCGAACTTCGGTTTCTGGACGGGTGCCAAAGTTTATAACCCACCTGTTGTATCCCTGCTCAACGTCTCCGTTGAGCTCTTCTCCTCCAATATATGGAAATATAACGTCAGCATTTGACGCTTGTTTCGAAAGCAGTCGATCCATTTCCGTTATACTTGTAGATTTTCCCGTCAGCGAATTTTGATTGTCGAATGTAAATCCCATTCCTAGTACAACCGAACCCTGAAACGCCTTCCCGCGATTCTCAATTAGACGATCAGGACTCCGATCAAAATCACCGGGAAGTAGATAAGCTGAAATTCGCCGAACCGGCTTGCCGTCGAGAAAAGCCTCCTCCGCCCGCGGGCCTTTCAAGAGGTGAACGACCGAGACCACAACCGCTGCGTCGCCAGGCCACTTTAGTCGCCTAGTTGCGCGAACTATCGTGCCGCCGCCACCTAAAATCGTCGCGAGTCCGGTCGCGCGGGTATCCCCCTGACCGATGGTGTTGGTGGCAATCAAGCCAAACGCACCGTTCGACCTGAGCAGCGAGAAGGTACGAAGGAAGAAATGTGCGACTAGGTCGGCATTACCGTGGGCACCCTGATGTAGTGTTTGCAACCACGACAGATAACTCGGACGGTTGCCGGAAACAGTCGTATTTTTACCTGCAAAGGGAGGGTTGCCGACGATCGCATCGAAGCCCCCATTCTCGCGATTAAAGACCTCCGGAAACTCTACTGGCCAGTGCAAGGGGCGGCCCCAGCGACCAAATCTAGCCGTCGCAGCCAGGCGCGCCTCCAACCCTTCGTGCCAACCCACCTGGCCGATACCGTCGATGACTAGTCGGCGAAATTCGTCGAGTGCGGCCGTTCGGGCCTTCGGCTTCTCGCCGGCGAAAAATGCGGCGATCACACCGTCTCCAACCGAGCGTGCCACTGAAAGTCGAGCGTCCACGGCGCGGAGTTGAGGACGAAGCTCCGCCTCGATCGCGTCGTCAGCATGAGCGCGGATGCGTGCGCGGCCCTTTTCAGCCTCTTCGAGGTGCTGGCGCACCAACCCTCCCACCAGGGTCGGCGGCTTCGATCGGTCCCAATGGGTCGCGCCGATCTGGTCGAGGTCGAGTCCGACCAGACTGTCGCCGCACTTCAGGGCATGATCCAGGAAGGTGAATTCGTGGTCGCGCGCCAGAGTCGCGAGCCAGAGCGACAGGCGGGCGAGATCGACGGCGCGCGGGTTCCGATCCACGCCGTAGAGGCAGCGTTGCGCGACGAGCCGGCGGGCGTGCAGGTCCTCGTCCTCATCGGCAGGGATCGCGGGCCGCAAATCCGGCCAGTGCGCCCACGCTTGCACCAGCCGATCACCCAGCGCGCGGCACGCCTCCACGAGGAAGGCGCCTGAACCCATAGCCGGATCGCAGACCTTGAGGTCGAGCACGTCGTCAGGTTTGGCGTCCGGCCCGATCCTCTCGAACGCTGGCTCCAGGGCATATTTGACGATCGGCGCAGTTAGGGAGCGTGGAGTGTAGTGGCTGCCGCTCCGTCGCCGCTCATCCGTAGGCTGGAGGATCGGTGTGACGGGCTCGATCGTCGCTTGACCCGGCGACCCGCGCGGATCGACCAACCGGCCCAAGGCAGCGCTGAGCTCGCCGGTGGTCGCCGCGGCTTCTACAGGCCGAGCCTCGGTCGCCGTAAGCGCGCGACCAACCTCTTCCTTGAGATGCTTGATTCGCGCCTTGCCCTTGAGCGCCACGAGCGCGTCCAGGTCCACGAACACGGGCGTTCGGTTGTTCTTGCCGGCCTTGATCGCCAGGGATCGCCCGCTCGCCAGCGCCGCCTCGAATCCCATCACGGTCTCGTAGACCGACCCGATCTGCTCCACGTCCAGCGTCCGATAGGAAAGGCGCTCGCGGCCACCGCCCCTCACGGCAAGTGTCATCAGCCCTTCGAGAATGCGCAGCAGGCAGCCATCGGACACCTCGGGGACACGCGCCGCCTCGTCGGGAGTGGCGCGGCCCTCCAGAAACGGGAAGGCGTCGGGGTCGAACAGCTTGCCGCGCCTTGCCTGGACGAAGCGGGTGGGATGTCCCGCGTAGATCAGCCTGAAGAGCGCCAGCAGCCGACCCCAGCCGCCCCGACGCTCATCCATCGTATCGGGGTTAAGGGCCGCATCCTCGACAAGCCGACTATAGAGTCCACGGACCGAATAACTGCTCTCGTAGACGCGCACCGCGTCGAGATCGGTCCGTGACGGCAGCAGGTCCCGATCCTCGGCATAGAGGACGAACACCAGCCGCATGAGCACGGTCAGGAGCCCCTCGTAAAGGTGGCCTGGCTGGTCGGCGGCAAGCTTCCGGATCAGGTCCCGCTCGGCGGCGTCGAACCCCCGCAGCAACTCGAACAGGGCGCCGAGCACCTGTTCCGACAGGCGTGTGGACACGGCCGCCTGGGCCTCACGGCTTTCCACCAACAGCGCCGGGAGACGGAGATTGTCAGCGTCGTTGAAGAGGCGATAGGTGCCAAGGAGAAGCTTCAGACCACCCAGCATCGGTCTACCGGCAACGGCCGCCAGCGGGCGTATCGGGAAGGTCATGTGGCCCGATGTTTCGCCGCGAGGGGCGTAGGTCAGGCGGATAGCGTCATCGGCGATGGTCAGTCCCGCGAAGACGCCGGTCTCGCGGAGCAACCGCTCGAAGCGTTGCTGGGGTTTCGCCTCCCATCCGTCGAGGCCGCGCCGCTCGTCCAGGCTCACGCCCGGGGGCTCCACGGTCACCAGCAACTGCCAGGGCGAAGGCCCGATCCCCAATTCACGAACAGCCCAAGTCGGCCGCAGCGTGATTCCATGCTCGGGCAAATGCACTTCCAGACATGGGTCGAGGTCCGGGCCATCTGGGGCACCGGCCACCTGATCCGCTCGCCAACCCAGGACCGTTTGCACGAAGGCCCAGGGGTCCGAGATCGCGGGTCCGTCGCCATCCACATCAATCAGCTCGGCGGCCTCGGCGGTGTGGATCGGCCCCTGCGCCGTCGGTTCAAGGCCTAGATTCTTCAGAACGGACGGCGCTACCACGAGGCCCACCGGCCGGACATGGTCCAACCATTCGAGCGTCGGATCGCGATCGAAGTCGGCACCACTCATCCGGACACCGGCCACAGGTAGACAACTCCAACCGGTTCGAGGCGGTGCGCGCGGACGGCATAGGCTTCGCGTAACCGGCGGGGCTCGGTCTCCAGCTCCCTTTGGAGCCGGTTGGTTCGGGTTTCCCAGTGTCGCTTGTCGGATTCCCGCTCGCGCCGCTCCTCGGGCACGAGATCGAGCCGGAGCTGGTCGGGGTTGAACTCTTTGGCGGCGACGGCGATGCGGTTGCGCTGCTGCTCCAGCAGCGAGGCCAGCGATTTGGCTTCATCCTCGCCGCGCTGGGCGAGCTGTTTCGTCACCTCGGCGAGGCGCGCCTCGGCGATGTCTTCCAGGGCGGGGACAAGATCGGCAAGATCCCGCCGCATCCACGCCTGGACATTCTCGATCACCGAGGTCGGCGCTTCCCGCGCGTGGCGCAGGGCTTCTTCCAGCTGATTTAGGGTTCGTTCGTGGCCACTCTCACCCAAGGCGCGGAGCGCCGTGCGGTCGCGGGCAGCCTGCGTCCAAACGGCGGTCACCGGAAGGATTTCTTCGTGCAAGCGCGCGGCGTTCGGGCCGAAGACCGCAAGGCGGCCCATCACGACAATCCGCGGCTGGGCCCCCGGCCCGAGAACCACGGACACCCGCGACAGTCGCTGTTGGAACCCTTGGCTGAGGAACCGCGACAGTAGCCGGCGCACCAGACGATGTTCGAGGTGAACCTGGACCACATCGGGCGCATCTCGACCATCGGCCATCACCGGCGGCTCAAACGATATGCGCCGCACCGGCGCTGCGCGGCGCCAGTCGCCTACACGCTCGCCGCGCTTGCGGGGCCTCACCCTAAGGTCATCGAAGGCGTCATCCCAGCCGGTATCCCGCGCGAACGCCGGATCGGAAGTGTCAAGGCGGAACGTCGAGATCTCCCCGACCTGATCAGCCCGCGCGTCCGAAAGCTTCATTCCCGCCCGCGACAGGGCCGCGGCGGCAACGCGCTGAAGGTCGGCCGGATCGACGCCTACCCGCTCGCGCGAGCGCTCCAGGGCGCGGCGAAGCTCGTCCTGCTCCCGCAGCAGACGCTCCTGACGCACCCGCGCCTCATCGTCCATTTCCGCCTGCGCCTTTTCACGCAGAACCGGATCATCCTCGTCTCGGACCTTTTGAGCGAGCGCGGCGCCTTCACCCCGTCCGATGCCGCGCATGGCGAGCCGCTGCGTCACCCGATCTTCGATGACCTGGCCGGCGGACCCCAGCTCCTCGCGGATCTTCTCCGTCTTCCAGACCAGGGCGTCGAGCACGATGTCGGCCTCGCGCTGGATGTAGCGGAAGTAGCGACAGAACACCTCCGGCGCCGGCTGAAGCTTGCGATCGATCCGGCCGTTGCGCTGTTCCAGACGGGCCGGATTCCAAGGCAGATCGATGTGGATGAGGTCGTAACAGCGGGATTGCAGGTTGATGCCTTCCCGCGCCGCATCGGTGCAGATCAGAATCCTGAGCGGTTCCTCGGCAGGATCGGCGTTAAACGCGCGCTTCACCTCCTCTCTCCGGTCCGAGGTCGTCGCGCCGGTGAAGACACCAATGCGGTCGTCGGCGCGGTCGGTTTCGGCGAACGCCTCCCGCAGGCGCCGCTCCAGCCAGCGGCGTGTGTCCTCGTATTCCGTGAAGAGGATCAGCCGGCGCTCATTCCAGCTGATGCCGTCGAGCATGTTTGAGCGAATCCAGCGCACCAGCCAATCGACGCGTGCGTCCGACCGGCCTGCCGCGCGCTCGGCCAACGCCAGCATCTCGTCTACGGCCGCCATTTCCGTCCGGAGGATTGGCTGCGCGGCGCCGGATAGCCCCACCGCCGAAGCCGCCTCGGCGAGCGCATCTTCCTCAGTGTCGGCCGTGGTGTCGTCCGTCTCCTGATCCGCGGCGTCGTCGGCGTTGGGCGACACGACGAACGCATCGGCAGCCAGGTCGGCCTCTTCCTGGATTTCGCCGTCGAGGGCTTTCTGGAGCGACCGGCGATGGGCTCTCAGTGTCCGGGCGAATGCCGCCACCGACGATAGCAGTCGTTGCTGGAGCCCAACGAAGGCCAGCTTCGCCATTGCCGCCTTGCGGCCCGGCAACCCGCCGATCCGTGCGTCGCGCAATTCGCCATAGGTCGCGAGGCGCTCGGCCAGAACCAGCTCGGGAGCGTCCTCGGGGAGACCATCCAGTTGGATCGGCTCGACCACCCGCTTCGGGAACGCCCGCTCATCCAGGCGTCGGAGATCGGATTTCAGACGCCGCACCATGACTGGTTCGAGGTCTTTCGGCCGGACCGGGACGCCACGTGTAAAGCGCTGGGGATCCAGCATCTCCAGCAGGGCCGAGAAACTGTTCGAGTGGCCGTTGTGCGGGGTCGCGGTCAGGAACAGCCGGTGCTCGAAGCGCTCGGCAAGCTCGCGGACGGCACGAGTGAGCTGGCTCGACACCGCGTAGCGGACGCCGGCCGACGGCGCGGCGTGGTGGGCCTCGTCCAGGATGAACAGGGCGCGCGCCCGGAACTCACCCAGCACGTCGCGAAGGCCGGCAGCATAGGTCTCATCCGTCAGCAGCCTGTGTGAGATGATGAACCGCGAGCCCGTCGCCCAGATGGGCACATTGAATCCGCGCTGCCGGCGCATCTCGGCCACTCGGTCACGGTCGATGATGTCGAAGGCGAGACCGAACTTCGATTCCAGCTCATCCTTCCACTGGATGGTCATCGACGGCGGCGCGGCGATAACGATGAAGTCGGCACGACGCCGCAGCAGCAGCTCGCGGGCTACGAGGCCCGCCTCGATGGTCTTTCCGAGACCCACGTCGTCCGCGATCAGCAGGTTCACCCGCGGCAGGCGGAGCGCCTTGCGCAAAGGGAGTAGCTGGTAGGCGTCTAGCCGGATGCCAGCCCGGAACGGTGACTGGAGAAGATCGCGGTCGGCGGCAGTGGCCGACTTCCACCGAAGCGCCCGCACATGCGCTGCCAGCACCTCTGCGCTATCGGGCGCCGACAGGCCGACGGTCTCCCAACCGCTGTCATCGATGATCGAAGCGCCGACCTCGGCGTCCCAGATGACTTCCAGGGTCTCGCCGGGCGCGTCATCTGCAATGCTGGACAGTGAAAGCGTGGGGAACGAAGAGTCGGCACCGTTGGCGGCGTCCACGAGCCAGGGTCGGCCGCGGACGTTTACGAAGGCACCCTCATTGGGGACACCCATCTCACCCTTTGACGCCCTCACCGATCACCCCCGCCGCCCAATTACCCTAGGACCGGCCCTCCGCGGGCGCAACTTGAGGATCATGGAGCGACAACCCGCGTTCGTCTAAGACTCTCGTCGGCGATCCTCAGCCTGCGCCCCCCGGTTGTATAGGGAATTGGGTAGAGAACCGCCAAGCGGCTACTTTCTCTGAAATTTGAAGACGCCCGGGCGGACGACGTCTCCGCCATTGTCTCGCATGCGCCGCAAGGAAGCAGTCTCCTCCGCGCGGAATTTGGACAATAAAACTGGGGCGGCTAATATGATAGGGCCCGCCCTGGTTTGACCGTGCGTGTGACTGCAGGAGAAGATGGCAAAGAGCCCGAGCAAGAGCGGTACAATCGACTTGCCCGCTCTCTTCGAGGCGGCCGCACAACGCCTTTTGCTATCGGTGCGCCAAGGCCGCTTGCTCCACAAGACCAAGAACATCCGAGATGCAGGCCTTCCGCTGGAAGTCGAGTTCCGAAGCTTTCTCGGTAGCCGTCTTCCAGCGCCATTCACCGTCAGCAGCGGATATCTTTTCGACCCTCGGTCCGTGTGTACGCCACAAATAGACGCCATCGTGGTGGACGGAACGGAATCGCACGAGTTGATGCGTTCCGATGATGGCGCCGCCTACGTGCCTTATCCCAGTGGTCGCACCCTGTTCGAAATCAAGAACTCGACTCGTGGTCTCGGGGCCCATGTAGCCCAAGTTAAGATAGTGGGCGCAGCCATCGATAAGATGCGTGCCGATGCTGCTACCCTCCGGGGCAACAGCGGCGCGCCATTTGTTGAACGTCCGCTGTCCGTCTTGGTCGTTGGCGACAGTGAAGGTGCCAAGCTCAGTCAGTTCAAGAAGATCTACACTTCAAGACTGATCGATCCCGCGCTGACGATCCTTCTCGACCGAGGCGTTATAATTGGCCGGCGCGGCGCAATGGAAGAATTCTTTGTCTATTCGGAACGCGACGGTGTCAATGTTCCATTCGCACTTGATTTCCTGTCGTTCAGATCATCTGGAGAGTGGGCAATTTGGGAACCGGAGGTCAAAGACAACAAGAGTGGGCGCGCTCTCCTATGGTTATACTTTTCAATTGTAGCTCAATTGAATTGGGCTGTTCGCGGCAATCAGGGAACCATCCGAGATTTTACCAACCAAGTGGCTCGCGACTTTCCGATGATTTTGAAGACAACGCTGTCAGCCGCAACCAAATGGTGAGGTAGAAAGAAGGTCCGTCTGTGCGCCCAGTGCGGACATTGGGGCTGCACGGGTAAGCGGTCATTGGCCGCCATTGGATGGGAACAACGTCCGCAAGCGCGCCGCGGATCGGCCTCTGGCAGCAAGGTTGCGGCTCACTCAAGTTAGCAACACTGGGCAACCCCAGTTGGTCAGACTCCGCAGATCTTCGCCCGATCGGTGGACACGCTCGAGAATTTCGGGGCAATCGGCGAACCGTTCGTCCAGAAAGGTGAGCAATTCACTAGGCTGGCGCATCAAGCCCGCGGCGGTCAGCGCCGCATGCTCCGTTGGCAGATCCTCAAGGCACGCTGCCAAAGCGGCTCCGAACGCGAGTCCAGCCGCCCAATGGACCGGCCACAGGTGCGCTACCACTCCCTGGACGCCGGAGACTAGGCTTTGCGCCAGCCCGATGCGCGCGAGGCCGCCGCGCCCTTGCGCCGTCGCACCGCTGCAATTGTTCAGAACCAGGAGACGTCTTCCGTCGGTGGGCGTACGCCATGCCAGCAGTTCCTCGAGACCAACGAGTGTCTCGTCAGGCAAATGCAAGCCAGTGCCCTCGATCGCGAACGGGTCGTGGGCACCGTGAGAGATGACCCAAAGCACATCTGGACCCGGGTCTTCATAGAACCGGCGCAGATCCGCGGCCGAAGGCGTTTCTGGCGAATTGACATCGACAGCCCACCCGGCACGCGCGGCCACGTGGCGGATCGCTCCAAGTTCGAATTTCTCGTGCCAAGGTCCGCCTGCCCAGACAGAAATCCTTTTTAGGGGTCGGGGCCCCTGGGGGCGCTCAAAGCTGATCTCGAGCGGTGCGCCAATGCCGGCATCCTTCGCGAGTAGGGCTTGGACCGGCTCGGGTCCACTCGGAAAGACCACCACCGCTCGCGGCGACCATCCTTGCGGCAGGCGCTTCGCCAGCTCGGCAAAGCGATAGTGGCGCCTCATCGCCTCCTCTAGCGCGTAGCCGGCTGCAGCATCGACAACGTCGAAACGGAAGCCGTCGTAGGTCGCTGCGTCATGGTCGCCATCAGCACCGCGATAATAGGACCCTAGCGCCGTGCCCGAGGCCCGCTGCATCGCGTCGTGGGTTGAAAAATCGCCTGTGCCGGTGAGCCAGCGCCCTCCGGGCCACAGATAGCCCGCGCCGCCATTGTGCGTCGGAACGATCGCCAGCAAGTCAGCGTCGGCAGGTTCGGAACCCTCCGCTCGATACCAAGCTCCGAGCAAGTCGATGAGGTCCCCGATTTCGCCCCAGTTCGTCAGCGAAAACGCCAGGGGCCAGAGGATGGAGACCCTTTGCTCGAGTACTTCAAGGCCGGACTCGCCCGGCCGCAGACCGGCCAAATATTGAGCGCGGAGACGGCTGATCTCTTCGACGATTCCAGCGCGACGTGCCGCCCAGTCATCCGGCCCTTGCAGGCCCACGGCAAGGACCTGGAGTCTTTCGTGCTCTCGAAGGATATCGGTGAAGGTTTCCAGGATCCAATCCGCCCGAGCCCTTGCGCTTACCTCGCTGTAACGATGGGCTGGCGTGATGAACGCCATAGCGATCTGCTTACGATGTTCGGCGACCGGCACCGCTTCCAACAGGGCAAGAAGATATGCGCCCCACGCAGGGCCATCAGGCCAGTTGCGGTGTGCAGCCCAGATCGTCATCTGCACCATCGCCTCGACAGCCGCCCCGTCCGAGGGATCGAGCGCGTAGGCACGCGCGGACATTGCCCAGGCGCTTCGCGCGATGTCGGCGGTGAGTTGGTCTAGGCCCCCGAACTTGTAGGCCACGTAGTATGTCGCGACCGCGAAGTTCGGGATGTAGCGCAAGTAGAGTCCATGTAGCTCCCGGGGCGCTTGGGGGAAGGAGAGGAAGCGATAGGCGTTCTCGTTGACCCGCTGCCCCCGGACGTGGGTGGGTGCCACCGCAGTCCATATCCAGTCGTAGCAATCGCCCATCTGGCCGGCCGACCGCGTCGCCAGGAGCGCAGGCATGCACGTTATGAAGCGAGCGCAGTCGATCGCGTCAGTCACGGTCTCGCTGGCCGCCTTGGTCCGCGCAGCCTTGAGATCCTCCGAAATAGCCTCGGTGCACGCCCAAAATGCAGGGAGGTCGGCCAGCTTTTCCGCTTGTACCGTCCAGAGCGCATCCATGAGATCGAGATCAGGTGCGCTCCAATCGAACGGAGCATCCCACGTCAACACAGCAGGCTCGAGTGCGGCTGTTCGAGGAAAAGCGGCGGCTAGGGACACTGGTAAATTCCAAGCGTAGGGCTGCGACCCCAGGGATGTTGCGCTAAAGCGGCGAACTCAGCCTAGATGTCGTCGGTCTGTTCCGCGTCGTCGAAGGAACCTGAGAAGACCTGGTCCAACATCTTGTCGAACCGCTCCAGCTCGATCTCGCTGGGTGGTTCACCATCGGCTACCGCACGAAGCTCGTCAGCTAAGTCCCGGCGCGAGATCACGTCATATATATTTCGCCCCGCTGACACCTCAAATTGCATCGAACCAGTGAACGAATTGATGCGGGCGTAGCCTGGAGCGTAGGCCATCATATTGGGGCGACCCAATACCTCGTGCTTGGCCAGAGAGACACGGAGCGCCTCCATACGCGCAAAGACAATATGGGTCCGGCGAAGGTCGACCCCAAGGAGCTCAAGGAGAGATGGGTCGGCCTCTGCGCGCGCAAGGAGGTCGGCGCGTATCTCGCGGTTGATATGCTGAAAGCCAACGTCCTTGCGCAGGTCAGCAATCTTCAGCGGGAGCCCGCCGTTCTTGGCCAACTTGAGCGTGTCCTTAGCCCGCGCGCGCCAAGTCCGAAGTAGCTCGTATGCGGCGAAGATCCACATCTGCGATTGCGCAGAAAGGAACATCGCCTCGGCGAGTTGAGTACCGTCCCGACGCGCGTGAAGCCTCAGGAGGTCGCCTTCGAGGCCGGTCAGCCAGGTGTCGATTATCGAAAGATTGGTCACCTGCATCGTGAGGTATGGGTCTTCGCCCAACAGGAAGAGGCCCCGCAGCGCGGAGGTGAGCGCGTTCGGTTCGATTTGATCCTCATCAGAGAGACTACGATCGTCATCAAAGGCAGGGCCTTCAGAATCACCCTCGTGCATGCCGCGTGTCTCCGAAAATCGAGCCCTGGCAGGCTAGTTCATCTCCTTGTCGCCGACATATTGTAGCGACATCTGCCTCAGGCAACGAACGTAGCCATCGTAGCGGCGCACCTATGTCTCGACTCAGTCCGCCTTAGCTTGATAGAGGCGCGGCGCCGCTTCCAGCTGCGCGCCCCAATCGCCAAACTCTGCAGGGTCAACTACCGTCGGCTGGCCCGCTACCATCTCCGACCACATTCCGAGCACGAACTCAGTCTGATGCTCAACGAACCAGTCGAGTGACATGAACTCTAGGCCGAGGCGGCCGAAGAACTGAGTTGAGATCGCGATCTTCGCACCCGAGTCCAGGTGTTCCATGAGGATGATACGGTCGGGATCGTCGATCAGGCTTGTCTCCCAACCCGGTATGGACAGGCGGTCGCACACGACGGCCGCATCGACGGCCACCACGAGATACAGGTTTCCGGCCGCAAAATCGTAGAGGTCCTGCAGGTCACGGATGCTGTTGGTAAAGGGCAAATAAGGTGCCCAAGCATGGTCCATCTTGTCGCCGTTCGGCGTGAACACGATTGGTCGTGTCATGTTCAGGCTTTCAAGGAAGCAGTCGGGCAGCTTGCCAGTGAAGGTCGCCATATAGGCGAGCCCCTTTTCTGGGCAGACCGCGTTCCAACCGTCGCGGCGCGCGTTCTGGATGCAAGCGTTGAGGTCCCCAAGGCAGTCGCGATGGGGAACGCCATAGGCCACCCGCCGCACCTCCGGCATGCCGCGAAAGTCGGCGGCTACATCCTCCTTCAGGAAGGTCTCGAGAAGATGAAGCTTGGCGGCTTGCCGCTTGCCGCGTTGGTTGAGTTCCGCTCGTGACTTGACCTCCATTGGCACGGGGTCGGCTCCGCCCAACAAGCAAACATCGCCGTAGCGGATAATGTTGGTGATGTCGCTAAGGACCGCAGGCACCTTGTGCTCGATCACTGACAAAAGCGCGCCCAGCTCCAACCGGAGCCCGTCTTTGCCGCCGATGAAGCCGGCGCTCGGCTTCACACCAAACCTGTCGCTCTCGAAGTAGGCATGCTTGAGGTTGAAGGTCGAAACGTAGGCGTAGACGAGGCCGTCGGCGACACAGCGCCAGATGAAGAGTTGACCTTCGTAGCGCTTGATCGCGGCCTCGTGGCGCGTGATCTGGTTACGCAGCCCGTGCGCCTCCGCCTTGGACCGCCGCTCGGTTTTCAGCCGGCGTTTCAAATCCTTCACAAGCGCGCGCAGGCGTCTAATATGGCCCTCGTCGTTCAGGATTTCCTTCAAAACACCGAGGTTGAGCGCACGGACGGCGTCCAAATCGTCCAGGTCGGCTTCAATAGACCGCAGCACGGCACAGAGCCGCAGGAATGCTACCTTTCGGCGGGCGATCACACCGGAACCTCTAGCGCCGCCAGGGGCAGCGAATCGACATGACCCCAGAACCGCGCCGCCGCGCGAACATAGCGCGCGAGGTCATATGCGCTCACTCGCATTCGCTCGCTAACGGGTGGGGCTTCGGAAACGATGTCGACGTAGGCCGAGGGCGCGTAGGCCCAGAGCATAGGCGACATGCTGCGAAGCCGGTCACACGATGGCCCTTCGCCGTGCCGCACGACGTTGCCGACCAACAACAACTCCGTTAGGTCGACCTGGACGCCAAGGCGATCCAGGTCGAGTCCAGCATGGGTCGCGCACCGGGCCAACAGCGCCTCATAGCGCTGCGACTTACCCGGAGGCCGGGTGCCGCCTCCAGTGACAATCGCGCGATCCCATGCGCTCAGCTGGCGTTCGAAGACCGCCGCAATCGTCAGGGCATAAGCCTTGGCGGCCTCGTTGGCAGTGTAGTTGTCGACCTGGGCCGCGGCGCGATCCAGGAAGGCGTCGAGGTTCGGCGCGACCCCGAACGCTAGTTCGGAGTGGATCGGCAGAAGCTCAAGTCCTGGCCGCACAACCCGGTTGTAGAGCCTCAAGATGTTGGCTTGAAAGACCCTGGGCAGCTGGTGTTCAAGCGCCTGCATGGCAGGTTAGGCCTTTGACCCGAAGTTCTGCAGCGCCGCCCAGGCGAGGTCCTGCAGCAGGCGGCGCCACACGCCAGCTTCGGCATCCGGCGCGAGGACGCTTTGGGAGCGCAGGGTGAAGGCGGACCCGAACTTTCCGTGCACTATCGAGTTGCGATAAGCGTAGACCGCTTCATTGAGGAGAGCCGGCCGGGCCTCCTTCACCAACCCACCAGCGACCGCCTCTTGTAAAATGTCCCGGGTCGCAATTTCTCCGAGCAGCCTGAAAATCGGGGCCTTCTCCTCACGCGTAGCGATCTCCAAGGTGCGGCGTGTAAACTCCGCATCGCTGACATTCGTGTCTCGCCGCAGGGCAGTGACTTGGGCGGCCTGCTGCATAAAGGCGTAGTATTCAAGCACGCGGTAGAACGATAGACAGGCCGCCTCGTCGTCGGAGTTCAGGCCCGCCATATAGAATCTGAGCGGGTCAAGATCAGTCACCACAGGCGACGCCCGGACAACGCCGCGGCCCGCCGGCTCGGTATCCAAGTCCTTGCCAAACTCTAGCTGGCCAAAATCGACCTGCTGGATGCCCGGCAGGAACCCGATCTCCTTTTGGTACTCAAGGAACGCGGCGATGACATATTGCTCGACGGTCTCAAGCGAGCAATTGGTGATGCGCAGGGAGGCGTTGGTGCTCCATTCCCCCCAATACTTCTCGTAGTAGACGTTCCAGAACAGCCGAGCTAGCAACGGCGACCCCTCCCCGAAGCTCGCCTCCACATTGCCGAACCGATAGGCGCGATGCGCCGGCACACCGTGGACGAAGAACTCGTGGTAATCGCCGAGGCTGAACCCTCCGAGCCGATGGATCTTGAGCTGCGGATTGGTCTGCTCGATCGTGTGGAGGTCTACGTAAAATCTGACCGCCGGAGACTCGCCTTCCCGATCGGGCCGAAAAAACGATTTCCCGATGAACGGCCATGTGACGCGTTGGCCGCCCTCGACTTCCTGGGTCGTCAAGTTGTCGGACTCGAAGTCGCTGCCCGGAGGGTCGAACTCGAACGGTATTGTTGGCGCGCCGTCGCCGGCGGGCGCGGGACGTTTGGGCGGCCCCCCAATGCGCTGAGCCATGGACCTAGGCCACGTGAACGTGAGTCTGGGCCTGCACGTGGACACCTGCAAGGCCGCTAAACGAGGCGCCGGTAATGATGAGCTGAGCGCCCTCGAGCGCCTCATCGCTCAGCAGATCGATGAAGGGTTGGACTATAAAGTTCTCCTTGTCCCCAATCGACTCGCCCGAAAACTCGCCAGGAACATCGATAATTGCTAGCCCCGGATAGTGGGCCTGCCGCCGCGGGCTGAGAGATAGAAGGCCGTAGTTGTAGGCCATGAGGAAGTAGAGCGTGTCCGTGCCGCCTAGAGCGCCTTGCCATCGCTTCCGCCCGATGCGGAAGCTGACGTTAGAGCGAGACAAATCGATTTCGACCCGGCTGTGCTTCCAGGTATTCGGCCGCTCGTGATTGAGGGCTTCGAGATAGGCGTTCATACCGTTCTCGAGCCAATCTGCCGCCGCATTGAAGTCGATCGCCCTCAGAGCCTCATCGACCTTGTCAGATAGCGGTTGGATACGCTCTTCCAAAGCCTGAATCTTTGCGGTGAGACCCTTTCCGAGTTCGAGCGCCGCCGTTACGCGATCCATCTGTTTGCCGCGCTCGGCGGCCTTACCCAGCGCAACGTCGATGGCGCTGACGTCGGCCTGGGCCAACGCGGCTACGGCCTGACGCGCTGGGCCAAGTTCGACTTCGATCGCTCGCAAGGCCTCTTCCGCCGTCCGCACTTCCTGAGCTTGCTTTTCGACATCGCGGCGAAGGACGTCGAGAAGCTCATCGGCCTCCATGAGTTCTGCACTAAGCCGTTCCTGTTCGAAACGGAGGCGCACCGCGCCGAGCCCTTCGATCTCTGGCGCTTCGGGGAGATGCTGGTGACACACGAAGCAGTGGCCGGTGTCATGGGCCGGCTTCACCAACTGGTCGCAAGCCGGACAATGGGTGACGCGCAGATCGGACAGGATGTCCCCGGCGTCGGCGGCACGATCCATCCGGTCAATCTCGTCGGCCAGGTCCTTCCGATACCTGCCGATATCCTTCAGCCGTTCCTCGGCTGCGTGGCGCTTGCGGCCAATGGAGGTAAGCGCCTCCAGTTGGTTGGCGCGCGCAAGGCTAAGCGTCTCGACCCGAGAGATTTGATCGACGGGAATTGCCCGTGTGCGGGCCGCAGTAAGGACCCGCAGGCGGTCTGCCTCAAGCTTACCGACGGAGTCTCGAAGCCGCTGTTGGGCCGCCGATATGGTCGCCTCGTTGACGCCAAGACTGACGTCTTCGGCGTCAAGCAAATCGACAGCCAGATCGTTCAGGGTTTGGGCATACTGCTCGCGACGCGCGCGCAAAGTTATGGACTCTAGTCGCAGGTTCACGAGCGTGCCGTAGTCTTCGCTATAGACACGATCGGCCAGACCCAAGAACGACAGCAGGCTTGCGTGGAATTCCGCGTCGGGTTGTTGATCGACGAGATTGCCCCAAAACCGCTGCTGCCGATGGATGTGCCGCAGCAAGCTCCGAAAGCCGAGTTCAGGCCAAGTCTGGCCGGACATCGGATTGCCCTTTGGATAGCTCACGATGGGGATCGCGAGCTTTTCCATGAGCCAATGCTGGAAATCCCGGGCAAGCATCCCCTCGCCATCAACGAAGATCTTGCCCTTGGCGCCGGGCTCCTTCCAGCGGCGCTCAATGCGGTGATGGTCCTCGCCTATCTGCAGGAACGCCCCGGCCGCGTCGTACTTCTCCCCGAGCGCCTCCGCCTCGGTGCTCTCGTATGGATTGGCACCTGGGTCTCCCAAGAGAAAGTCCAGCGTCTGCAGCCATTTGGTCTTGCCGGTATTCGGCGGCCCCACGAGGACGTTCACGCCTATGCGGAAATCCAGAGACTCCACGTTCCCGGTCGAAAGCCGCCGATCAATCGACCTAATAGAGAGAAAGACGTGACTCATCGCGTGATGACCTGGCCAAGCGTTCGCTTACTGACTTCCTTGTCAAACAGTCGGTAAATTAGGTCCTTAAGGAAGGTGCCGGATTTCGATCCAAATGCCTTCTTCACCTCGCGCTGGCGCGCAATCAGATCCTGGAATGACCGTCGGGCGGCGAGCGCCTTGGCCCGCTCCTTTCCGAGGGGCGAGAGGGCGATCTGGAACGATTGCTTGTGCTTGGTCACGGTGATGAGCTGCTTGGCCTCCAGCGAGCCGAGCACCTGATAGTAGCGCTTGTCCCAGGGGCCGTAGTGGTGGCGGACCATGGAAGACTCGACAGCGTCATTCGCGCCAGGTGGCACCGCGGCACTTGGTTCGATCGCTGCGCGTGCGACCTCGAAGAAGTCGGGATACCGGGTGAAGAAGTCCAGCTTAGCCATCTTTGTCAGGCCGTCGATCCGGCCGGAGGTGCCGCAGACGTGCATCAGCAGCAGAAGTCTCGCGGCATGAAACTCCAGGATGTCGTCGGCCGCGAGCGGGAGGCTCGCCGCCTGACTTCCGAGATGTGCAAGGGACTTCACAGGGTAGCCCTGTCGAACCGCAACAGGCACCGATCGGCGATGTCGTAGAGGCAGCCCTTCAGGAATGCTGACTGATCTTCGATACCGTTTGGGCGCGCCTCGTTGATGGTCTCCATTTCCGCCAGACAACGCGCGTGGAACTGGAGTCCGTCCATGTTGATGAGGCCAGCGGCAAGGTCAGCGCCGAGCGACTGGACCTTGGACTTGACCTGATCCTTCAGCGCTTCCGCAGTGCCGGTGTCCATGTAGGTGGCTGTTCGAACCTTGGCTGCATAGCTGCGCCGAAGGTCGACCGCCAATGCGATAAGCGTTCCCGGGAGCGCCGCAGCCTGCATCTTGTCGGCGAGAGCTCCGCCGGAGGGCGCGTCGGCACCCTGGGCCAACTTTGCCAGGCGCTGCTTCCACCATTCAAGGGCATCTGCACGCGGCACAATCTTCTTCGCCTTGTCAGACGCCCACTTGGCGTCACCGGCGGCCTTCACCCAAGCCCTCATCTCATTGAGCAACACATCGATCTGCTCGATCAGCAGGGGTTGCCCCTCCCGTTGGGCGAGTGTGAATACCCGGATCGTATTAGCCTTTTCGACGGCCTTGAGGTCGTGCCGGACATCCCAGAAGCAGTTCTTCAGCCAATAATCACAACCATTTTCCTTAGGGGACGCCAGCCCCGGTAAGCGCTCGTTTAGGGCCGCCTCGAGCGCCGTCATCGCCTTGCAGCCAGGCTTTCGACCGTCAGCATCGGACGGATAGGTGAGCGGGGCCAAATCAGAGACGACATCGCGTAGCGTCACCAAACGGAAAGCAGCGACCTCCTCGTGCTCATCGCGGCCGATCGAGATTTCCAGGATCGATGTCCCCACCGCATCCCTCTTCTTGCGGTGGCAAATGTCGGCGATCGACCAGAGCTTGTCGGGTTCGCCAGATTTTACCTGCACAAATTCGGCCGTCATCTGGCTCTGGCCGGCACTTGCGGTGCGAACAAGAACCAGGTCGTCGTGGGTTTCGAAGTGGATCTTGGCCAGTAAAGGATCTTCGATCATGTCGAGCAAAAAGCCGACCGCGATCTCGTCCTGATAGGTGAAGCCTTGCCGGGCGATCGGACCGCCCTGCTCCTTGGGCATGGCGTTGTCGACCGATGGCCAAATCTTCGGCTCTGGCGTCACATCAGTCTCAGACACGGAGCGACAGGTCGAAACGAAACTTCTGCACGCCCCCCGGCTCCACTACTATCTACCCAGACTTTAGCCGGCCGATAGGGCATCTTACAAGTGTGTTGCCTAGAGATCTCATCCACCGAAGAGCACCGAACGTCGCTGATGATCCAAAAACATGTGCCGCTTGTATGGCACTTTGTATAGGCGGGCCCTCAAATCGGATATCTTGAGCTAAATCAAAGCTCGTTGTCGGATACCTTTTCCGCCTCGCGCTAGGTGCGTGACCTGAGTCCGCCCCCCATAATGGTCACTTAGCGTCCAGTTCTCGAGATTCCATGCCGATGCCGACCGAAAACCTGACCGCGCAGATCCGCGCCGGCCGACTCTCGCTTCCGACCCAGCCAGCATTCGACCGAGCGGCCTGGCGCGCGGCCCATAGCGCCTCAGGGGCGACGCCGGTCGATGGTGCGCTCCTTCAGTCGATCCTCTGGTTTGCTGATGAGCTTGACGCCATCCGCAGCAAGATTTCCGCGCTTCGTCTAGACCGTGCTGATCGCGGCCGACTGATCGCGGAGCTCTGCGGTCGCTGCAACGGCAACCTCGTCAACTCCGAGGCGTACGTACGCCATTCTATGGCTATCCGCCCGGCGGAGGTGTTCCCGATGGGCTCGCCCGCGCAGCTCCAAATGACCTCATCGACGGGGGCGATCGGAAACATTGACGCTTGGCGAACGGGAGCGACCGACACCCTCGGCAAGGCCCTGCAAATGGTCTTTGCCAACGACAAGGCCTCTTCGCGCGGCATCTTCGGGGTGTCGGACTCCGCGGAAGAAGCCTTCAGGCTCTTCAACCACCTCTATGTGCTCGAGTTCTACTGTGAGAAGGTGGCCTGGCAAGGCTGGCGAATAGACCAAGAGGGTGAGAGCTACCTCCTATCGCCCCCGCAGGACGACCCCTTCGAAAGCACGACCGTGATCTCCGACTGGCGGCGCCAGCAGGAGCTGGCGGAATGGGGCATCATGGCCGCAGCGGCTTGGGCGGAGGGTCGCATTGACCCTGAACTTGTGGTTGCCCGCGCTCAACGTGCGGGTCGCGCCGCTTATGGATGTCGGACGCAAAGCTCGGGCGACGGCGACATCCCCACGAGCTCGGTCTTGCGCCTAGAGCTGCGGAGCACAGACCTCACAGACATTTTTCATGAGCCGATTCCGGTCTTCGGCGACGAAGCAATCACCCTTTCGGACCTTGTGGAAGCCGCTCTTCTCCTGGGAAGCCTTGCCCGCCTCGTTGTCGACGAGCTGCTTGCGCTGCCGCCAAGCGCCAAACCTCGCCAGTTCGCAGCGCCGCTCGCGGTGAGTGACCTATGTGACCTGCTGGGCCATCTTGGCTGGCACCGAAGCAAGCGCCAACGCGTCATATCGTTCTTCACCTATCGCGGCGCCTCGTACGACGGTGTCTGGTCGAAGCCTCTCGTTGCATCGGACGAAGACCACGTCATCCCAGTTCTAAGCGCCCTGGCGGCCCCCAATCTCTATCGTTCCGCCGAAGTGTGGCTGGCTGACGCTGGGGGCGATCAGCTGCAGCAGACCCGCGGCGCGCACTTCGAGGCGCGAGCGCGGACAGCCGTGACTAAAGCGATCGAGAAGCAGGCGCTAACGGATAAGGTCGCCATGGCGGCCCCTTGGTCCGTGAAAATCAACGGCGCTCGCCAGGATGTCGACCTTGCCCTCCGAATTGGGACCACGGTGTTCGTGGCTGAGGCCAAACTGAAGCGATTTCCAGCCGCACCGCGGGAGGCGGGACGATGGATGATGGAACTGATCAAAGGCGCCGGCCAGGCCAAACGCCGAACAGACTTCCTAGGGGCGCACCCGCAGTCGGCTGCGCAGGCGACCAGTTTCGGCGGCCGGGCCCAGGCTCTCACCTTTCGGCCTTTCGTCCTGGTTTCTGGCTTCTTTGGCAGCGGTGTGTCGGTCGACGGCGTGCCTGTCATTGATCTGGACTCTCTGGTGGAATTTTTCCATCCGGGGTGCTTTCCGATTTCGGGCGAGCTCCGCCCCGGATCGATCATTCAATCGACGAGGTCCGTCCCGTACTGGCGACGCGGGGACGATCTCGCCCGCGCGTTCGCAGCTTATCTTCAGGAACCGGTGCGGGTTCGCGCCATCGAGGCGGCGTTGAAGCCGCAGCCCCGATTGATTGGGTTTCAGGCGAGCGACGGCCGTGAAATCCACATCACCGAACCCTTCGTCGACCCAGAGCCGTTCACGTTGGCGGCGGCCGAACAACTTCAGGCAGAGACCGTCGCCCGGTGGTCGAGGGCTCTTGCCGGCCTTGACGATATCGCACTGCCCACTCAGTCATTGTGACTAGAAGGATGGGCCCTAGGCCGTTAACAGGCGTCCCCGCGTCTCGTGAGAGTCAGATGCGCAACGAGTTTGTAGGGGGATTTGTACAGCCTCGTGCTAGCGGCAGTATTGCCGAGTCCTGTCAGGCTCCCAGGTCGGACACACCCTCCGTCCTGCTTGCCGATAGGCTGCCATGCGCCAGAAGCAGACATTCGTGTGGAGCTCCAAAGCAGACCTAATAAGCCGCGTGAGCCCCTCTGCTACTGTAGCAACCAGCTGATGGAACGGATGAGAGCGGCTCGTTACCTGCGGCACGATGAGGGACGCGCCTAATCCAGCCGCCGAACGCGACTACATCAAGCGCTTCGGCCTCGGCCGCTGCGAGTTCCGGCTGGTGCGCGAGGAGCTCGCCCCCGAGCAGCACCGCTTCCTGGTCAAGCAGGGGCTCGCCTCCGTCGTGGTCGAACTCGACCTTGGGGCCTCGACGACGAGTCGCCGTCCTTCCGGCCGCGGCGAGACCGTGGTCCTCCTCGATCGCCTGCGGGCGAGCCTCGGCGAAGACCTCGCCCTCTGGATGGCCGCAACCGGGGCCGCCATGCGGCGCTAGCCGTGGCAATGCACTCGCCAAACTTGAGCAATTGACGTTCGCCTACCGTAGGTATCAATATACCCGGGGTTGTGGAGGGGGATCCGAAATGAAGCGCAGGACATTTGTCGCACTCGGGGCGGCCGGGCTGACCATGGCCGTCTCGGGTGGGGCGCGGGCGCAGACCGCGCCCCGCGAGGACATCCAGACATTCTCTCGGGATCCGGTCAAGGTGGCGGCTTTGCGACTGGCCTTCGAAAAGCTCGGTGCGCGCTCCCCGGATCAACTGGTGGGCTGGTTCAACTACGCGGCCATCCACGGAGTGCCTTCCAACGACCCAATAGCCCCCACTCTGCCGGTCTCGATGCGAACTTACTGGCGCCAGTGCCACCGCGACGAGGGGCAGTTCTTCATCTGGCATCGCGCCTATCTAGCGGCGCTGGAGCGGAACCTGCAGACCTTGTCGGGCATGACGGGCCTGAGGCTACCCTACTGGGACTGGTACAAGGACCCGACCCTGCCGACGATCTTCCGCGGCGAGTTCCTGGATGCGGCGCGCACGCGTCGCAACCCCCTCTACGACCCCCGGCGAGACGCGGCCGTCCAAGCCGGCCAGCCGGTGTGGACGCCCGCCTCCTCCGGTGCCATCGATCAGCCAGGCTTTCGGGAATTCCAAGCCGACCTGGGCGGGAGTGAACACGGCGACATCCACGTAGGTGTCGGTGGATGGAACGAGCAGGGCGGGCTTCCCGACATGGGCCGCGTCCCCACCGCCGCGCGCGATCCCATTTTCTGGCTGCACCACTGCAACATCGATCGGCTGCTCACCGCCTGGATCTCGCGCGGCCGCGCGGCCCCCGACCAGAGCGCCGCCTTCGACGCGGCGGGCTACAAGTTCCCTCTCGAGGGGGGCGCGGACTTCACGCCTAAGGCGGCCGCCCTCGACATGAATTCCCGCACGCCGCTCGGACAGGCCTACGAGAGCCTGGACGCGCCCTTCGTGGCCCCGCCGCCACGGCCCGTGACCAGGCCTCCGGTCACGCGACGGGTCGGCGCCGGCGCGCGCAGCATGGGGCGCGGGGCGCTGGCCCTGAATCCACCGACCAGCGTGGCGGTGCCGGCGCAGGGTCTGAGCGTCGAAATCGCCCTTCCCGCGGCCGGAGACCGCCGCGTCCGTGACGCCTTGAACGCGCCCCTCGCGCGGGCGACGAGCGTGGTCGTGGTGCTGGACAATGTGACCCTTGAACAGTCGCCGAAGGGCCTGACGGGATACGATGTCTTCCTGAACCTGCCGGGCGGCTCCACCGCTAACCCGGCGCCATACAAGATCGGAGCGATCAGCCTCTTTAATCTGACGATGGATCATGACCACGAGGCACCGATGGCGGCGCCGGTCTACCGGTTCCAGGTGGTGCGGCAGGTCCGCGCGCGAGGCGGCCTCACCTCCAGCCTGATCGTCACCCTCGTTCCCCGCTATGGCCCGCGCGCGGACACCGCGGCGAACCCGCCCAGCATCCGGGTGGGCGATCTGCGCGTGGAAGTCTCCGCCAATCCGGTCGAGTAGTGCCGATGGCAGGCCCTACTGTTTCGGGCAGGGCTTCCCGTCGATGCAGTCGGCCACCCAGCGCTGATATTCGGAGAGCCGAGTGTAGACCCCGAACTTGTTCTTCTCGGCGCAGCCGTCGCCCCAGCTGACGATGCCGACCAGCACCCGTCGGTCGGCCGCCGCCATGGTCAGGGGACCGCCGCTGTCGCCCTCGCAGGAGTCGGTGCCGCCCTCGGCGAAGCCTGCACACAGCATGCCGGGTGTGATCCTATCGGGCGTGGCGGCATTGCCGTCGCCGTAGGCGACGTCGTCGTTGCACTGCTTGTTGGTGACGGACTTGACGCCCGCGGCCTTGAGGTCCCGGACCATCTCGCCCTTGCTGGTCTCGGTGGCGCCCCACCCTGAGACCCGCAGGTTCGCGGTGCCGGCAACCACCGTGGCCACCGGCGTGATCGTCCTCCCGTCCGTGACCGGCCGGGACAGGTGCAGCAGCGCCGCATCGTTGTGGAAGATCGGGTCGTCGATCGGACCGTAGACCCAGTCGGGACGGACGTAGATGGCGTCCACCTCGACCCGCCGCCCCTTGTCGATGTTGGTGTGTCCGACCACCACGTCGACTGCGTCGGCTTCGGTCCCGTTGTCCACGCAATGGGCTGCGGTCAGCACCCATTGCGGTGCGACGAGCGAGCCGCCGCAGAACGGGATGCGTTCCGGGTCGTCCGTCAGACCCATGATCAGCGCGACCTGCCACGGGTCCGAGCCCACCGGGACCGTTCGTCCGCCGAACACCTTCGGCTGCAGGAGCGGCGGTCGCCCGTCGTCCACGGCGAGCGCGTTCTGCATGCGCAGCGAGATGTTGGCGCCATAGGCCTTGGCGCGGGCGGCCTTGGCCGGCTCCGCGGCGGCGGGCGGGATGGCCATGATCGTGGCGAGAGCCAGGGCGCAGGCCAGTCGGCCAGTTATCCGCATCGTTCGGGTCCTCATCGGAAAACGGTGATCCTGGCGCTGTCCACCGCGAGATCCGGACTGCCCACCAGGAGCTTGACTGCGTCGGCGGAGGCGCCGCGCGACATCAGCAGTCGCTTCAGCCGGACGCTGCGCGCATAGGCTTCCTGCTGGGCGAGGCCCGGCTGATCCTGATGCGCCGGCGCGACTTCCACCTGAACGATGGCCCGCGGGTCGGTGATCGGAGTGAGGCTGAGCGCGGCGAGCGTCGACAGCAGGGCCGCGTCGTCCGGCGCGGTCGAGAAGTCGACCAGAACCGGCGGCCCCGGCAGGGCGCTCGCCGTCTTCACCCCGTCGATGAAGCCGATCGTCCCGTCTGACAGTTCGACTTTGGCTGTGTCGCCAATCTGCGAGAGCAGCCGGACTTCTCCGCCGACCGCGACGCCGGCGATCCGGTCGCTGAGGAACGGCACGCGGAAGGGCAGCAGACGACGGGTGCCGAAGACGTTGGCGGACCGTCCGACGACGACCACCCGGTCGGATTCGCCGGACGACGCGGCCGAAGGGGTTTCCACGCGCCCCCTGACGATCGGTCGCGCGGCCGCCAGCGCCGCCGCCGCGACGGCGGCGGTCGCGTTAGCGTTCGCGGTGGTCTCAGCGCTCAGGACCGCGAGCCGGGAACGCGCGTTGGCGGCGTAGCCGCTGACGCGGTTGTGCCGAAGGTAGAACTGTAGATCGTTGATCGGCTGGCGGGCCGACAAGGTCTCCACCGCGTCCTGCCAGGTCACGGCCTCCTTCTCGAGGTAGTGGTCGTCGGCGCGCAGAGCGTAGTCGGGCGCGCCGTAGCTGCTCAGCCAGGGCTTCTGCTTCTGGCCGGTCCGATGGTCGACCTCGCGCTGGACCGTGCTGAGGTCAGAATAGACGACACGTCCGGGTCCGCCGATGTGCTGCACCAGGTTGCGCGTGAAGATGCTCCCGAGGTCGGGGGTGTCGCCCCGGAAGAGGCTGTAGGCCGACTTCCCGGAGGCGGCGGCGTAGCTGACGATGAGCTGGCTCGAGTCGACGGGCGCGAGGCCGACGGGCCGCGGCGGCGCGGGCGGTGTCGGACTGGGCGGGCTTTCGGAGACGAGCGACACCGGGATCGTCGAGCCCAACCGCGCGGCCGGACGCGAGGCCACCTCGATGCTTTCGTCGATGGGATCGATGAAGGTGTCGAAGTCGGCCGCGTCGTCGACGAATGGATCGTTGCGGCAGGCGTCTAGGATGACGACGCCGAGTCCGGCCTGCGCCTTCTCCAGCCGTTCGAGGATATGGGAGAGCGGCACGAACACGAAGTCCGCGGGGTTCTCGGCGTCCGGCGGCCTGCCGTCCGAGGGCACCAGGTAGTTGGCGCTGCCGCGCTCGACCCCGTGGCCGCTGAAGTAGACCATCACCACGTCGCCGGGCGAGACCTGCGCGGTGAACGCCTTGAAGGCGTCGAGAAAGCCCTGGCGGGTAAGATTCTCTTCCTCGGGCTTGAGCTCCCAGACCCTGAAGCCGAGATCCGCGAGCGTGCGGCGCATCAGGCGACGATCATTCGCCGGCGTGCTCAGCGGCGCGGCCCTGGCGTAGGACCCGATGCCCACGACGAAGGCCCATCTCGGGGGCTCCACCCGCGCCCGCGCCCACTCCGGAAGACGCGACAGGTCCACGGAAGCCGCCTGAACGGTCGCGGGCATCGAGGCCAGCAGCAGGGAGGCACCCGCGATCGCCATTGCCCTGCGCGCCAGGCGATGTCGTGATCCTCCGATGGCCGAACGAACGCTCTCATGAGATGCTGTCATGCCGCATGCCCCGCCCGCAGCGCATACGGATTGCAACCTTCCGTACCTCACCCTGAGACTTGCACGCGACTGCCGGCGGATCAACCCGCTGACCCCCGATCTTCCACAGCTTCGGGTGCGCAGACGCCTGCGGATGGATCGGCATGGGGTTGATCGAGTATCGACCAACTATTGCGGGTTGCGCTTCGGCCAACGCTGATGTTCCCTGTGCGCGGGAAGCAGGGGGTGCTCATGAAATCCAGGATTCTGGCGCTTGCGAGCGCGACGTCGGCTGCCGCCTTGCTGTCCGCGTGCAGCACGACATCGGTTGTCACCTCGACCAAGGTCGAGGCCGAAGCGTCGGCCGAAAAACTGGGCAAGCGGACCGTCTATCTCAACTACTTCCTCCCGCAGTCGGTACTCACCGTCAGCCTCAAGAAGGCCGGCGGGGGCGGGGACGACAAGAAGGACACGCCGCCCACCGTGACCAACACCAATACAATCACGATCCAGAACGGCAAGCCGATGGAGAAGCCGAGGGAGCCGAAGCCGGAGGCAGCCGCGGCCGCCGAGCCGGATCCCAAGAAGACGGCCTGCGATATGCTGCGTGAGGGTTACAAGAAGGAACGCGAGGCGCAGATTCAGTTTGTGGCCAACTGGCCGAACCGGATCGCCGAACTCCAGGCCGTTGCCAGCGGGCGTCTGGTCACCGCGGCAGAGCAGGAAGCCGCTCTGAAGGCCTACAATGCGCTGGTGGCCGACGTCGCGACGGCGAACGCCCGCGTCGACAAGGCTGCGCTGCTTGCCCAGGGTCTCAACGACGCCTGTCCCGTGAAGGTGGCCATCGAGGTGACGCTGTCCGTTGAGCCCGACACTAACGAACCCTATGCCCTCCTGGTGGAGGACGACGACGCCTCGGCGGACACGGTCAGCGCGAAGGTCGACGCCAAGGGACTGCTCACCTCGGTGTCTACAACAGCTGACGAGCGCACGGGCACGATCGTCACCGCGAGCCTCAAGTCCGTCGGGACCGTCCTCGGAGCCTTCAGCCCCGGCGACCTCAAGGCGATCGGCGACGCCAAGGTCCTGGGCGTCAGCGGCCTTACCCGGGACGGCGGTCGAGCCGGCGGACCGGATCCCGCTTTCCCCCAGAAATTCAGGGCCCAGGTGGCCGAGCTGGCTGGAAAGGCTCCCATGATGATCCCGGAGCTAGGCCCTAAGCTGCCGGACTACGATCTGCGCTACCGCGTGAGCGAACTGCTTCCAAAGGACGCCACGACCGGCGGAATCCGCTTCGCCCAAACCGGCTACGGGATGCATCTGACATGCAGCGCCATGCCCGGCGATCAGGCTCCCGACGAGCCCGAACAGAAGGGCGCCAAGCGTCTCAAGGCGAAGCAGGGCGTGCTGGTGTCCCTCCCGCGCGCTTGCGACATCGTCGTCGGCAAGGTCACCCAGGGTAGCGATGCGCCGAAGAGCCTGGCGAACTACACCGAGCAGCGGCGGACGTTCGCCTCGGTGGTCGACAGCCGCTACCCGCTCCGCGCGCCGCTGCTGCGCACGCAGCTCATCACTCGCAAGCATGGCTACGAGTTCGTCGATGGGCGGATCACCTCGGTGATCTACGAGAAGCCCAGCTCCACCGAAGCTGCCGTCGCCCTCCCCGGCGCGGCCGTGGGCGCACTCTTCTCGGGCGTGGTCAGCGGGATCCAGGGCCCGCAGTCCGTGACGAAGGCCCAGGCCGAACGGCTGGACGCCCAGGCGGCCGCCTACACGGCCGAGGCGGCCCTCATCGAGGCTCGCACCAAGGCCCAGGACGCTGCCGACAAGGCCGAGAAGGCCAAGGCGGAGGCGGCCAGCGAGGCCGCCACCACCGAAGAGTAGCGTGGTCGCCCGGGGACTCCGCCGCTTGATCCAGCAGGCCCGGATCGCGCTCGGCCAGCTCGACGAGCTCCGCACCCAGGTCGCTGAGATGAGGAAGCTCTTGCGGCATTTCTCCGACGTCCGCAACGATTCAGAAGCCGGCCAGCTTGTATGGTGGTTTGTATAGGTCCCCGTCAGCGTCTGAATTGCTAAGCGTTATCAGGGCTCCACGTCGGACACCATATCCGCCATGTGTTCATCTGGACGGCTATGTCGCAGCCGACGCCAGCCTGATTCCGAGCCGCTCCGCCGCGCCGCGAACTGTGCATTCCTGCACATGTCTGGTCATGTCAGCTTGGGAGAGGAACCTATGCGCGTCTGCAAATCCTGCATAGAAACTCGCAAAGTCTATACACATGGATGCCTCTCCGACCCTCTTGGAGGGTGCGTGAACTGGCGGCGAACGTTGAGGAACAGCTAGCTCGTCTGCGCGGGCGGCGCTCATGGGGCTTCTAAAGCGAGCCGCTTCAGAAACGGCCGAAAGACATTCACGTAGGCGTTCAATGTATCGCGCATCCACGCCCTTGCGTCGTCGTCGCTGGCAAAGGCTTGCTGTGGACGAACGATTCCAAAGTACGACTGGCCGTCCGAATTGGGACGCACCTCCGAACCCACTGGGAGGTCTGCGAGGATTTGCTCCCTGAAGTCATGCAGCAGCGGCGTAAGCGTCTTCAGGCTTGCGCTTCCGCCTTCAATCAGGGTGACGCCGTATTCCTTTTTGGCGGCGCTGCTGTAGGCGAGCAACCAGACGTTTGGCCAGGGTAGGGGCACCCGCAGATTGTTGCGCCAGAACAGCCGGGGATGATCCTGGTCAGGATCGTCGAAGGTCATATTGACCACCGGCGCCCACCAAGCTGTATGAGCGGCCTTGTCGCCTTCACTCACCTTTGTCGCCACTGTTTCCGTCCGGATCGGCGCCGAAAGTTCCTCTTCCGCGTCGCCGGCGACGGGTTCGCCCTTCGGATCCCTCAGGACGACGACCGTCCGCTCAATGTTTGTCGTCCGGGCGACGATGCGAGGCTGAACCGCGATGGCGCCATCTGGAAGGCCGTACAGCGCCACCTCGACAAGGCCCAAGGCGAAGCCGCTGGCCGCATTCCGGTTGATGAGTTCTGCCAAGGCGCCAACGTCTTCACGAATGCCGTCACCGGCGATGATCAGCATGAACCGCCCATGCCGGAGCGCAGCTGCAGTGGCGTCAATGAACACGTGCTCGACCAGGCCCGGGTTGCTACGCTTTGCCAGCTCGAAAGGGGCATTTCCTTGCATCCCAGTCGCCATCGCGACCTGGCGCTGGAGGTCCGAGTACGACCATCGCCGGATTGCTCGAGCGTAGTCGAGGATTTGAGCGACCACCTCACGGCGGGCCTCGGGGTTCTTCCAAAGCTTGCACTCCAGGAAGGTCAGTCGCCCGTGCCCGTTGATGTAGAGGTTGTCGACCCTCCCAGCCTCTGTCCGGAGCTCTCTGCAGAGCGGGGTCAGCGGGCCGAATGACGGATCGAGGTCACGGATCGGGAGGAGCTCCGGATAGGCAAAGAGCGTTTCCTGCAGCCGAGCCTCGTCCCAACCTTCCTTCTGTCCCAGAAGCATTCGCTCGCCACGAGCCGGAGGCTCACCCTCCCGCTCGAAAAGAAAGAACTCACCGAACATCCTAGCCCCCGGGACCTGCTGCTTCGCCGGGACATTGCCCCGGTTCCAGTGCCATGGCGTTATGGCAGCATGGACATTGTACAACTGTCATGTTTCGTAGCGAGCCAGCAGTGGCATTTCGCCAAGACGATGCCCCAATGGCCCCACTGGTACTGCCTGAAGAAGGAGGCCCAGGACGAGGGCGTGTTCGAAGCCTTTGTCCGGCACATCCAATCAGAAGGCTACGAGGCCGAGTTCAGGCCGGAGAATCGCGAGGCCTGGGCGCGACGGCATTACCTGGATCTTGGCGAATTTCACTACTGGACGATGAATCCGGATGTCCCCTCGACCTCGCTCATCAACCGCGCCCGTCACCCCAACGTGGCGGTGCGCACATAGGAAGGTCGAATTTAGTCGGCATCTCAGCATCGGCGGCACAATTCGGATCGTACTGCGCAGCGCATGTTAGCGACCTCGACCCCTCTATGGGTTTGGCCAACCGCGAATTCGCAATGTCACACTTGGCATATCCGAGGAAATGTAAACCCGAGTGTCGGCGACACGCTTCTGTCCGCTGAGACCCGACTAGGCTCCGATAAGCGAATCCTATAGTCCGCCGCGCCTCTGGCTGGCCTTGAGCGGACCGAACCCTAATGACGACCGACAGGCGGAACCCTGCATCTGCCCGAATGCTCGGCGACTTCCTGTCAAAGCGCGCCGCGCCGCTGTTTCCGCCGCTCGAGCTGGAGCGCCTCCGCGTTTACCTGCTCGGGCTTCTGGCGCGCGCGGAACGAGTGCCGGCAATCGGCCGCGGCTTCGACTGGTCGCGCATAGCTGCCGCGGCAAACGTCGATAGAGACTTGGTGATCCGGGCCAGGGATGTGCTTCGCCCGGGCTTGGTCGTCCTCCAACGAGAGATTGCCAAGGCGCCAGCGACGAAACGAGCGGCCGCCATTGCAAAGGGCCGCCGGCCCGCCACCATCAAGCCTGCCACCAACAATGTCGCCAGTCGCACTCGTGGGCCGCGGAAGGCGATCGAACCGTTTCCCGAACCTACCGCAGGGGCCTGGGACGACCCCGAGACATTCCACGAAGCGCTGGCGCTGCACATGCGTCGGCACAGGGACTCCTGCCTGCATCTCTGCCGCGCGATCCTGCGGGACGGCGAGACACTCGAGAAGTCTACGATCGTGGTGTGGCGCAGCGGGCGGAAGGCGCCGCGCAGTGTCGCGAGCCTCGAATTCCTGCAGCGGATCAAGTGGCGCTACCGCCTCCCCAATGGCTACTTCAAGGCCAAGCTGCCGCACCGGGCCCGGGCGACGACCGGCCATGTGCTGACCGGTATTTCCGGCGCCGAACAGCGGCGCCTTGCCTGGCACCTGCCCGATGATTTCGCCGAGCGTCCGATCGCCGAACAGGAGGAGATCCTGGAGTGGGTGCGCCGCGTCGTGATCTCCGGCTCCACGGAGTTTCGACGCTACCAGGCCAACGCCGTGAAGCTGCGCTACGCCGTGCGGTTTGCAACGTTGCAGTCCAAAAAGCCGCAGGTCGCCTCCGCCAACGACGACGAGGCTCCGTTGGACGAGACAGATCCGGACCTCTTGAACGGAACGGTACGTGCTCCACCCGCGCTCTCCGCCGAAATGACTGAGCTCGTCGGGTTCAAGACATCGACCCTGACCGCGCTAGGCTACCAGCGGCGGGGGGTCTGGGGCGACGAGACGGCCGCCCAGAAGGTCGAGCACCTGGGCCTCATGTTCGGTGCCTTGGCCGGATCAAGCCGCGGCGCTGTCCGGGGCCACGATGTGCCCCTTCGCGACCTGACCTTTGGCCTCCTCGTGTTTCCGGTCGTCTGGGACTGGTACGTCCAGTGGCGAGAGCGCCGCCGTGGCCTCTACACGGCATGGGAGGTGGACATGCTGCGGGTTGCAGGCGCCCTGACAGGGCCGGCAGCCGGGTGGATCACGCAGACGCCGCAGCTGGCGCAGCGCCTGAAGCCAATACCGGGCCTGGTGACCCAACTCGACATCGAGGCAGCTCAAGCTGACTGGCCCGCGGCCTGCGCATTGGCGCATGCGCACACCCTGGCTCGGGCAAAGGAAATCCAGCGGGTGGCGCGTGTTCACCGCGATCCCTTCGAGCCGATCCTGGCCGTGCTCGAGGCCGAGAGTCCGGCCGGTGAATACCGCCGCATCGCCGATGAGATCGTGCGGCTCATGCCGGATGCCCGACGGTACTCGAAGTCCAGGGCCGAGGCGGTCAGGTCCCTGCTACTCATCCGCCTGGGGCTGCATCTAGGCCTGCGCCAGCGCAATCTCCGGGAACTTCTCATCTGCCCGCGTGGCCGTTCACCGACGCCAGAGCGCCAGCTCGAGCAGGCTCGTCGCGGCGAAATGCGCTGGAGCGAAAGGGACGCCGGATGGGAGGTCCTGATCCCGGCTGCTGCCTTCAAGAACGCCAATTCGTCGTTCTTCGGGGGGCGGCCCTTCCGGCTCCTGCTGCCAGACCTGGGCGGCCTCTACAGCTACATCGACGAATGGCTGGCCGACCACCGCCAGCGATTGCTCGGTCGCGCGAGGGACCCGGGCACGTTCTTCGTGAAGACCGTGAAGACCTCGAGCGCCAATGCAGCCTACGACCAGAACACCTTCTACGAGGCCTGGCGGCTGACCACCCAGCGCTACGGCATCTACAACCCCTACACTGGGCGTGGCGCCATCCGGGACTTGCTTCCTCACGGGCCGCACAACGTCCGCGACGTGCTGGCCACGCACATCCTGAAGAAGACGGGGTCCTATGAGCAGGCCAGCTACGCCATCCAGGACACGCCCGACATGGTGGCCAAGCACTACGGCCGGTTCCTGCCGCAGGATAAGGCCGCGCTGGCGGCCGAGATCCTGAACAAAGTCTGGGCGGCCTGAACTGGTGTGAGCTCTCTGGAGAAGGGCTGTGGCTATCGGCTTAGTCGATCCGCTAGGGTTGCCACATGAGAACGATCCAGCCTGAAGGGCAGCGTGGGAGCCGGAAATGGATCCAGCGGGCTGTAAACGAGCGCTGGACGGTGCTGGAAAGGCCGATCCTCCGGGCCGTGCGCGGCGGCCCCGTCAGGTGGGCCTCACCGTTAGCGACCGACGAGTTCGCCCAGTATAGCGGCGCCGACTTCCTGGAGCGCATCGGTCACGGTGATTTGGGCGGTGCGCTCAATGCGTTCTGGCCTACATCCGGACCAAGTTGGGACGCGCTTGGCGTGACCCCAGACGGCGCTGTCATTCTGATTGATGCGAAAAGCAGCCTTGCTGAGATGTGCTGGGCCGGACCGATTCCAGCGAGGCAGTCCCGGGCACGATCCGAACTTGTACTGCAGGGCGTGGCTCGCCGGCTTGGGTCCCGGTCCGGCCGTGAGGCTTGGTGTGCGCAGTTCTACAGGCTGGCCACGCAGATCGCGCACCTCGAGTTCCTCCGATCCAATGGCGTCCCGGCCTGGCTTGTGCTGGTGGATTTCGTCGGCGACCAGGACCTGCGCGGACCCCGCAGCGCAGAGGCTTGGCGAGCCGCATACTCGATTGCGTTCAACCTTCTCGACCTGAGGCACGCGCATCCGCTGAGGCGCTTTATACTCCACGTCAATCCGGACGTATCAGACGTGCCACCACCCTTCGCCGGACAGCTGCAGTTCGTATAGGGACTTGTATAGGCACAGCGCCAAGGCGAAAATGTTGCGCTAGATCAAGCGCGATTGGCGGAGGCCTGCTCCGCCTATAACAAGGATTCTTGTTCTAATCGGCTGTCGGAGCCGCAGCACGCTTCTTCCGCCTGGAGATCGCGATCCAGCCATGCCAACGGCCGAAAGCCCGCCGAACACTGGGGCCAGGTAGTTGTGCCATGCCGAGGGTCCCATGAAGTATCCCTCGGCCACCTCACCGTAGAGCGCCAGGATGCCAATGCCCAAACCAGATCGACTGCCGACCGGTTAGCCCCCTACACCTCCGAAGAAGATGTCCGGCAAAGACACGGCCATATGTTCCAATAGGAAGGCGATCAGAGTGGTCATGGCTTTCCCCCTCGCAAGCCTAGCCTGAAGTCGATTGGGAGCTTGGCAATGACGCCCGGTCTCGGCCTGGCTGAGCTCCTGCGAGCCAAACAGGCCTCCACGCGGGCTCAGGACGACCTCGCCTGCAGCAAGCTCTCGAGGTCCGTTCGCTTGATCAGCACGCGGGCGCCTATCTGGTTCGTCTCTAAGCGCCCCTCGCCAATGAGCTTGTACAAGGTGCTTCGGCTCACGCCGATGAACTTGGCCGCATCCTTCATGGAAAGACTGTGGGCGGGTGTCACACCGGGATTGCGGTCGCGAAGCTGTGCTGCCACGCCATCGACGATGCGCTCGACGAGCGCGTCGTCGGCCTTTCGAGATACCGACGCCAGATGAACAGCAGCGGGCAAGCTTCCCACGAGGCGATCCAGCTCGGTCCGCCTCCACCGAGTGAGAGGGAGGCCGAGGTCCACAGGACGAACCCCCGCCTTCTCCACCACCAGCGCGAAGGTGCGCTCATCGAGGGAGAGGTAGCGAGCGGCCAGCTCCGTCGCCAAAAGGATCGGCCAATTCGGGAGGAGGGGTTCGAGAGGTGTGCGGCCCATTGCAAACTATCCTCCTGGTTCGTCCTTCGCCACATTTGGTCCCGCCGACGCGCGCTTTCGAACCCTCAACGGGCGCGCCTCTCCGCCTCCAGCGCTTTGAAGGAGTCGGCCACGCGCATGACCCTCTCCAGCCGCTCGAAGTAGTCGAGCCGCGAAAGCGGGTTGTCGTTGTAGAGCCAAAGGTGTTCGTGAGTTTTGGTCCAGACGCCTGTCATGAGCACGGGGTCGCGCCTGAAAACCACGGCGTCATCGAGATAGGTCGCATAGTCGACCCGTTCGCGGGAGATCACCCCGAGCGGCTTGTAGTCCCTGTTCACGGGCAAGAAGACGTGGCGGCGCCGAGGATGTTCCAGCCTGACAAATGCGTAAGGCAGAAAGTGGCGGAACCAGCGGTTATCGCCCGTTAGGTCGGCGGCTTGTCTAGGCGTCATGCCGGCTCAATAAGCCCCAGTTCGCCTGCATGTCGACTCCGCTCCATGTTTGGTCGTCCGCGCGCGCGTAGTGGTCGGAAAATGCAATGCGTCGCTGAATGACATGAATCCCCGCGTACCACCTCTAGCGGGGGACGCGGAGATGACCGCACGTTCGCCGGAGCTGATCGCCAAGCGCGCGCGCGCGAGCTTGTCCTGAAAGTCTGGGAGTTCCCTACACCAACGCGAAACTGCGGATCGTCCGCTCAGAGACCTTCCACTTCTCGGCCAGGCGGCGGTAGCCAACGTGCCGGGGATCACCGAGAGGGTAGGCTTCGTGCTCGTCGCGGATCGCTTCGACCTGGGCGTTGCTCAGCTTGGCCCGTGCATGGTCCTGTCCGATGCGCTGCGTCCCGCTCTCATTCAGGGCTACAAATCGCCGTGAGGGGTGGCCCACCTGGACGAGCCCGTGGCCGTCCCAGAGCTGCGTCAAATTGGTCGGCTCGGTCCCAACGGTCCCAACCTCTTCCCTATGTGTCCTACAGATACCCATTTCATTATATTTCTCTCTCTCCCAGTCTATAATAGGAGAAGAGGTTGGGACGGTTGGGACTGCGTTGTTCTGCAAGGGCTTTTCGCCGCTTTTGAGGTTGGGACCAGGTCGGGACGAGGTTGGGATTTTGGCCATCACGAGCGCCCTTCTCGCGTTCTGCGATCCTTGGGTGTCGCCACCAGGTCGCTAGAGGTTGGGACCCAAACGCGCGATGTGCGACCCCCGAGTTTGCGCTGGATTTGCACCATCCCGCAGGCCTTTAGAACCGCCGAAGCGCGCATCTGGTCAGGACGCTTGATGCGCCCGTCGTCGAACCCGAGGAGATCGCGCAGCACCCGTTCGCTGGTCAGCGTGCCGCAGTTGCGCAGGGTCAGGACGTGGCCGTGCTCGTCCTCACCGATCTCGTCGTCGAGCCCCTTGGTGACCGTGTCGAACCATGGGTCCACGTACTCGAACGCCTTGCGCTCGGCCTTGGCCAGCGTCTCGACCCGCTCGAACGCGATGCCGCTCTCCAGGAACACCTCCCGCGCCTCGGCCCAGAGCTGGAGCCGGTCGTCCACGATCTTTTGCGTGTCGATGATGCCGAGGATCAGGACGGGCAACCAACGCCGCTGTCCCATATGCGCCTGGAGGAACTCAGGGTCGTTGGTGGTGCCGTAGAACACGAGCCGCCGCGCCAGACTGATCGCGTACTCCTTGAATTTGGGGGTCCACTTCTCGAACCTGCGGGTCACCCAGGACAGCACGCCCTCCGCATCGCGGGCGCTGATCCCGCGCAGCTCAGCCAGCTCGCCGACCAGGCACCCGCGCATCAGCCTGGAGAGCTTCTCGTCATCGAGCCCCAGGTTGAACTCTGTGAAGAAGTCCTCCTTGGGTGCGATCAGGCTGACCGCCGTGGATTTCCTGGTCCCCTCCTCGCCCACCAGCACCGGGACCATGTCCACCTTGCATCCAGGATCGAGCACGCGGCCCGCCTGGGCGGTCCAGGAATATTCACCGAGTGCCCTGGTGTAGGGCGTGTCCTTGGTCTGCATGTAGTTGGGCCAGAAGAGGTGGATGCGGGGCACGCCGTCCCAGGGCGGCACCAGGACCTTCAGCCAGTGCTCGGCCGCGTCGAACTGGTTGCGGTTGCCGATGATCTCCAAGGCGTCCCGCATCTTCTCCTTGCCGATCTCGTTCTTGAAGCCGAGGGCCTCCAGCCTGATCCGCAGCTCGCCCGCGTCAGCGTCGGTCATCTCGCGCCACTGGCCAGGGAAGTCGGCGACCATCAGCTCACCTCGGAAGTGGTCGAACGACAGGTCCACCTCGCACGACTGCGGGGCACCGAGCCCCAGCACCACGTTCTCCAGGCTGGTCTCGATCTGGTCGTTCTTGAAGCGCTTGAAATTGGGCTGGATCGCGTCGGGATCGCGTTTCAGGGCCGCGACCAGTTCCTTCGACTTAGTCGATGCGCCTGGGGCGGCCTTCGCGTAGAGGGCGGCGACATCCGCGTCCTTGCGCAAGTCCTCGAACTCGGAGGCCTTGACGGGCTTGTAGCCCACCGCCGTCTTGAAGTCGGCGTCGGTATGGCCCGAGCAGCCGGCGTGGCGGCAGGAGAAGTGGCCGTTGCGGTAGCCCGATGTGCCGGCCAGGAGCCAGCTCGTCTGCGTTTCCCCGTTGTCTGAGCCGTGCCCGCCGCTCCAGGGGCACTCGACGTAGAGCTGGCCCTTGCCCTCAGCCAGGACCAGGCCCTCCTCGATCAGGTGCTCGGCCACCGGGTCCTCGACGTTCAGGTCCTCGATCATGGTGGGCGGGTGTCGCGCCGAGGCCTTCCAGGTGGCGACCGCGTACTCCTCCTTGAGCCGCTCCATCATGCGTTCGAGCTGGGCGATCTTGACCGCCGGCACGTCTGCCCGCTTCGGGAGCCCGTCGCGCCACTCGTAGGGCACGCCCGAGGTGTGGGTGCCGGCCGCGATGAACTGCTGACCCGTGGCGAGCAGCTCGACCAGCCAGCGCTTGGTCTTGCCCTCCTCCTGCCACTCCTTGACCGGGAAGGCGTCCTTGCTCAGCTCCCCCTCGGCCAGCACCAGGAGCAGCCGCTTGCCGCTGTTCGATCTGATCCGGCAGGGTGCCGTGTCGATCCCGAGCAGCTCCAGGGCGCGCGCCTCGATCTCGTCCGCCAGATCGTCGTCGTCCACGTCGATGTCGATGGCGCGGAACCGCCTGGTCTGGAGGCAGATGCCGAAGTCGGGAACCTTCGCCCAGGCTTCGATGTTGAGGACGGTGGTGACGTGATCTGTCCAGTCGGTGAACCCGATGGCCAGACCGTCCTGATTGAAGAGCGAGGGCGTCTTGCCCACCGCCTTCATCTTGGTCCTCGGACTAAGCTCTGCCGTGGGGTTGCTCACCACCGGCAGTAGCTCGGTCTTGGCCAAAATCTTGAAGCGCGCCCATGCCTCGGGCGTCGCTCCCCATCGCCGCACGTCCACCGATCCATCGGGTTTCGAGGCCATCGGCCTAGACCGTGGCAAGGCGTTCCAGGAAGGCCGCCACCTCCGTCGCGGGGACCAGGGTACGTCTCCCCGCCTTGAGCGTCTTGATCCGGCCAGCGCCGATTTCACTGTAGACAGTGGTCTTGCCGAGCCCGAGGACTTGGCAAAGTTCAGCGATCGAATAGGCCGCCTTGGTGGGCGAGACTTGTGTCATTTCAGACCTCCTCGGCGTCGGCTATCGACGCGTCGGAGGTCAAACTCTCATTGATTCGCGCCAGTAAGCGCACCCCCCAGGGGACCCGCTGGCGACCCCCGGAATCTTGGCGAACCGCCGCAGTGCCGCGCCGTTCAGCTAGGCTGCGTTGCGCAGGCCCTGCTTCGACGGCTTCGCGCAGAACTTCGCCCACTCCGCCATGAGCTCCTTGCGCCGCTGGAACAGGTCGCCTCGCGCATAGGCTGCCTCGGTCTTGTCGCCCACCACATGAGCCAACGCACGCTCGGCAAGTTCGGTTGGGAAGGTCGTCGTCTCAGAAACCCAGTCCCGGAACGTCGACCTGAAACCGTGCGCGGTCACGTCGCCGAGCTTCATACGTCGCAGGAGCATCAGGAAGGCCATGTTCGAGAGTGGCTTGCCCGGTCGGGAGCCGGGGAAGACGAGTCCCATCGGGTAGGTGTCGGTCGGCTTGAGCTTCTTGAGCAGCGCCTGTGCGGGGACGGACAAGGGCACTCTATGTTCGCGGCCAGCCTTCATCCGTTCCGCAGGAACGATCCAGACGCCCGCTTTCAGGTCGATCTCCGACCACTTCGCGCCGATCACCTCGCCGGTTCGGGCGGCCGTCAGGATAGCGAACTCCAGCGCCCGGGCCGAGGTGCTCTCCATGGCGCGTAGATTCGCCATGCAGGCCCCCATCTTTGTGGCAGGCAGCGCCGCGTGATGCTTGACACCACGCACCTTGGAGACGGCCGGCAGCGCCAGCTTCAGGTTGCCGCGCCACGCCGCCGGATTGTCGCCAATCCGCAGGTTCTTCACCCGGGCATAGTCGAGGATGGTCTCGATTCGCCCCCGAAGGCGGCTTGCCGTCTCAGGCCTCGCCTCCCACAGCGGAACGGGGCTCTTGTCCTTCACGACTACATCCTGCCGCAACACCTTGAGCACCGCTGCGGTGTCGATGTCACCGACGATCGAGGTGCCGATGAGGGGGTATGCGTAGGTCTCAAGCGTCGCGGTCCATTGCGCGGCGTGCTTCGCGTTCGTCCACTTCACCTGGTTCGAACGCAGGTACTCACCCGCCACCTGTTTGAAGGTGATTGCACGGGCCACCCGGGCGATGCGTTCGACCCGCTCAGCGTCCTTCACCGACAGCGGATCCTGTCCCTTGGCCTTCAGCGTCCGGGCCTCCGCGGCGGCCTTGCGCGCGTCCGCCAGCTTGATTGCGGGGAAGGGCCCCAAGCCCATCATGCGGGCCTTGCCGTGCAGCATGTAGCGGTAGACCCAGCTCGCCGTCGGGAGCTCCCCATCCTTGCCTCGCCGGCCGTCAAGGGCGAGGTACAGGCCGCCACCGTCGTGGAGGTAGCGCATTCCTCTACAAACGCGCTTGGTGGCCTGTTCGATTCCGACCTGGGAAAGCCTGTTGATCTGGCGGGCCACCCTATACATCCCCCTATACAAGTCTGAGCCGGGTTGCTGGCGTTTGGGCACGAACCGTGACGCGCGTCAGCGAACGATGGATTCAGAATAACATAAGTAGAGTCAAGGACCTAATGGTCGCCAGCGGTCGCCGGCGGGCCTCCACGAACGTTCGAAATTCAGGAATTGGCGGAGAGGGTGGGATTCGAACCCACGATACCCTTCCAGGTACGCCGCATTTCGAGTGCGGTACTTTCAACCACTCAGCCACCTCTCCAGAGCCAGCAAACGGGACCACAAGGGGCCCCGTCGAGCGAGCGCGGAACCTAATCATCGCGGCCCGGGGGCGCAAGGGGGCAGTTGGCGCGGATTTCAGCGGGGGTAGAGGATCATCTGGGTGCAGCGGAAGACGGCCATGATCTTGCCGGTGGTGGCGTTTGTGGCCTCCGCGTCCCAGACCTGGGTCATGCGGCCGCCGTGCAGCAGGCGCGCCTCGCAGGTGACCTGTTCGCCGATCCTGGCGGTGCCCAGGTAGTTGGTCTTGATCTCGACGGTGGTGAAGCCGCTGGCGCCCTCGGGCAGGGAGGCCACGCAGCCGTAGCCGCAGGCGCTGTCCACCAGGGCCACGACAGAGGCGGCGTGCAGGAAGCCGTTGGCCGCCATGTGCTGCTTGCCCACGGTGAAGCCGCCGGCGGCGTGGCCGTTGGAAACATCCTGCCACGCGATGCCGAGTTCGCCCGGCAGGGTGCCCTTCTGCCGCTCTTCGAACAGGGCCGCCTGATTGCCTTCGAGCATGGTGGTGATCTCCGTCGGGTGTCGGGACATGGGAAACTGACGTGGCGAAAGCCAAGGGTAATTCAGCCGGCTTCGGCCTTGCCTGCGGAGTCGGGGGCGTCGAGAGTGGCGGCGAAGCACGGGGCGGATGCGATGACCGACGAGATGATCTCCTTTGGCGCCAAGCTGGCGCTGCATGCGGCGCGCGGGCCGGATGCGCCGGCGGTCAGCTGCGGGGCAGAGACGCTCACCTATGGGCAGCTGCATCGCCTGTCGAACCGCCTCGCCCGGGGCCTGGCGGCCCGCGGGGTGAAGTTCGGGGATCTGGTGACTGTGGGCCTGCCCAACTCCGTGGGGTTCGTGGCGATCTGCTACGGGATCTGGAAGCTGGGGGCCACGCCGCAGCCGGTGTCGTTCCGGCTGCCCAAGGGGGAGCTGCAGGCGATCATTGCGCTGGCGAAGGCGCCGCTGGTGATCGCGGAGTTTACCCACGAGGTCGACCGCCCGGTGGTGTCTGTGGCCGATCTGCTCGCCCTCTCCGATGATGACAGCGACCTGCCCGACCAGATCCCGCCGATCTCGAAGGCGCCCACGAGCGGGGGATCAACGGGCCGTCCGAAGCTGATCCTGGCGGGCCAGCCGGGGCTGTCGCTGAAGGAGGCGACCGAGGTTCCGTTCTACGGGATCCGCACGGGCCAGACGGTGCTGCTCCCGGCGCCGCTCTATCACAACGCCCCGTTCACCCTGACCATGAGCGCGACCCAGGCGGGGGCCCATGTGGTGCTGACGCCGCGGTTCGATCCGGAGGGCACGCTGGCGGAGATTGCAGCGCGCAAGGTGGAATGGCTCTACCTGGTGCCGACCATGATGAACCGGATCTGGCATCTGCCCGAGGATGTGCGCGACCGGTACGACATTTCGAGCGTTCACACGCTCTGGCACATGGCGGCGCCCTGTCCGCCCTGGCTGAAGGAAGCCTTCATCCACTGGATCGCGCCAGGCGAGGTGATGGAGCTCTATGCGGGCACCGAGGCCCAGGCGATCTCGATCATTTCGGGTTCGGAGTGGCTGACGCACCGGGGATCAGTGGGCCGCGTGGCCGTTGGCGAGATGAAGGTGGTGGGGGAGGACGGCGCCGAACTGCCGCCCGGCGAGGTGGGCGAGATCTACATGCGCCGGGCCCCGGGCGTGGCGGAAACCTACAGGTATCTGGGCGCCGACGCGCGAACGATCACGGACGGATGGGAGAGCCTGGGCGACCTGGGGTCTTTCGATGCCGAGGGCTATCTCTATCTGGCCGACCGGCGCACGGACATGATCCTGGTGGGCGGCTCCAACGTCTATCCCGCCGAGATCGAGGCGGCGCTGGAGGAGCATCCGGCGGTGCAGTCGTGCGCGGTGATCGGCCTGCCGGACGACGACCTGGGCGCCCGCATCCATGCCATCGTCAATGTGCAGGGCGAGGTTACGCCCGAGGACCTGAAGGCACATCTGGCGGATCGGCTGGTGACCTACAAGCGCCCGAAGTCGTTCGAGTTCGTGGCCGAGCCGGTCCGCGACGACGCGGGCAAGGTGCGTCGCACCGCGCTCAGGGATGCACGGATCAAGGCGGGGTGATGACACTGGGGGGTTTGGCGGGCTATCGACCACAGCAAGCGCAGGGGGAGCGGATGAGTATCAAGGGCAAGGCCTATGTGATGGGGGTCTATGAGCACCCCACACGCGATGCGCCGGACAAGACGACGGCCCAGCTTCATGCCGAGAGTGCGCGCGGCGCGCTGGCTGATGCCGGGCTGAGCTTTGACGACGTCGACGGCTACTTCTGCGCCGGCGATGCGCCGGGGTTCGGGGCCATGTCGATGGTCGACTACATGGGCCTGAAGAATGTCCGCCACATGGACACCACCGAGACCGGCGGCTCGTCCTACATCGTCCACCTGCACCACGCGGCCCAGGCGATTGCGGCGGGCAAGTGCAGCGTGGCGCTGATCACCCTGGCGGGGCGGCCCCGCAATGGCGGCAACCGGCCGGGCGGCGGCGGCGGCGGGCGTCCGCCGGCGGGCCTCACCGACGGCGCGCCGGAGCAGGGCTTCGAGAGCATCTATGGCGGCTCGACCCACAACACCTACGGCATGTGCGCCATGCGCCACATGCACGAGTATGGCACCACCTCGGAGCAGCTGGCCTGGATCAAGGTGGCGGCCAGCCATCATGCGCAATGGAACGAGCATGCGTTCCTGAAGAGCGTGGTCACGGTTGAGGATGTGCTGAACTCGCGGATGATCGCGGATCCGTTGCACCTGCTGGACTGCTGCGTGGTAACGGATGGCGGCGGGGCGGTGGTGGTGACGTCGCCTGAGGTGGCGCGGACGCTGAAGCGGCCAATGGTGAAGCTGATCGGGGCGGGTGAGGCGCCGAAGCTGCAGATGGGCGGCAAGGGCCTGGACCTGACGACCTCTGGCGCTGTCTGGTCGGGACCTGCGGCGTTCGCGGAAGCCGGCGTCACGCCTTCGGACATCAAGTACGCGTCGATCTACGACAGCTTCACCATCACGGTGCTGATGCAGATCGAGGACCTCGGCTTCTGCAAGAAGGGCGAGGGCGGCAGGTTCGTGGCCGACGGCAATCTGATCTCCGGCGTCGGCAAGCTGCCGTTCAACACCGACGGTGGCGGGCTCTGCAACAATCACCCCACCAATCGTGGCGGGATCACCAAGATTATCGAGGCGGTGCGCCAGCTGCGTGGCGAGGCGCATCCCAAGGTGCAGGTGGCCAACTGCGATCTGGCCATCGCCCACGGTACGGGCGGTTCGCTGGGCGTGCGCCACGGCGCCGCCACCGCCATCATGGAACGGGAGTCCTGAGCATGTCCGAAATCATGACCCGGCCGATCCCGGCCCCTGCCGTAAACCTGGAATCCAAGCCGTTCTTCGACGCCGCCGAGGAGGGCCGCTTCCTGATCAAGCGCTGCAACGCCTGTGGCGAGGCCCACTGGTATCCGCGCACCATCTGCCCGAACTGCCACTCGGACGACACGGTCTGGGAGGAGAGCCCGGGCGAGGGGGTGATCTACACCTATTCGGTCATGTACCGATCGCCGACCGGTCCCTACGCCATCGGCTATGTGACGCTGAACGAGGGCCCCACGATGATGACCAACTTCGTCGACGTGGCGCCGGATGGACTTGCGATCGGCATGAAGGTCAAGGTGAAGTTCCAGCCGACCGAAGGCGGGGCGCCGGTTCCGGTGTTCGCGCCCGTTTAGCCCGCCACAGGGTTGACCCGGGACGCTGCCTCGCGGGCGCGTTCGCGGGCCTGATCGACATTGCTTGCGCGCGCCAGGGCTACGCCCATGCGGCGACGATCGAAGCTCTCGGGCTTGCCGAAGAGGCGAAGGTCGGCGCCCGGGACACTGAGGGCTTCGGCAACGCCGTCGAAGGCGATGCCCCTGGCCTCTAGGCCGCCGTAGATCACTGCACTGGCCCCGGGCTCGCGCAGCGAGACGTCAACGGGCAGGCCCAGGATGGCGCGGGCGTGCAGGGCGAACTCGCTCTGGTGCTGGGTGGCCAGGGTGACCAGGCCCGTGTCGTGAGGACGCGGCGAGACTTCCGAGAACCAGACCTCGTCGCCCTTCACGAACAGCTCCACGCCGAACAGGCCGAGGCCGCCCAGCGCATCGGTGACGGCCCTGGCGATGTCGCGTGAGCGGGCGAGGGCCTTTGGCGACATGGCCTGGGGTTGCCAGCTTTCCACATAGTCGCCCTTCACCTGGCGGTGACCGATGGGGTCGCAGTAGCTGGTCTCCACCTGGCCCTCCCGCAGGCTGCGGACCGTGAGCTGGGTGATCTCGAAGTCGAAATCGACGCGGCCCTCGACGATCACCCGGGCCTGCTCCACGCGACCGGAGGCCAGGGCATAGGCCCAGGCTGCGGCGATCTGGTCCGGCGTCTCGACGTACGACTGGCCCTTGCCGGAGGAACTCATCACGGGCTTTACGAAACACGGAAAACCGACGGCTTCGGCGCCCGCGGCGAGCTCGGCCTCGGTCGAGGCGAAGGCATAGGCGCTGGTGGCCAGACCCAGGTCTTCGGCGGCCAGCCTGCGGATGCCCTCGCGGTTCATGGTCAGTTGCGCGGCGCGGGCGGTGGGAATCACCGTCGCCAGTCCGTCGGCCTCGATCCGCGCCAGCTCGTCGGTGGCGATCGCCTCGATCTCCGGTACGATCAGGTGCGGCCGCTCGGCCTCGACCAGGGCGCGCAGGGCCTCCGCATCCGTCATGGCGATGACGTGACCGCGGTGCGCCACCTGCATGGCCGGGGCGTCGGCGTAGCGGTCGACAGCGATGACCTCGCAGCCCAGGCGCTGGAATTCGATAGCGAGCTCCTTGCCGAGCTCCCCCGAGCCCAGCAGCATGACCCGGACAGCGGTCGGCGAAAGCGGGGTGCCGAGGCGCATAGTCTAGAGTTTCGCCTTCGCAGCCGCCGCCACGCCTTCGGCGGTGATGCCGAAGTGTTTGTAGAGCACCTCGGCGGGGGCGCTGGCGCCGAACCCGTCCATGCCGACGAAGACGCCGTCTTCGCCGATGAAGCGGGCCCAGCCCATGCTGACGCCGGCCTCGACGGCGACCCGGACCTCGGTCTCACCGATGACTGCGGCCTGATAGTCTGTCGACTGGGCGGCGAACAGCTCCCAGCAGGGGGTGGACACCACGCGGGTTCCGATCCCCTCGGCTTCCAGCATGGCGCGGGCTTCCATGGCGACCGAGACCTCGGTGCCGGACGCGAAGATCGTCACCAGGGCCGGGTGCTCGGCGCCGGCCAGCTGATAGGCGCCGCGGGCCGACAGGTTCTCCCCGGCGACGATCGTGCGGACGGCGGGAACCTTCTGGCGGGATAGCGCCATGACGGAGGGCGTGTCGCGGGCGGCCAGGGCCAGTTTCCAGCACTCCGCCGTCTCCACGGCGTCTGCCGGGCGGAAGACCAGCAGGTTCGGGATCGCGCGCAGGGACGCCACGTGCTCGACCGGCTGGTGGGTCGGCCCGTCCTCGCCGACGCCGATGCTGTCATGGGTCATCACATGGATCACCCGCGCACCCATCAGGGCGCCCAGACGGATCGCGGGACGGCTGTAGTCGGAGAACACCAGGAAGGTGCCCGAATAGGGGATCACGCCCCCGTGCAGGGCCATGCCGTTCATGGCCGCCGCCATGCCGAACTCGCGCACGCCGTAGTGGACGTAGCGCCCGGTGTAATCGGGGGCGTCAAACGCGCCCATGCCCTTGACGATGGTATTGTTGGAGCCGGTCAGGTCGGCTGAGCCGCCGACCATTTCCGGGATGGCCGGGATCAGCCTGTCGAGGGCCGAGCCGGAGTGCTGGCGGGTGGCCGCAGCGGGCTTTTCGGCCTCGGCCTTTGCAATATGGGCGTCGATCTCGGCATAGGCGCCGACGGGCAGGTCGCCTGCCATGGCGCGCTCGAACTCGGACTTGAGGGTCGACTGCGACAGCCCCGCCTCCCAGGACTTGCGCACCCTGGCGCCCTTGCGGCCGGCGGCGCGCCAGGACTTCAGAATATCGTCCGGCACGGTGAAGGGCGGGGCGGTCCAGCCCATGGCCTTGCGCGCGTCGGCGATCTGATCGTCGAACAGGGTATAGCCGTGGCTGTGGGGGTCGCCTTCCTTGGGGCCGGCGCCCTTCGAGATCAGGGTCTTGCAGGCGATCATCGTGGGTCGGTCCTGGCGGGTCGCCCAGCGCAGCGCCGCCGCGATCTTGCCATGGTCGTGGCCGTCCACCGCCTTGACCGCCCAGCCGGCGGCCTTGAAGCGGGCCAGCTGGTCGCCGGTCTCCGAGATCGTGGCCTCGCCGTCGATGGTGGTGTTGTTGTCGTCGAACAGGACAGTGAGCTTCGACAGTTTCAGCCGCCCGGCCAGGCTGATCGCCTCATGGCTGACGCCTTCCATCAAGCAGCCGTCGCCGGCGATGACCCAGGTGCGGTGATCAACCAGGGCGTCGCCGAAACGGGCGTTCACGTGCCGCTCGGCCATCGCCATGCCGACCGCGGTGGCCAGGCCCTGACCTAACGGACCGGTGGTCGTCTCGACGCCAGGCGTGTGGCCGTACTCGGGGTGACCGGGCGTGTTGGAGCCCAGCTGCCGGAAATTCCTGATCTGGTCCATCGTCACGGCCTTGACGCCGGTCAGGTGCAGCAGGGCGTACAGCAGCATCGAGCCGTGGCCCGCCGACAGCACGAAGCGGTCGCGGTCGGCCCAGTCCGGACGGGCGGCGTCATACTTCAGGAACTTGGTGAACAGCACGGTGGCGACGTCGGCCATGCCCATCGGCATGCCCTGGTGGCCGGATTTGGCTTTGTGGACGGCGTCCATTGAAAGAACACGGATGGCGTCTGCCATGGTTTTCAGCGGCGCGGGCATCGGACCTTTAGGGGCTGGTTAAGGATTGTCAGGGGCGCTCGCCTCGCACGCGGGCGCGGACGGGTCAAGAAAACCGCCCCGAATTCGCAGATTGATGCGTCTGTGGCATACAGGGGCAAGACGGCCTCCGGAGACTGCCATGACCCCAGGCGATAGCGCGCTGGATCTTGCCGCCAGACGGCTTGAGAGCGCGGTGCATGTATTGGAGCAGAGATTGTCCCAGCGCCTGAAGGCCGCCGGCGACGATGCCGGGGGGCTGTTCGATCTGGACCGCGCCCGGCTTGCGGCCGAACTCGACCAGGCCCGCGCCCGCGAGCGTGAGCTTGAAGAGGCCGGTGCTCAGGCCTCTGTGGCTCTTGGAAACGCCATCCAGGAAATCCGCGCCGCACTCGCCGGCCAGACGACGGAGACCTGACCCTTGGCCCAGATCAATGTGGACGTGAATGGTCGCCCCTATGCTGTGGGCTGCGAGGACGGACAGGAACCGCATCTGGTGGAGCTGGCGCGGATCTTCGACCAGCAGGTTCGCCAGATTTCCCGGGACATGGGGCAGCTGGGCGACACCCGACTGTTCCTGATGGGCGCCCTGTTGCTGGCCGACGAGCTGTATGATGCGCGGAACCGGCTGGAGGGCCTGCAGGCCGAGGTGACCCGGCTGGAGAACGAGCGGTCACGGATCGAGGGTCGCGCGGTGAGCGCACTGGAAGCCGCGGCGACCCGGATCGAAAGGCTGGGCGCGGCCGATACCTAGAGCGGGTTGAGGAAAAGTGGGAACCGGTTTTTCGCCCGCAACCCGCTCTGAACATATGAGGGCGATCACGTTTTTCGAGATTGGATTGAGTCAATCCAATCTCGACGTGATTTAGCGTTTCAGTCCCATCCGCCCCAGCAGATGCGACAGCGCCGGGATCAGTTCCCGCTGCTCGACCTGCCGGTAGTGGTGATCGGCCGGTAGGGCCTCCACCAGTCGCCGGTGCGCGGTCCCCAGATTGTGGTACGGCAACCTCGGCATCAGGTGGTGCAGGGCATGATAGCGCAGGCCCACCGGCGCCCACAGGAACGGCAGCATGGCTGGCGGCGGGACATTCACGGTGTCCAGAAACTGATCCAGCACAGCCATCTGTTCCCCGTCATTTTCCCAGTAGTGGGCGACGGCCGTGCGCAGCTGGTTCAGCACGGTCATCAGGCTGAAGATCACCATGGCGATGATCAGGGCGCGCAGCGGGATCACGCCGGCCGCGGTCAGACCCAGCACGGTCCAGCTCCAGAGCCAGGCGCCGATTTCCTGAGCCAGCCAGGGCGCGCTGCGCGCACGGTCGAAATCGTCACGCGAGAAGCCGGTGTTGATGACCATGCCGGAGGTTCTGGCGATCACGAACCGGCGCAGCGGCGGGATCAGAAAGCTCAAGGGCGCCAGAACCGCAAACCGCAGGATCACCCCGATGGGCGCCAGGAAGGCGATGCCCACAAAGGCGGCCAGCTCATGGGGCGGCCTGCGGGCCAGCGGGTGGTACTCGGGATCACGCGCGGTGCCATAGCGATCCTTGGCGTGATGCAGGATGTGGACGCCTTCGTAGAGCAGCGACGGCGTCAGCCAGGGCACGCCGATCAGCACATTCCAGGCGAAATGAAAGCCCGGCACGTCGTCGCGCCGCAGGTGGGTAAGCTCATGGATGAAGCTGATGCCGCGATAGAGGGCGAGGATACAGACCACGCCCGCCGTCAGCATCCAGCCTGTGGATTGGCTGGTCGTGGCGACCGCCAGACTCAACCAGGTCACGGCGGCGGTCACCGAAAGGTCCAGCCAATAGACACGCGGACTCGCCACCGCCAGATCGCGGGCGATTTCGTTGGCCTGGCGGGCCAGGCTGGCTCCGGTATCTGTGGCGACGCTCACGCGGTCGGCTTGTCCTTGTTATGGGCCGTGGACTTAAGCGTTTGGCGCCCCGGTTGAAAGACCCGGGTGGTCAGTCGGCATAGACGGCCTGCTCGAACGCCTCGAACGTCGCCATCATCCGGGGATCAGCGAAGGGCAGGAACTGGGCGAACATGACGCCGGCGACGCCGCTCGCCGGATCGGCCCAGTAGTAGCAGTTGGCGATGCCGCCCCAGGCCAGACTACCTGCCCGACGACCGCCGGGCACGTCGGCGGCGTTGCGAAGGAAGCCCAGCGTCCAGTGCTTTTCGATCCCGGGCATGGGCAGGAAGTCGTGGCTGAAGCCGGGATTGGACGAGATCAGGTCGCCGGTGGCAGGCTGGCGGGCCTGGATGTCGCGCAACAAGGTCAGGGTGTCCGGTCCGGCGACGCCGGCGCCATCAGTTATGATCGCACCCAGGAACTTCAGATAGTCGGGCGCGGTCGAGGTGAGTCCGCCGCCACCCCACATCTGCGGCGCGTTGGGGAACGGGTCTACGGGGATGTGGGCGCCGTCCGGGCCCCGGACGTGCATGCCGGCGCGACGGTCGGACCGGGCTGTGTCGGGTGTAAACGAGGTGTCGCCCATGCCGAGCGGGCCCAGGATGTGTTCGGCGAAATAGGCGTCCAGGCCCTGGCCGGTCACCGCCTCGATCGCCCAGCCGGCGGCGTCGATGCCGATGCCATACTGCCAGCCGGCGCCGGGATCGAACACCAGGGTGGGTGGGTCCGACATCAGGTTTTCGCCTGTGGCGGCGAAGTAGCGGGTGAGGTCGTCGCTGCAGAAGTCGTAGGCCAGACCCGAGGTGTGGGTGAGCAGGTCGCGAAGCGTGATCGGGCGGCTGGCAGGCCTGACACGCGGCTTTCCGTCCGCATCAAAGCCGTCCAGCACCTTTGGGGCCGCCAGGCTCGGGACCCGGTCGCCGATCGGCGCGTCGAGCGTGAGAAGACCGCGCGCCACCAGCTGCCCCGCCGCCAGCGCGGTGATCGCCTTGGTGCAGGAGGCGATCCAGAACACCGAGTCGGCCGTCATCGGCCGGGGATCGGCCGCACCGCGGACGCCGGCGGCGAACTGGTGGACGCCGTCCGGCCGCAGGACCGCCGCCGTCAGGCCAGGCGCGGCGCCATCGGAAACAGCCTTGTCGAGCAGGGTCTGGATGGTTTGGGGCTTCATCTGGAACTCCTGTAACCTCGCGGCTTGTTATGTACCGTCCGCCGCCTTACGTTGGCTTTGGCGGGTCTGCTGCGGCCCTCGTCGAAGGCGACATATTCCAGCGACCTTAATTCACCTCTAGGGAGCTGTCCCTGGCCGGGATCCTGGTCCCGGGCACACGGCGCCCACCTGTCACTAACAGGTCGAGGGAATGAAACAGTCCTTCACGGCTCTCGCGGCGCCGCCACCCGTCTTCCGCTATAGGAGGGCGTGATCCCGAAATCCACCCTTCGAACCGAGATGCGCGCGCGGCGCCGGCGGCTGGCCGTCGAAGCGCCTGACGCGGCCCTACGCGCCGCCGCCAACCTGCCCGCAGACTGGCCGGGGACGCCGGTGGCGACCTATGGCCTCTATCATCCGATCGGCTCGGAGCTGGATCCGGGTGCGATCCGGATCGCCGGGGCCCGCGCGGCCTTGCCGGTGGTTGTGGGACGCGATGCGCCCTTGGCGTTCCGGCTCTACAGCCCCGGCGACGCGCTCGAGCCGGACGCTCTGGGCATCCTCGCGCCGACGTCGCGGGCCGAAACCGTGTGGCCGGATGTTCTGTTCGTGCCTGTCCTGGCCTTCGACGGGCGCGGCGGACGATTGGGGCAGGGCGGTGGGTTCTATGATCGCACCATCGCGGCGCTGCGCGCGCGCGGTCCGGTATGGGTGGTTGGCGTCGCCTACGCGGGCCAGGAAGTTGGGGATCTGCCGCTTGAGCCGCATGACCAGCGCCTCGACGCCCTTTTGACCGAGGCCGGTTTTCGCCTGATCGCGACGGCATAGGCGGCCTCCAGAGGCCTTGACTCCCGCTTTTCCAGAGCTAGAACAAAACTGGAACAAAAGGAGTCCCAATTCCATGTCCGATTTTCGCGCCATCCGGGCGAAGATCGCTGCGCTTGAAAGCGGCACGCGGGCGCAGGCCGGCGTGCTTCCGTTCGGGGACGCATCACTGGACGAGCGGCTGCCCGGCGGCGGCCTGCCGCTGGGGCGCTGGCATGAGATCGTGGGCGTGGGTCTGGAAGCGGAAACATCTGCGGCGCCGGCCGCCTTCGCCGCCCTGATGGCCCGGCCGCTGGCCCGCCGGGGCGAGGCGGTCTGGGTGTTGCGGCGCGACGATCTGTGGGCGCCGGGGCTGGCGGGCTTGGGGTTTCCGCCCGAGCGCCTGATCCAGGTCTGCGCCCGCGACGAGGCCGAAACCCTGATGGTGATGGAAGATGCGCTCACCACCGTCGGCGTCTCCGCCGTATTCGGCGAGGTGGAGGACGTAGACCTGACCGCCGGTCGCCGGCTGCAATTGGCCTGCGAGAAGCGCGGCGGGACCGGTTTCGTCATCCGCCGTCGCCCGTTCGGCGGGGCGGGACTTAAGGCGGCCGCCGGCTCTGTCGCCACCACCCGCTGGTGTGTCAGGCCCACCCTCTCCGAGCCGGCCGCCGGAGATTTCGGCCTGGGCGCACCCCGCTATCACGTTGAACTCCAGCGCTGCCGCGGCGGGCGGACCGGCGCCTGGATCCTCGAGGCCGATCAGGCCTATTCATGGGAGGCCAGCGATGTCGCGCATCCTCTGCGCCTGGTCGCCGAACTGGGCGATCGCGAACTGGCGCCGGCGCAATCCGCTCAAGCTCGCGCCGCCTGACGCCCCCTTCGCCCTGCTGGAGACGACGCGGGCGGTCCGCCGGTTGGCCGCCGTCAACCGCGCGGCGGCGAAGCTTGGCCTCCATGCCGGCCAGAAGGCCACCGACGCCATGGCCCTGGTCCCGTATCTGACCACCGACGAGGCTGACCCCGAGGCTGACGCCGAAGCCCTGACCGCCCTGATCGACTGGTGCGTGCGGTTCTCGCCGGCCGTGGCCGCTGATGCGCCGGGCGGCCTGTTTCTGGACATCACGGGCGTCGCCCACCTCTGGGGCGACGAGGCCGGACTGATGGCCGACTTCCGCGACCGCCTGCGGGTCAACGGCCTGCCCTTTCGCCTGGCCATTGCCGACACGCCCGGCGCGGCCTGGGCCCTGGCCCACTTTGGCGCAGATGGGATCATCGCCCCGCCCGGCGAGCAGGCCGGACTGCTGAAACCCCTGCCGCCGGAGGCTCTGCGCCTCGACCCGGAGGCTGCCGCCCAGATCGGACGTCTGGGTCTGCGCCGGCTGGAGCAGATCATCGCCCTGCCCCGCGCACCCCTGGCCCGGCGGTTCGGGGCCGAGACCCTGGAACGGCTGGATCAGGCCCTGGGCCGTAGCGCCGAGGCCCTGCGGTTCCGCCGCCCGCCCACCCCCTGGCTGGCGCGCCTGGCTCTGGTCGAGCCGATCAGCACACCGGAGGACATGGCCCGGGTGACGGAAGACGTCATCGCCAAACTCTGCACGCGCCTGGAGGCCGAAAGCCACGGCGCGCGGCGGTTCGAGATCGCCTTTCACCGGGTGGACGGCAAGGCGCTGCCGATCACCATCGGCCTGTCGCTGGCCGGGCGCGACGCGCGCCGGATCGCACGGCTGTTCCAGCCCCGGCTGGAGACCGTGGATCCTGGCTTCGGGATCGAATGCGTGACCCTGGCCGCCTACGACGTCGAGGCCACATCCGGCCGTCAGGGGCGGATTGATGCGGACCTTGCGGTCACCGTGGAAGATGGTCTGGCGCCATTGATCGACCGTCTGGTCAATCGCCTGGGACCGGAGCGGGTGTGGCGAGCTGCCCCGGTGGAAAGTCATGTGCCCGAGCTTTCCGTCGGCCGGGCGCCGGTGCTGGGAGCGCCACCGCCCGGGGCCGCGCCCTGGGACCGGGAGGCGCCCAGGCCTGTGCGCCTGTTCCGCCGGCCCGAGCCGGTGGAGGACGTCACCGCCCTGCTCCCCGATGATCCGCCCCTGCAGTTCCGCTGGCGCGGGCGCCTGCACCGCGTGCGCCGCGCCGAGGGCCCCGAGCGCGTGGGCGAGGAGTGGTGGAAGCGCGGGATGGACGAAATCTCCGTCAGTCACGTGCGCGATTACTACCGGGTGGAAGACGCCGAGGGTGCGCGCTTCTGGCTGTTCCGCGCCGGCCTCTACGGCGGATCGGACGCGCCCCCGAAGTGGTGGCTGCACGGCTTGTTTGGATGAGAGACGCGCGCACCCACCGCCTCCCCCTCCCCCTCTCCCTCTCGGCCTCGTCCGGGGCGAGGAAGCAGGCGATATGACCCGCTACGCCGAGCTGCAGACGGCCAGCAATTTTTCGTTCCTGCGGGGGGCGTCGCATCCGGGCGAGCTGGTGACCGGGGCTGAGGCTCTGGGGCTGGAGGCCGTGGGGATCTGTGACCGCAACACCCTGGCCGGGGTGGTCCGCGCCTGGGCTCAGGCCCGCGACCTGCGGGAGGGCGGCGCACAGGTTCGCGCGCTGACCGGCTGTCGGCTGGACTTTGACGACGGCACGCCCAGCCTCCTGGTCTATCCGTCCGACCGTGAAGCCTACGGCCGCCTCACCCGCCTGCTCACCCTGGGCCAACGACGGACGCGGAAGGCGGCGTGCGAGCTGCGCTGGGACGATTTCCGCGACCATGCCGAGGGCCAGCTGGTGCTGGTGGTTCCGCCCGAGCGGCTCGACGATGGATTCAGTCGCGACCTGACCCGTATCGCCCACGATCTGCCGGACGTCTGGCTGGCGGCGGCCCGGCGCTATGGGTCGCGGGACCTGAAGCGGCTGTCGCAGCTGGCTGCCCTGGCCGGGGCTGCTCGCGCGCCGATGGTGGCCACCAACGACGTCCTCTATCACGGTCCGGAACGGCGCCCCCTGCAGGACGTGCTGACCTGCATCCGGGAAAGCTGCACGATCCATGACGCCGGCCTCAGGCTTCAGGCCAACGCCGAACGCCACCTGAAGACTGCCGCCGAAATGGCGCGCCTGTTCGCCCGGTTTCCCGGCGCCGTCGAGCGCAGCGTCGAGATCGCCGGGCGGATCGGCTTCGACCTGGGCGAACTGTCCTATGAGTACCCCGATGAGCCTGTGCCCTCTGGCAAGACGGCGATCCAGCACCTGCATGATCTCAGCTGGGCCGGCGCCCGCTGGCGCTATCCGCACGGCGTACCCGACAAGGTGACCAAACTGGTCGCCCATGAACTCGAGCTGATCGAGCAGCTGAACTATCCGAACTACTTCCTGACCGTGCACGATATCGTCCGGTGGGCCCGGGAGCAGGGCATCCTCTGCCAGGGCCGGGGCTCGGCCGCCAACTCCTGCGTCTGTTTCTGTCTGGGGATCACCGCCGTCGATCCGACCAAGGAAGACCAGGACCTGCTGTTCTCTCGCTTCATCTCGGCCAACCGTGGCGAGCCGCCGGATATCGACGTCGATTTCGAGCACGAGCGGCGCGAGGAGGTGATGCAGTACATCTATCGCCGCTATGGCCGCGACCGGGCCGCCATCGTGGCGACCGTGATCCACTACCGGCCGCGCATGGCGATCCGCCAGGTGGGTAAGGCGTTGGGCCTGACCGACGACATCACGGCGGCCATGGCGAACACGGTCTGGGGCAGCTACGGCGACGGCGTGCCGGACGAGCATATCCGCCAGGCCGGCCTCGACCCGCAGTCGCCGGAAATCCGCCGGGCCACGGCGCTTGCCGGTGAGCTGCTGGGCTTTCCGCGACATCTGTCGCAGCACGTGGGCGGCTATGTCCTGACCAAGCGGCGGTTGGACGAGACCGTACCGATCGGTAACGCCGCGATGAAGGACCGCACCTTCATCGAGTGGGACAAGGATGACATCGATGCGCTGGGCCTGATGAAGGTCGATGTGCTGGCGCTGGGCATGTTGACGGCGCTGAAGAAGAGCTTCGATTTCCTGCCCCTGCGCCCCGACGGCTCGCGGATCAGTGACATCGCCCACCTGCCGCAGGAAGATCCGGCGGTCTATGACATGCTCTGCGAGGCGGATTCGGTCGGCGTGTTCCAGGTGGAGAGCCGGGCGCAGATGTCGATGCTGCCCAGGCTGAAGCCCCGGAAATTCTATGATCTGGTGATCGAGGTGGCGATCGTGCGGCCGGGCCCCATTCAGGGCAACATGGTGCACCCCTACCTCAAGCGCCGCGCCAATCCGGACGAGGTCGACTATCCGCGCCCGGGGCCCGAGCACCCGCAGGACGAGTTGAAGGACATCCTGAAAAAGACCCTGGGCGTGCCGCTGTTCCAGGAGCAGGCGATGCGGGTGGCCATTGTGGCGGCCCGGTTCTCGGATGACGACGCCGACCAACTGCGGCGCTCCATGGCCACCTTCCGCAACATGGGCACCATCGGCCGGCACGGCGAACTGTTCGTCGAGGGGATGGTGAACCGCGGCTACGATCCGGCGTTCGCCGAGCGCTGCTTCAAGCAGATCGAGGGGTTCGGCTCCTATGGCTTCCCCGAGAGCCACGCGATCAGCTTCGCCCTGTTGGTCTATGCCTCGGCCTGGGTGAAACGCCATCACCCGGACGCCTTCTGCGCGGCCCTGCTGAACAGCCAGCCCATGGGATTCTATCAGCCGGCCCAGCTGGTCCGCGACGCCCAGCAGCACGGCGTGGAGGTGCGACCGCCTGATGTGTCTTTCAGCGAATGGGACTGCACGCTGGAGGAAAAGGACGATCCCAGAGAACAATACCGACCGGTACGTCTCGGCTTCCGACAGATCAAGGGCCTCCGTGATCAGGATGCCGATCAGCTGATCGCGGCGCGGCAGGCCGGAGCCTGTTCGATCGAGGCGTTTGCCCGCCAGGGCCGCCTGTCGCGGCGGGCGCTGGAACTGCTGGCCGAGGCCGACGCCTTCCGCAGCCTGGGCTTTCCCCGTCGCGAGGCGCTGTGGGCCGTGAAGGGGCTTTCCGGCGAGTGGGGCGCCGAACGCGATGCGCCGCTGCTGCTGCGCCAGAGCCTGAAGGAAACCCAGGTCGAACTGCCGTTCATGAGCGCGCCGCAGCATGTGGCCGAGGACTATCGCACCACACGGCTGTCGCTGAAGGGGCATCCGGCCGGCTTCTTCCGCGAGGATCTGGCGCGGACGGGCGTGGTTCCCTGCGCCGCGCTGAAGACCGCTCGCGACCGCAAACGCCTGTCGGTGGGCGGCCTGGTGCTGGTGCGCCAGCGGCCCGGCACGGCCAAGGGTGTGGTGTTCATGACCCTGGAGGACGAGACCGGCATCGCCAACATCGTCATCTGGAAGGACGCCTTCGACACCCACCGCCGGCTGGTGATGACCTCGTCCTTCCTGGTTGTACACGGCCAGGTCCAGAGCGTGGACGGCATAGTCCATGTGGTGGCCGAGCGCTTCACCGACCTGTCGGGGCGACTGAGGGAGCTGCGGCAGGAGGACGGTATCGCCCCTGACCGCCCGAAGCCGACGGACCGGATGGTGCGCAGCCGGGATTTTCACTGATCCCGGCCGCGACCTTTGGCATCAGAAGCTGAGGGCGCGAGCTTCCTTCACGTGCGGCAGGGCCTGGATCTTGGCCAGCAGCTTGGCGTCCGGCGCCTGGTCTATGCCCACCATGGCGATGGCGTCATCGCCGGCATCGATGCGGCCCAGGTTGAAGGTGGCGATGTTGACGCCGGCCTCGCCCAGCAGGCCGCCGAGGGCGCCGATGAAGCCCGGCTTGTCCAGATTGTTCACATAGAGCATGCGCGGCGAGAACGGGGCGTCCAGGTCCATGCCCTTGACCTCGACGACGCGCGGCGCGCCGGCCTGAACGGCGCCGGCGAAGGAGCGCTTGCCCTTCTCGGTGGTGATCGTGATCCGCATCAGGCTCTCATAGATGGGCGAATCCTCCTGGCGGCTTTCCGAGAAGGTGACGCCGCGTTCCTTCGCTACCGCCGGCGCCGAGACCATGTTGATCTCCGCGAGCATAGGCCGAAGCACCCCGGCCAGGGCGGCGGCGCTGAGCGGCTTGGTGTTGAGCTTGGAAACCTCGCCCTCGAAGGCGATGTCCACGGCCTTGACGCCGAAGTCGACCATCTGGCCGGCCAAGGCGCCCAGCTTCTCGGCCAGGGCGATGAAGGGCTTCAGGCGCGGGGCTTCCTCGGCTGTCACCGAAGGGCTGTTGAGCGCATTGGTGACGGCGCCGTTCAGCAGATAGTCGCTGATCTGTTCGGCCACCTGCAGGGCGACATTCTCCTGAGCCTCGTTGGTGGAGGCGCCCAGGTGTGGGGTGGCGACGAAATTGGGCGCGCCGAACAGCACGTTTTCCTTGGCTGGTTCCTGAACGAAGACGTCGAAACCGGCGCCGCCGATGTGGCCGCTCTCCAATCCGGCGCGGAGCGCAGCCTCATCAACCAGGCCGCCGCGGGCGCAGTTGATGATCATCACGCCCTTCCTGGCCTTGGCCAGGTTTTCCGCCGACAGGATGTTGCGGGTCTTGTCGGTGAGCGGCGTGTGAAGGGTGATGAAGTCGGCGCGGGCGAGGAGGTCGTCCAGTTCCACCTTCTCCACGCCCATCTCCACGGCGCGTTCCGGTGACAGGAAGGGATCGTAGGCCACGACCTTCATCTTCAGGCCCAGCGCACGGTCGGCGACAATGCCGCCGATGTTGCCGGCCCCGATCAGGCCCAGGGTCTTGGCGTAGAGCTCGACGCCCATGAACCGGCTCTTTTCCCACTTGCCCGCCTGGGTGGAGGCGTCGGCGGCGGGCATCTGGCGGGCCAGGGCGAACATCATGGCGATGGCGTGCTCGGCCGTGGTGATCGAGTTGCCGAAGGGGGTGTTCATCACAACCACCCCGGCAGCGGTGGCGGCAGGGATGTCGATATTGTCGACGCCGATGCCGGCGCGGCCGATGACCTTGAGGTTCTTTGCGGCGGCGATGACATCCTTGTTGGGCTTGGTGTCGGAGCGGACCACCAGGCCGTCGTAGTCGCCGATCACGGCGATCAGTTCGTCTTTCGACAGGCCGGTCTTGATGTCGACGTCGACACCTCGCTGGCGGAAGATATCGACGGCGGCGGGGCTGAGGCTGTCAGCGATGAGGACGCGGGGCATGATTTCTCTCACATTTGAGGCGTGCTCCCGGCTTGGCCGGGGGCAGCGGAGCAGGGTTCCGGAGTCGCGGCTTCAGGCCGCAGCGAGGCCATCGGCGACGGAGGCGAACGCCCAGTCGAGCCAGGGTGTCAGGGCGTCGAGGTCTGACGTTTCCACCGTGGCGCCGCACCAGATCCTTAGACCGGGAGGCGCATCGCGGTAGCCGCCGACATCGAGAGCCACGCCCTCCTTCTCCAGCAGATTCGCCAGCTTCTTTGCGAAATCGGCCTGGGCGTCTTCGGGCAGGCCGGCGACGCGGGCGTCAACCACCTTCAGGCAGACGGAGGTGTTGGAGCGGTTGGCGGATTCCTCGGCCAGGAACGCGACCCAGGGGGTTTTGGCCACCCAGGCCTCGAGCACGCCCAGGTTGGCGTCGGCGCGGCGCTGCATCTCCGCCAGTCCGCCGATCCGCGACGCCCAGCCGAGGGCGTCGAGGCAGTCCTCGACGCACAGCATGGATGGCGTGTTGATGGTGGCGCCTTCAAAGATCTCGAGGTTCACCTTGCCGCCCTTGGTCATGCGGAACAGCTTCGGCATCGGCCATGGCGGGCTGTAGCTTTCCAGACGAGCAACCGCGCGCGGGCCCAGGATCAGCACGCCATGCGCGCCTTCACCGCCCAGCGCCTTCTGCCAGGAGAAGGTCACCACATCGAGTTTTGCCCAGTCCAGAGCCTGAGCGAAGGCGGCGCTGGTGGCGTCGCAGATAGTGATCCCGGCGCGATCGGCGGAAATGAAGTCACCGTTGGGCACGCGGACACCGGAGGTGGTGCCGTTCCAGGTGAACACCAGGTCGGCATCAGGGTTTACCTTCGTCAGGTCCGGCAGCTTTCCATAGGGCGCTTCCAGCACCTCGGCGGGCAGTTTGAGCTGTTTCACAACGTCGGTGACCCAGTCCTTGCCGAAGCTCTCGAACGCGAGAAGCTGGACTGGACGGGGGCCGAGCATCGACCACATGGCCATCTCGACGGCGCCGGTATCGGAGCCGGCGACGATGCCCACAAGGTAGTTGTCCGGAACCTGCAGCACCTCACGGGTGCGGTCGATGGCTTCCTTCAGCCGCGCCTTGCCCGGCTTTGAGCGATGCGAGCGGCCCAGTACAGCGTTCTGGAGAGTCTCGGGGGTCCATCCGGGGCGCTTGGCGCAGGGGCCGGAGGAAAATTCGGGACGAGCCGGGCGCATGGCCGGCTTCGGCAGGGTATTCATAGCGATGTCTCCCATCCTTACAGATGAGCAGCGCCCCGTTGGGGGGGCGTGGCCCGCGCGCCAAAGGCCTGTGTTTGATGAGGAACGCAAGCAGAAGTTTTTGGATGAGCGTGGGAAGCTATGGGGCCGCGCGGGCCTGGGATTGACGGGCGAAGCGGGCGCGCCGTCGAATTGTGACCAACGTACCAAAGATCAGGCACAAAATGATTCCGGCGAAAATCACGTTGTTGATGAGGGCGTGAAGGTAGTCGGCATTTGATCTACCCGTGACCAGATAGAAGGAGTGCAAGGAGAATTGCGCCGCGTAGAGCAGCATAATCCCTCCCATCCAAGGCGCGCCGTAGCGAACGGTCACCACCAACAGGACCACGGCCGACAAGCCGTCACTCGCAAACCCAAAGGTTCCGGCCAGAATCGGGGAGACGCCATTGAGAGCAACGGCGATAAGCAGGTTGGCGACAACGACACAGGCAGCAATGCGCTCTGCCGCGGCGCCCTTCCAAATTGAGAAAAGCACTCCCCCAAGGCCAAGGGCGCTCAGCGCGAAGAAGATGAGGAAGGAATTCATGATTAGGCGCCCCTAATCCGATTCAGGGGCGCCTAACCAGTTAATCTGTCGAAATGTCAGGCGAGAAGCCGACCCGACGTGTCAGTTAGCCAACTTCGCGCATAGTGGTGGCGGAGACCGCGGACGCTTCCGTCGGCTTCATCTGGAAGCCCATCTTCGTGCGGATGCCGAGGCGCAGTTGCGCTTCGTGCAGCTCGCTGTGGACGCCGACCATCGCGGAGCGCGCTTCGCTGAGCGCCTTGATGGCCTGCATCATCTTTACCTGAACGTCGTCCGCGAACACGAGCGACACGTTCACATCCTGGCGCGCCTTGAGCATTTCGCTCATCAGCTCGGCAGCTTCAACCATCGCGCCGTCGACGGCGGCTTCAGTCGTGAAAAGCTTCTTGGCCACGCGCTGGGCTACGAATGCCTTTTCCATATGGATTAACCCCTTAATGTTACCCGACACCCGTTAAGGTAAAGCGAAGGTTAAGGCACACGCAATCTATTCATGGGTTGTTAACCATAAAATTCCACCGCCAGCAGTTGTGTTGTGCCCAAAATGGCACAGTTTCCAGGCCTGAAGGGGGCCCAGGGGTGGGCCCGGAAGCGAAGCGTTAGGACAATGCGTCTATTCCGAAGGGCATGAGCGCGACGGACGCCACTCACCCTGACGGCGACCCAGACCGTCCAGCCCCCACCGTGACATTCCACGCGCGGGTGGCCGGCGTCGGCCTGGTGACGACCGTTGTCGTGTTGATTGCCGCCTGCCTGACCTTCATGTTGCAGCAGTGGGCTGTGGCGCGGACCCAGTCGCACCACTTCCACGAGAGCCTCGCCGAGATCGCCGCGCAAACGGCCTCACCCTCGATGGCGCCGACACAGCGAATTCGCCTCGCTTCGTCTCTGGCTTCGGTCCAGGCCAGCCGGGACGTGGTCTCCGCCCAGGTGGTGGACCGTTCGGGCAGGGTTCTCACCGAGTTCCGGCGTCCGTCGCAAACGCGAGGCGATACTGAAGTCATCACCCGGCCAATAGTTTTGAACGGTGAACCGGTCGGGCAGTTGCGGCTCACCGTTGAGCAGCCCTCGCTGACACCCATGCTGCCGCAGTTCATTGCGCTGACCTTCGTCCTGCTGTTCGGCGGCGTTGGCGTGGCGCTGTTCCTGGCGCGAAGTCTGGCGCACCGGGTGATAAAGCCGGTGGAGGTTCTGTCCCAGGCCATGCGTGAGGTGGCCGCTGGCGGCAGCTTCACGCCGGTCAAGGTCGAGGCGCGCGACGAACTGTTCCAGAGCCTCACTGAAAGCTTCAATGACCTGTTGGCCAAACTGGCCGTCCGCGAGGACGATCTGAAGGCCGCCATGCGTGATCTGGAAGCTGCGCGCGACACCGCCAATGCCGCCAACGTACTCAAGACCCAGTTCCTGGCCAATATGAGCCACGAAATCCGCACGCCGCTGAACGGTGTGCTGGCCATGGCTGAGGTCATGTCCATGGGCGATCTCGCCGACGTCCAGCGCGACCGCCTTGACGTGATCCGTCGCTCGGGGGGCCTGTTGCTGGCCGTGTTGAACGACGTGCTGGACCTCTCGAAGATCGAGGCTGGCAAACTCACCCTGTTCGACGAGGACTTCGAGGTCGAGAACGTCTTCACCCAGGCCCGCGACACCTTTGAGGTCATGGCGACAGCCAAGGGTCTGGCGTTCAGGCTCGAGATCACCGATGCCGCGCAAGGCTGGTGGCGCGGCGACGCTGATCGCCTGCGCCAGGTGATCGGCAACCTGTTGTCGAATGCGGTCAAGTTCACGCCGAAGGGCAGCGTTGTGGCGCTGGTCGACGTCGGCGGCGCCGACGGGCTCCGGATTGTCGTTCGCGACTCAGGCGTCGGCATCCCGGCCGAGAAGCTTGCGACCCTTTTCGAGAAGTTCACCCAGGCCGACAACTCGGCTACCCGCCGTTTCGGCGGCACCGGCCTTGGTCTCGCCATCTGCCGAGAGCTGATCCACATGATGGGCGGGACCATTCAGGTGGAAAGCCGCGAAGGCGAAGGTTCTACCTTCACCGTCGACCTGCCTCTGCCGCGTGGTCGACCTGCGGGGCTTCAGGGCGAGGATGGGCCGGGCGCCAACGAAGACGGTAATCTGCGCATCCTGGCCGCCGAGGACAACCCGACCAATCAGCAGGTGCTGGGCGCCGTGCTCGGTTCTCTGGGAATCGAGGTCGACATGGTTCCGGACGGCAAGGAAGCCGTCGCCGCCTGGCGTAGCGGCGCTTACGACCTGATCCTGATGGATATCCAGATGCCGGTGATGGACGGTATCACCGCCGCCGCCGCCATCCGGGCCGGGGAGGCCGCCTCCGGCCGCAAGCGCACACCGATCATCGCGGTGACGGCCAATGCGCTGACCCACCAGGTCGCCGAGTATATGGCCGTTGGCATGGACGCCCACGTGGTCAAGCCGATCGAGATCGCACGCCTCTATGACACGATCTCCACCGTGCTGACCGCCGCCGCCACCGGCGTGACGCCTTCGACCCAGGCGGCAGCCGCCTCCGTCTGACGCCCCGTTCATCCGCCTGAACCTCAGCCAACAGCACGCTCAGGTTAGGGTCAGCTGCATCGTGGTCTCCTGAGTTCGTTGAAGGCCGGCGCCCCCGCCGGTCCGCCTCGGAGGACCCGACATGGCACGTGTTTCAACCCGAATTCTAATCGCCACCCTGGCTGCGGCGACAGCTGTCTCTACCGTTGCCCTGCCCGCCGCCGCCCAGCCGCACGGATACGGCTATGACGGCGGGCGACGGGAGTCTCAGGATCGGAGCCGCTCTGGCTACGATCGGGACAGCTACAATATCAACCAGCGTCAGGCGCGGCTGGACCGGCGGATTGATCGCGGCCTGCGTGACGGCAGTCTCACCCGCCGGGAGGCCCGTGACCTGCGCGAGGACTTCAACCGCATTGCGTGGCTTGAGGCGCGATACCGTTCGAATGGCCTGTCGCCCTGGGAGCGAGCCGACCTGGACCGCCGGTTTGACCGCCTCGAGGACCACACCCGCCAAGCCCGACGGGATCGTGAATATGGCTACGGCTACTATCGATAGCTGAGCTTCCGGCGCCCCTGGTCAATCCGGTCGGGGGCGCCCCCGTTTCATACCGTGAGCCGCAGGCGGCTTTCGACCACGGTCACGGCCTGGCCCCGCAAAAGGACCCGGTCGCCACGGTGCTCGCATTCGATATCGCCGCCGCGGCCGGGGTAGGCCTGCAGGAACCGCACCGTGGACCGACCCAGTTTCTGCGCGAACAAAGGCGACAGGATGCAGTGCAGGGATCCGGTCGCGGGATCCTCCGGGATGCCGGAACCCGGGGCAAAGAACCGGTCCACCACGTCGACGTCAGATCCCGGGTCCGCCAGCGCCGCCACGCCGACGTTGCCGCGCCCGGCGGTCGCACCGCTGGCGACGGCGTTCAGAGCCGCAAGGTCTGGCGACAGGGCGCGCACCGCATCTTCACTGTCGAACAGGGCCACGAGGTAGGACGACATCCAGACCTCGACAGGCTGGGCGCCGAGGGCGGCGACGAGGCCTTCTGGCGGGTCGATCTGCCTCGGCGGCTGGGCAGGAAAGTCCATCTCGTAGCCGGTGGCTGATCGGCGCAGGGTGAGGGCGCCGGATCGGGTTTCAAAGGTCAACAGGTCGGCGTCCACGCCGAGCTCCCGCAACAGCACATGCCCGGCGGCGAGGGTGGCGTGGCCGCAGAGTGGCACCTCCAGCAGCGGGGTGAACCAGCGCAGCCCGTAACAGGCCGGGTCGGGCGTCTTCAGCAGGAAGGCCGTTTCGGCCTGGTTGTTTTCGGCGGCGAGCGCCTGCATCCAGCCGGCCTCCGGCCAGGCGTCGAGAGGCTCCACCACGCAGGCGCCATTGCCCTTGAACGGCTGGTTGGCGAAGGCGTCGACGGTCCATTGGCGCATAGTCGGCCTCCCTGGAATGGCGTCCCGCATGTGCGTCCGTGCGACATGCCCGGCAAGTGCCACTTCGGATGCGGCGGACCGGCGCTATCCCAGGATCTCGAGTTCCGGCCAACGCGTCTTTGCGCCTTGAGCGACGCGCTCGAAATTGGCGCTGGCCCGCGTCGGGTTGCGGCGCAGGCGCATCGCAAAAAGGTCTTCGAGGCCGAAGGGCGCGATGACGGTCAGGCTGTCGTCGGCTTCCAGCCGCACGGCGACGGCGTGCAGCGGGCTGACGAACCTTGTCAGGGCCTCTGAACTGGAGGCCAGCGGTGAATAGGGCTCGCCGAACTTGCCCTCGAACCACAGGTGTACGCGCGCCTGGTTACGCACCTCGACCATTTCACGCAGCGGCGGATCGAAGGCCGCCGCCACCCGACGGATCACCGCGTCCTCTGCCTCGTAGCTGGTGTCAGGGTCGAAGTAGGCGACGTCGTAGTCCTTGATGCCGTGATCCAGATCGCGACCGGTCAGGTCGTTGAACACCCGCTGGTAGACGGCGCCTGAAAACACCTGCCAGTCGGGCAGGTCGATGTCACGCAGCCGGTGCAGCACCTCCATCAACGGGGTGGCGCGTCGCACGATGGCTTCAAGACGGTGGTGCAGGTCGAGGCTCACGCCCGTCCCCGGATCGGCCAACCGTGGTCCAGGGGACCGTGGCCTGCGCCCAGGCCCGGTGCGCGCAGCATCGCCTCATGCACATAGTCCCACGCCCGCGCTATTGCGGCCTCAAGGGGCAGACCCTGGGCCATGCCGACGGCGCAGGCCGAGGCCAGGGTGCAGCCGGTGCCGTGGGTGTGGCGGCTGTCGATCCGTGCGCCTTCGAAGGTCGTCTCGCCGTCGGCGGTCATCAGGACATCGACGACACGATCACCCGGCACATGCCCACCTTTCATCAGAACGGCCTTGGCGCCCAGCTTCAGCAGGGCGTCGCCCGCGCGTCGTAAATCGTCGGTGGTGGAGACGGGCAGGCCGGTCAGGGCCTCGGCCTCCGGCGCATTGGGGGTCAGCAGCGCTGCCAGCGGGACCAGTCGCTCCCGCACCATGGCCACCGCTTCAGAGGCCAGCAACGAGGCGCCGCCCTTGGCGATCATCACCGGGTCGATGACCGCCGGGATCGGGTAAGTTGCAAGCAGCCGCGCCACCAGGTCCACCGTGGCCGCATCGCCCAGCATGCCGGTCTTGATGGCGTCAGCCCCGATGTCGTCCAGCACGGCGCGGGCCTGGGCCTCGATGATGTCCAGCGGGATCGGGTGCACGCCGGTGACGCCCAGGGTGTTCTGCACGGTCACCGCCGTGATCGCCGTGGCCGCATAGCCGCCGAGCGCGGTCACGGTCTTGATATCCGCCTGCACGCCGGCGCCGCCCCCGCTGTCGGAGCCGGCGATGATCAGGACACGGCCAGAAATGGTCATGAGACGCCGGATAGCGCGATTGCACGATCAATGCACATTTCTCGACAGTTACATTTCCGCAGGTGCTTGTGTTGGCCATGAGCCCTTTCGAAGCCCAGGCCGAACCCACTCGCCACCGCATTCTGGATATGCTGCGCTACGGCTCGCCCCCTACCGACGGGCGTGGGAGGATCGGCTGGACGCTCTTCCAGACCACGCGCCACCTCGGAACCGCCCAGTTCCTGCGCCTCAATAGTGATGCCTGACCTGGGCCAGCAACAGGCCTTGTTCGCTGGGCCGGTAGACCAGCCTGTGTTCCAGGGTGAAGCGGCGGGACCACCAGCCGGAGAGCGCGCCGCGGAGCGGTTCCGGCTTGCCTATGCCTGTAGACGGGGTGCGGCTGCATTCCCTGATCAGGGCGTTGATGCGCGCGAGCAGCTTGGGGTCATTGGCCTGCCAGTAGAGGTAGTCCTCCCAGGCTTGCTCACTGAATATCAGTTTCATTCAGAGAGGTCATGCTCCCGGCCCTGGCCGCCATCCAGAGCGGCGATGGAGCTCAGAAGCCGTTCGGCGTTTGCCGGGCTGCGGAGCAGATAGCGGGTCTCCTCATAAGAGGCGAAATCCTCGAGTGACATCAGCACCGCCGGGGGCTTGCCGTTGTCCCGCGTGATCACCACCGGCTCGTGGTCGGCGTTCACACGGTCGATCGTCGCCGCGAGGTTCTTGCGGAGTTCGCTGTAAGAGGTCGTGCGCATTTCCCGAAAGTACGCATTTGCGTACGTATATGCAATGTGGTTGCGAGGGTGTTCAACCCGAACGTATGGCGTCCCATACCTTCAGCGCCTGCACCGTCTCGCGGACATCGTGGACCCGCACCGCCGCCACACCGGCCGCCGCGCCCGCTATCGCCGCCGCGATGGACCCACCCAGCCGCCCATCCGCCGCCGCGTCGCCATCCAGCATCCCGATGAACCGCTTGCGGCTGGCGCCCAGCAGCACGGGGAAGCCCAGGGCCACGATCCGGTCCAGTCCGGCCAGCAGGGGTAGATTGTGGCGGGTCGGGTGCTTGCCGAAGCCGATGCCGGGGTCGAGCCAGATCCGCTCGCGGGCAACGCCGGCCCAGATCGCCAGTTTCGCGCGCTCCGCCAGGAAAGCTACGACTTCGGCAACGACATCCTCGTAGTGCGGCTCGGCCTGCATGGTTCCGGGTTCGCCCTGCATGTGCATGAGCACAATGTCGCAGCCGAGCTCGGCGGCGGTGGCGGCGCTCTCCGGGGCGTGGCGCAGAGCGGTGACGTCGTTCCACATTGTGGCGCCGGCTGCGATCGCGGCGCGGGCGACCTCGGGCTTCATGGTGTCTACGGAAATGGGTATGGCGCTCTTGGCCCGGAGCGCGACGATCAGCGGGAGCAGCCGGTCGATCTCGACCTCGGCCGCCACCGGCGCGGCGCCCGGTCGGGTGGACTCCGCGCCGAGGTCGAGGATGTCCGCGCCCTCAGCGATCAGGCGCCGGGCATGAGCGAGCGCCGCGTCGAACCCCAGATAGCGACCGCCATCGGAAAAGCTGTCGGCCGTCGTATTGACGACCCCCATGACGCGCGGGCGTGCAGTTAACAGTCGGGAACGCATTGAACCTCGAACCCGTTATAGTTGCGGCTGTTGATTTGGCGAAGTCCGGAGGGCGCGGCGCCGCCGCCAGCCTCAGCGGCGACTGGACCTTTGTTGGCTAGGGTCGGGGCTCAGCCGAGCAACTCAACCGGGTCATCACCCTTCCCGGCTTCTACGGAATTCCTGCCTCCCGCCGCTTCGAGGGGGAGGTAGGGCGTTATGCCGGCTCAGCGCTGGGACGTGGCGAAATCGGCACGGCGACCGTAGGGCCGGTTGCCCGCTTGGTCTCGGATTCGTCGCGTTTGGGCGGGACGCCTTTCAGGGCATTGACGATCTCGTCGCCGCTCAGGGTCTCGTACTCCAGCAGGCTGTTGGCCAGCAGGTGCAGCTGATCGAGCTTTGTGGTGAGAATGTTGTTGGCCTCATCCCAACCGGCCTGGGTGAGTCGGCGGACTTCCTCGTCGATCACCTTGGCGGTTTCTTCCGAGACGTTCTGGGTGCGGGCGACGGAATGCCCCAGGAAGACCTCGTCCTGATTGTCGCCGTAGGAGACCATGCCGAGTTTTTCGGAATAGCCCCACTTGGTGACCATGGCCTTGGCAAGCTTGGTCGCCTGATCGAGGTCCGACGAGGCGCCGGAGGTGATCTTGTCCTTGCCGAAGATGATCTCCTCGGCAACCCGGCCGCCCATCAGGATGGCCAGGCGCGAGGTCATCTGCTCATAGCTCATGGAGAACCGGTCGCGTTCCGGCAGTTGCATCACCATGCCCAGCGCACGGCCGCGCGGGATGATGGTTGCCTTGTGCACCGGATCGGTGGCGGCGACATTCAGCGCCACCAGGGCGTGGCCGCCCTCGTGGTAGGCGGTCAGCTTCTTCTCGTCCTCGGTCATGACCATGGAGCGGCGCTCGGCGCCCATCATGACCTTGTCCTTGGCGTCCTCGAAGTCGCGCATGGTGACCATTCGGCGGTTCTTGCGCGCGCCCATCAGGGCCGCCTCGTTGACCAGGTTGGCCAGATCCGCGCCCGAGAAGCCGGGGGTGCCGCGCGCCACAACCTTGACGTCGACGTCGGCGGCCAGCGGCACGTTCTTCATGTGGACGCGCAGAATGCGTTCGCGGCCGTTGATGTCCGGATTGCCGACGACCACCTGGCGGTCGAAACGGCCCGGACGCAGCAGGGCGGGGTCGAGCACGTCGGGGCGATTGGTGGCGGCGATCAGGATGATGCCTTCGTTGGATTCGAAGCCATCCATCTCCACCAGCAGCTGGTTCAGCGTCTGCTCGCGCTCATCGTTGCCGCCACCGAGACCGGCGCCGCGATGGCGGCCGACGGCGTCGATCTCGTCGATGAAGATGATGCAGGGGGCGTTCTTCTTGCCCTGTTCGAACATGTCGCGCACGCGGCTGGCGCCGACGCCCACGAACATCTCCACGAAGTCGGAGCCGGAGATGGTGAAGAAGGGCACGCCCGCCTCGCCCGCAATGGCGCGGGCCAGAAGAGTCTTGCCGGTGCCGGGGGGGCCGACCAGCAGGGCGCCCTTGGGGATCTTGCCGCCCAGGCGCTGGAATTTTTGCGGATCCTTCAGGAAGTCGACGATCTCGACGACCTCTTCCTTGGCCTCTTCGACGCCGGCGACGTCGTCAAAGGTGACGCGGTTCTTGTTTTCCGTCAGCAGCTTGGCCTTGGACTTGCCGAAGCCCATGGCGCCACGCGCGCCGCCCTGCATCTGGCGCATGAAGAAGATCCAGACGCCGATCAGCAGCAGGATGGGCAGGAACTGGAGCAGCGCCCCGGTCCAGGTGAAGCCGCCGGCGGCCTTGACCTTGATGTCGGCGCCCTGCTTTTCCAGGCGCTGGACCAGATCATCCTGATTGTTGGGGGTGACGGACGTGAAGGCGCGGTTGCCCTGGTCGGTGGCCAGGATCATCGGACCCTCGATCTCAACCGCCTTGATCTCGCCGGCGTTCACCTTGGCCAGCAGCTGGGAATAGGTGACCTCGGTCTGGTTGCTGGTGCGGTTACCCCCGGCCATCATGCCGTAGAGCCCCACCATCACCACGAGGATTGCGCCCCAGATCACCAAGTTGCGGAGGTTCATAAGAGGACCGTTCCCAATGAGGCCGTGCGCCAAACTTCAGATATAGGGCGCAGACGGTTGATAGACCACTTAACGTCAGCACACTTTGGCCAGAACTGGCTGTCAGCGCGCAGATACGGATCAGAAATGCAAAAAGGGCTGCACCCTGAGGCGCAGCCCTTCAAATAAGCATCATCCATGCCAGCTTTTAGAGGCCGACACCGATATTATCGGGTGACGACTTTCTTCGGCGCAGCGATCAGGCCTTCGCGCTGGGCGCGCTTGCGGGCCAGCTTGCGGGCGCGGCGAACGGCCTCGGCCTTCTGGCGCGCACGCTTCTCCGAGGGCTTCTCATAGTGCACGTGCCGCTTCATTTCGCGGAACGAGCCTTCGCGCTGCATCTTCTTCTTCAGCGCCTTTAGGGCCTGGTCGACGTTGTTGTCGCGGACGAAAATCTGAACCAGGGGTATCTCTCCTGTAGAACGCTGGCCGCCCGCCTTGTGCCAGCTGAAAGGCGGCGAGCGTAGAAAAAGTTGTCGCTCGAAGGTTTGACCCTTCAAGTTTGAGGGCGGGCAGATAGCAGAAGAGGTTCGCCCTGTCCACGCACTCCGCTAGACTGAATCCATGACCGCACAAGACTCCGACTGGGCTGCGACAACCGAGCAACGGTTGCTGGACGAGGCGCTGGGGCTTGCGCCGATTCATGGCTGGACTCATCGCACCGTCGGCCTGGCCGGAAAGGCGCTCGGTTTGTCGGCCGGTGAGACCGGACTTCTGATCCCGCATGGCCCTGCCGATCTGGCCGCCCTGCTGTCACGGCGCCACGATGACCGGGCGCTGGCTTCGCTGGGTGAGGTCCACGCCAGCAATCTGAAGATCCGCGAGCGTATCCGTCGTGCGGTCGAGGCGCGCCTGGACGCCGCCGCCGTTGACGAGCCGGCGCTCCGGCGGTGGTCGGGGTATCTCGCCATGCCGCTGAACCTGCCGCTGGCTGCAAGACTGGCCTGGGACAGCGCCGACGTGCTCTGGCGCTGGGCCGGCGACACCGCGACGGACGAGAACCACTACACCAAGCGGTTGTTGCTGGCCGGGATCCTCACCGGCGCCGGCGCGATCCGCGCCTCTGCGGGGCGCAGGGCGGCGATGGAGTTTGTGGACCACCGCATCGACAATGTGATGGCCTTCGAGAAATGGAAGGCGACGACCACGTTCCGGCCGTCCGAGGCTCTGGCCCGATTTGCAGAGGGGCTAGGGCGTGCGCGGTACGGCGGCGGAGGTGGTGACTAAAGCGCCTTGACCCGGTTCAGATGCCCCATCTTGCGGCCCGGCTTGGCGTCGCGTTTGCCGTAGAGGTGGATGCGGGTGTCGGGTTCGTGGGACAGCCGTTCCCATGCGTCGATCTCGTCGCCCAGCAGGTTCAGCATCTCGACGCGGGCGTGGGGGGTTGTGGGGCCCAGCGGCCAGCCGGCGACAGCGCGGATGTGCTGTTCGAACTGGTCAACCTCGCAGCCGTCCTGGGTCCAGTGGCCGGTGTTGTGGACGCGAGGCGCGATCTCGTTGACCAGCAGCCGGCCATCGGCGAGCTCGAACAGCTCGATGCCGACGACCCCCACATAGCCCAGGCCGCCCAGGATGCGCGCGGCGATCCGCTCGGCCTGGTCGGCCAGCGCCGGGCTCACAAGGGCGGGGGCCAGGCTGCGGCGCAGGATGCCGCCCTCGTGGTGGTTTTCGGCGAGGGGATAAACCGCGGTCGCCCCGTCCCGGCCTCGCGCGGCGATGATCGACAGTTCGCGCACGAAGTCGGCCGGCGCCTCAAGGATGACCGGCACGCTTCCTAGTTCGGCAAAGATCCGGGCTGCGTCAGCGGCGTGCTCCACCCAGCGCTGGCCCTTGCCGTCATAGCCCTCGCGACGGGTCTTCATCAGCACCGGCGCCCCCATGGCCTGGGCGGCGGCCACGGCCTCCTCAGGCGTCGCGGCCGCCTGGAAGGCGACGGTCGGCGCGCCGTTGGCGTTCAGAAACTGCTTCTCGGCCACCCGGTCCTGGGCGACGGCCAGGGCCTCGGGTCCCGGCGCCACCTCGACGCCCATAGCGCCCAGCGCCAGCACAGAGGCGGCAGGCACATTCTCGAATTCGTAGGTCACCACACTTGCGACAGCGGCCAGCGCCCGCAGCGATGCGTCATCGGTATAGGGTCCAACGATGGTGTGGGCGGCCACGCGACCGGCAGGACTGTCGGCGTCGCGCTCCAGCACAGCCACGTCAAAGCCCAGACGCGCTGCGGCCTGGGCCAGCATGCGGCCCAGCTGTCCGCCCCCCAGAATGCCGAGGGTAGATCCGGGGGGAAGGGGAAATACAGCCATCTTGTTCCGCTTCTACTCAACCGCCTCGGCGACGCCGGCGGTCTGGTCGGCGGCGAACGCGGCCAAGCGTGTGGCCAGGGCTGTGTCGGATATCGCCAGGATCCGGGCGGCCAGCAATGCCGCGTTCTTCGCCCCCGCCTCGCCGATCGCCAGCGTGCCCACCGGGATGCCGCCGGGCATCTGGACGATGGATAAAAGACTATCCATCCCCTTCAGCGCCTTCGACTCGATCGGAACGCCCAGTACCGGCAGGTCGGTGAGTGAGGCGGTCATTCCGGGAAGGTGCGCCGCGCCGCCGGCGCCGGCGATGATCACCTTGAAGCCAGCGGCCTTGGCGCCCTTGGCAAAGGCGTACATCCGTTCGGGCGTGCGGTGCGCCGAGACTACCCTGGCCTCGTAGGCCACGCCGAGGGCATCCAGCATTTCGGCGGCGAGACGCAACACGGGCCAGTCGGACCGGCTTCCCATGATGATGGCGACGGGCGCGCTCATGTGTGCTGCATTTCCTGCCTGAACCCCGGAAAAGGCGCGGAGTATAGGCGCCGCCTTTGCGCGCACAACCGACCCCGGTTAGAATCCCTTAACTCATAAAGCGTCGAATGCCGTTAACCGTTCTGGAGGCGGGACCATGAAGGTCACAGGCGCACGTAATGAACCGCTTCCCGGCGTCCGCAGGACGGCTGCGGCCAGCGCTTCTGCGCCGGTTGGCGGCCCGGCGCGGGCCGACAGCACCAGCTTCCTCGGCGTACCGGCTGTGGAGATGACGCCGGCGGTGCTGGCAGCGATCCAGACCCTGCTCAAGGATCTCGACGCCCTGCGTGAAGAGGTGGGCCAGCTCAAGGGTCGCCTGAAGTCCGCAGAGGAAATCGCAGATCGCGACACGCTGACGCCGCTGCTGAACCGCCGCGGGTTTCTGCGCGAATTCAGCCGGGTGCGCACATTCGCCGAACGCTACGGCTCCTCGGCCAGCCTCGTCTATTTTGATCTGGATGGCTTCAAGGCGATCAATGACCAGTACGGCCACGCTGCCGGCGACGCGGCGCTGCGGACCGTGTCGGAACGGCTGCTGACTCATGTCCGCGAGAGCGACGTCGTGGGGCGTATGGGCGGCGACGAATTCGCCGTGGTGCTGGTCCAGACCGATCTGGCCACAGCCGAAAGCAAGGCGGCCTCCCTGGCGGCGGCGATTGAAGGCGAGCCGGTGGTCTTCGCCGCCGGGTCCGCCACGATCCGGCTGAGCTACGGTGTGCGGGAGATCGTATCGAACACCGAGCCCGAGGCGCTGATCGCCGAGGCGGATGCGGCCATGTTCGCCGCCAAACGCCGGCGCAAGACCGGTTAGAGCGGGTTGAGGAAAAGTGGGAACCGGTTTTCCGCCCGCAACCTGCTCTAGACATATGGCGGCGATCACGTTTTTCGAGACTGGATGGATCCAACCCAGTCTCGACGTGATCTAGGCGATGATGTCCGGGTTCAGGTAGTCCAAAACCCGCGAAATCTCGTCCTTGAGCGCCAGCTTCTTGCGCTTGAAGCGGCCGATGACGATCAGTTCCGGCAAGGCTGCATTGGACAGGGCCTGGATTGCCGCTTCGAGATCACTGTGATCCTGCCGAAGTTCGGCCAGACGCGCTTCAAGCGCCGCTTCGGTGAAGGTTGAATAGTCCATGATCTGCGCCTGATCCTATCCGAGGACCCTGGCAAGGTCAGCCAGCGCCTGAGCAGGCGGCGCTTCGCCCCAGGCGTCCGCCGCCGCCGAGAGCGCCTCGAAGGCGTCGACGGCATGCCCCTGGCCAGCAAGGCCTGCCAGTGTTTCCATCAGCAGGCGTTCCGCGGCCAGTTCAAGCGCCTTGACGTCCTGCCGGAACGCCTCGCGCGCGCCGTCGTTGATCGGGGGAAGCGGGGTCTTCAGCGCGCGGCGGGCCTGACGAATCGGGATCAGCGCCGTCTGGTCCCAGGCGCGGGCTATCGCGGCCGCCTGGTCCAGCAAGCCCCTGTCGGTAGCCCGCGCATAGACTGCCCAAAGCAGAAAGGACGTGTTCTGACCGTGGTTGTCCTGCAGCGCCAGGGTGGCCTCGGGAACGCCTGGCCGGTCGTAGACTGCCAGAACCCACGCCCAGATCGCCACGGTCATACCTCTGCCCTGGATTGCGGGCCGATATCCTCGCCCCAACGCTTTACGGGCTGCCATGACAGACCAAACAAATCCAGCACGCGGCCCACCGACTGGTCGACCATATCGGCCATCGACAGGGGTTTGGCATAGAAGGCTGGCAATGGTGGGGCGATCACGGCGCCCATTTCGGACAGTTTCACCATGGTGCGAAGATGGCCCAGATGCAGCGGCGTCTCGCGCACCATCAGCACCAGCGTCCGCCGCTCTTTCAGGGTGACGTCTGCGGCCCGGGTCAGCAACGAGGCGGTTACCCCGCTGGCGATCTCGCTCATGGTCCGGATGGAGCAGGGCGCGACGACCATCCCCAGGGTGCGGAATGAGCCCGACGCGATCGAGGCGCCGACATCGCCTGCCTTGTGCGCCACATCGGCGCGCGCCTGGACGTCGGCCACCGACAGATCGGTTTCCTGGGCGAGGGTCAGGGCTGCCGACCGGCTCATCACCAGATGGCTTTCCACGCCCAGGTCACGGCAGGCGTCCAGCGCGCGCAAGCCATAGGCGACGCCCGACGCCCCGGAGATCCCCACGATCAGCCTTGGCGTTTCTGTCTCGGCCATCAAGGGGGTTCCTAACGCGGGAGGGCGCCGAAAGATCGACCGGCTTCAAGCAAACATATGTGATCTGACAGCGACGCAAAGCAGGCGTTTACTGCGGTGTCGTCCAAAGCGAGGAGGCTCTCTGCATGGCGCTTGAAGCCCGCATCCGGGAACTGGGTTCCCGTCACCAATCCCTGGAAACGGCCATCCAGGATGAGCTGAGACGGCCGTCATCCGACGATCTCCGATTGCGCGAGCTGAAACGACAGAAACTGCGACTTAAGGAAGAGATCGAGACGCTCCGCAGCAACCTGCATTGACGCGGGCGTCCCGCCTCCTGATGAGGCGGAATCGACCCGATCAATCCTCGTCGGCTTCGTCCTCGTAGACCGGCTCGGGCGCGCTTTCTGATACGACCCCGGTTTCCGAGGCCGGGCGCAGGGTTTCGCCCTCGGGCTCGACCTCGCCGCGCTTCGCAGCTTCCTTGGCACGCTTGTCGGCGGCCTTCCGGACCACGGCATCCAGCTCGAGCTGGGTAGAGAGGCCCAGCGTCACGGGATCCACCGGCTTGATGTTGGCGGAGTTCCAGTGCGTGCGGTTGCGCACCTGCTCGATTGTGGCCTTGGTGGTGCCCAGCACCCGCGACAGCTGGCTGTCCGGGACTTCGGGGTGATTGCGGATAAACCAGGCGATGGCGTCCGGGCGATCCTGGCGGCGCGACACGGGGGTGTAGCGCGGCGCCTTTTTCACGGGCTTCAGAAGTTCGGCATGGCGGCTCTTCTGGGCCTTCATCCGATAGGTCGCGGTCTTTTCCGCAGCGTCCAGCTCATCACGCGAAAGCTGGCCGTTGGCGATGGGGTCTGCGCCGCGAATGTCGCGCGCCACCTCGCCATCGGCGATCCCCTTCACTTCCAGGGGATGGAGTTCACAGAAGTCGGCGATCTGTTCAAACGTCAGCGAGGTGTTGTCCACCAGCCAGACGGCAGTCGCCTTGGGCATCAGAATGTTGGTCATGTTCAGTCTCGACAGCCTGATCTCGGAAACGAAGGCGCCCGGCCTTTCGGCCGGGCGGGTAGGATTTCCATATAGGCCGGTTATTGACCGCTGAAAACGATCTTCTGAGGAGGACCTCAGAAACCGAAGACCCAGTCGCCGGTGAGGTCCGCCGACTGTACACCCAGAAGGATCACCTGATCGCCCGGACCCAGGGTGATCACCGTGTCGGCGCCGACCTGCGACATCGTCCAGGTGTTGCCTGCGGCGATCTGAAGGCGGTCGCCCTCCAGGATGTTGAAATCCAGGATCCGGTCGATACCTGAGCCTGCAAAACTGTTGAAAACGTCTGCGCCAGGGCCACCGGAGAGCGTGTCCGAACCAAGGTCGCCCGAGATGAAGTCCGCACCGGGGCCGCCCTGAGCCAGGTCATCGCCCTGACCGCCGCGAACCGTGTCGGCGCCGGCGCCGCCGTCCAGCGTGTCCGAGCCCAGGTTTCCGTAGACGAGGTCCGCGCCATCCTCGCCGAACAGGCGATCATTATCCTTGCCGCCGACCACCCAGTCATCGCCTGCGCCACCGGAGCCGGTGTCATTGCCGACATTGCCGTTGATGTCGTCGAAGCCTGCGCCGCCGGTGATGGAGTCGTCTCCGTCATCGCCCCGAAGATAGTTGGCGCCCGCCCCACCATCGATGGTGTCGCGACCTGCGGCGCCGAAGATACGATCGGACCCGGCATTGCCGCTCAGCTCATTGGCCAGGGCGTTGCCGTTCAGGGTGTCAGCGCCGAAGCCGCCTATGGCGTTTTCGATCTGGGCGCTCTGGGCCACGGCGACGTTACCGGTCAGGCCGCCGACATCGGAGAAGAACCCCTCGCGCAGGTCGATCAGCTGCGCCTGGGAATAGCCGGAGAAATCGAAGGTATCGCGCCCGCCGGCGTCCCACACCGCGAAGATCAAGCGGCTCGAGCTGTTGGCGGCGCTGAACCAGGCCCGATCGGCCGTGGCGTTGAACCCATAGACCGTATCGCCCGCCCGTGTGGACATGTTGGCGCCGTACTCGATCTGGGCGCCGCGGATGTCGTCCAGAAGCGGGACACCCGAATAGCTGCCCCGGAAATTGCCGCCGGTGTTGGTCTCCGAAAAGTAGCTCATCACTGTATATTGCCGGGAGTCCTCAAAGTACTCGGCGCTGGCGGCATAGGTGACCCTGGCCTCCCCGCTCGAGTTGTAGGCGCCGGGATGGGCAAGCCCGATAGCGTGACCAATCTCATGGACAAGCACCTGGGAGCCATAGTTTCCAGTGGTCGGAAAGGCATTGGAACTTGTGCCGATATTGATCCAGACGTCGCCGGACGAGCTGCTGAAGTTCACGTTTCCAGGGTAGTAGGCGAACGCCGCCGAGCCGCTTTCCCCGGTGGAATAGTTTGAGAAGAGGATGGTCGCCTGGTCTGTATAGGCCGCGTCGCTGTCGGTGCTGGACCCGGCGCCGACCCGGATGAACCGGATGTTCGCGACATCGGCCCAGGCCTGTAGCGCCTGCTCGGCCTGGAGTATCTGGGCGGTGTTGAAACGCTGGAACCCGTCCGTATCGGTGGGCATGCGTATCGGCGCGGTGGCGCGAAAGCCGTAGGTGACGGTGAAGGCGGCGCCGGCGATACCGCCCCAGCCAGGCGCGGGCGCCATGGTGTCGGGATTGAAGCCGGTGAGTTGCAGCCCGGCGCGATCAATGGAGAAGCTGGCCTTGCCATTGACCGTGGCGGCGGCGCGATCATCGGCGTTCAGATAGCCCTGCGGGGCCCCGCCGTCGCCGTCCGAACCTACGTCCTGAGAATCCGCGGCGCCCGAGCACAACGGGCACTGACAACGCGCTTCCTCTCCGTCGCCGGCAAACGGACGCGCGTTCATGAAGCCGTTCGTGATCGGATCGGCGTCCAGCTGCGGTGTCGAAAGGTCAGCAGGGGTCATCATCAACTCAAACATGGCCCGCTCTCCCAAAGTCCCCCTGAGATTGGGCAGTTCTGCAAATACCACGCCAGCCGGCCCGGCCCGGATACAAGCATGTACGGCGGCGATATCGATCCGGTTGTGGAGAGCCTGCCCTAATTTCCGGGAAGCGACCAGACTCTGTGTTTCGCGTTAAGGTTTACTCGAACGCCTGCCGCCCAACAATCTTCAGGCCATATCCGCCCGAACCCGGCAGCACCGTCTGCGACGAGCTTAGCAACATCATGTCGCGCACCCCCAGATCCAGCAGGATCTGGGCCCCGATGCCGTAGTCGCGAAGGATGTTCTCTGAGTGGTTGGCCTGGGGCTGGCCGTAGCGTTCCGACAGCCAGTGAGGATTGGAATCCCGGATAAAGACCGCCACCGCCGCGCCGTCATATTGCGCGAGCGCCTTCAACGCCTTGGGCACATAGTCCTGACGCGCCTCTACGGCGCCCAGCATGTCGGTGGCCATATCCACGCGGTGCATCCGCACGAGGGTGGGTTTGTCGGGATCGATCTTGCCCCGGGACAGCACGACATGCTCGGTCTGGTCCAGGCTGTTGCGGTAGATCACCATTCGGAACTTGCCGCCAAAGGTACTCTCGAACGGGGTTTCCAGTACCCGCTCCACCTGACGCTCGGTGCGGCGGCGGTAGGCGATCAGGTCGGCGATCGTGCCGATCTTCAGGCCGTGCAACTGGGCGAAGGCCACCAGGTCCGGAAGACGCGCCATGGAGCCGTCGTCCTTCATGATCTCGCAGATCACGCCAGCCGGATTGAGGCCGGCCATGCGGCTGATATCGACCGCCGCCTCGGTGTGGCCGGCGCGGACGAGGACGCCCCCGTCCCGGGCCACCAGCGGGAAGACATGGCCGGGGGTGACGATGTCCTCGACGCCCTTGGTCGGGTCGACGGCCACCGCGATTGTGCGGGCGCGATCGTGGGCCGAGATACCGGTGGTGACGCCCTCGCGGGCTTCGATCGAGACCGTAAAGGCCGTGCCATGGCCTGACTGGTTGTCCGTCGACATCGGGGGCAGCCGCAGTTGGCGGGCCCGTTCGGCGGTGATCGACAGGCAGATCAGGCCGCGGGCGTGCTTGGCCATGAAGTTGATCTGCTCGGGTGTCGCGAACTGGGCGGGGATGATGACATCGCCCTCGTTCTCGCGGTCCTCGGCGTCAACCAGGATGTAGGGGCGACCGTTGCGGGCGTCCTCGATGATGTCCTCGATGGGGCTGATGGCGCTGACATCGGCATCGTCGCCGGAACCGGGGGCGGGCGGGACCAGGTAGGGACGCTTCATTGACCGGACCTCATCTGTGTAAACTCAAAGACCTGTTCGGCGACTGTATCGAGTTGCCAGGCGTCGCGCTTCTCCTTGGCGGCGCCTGTCTCGTCAAAGAGTGCTGATCCGCCACTAAGCGTGGCGCCGAACGGCGTCGGCCAGCCCCTCAGGGCATGAATGATGGAACGCAGCGCCATCAAGGTGGTGCCGCCCGCCTGCCCGCCCTCGGCGGTAATCACCGCGCCCACGGCCTTGCCGCTGAGATAGGGTGAGGTGTCCTTCGAGGTGAACTCCAGGGTGTCCAGCGCGTTCTTGATCACGCCCGAGATAGAGCCGTGATAGCCGGGGCTGGCCACCACAAGGCCGTCCGCCGCGCGAACGGCGTCGATCAAAGCCTGCTGGCTGTCGGAGATCTCGCCGGGCCGGGGGTCAAAGATCGGCAGGCTACCCAGGAACTCTCCGCCCAGCAGCCGCACCTCCGCGCCCAGGGCCTCGGCCCGGCGCAGGGAGCAGACCAGCGCCTTCTCGGTGGAGGAACCTCCGCGGATCGTACCGCCCAGCCCGACGATCAAGGGGCGCCGCGCGCTCATGTGGCCGCCACGGCGAAGGCCCGGATGACAAGAAATTCCATAACGGGACCTGTAAGCCGGACAATCCTCGGGCGCCAGTCCCCCCAAACCCGAGGCAGAGCCTTGCGAATGCAGGGGCCCTGGATGCCTGGACCCTTTCGGCGGCCCGCCGGCTTGCGCAAACGTCCCGCAGATCACCCAGCTTAGCTCTGAACAGGGCGCACTTTGTCCTGTTGCGGTTGCCGGTAAGCCATAACCCGGATCACACAGAATCAAACCTGTCGCCGTCCATCGGATCCGCCGATAGTCTGGGCCGATGGGAGTGCGCGCGATGCGGAGTGGTTGTGGGGCTTTGTTCGCCCTGTTCTGGACGCTGGTGTTCGCATCGGCCGCCCATGCCGGCCCGCCGCCAGAGCCGCCCCGGGCCTTGCGCGCCCTGATCGGACAGTACGGCGAACCCGGTGACATTCTGACGCTCTATGAGCGGAACGGGACGCTGCACGCCCAGGGCGCAGGGATCAGCGCCACAGGCCTGATCGCCAGCAGCAATGGCCGGTTCCAGACCCCGGGCGGCATCGAGATCCGGACCGTCAGGGGCGGTGTGTCCCTTGCTGGCGTTCGGCGGGTCCGGCGTGACCTCGGCGCCGAAACCGAAGCGGCCATCCGGCGTACGGTGAAGGCGGACCCGGCCGCACTGCGCGCCATGGCCGCGCGTGCTACGCCCCCTGTGGAGGCCGCACCGGCGCGGCCGTCCGACCTTGTGGATCTGGCGTCGGTTGATCCGACCCTGCGGTTCGATATCCGCTATTCGACATCGAACAACTTCATGGGCCTGCCGCTCTATGACCGGCCCGGCGCCTACCTCCAGCGACCGGCGGCCGAAGCGCTGGGCCGGGTGCAGCGCGCGCTCCGAGCGCAGGGCTACGGCCTTCTCGTGCACGACGCCTATAGACCTTGGTCAGTGACCTGGATGTTCTGGGAGGCGACGCCAGAGGCCAGCCGGATGTTCGTCGCTGATCCAGCCAAGGGGTCACGGCACAATCGCGGCGGCGCGGTAGATCTCACGCTCTACGACCTGCAAACCGGCAAGGTGGTCGAGATGCCCAGTCGCTACGACGAGATGTCGCCCCGCGCCTATGCGGATTTTCCGGGCGGGACCTCGCGCCAGCGGTGGCTGCGCGATCTTCTGCGCCAGGCCATGACCGCCGAGGGTTTCGAGGTGCTGGCGGAAGAGTGGTGGCATTTCGACTATCGGGACTGGCGCCAGTACGGGATCGGCGCCGCGACCTTTACCGAGCTGTCGGCCGGACGACCTCAGAACTGACCTGAACGCCCCTCGCCGGCCGCGAACCGGCTGGCGCCTTCGACCGCGGATCCGGTGCGCAGGGTCTCCAGGCCCACCTTGACCTCGAACGCCTGGGCCTCATCCCAGCTCAGCGACCACTGCTCCAGAGCCGAGAGCCGGTCGTTGCGCATACAAAGCTGCGGGAAAGCGCTGATCTGGCGCGCCAGCTCCAGCGCAGCGGCCAGCGCCCCGCCCTCGGGCGCCAGCCGGTTGGCCAGGCCGATGTCGAGGGCCTCCTGTGCCGAAACCGCACGCCCGGTCAGGATCAGATCCATGGCGCGGGAAGCCCCGATCAGGCGCGGCAGGCGGACCGTGCCGAGATCGATAAGGGGCACGCCGAACCTTCGGCAAAACACGCCGAACGTGGCGCCTTCGGCCGCCACCCGCAGGTCGGCCCAGCAGGCCACTTCCAGCTCGCCAGCCACCGCCGGACCTTCGATGGCCGCGATCACTGGCTTGCCCAGCTTGAGCCGCGTACAGCCCATAGGGCCAAAGTCGCCGTCGGACTTTACCGGATTGCCGGACCCTGTGCTGATGGCCTTCAGGTCGGCGCCGGCGCAGAAATAACCCCCGCGTCCCGTCAGCACCGCCACATCAAGGCTCTCATCGGCGTCGAACGCCTTGAAAGCGTCGTACAGCGAGATCGCTGTTGCGCCATCGACCGCATTGCGGCGCTCGGGTCGCTCAAGTGTAATGATCGCAATGCGCCCGTCGCGTTCCGAGCTTACAGTTGACATGGACGGGTCCTCCCGACCGCACGCTCGCGCTTGCGACCGCACGTAAGGCAAGGGCAAATGCGCCCTGGATGGTTCACGAAGGGGAAGAAGATGGGCAAGGCCAAGCAGCACGGGTTTTCCAAGGATCGCCTCCATCGAATCGATCGCTTCCTGCAGGAGAAGTATGTGGCCTCAGGCCGCATGCCCTGCGCCCAGTTCGTGCTCGCCCGCGACGGAGAGGTGGTCCACCAGTCGGTGCTGGGTCAGCAGGACCCTGAGCGCGGCGTCAAACTGGCCGAAGACAGCGTCTACCGCCTCTATTCCATGACCAAGCCGGTGGCTTGCGTCGCGTTGCTGACGCTGGTGGAAGAGGGGCTGATCGCGCTTGATGATCCGGTGGCCAAGCACATTCCGGAGTGGGCGAACCTCGGGGTCTTCGCCGCCGGCGTCGGGCCCTGGCTGACCACGCCGACCGCCCGACCGATGCAGGTGGTCGACCTGATGCGCCACACGTCGGGCCTGACCTACGGCTTCCAGAATCGCACGAATGTCGACGCCGCCTATCGCAAGCTCAAGCTGGAGAACATGCACGGCGAGCATGATCTGGAGGCGATGATCCAGATGCTGGCCAAGCTGCCGCTGGAGTTCTCGCCCGGAGAGGCCTGGAACTATTCGGTCTCCACGGATGTGGTCGGCTATCTGGTCCAGAAGGTCTCGGGCAAACCGCTGGATCAGGCTCTGCAGGAGCGCATCTTTGATCCACTGAAGATGGTCGATACCGGGTTCCATGTTCGCGAGGACCAACGCGCCCGTTTCGCCGCCTGCTATGAGGCCGCGCCCGGTGGCAAGATGAAGCTTCAGGACGACCCGACGAAGAGCCCTTACCTCGCGCCGCCGAAGCTGTTGTCCGGCGGCGGCGGACTGGTGGGCACAGCGGCCGACTACATGCGGTTCGCCACCATGCTGACCAACCGGGGCGAGCTGGACGGCGCAAGGATCCTGGCGCCCAAGACCGTCGACCTGATGGCGTCCAACCACCTACCCGGCGGACAGGACCTGACCGAACTGTCGCGGTCGCTGTTCTCGGAAAGCACCAATGCCGGTGTGGGCTTTGGCCTGGGTGTGGCGGTGGTGTTTGATCCGCCCCAGACCCTGATCCCCTGCAGCCAGGGCGAATTCTACTGGGGCGGAGCGGCCTCCACCGCGTTCTGGTGCGACCCGCAGGAGCAGGTGACGGCCGTGTTCATGACCCAACTCCTGCCCTCGTCGACCTATCCGATCCGGCGTGAACTCAGGACCCTGGCCTATTCGGCGCTGATGGAGACTTATGGTTGATGGTTTCGGTCGCCTCGACGCTGGCTGGCGTCGCCATGCCGTTGTCGGCGGCGTCACCATGCGGGCGTGTGTGCAGCATCCGCGATTTCCGCCAGCCGCCCCAGCGATAGTAGGCGGCGGCCAGCACCAGGCTCATGAGGCTGCCGGCCGGGAAGCTGATCCAGATGGCGTCGGCGCCCAGCATGGGCTCGAGGATGTTGGCCAGGGGGACACGAACGCCCCAGAGCGCGATCACCATGGCGATCAGGGGCGGCCAGACGGCGCCGGTCGCGCGCACGATGCCGGTGAAGATGAAGGCCATTCCGAACGGAATGAAACCCCAGAGCACGATGGAGTTTATGTGGATGGCGACCGGCAGCGATGGGCTGGAAGCCGGCAGAAAGGCCCGAAGAATGAACGGGTCCAGCAGATAGATCAGGACGATCGGCACGGCCGAAAAGACCCCCGCGTAGAGGACCCCGACCCGGGCGATCTTGCCCACCCTCTCCATGTTTCCAGCGCCCACGTTCTGGGCCGCCATGGATGACACGGCTGCGCCCAGAGCCATGGCCGGCATCTGCACATAGGTCCACACCTGCACGGCCGCGCCATAGGCCGCCGCGGTGGTCACGCCATAGGAGTTCACGAAGCTCATCATGGTGACAGCCGCCAGGCTGATGACCATCATCTGGAACGCCATGGGCAGGCCCTTGAACAGGAGCCCCTTGGCGACCTCGAAGTCTGGCCGGAAAGCGCGCCATTCGGCACGGCTCAGCACCAGAACGCTCTTCTTGCGATAGAGCCAGGCGATCATCACCGCCAGCGTCGTGCCCTGGGCGATGAGCGTGGCGATTGCCGACCCGACGATACCCAGCCGCGGAAACGGCCCCACGCCGATCAGCAGCATCGGATTCAAGCTCATCTCAAAGACCACGGCGATCAGCGAAAAGTAGAATGGCGTCCGCGAGTCTCCGGCGCCCCGCTGGCCCATCATCAGGAAGGTGAAGAAGTAGATGATCGGAATGGCGCCGAAGATGATGCGCAGATAGGCGGTGGCCAGCTCCCGGGCGCCCTGCGGCGTGCCCATGCCGGCCAGAATGGCGGGCGTCAGCGTAAAGCCCGCAATGCCGACGACGACGGATATCGCCAGAAAAAACAGGGTCGCCGTGCCCACCACGCGGGTGGCCAGCGCGCGGTCATCGGCGCCGACGGCCTGGCCAATCATGATGTTGGCGGCCATGCTCATGCCGAACATCGCGCCCATCATCAGGAAGAAGATCTGGTTGGAGTTGGAAATCGCCGTCAGAGCCGACTCGCCCAGTACGTGGCTGACCCAGATGGCGTTGGCCGAGCCATTCATGGATTGCAGAATGTTCGTGCCCATGACCGGCAGGGCGAACAGGATCAGCGTCTTGCCGATGGGGCCGGTGGTGAGGTCGGGACCCCGGCGGCGGCCCATGGCGGGCGGCCCTCCCGGTTGTCGCATCCCGTCCGTTCGAGCCTCCACCGTCGTTCTCCAGGTGCGAAACACGGGCTCCCATGGCCCATGACTTGAGTTCACATACCGATTCTAGGACGCGCGCGCTGCCCCAATCGACCGTCGAGTGAGTCTTGAGGGGTTTTCATTTCGCGCTATGACCACCGAATGACGCTCAAGATCCTGCAATTCGGAACCACCGGCCAGCTGGCGACGGAACTGCTGCGCCAGGCGCCGGCTCACGATGTGGCGATTACCGCCCTGTCCCGCGCCGACTGTGATCTGGCCGATCCGGAGGCTGCGGCCCGCAAGGTCGTCGAGATCGCCCCGGACCTGGTTGTGATCGCTGCGGCCTATACGGCTGTGGATCTGGCCGAGACCGAACAGGACCTGGCGCGCACGATCAACGCGGCGGCGCCGGACGCCATCGCGCGCGCCTGCGCGGCCTCGGGGGCGGCGCTGGTGAACATCTCGACGGACTATGTGTTCGATGGCGCGGGCGGCGCGCCCTATGCTGAGGACGCCGCCACCCATCCGCTGAATATCTACGGATTGACCAAGCTGGAGGGTGAGCGCGCCGTGCTGGCGGCCTGCGACCGGGCGGTGAATATCCGCACATCCTGGGTCGTGTCGGCCCACGGCAAGAACTTCGTGAAGACCATGCTGAGGGTTGGCGCGGCGGGAAATCCGTTGCGCGTGGTCGACGACCAGCGCGGCAGGCCCACCTCGGCGGCGGACCTTGCGGGGTTCATCCTCTCCCAGGCGGAAAGGCTGGTGGCGGCGAAGGCTCGCGATCCGGCGTTCGGGACCCTGCACTTCGCCAACAGTGGCGAAGTCAGCTGGCGTGGCCTGGCGGTGGCGATCTTCGCCGAGGCCATGGGCGACAGTGCCCCTGAAGTGGCCGCGATCACCACGGCGGAATACCCCGTCCCGGCGGTGCGACCGCTGCGGGCCACGATGGACACGACACGACTTGAGCAGGTCTTCGGCATCACGCCGCGACCCTGGCAGGCGGCCCTTTCGGATATCCTGACAGAGTTGAAGGGCTAGGTTCCTGCCAACCGGCTCCTCGTCCGTCCATAGGCCAGATAGACCAGCAGGCCGACGATGTTCCAGATCACGAACATCACCTGTGTGAGGCCGGCCAGGCTGGAGAACAGGTAGACGCACCCGAAAATTGCCAGAGGCCCTACCGCCCACCAGAGCGGCGTACGGAACGGCCGCGCCAGCTCCGGTCGCTGAACCCGGAGGATCATCATCGCCAGCGCCGTGGCGATGAAGGCGGCGAGCGTTCCGGCATTGGCCACCTCGGCGATGAACTTCAGGGGCAGAAATCCGGCCATGGCGGCGGCGCAGACGCCGGTCAGGATGGTCACGGCCGCCGGCACCCCTCGTGCATTCACCGCCGAAAGCTCCCGAGGCAGCAGACCGTCCCGCGACATGGCGAAGAACACCCGGCTCTGGCCAAACATGAATGCCATGATCACGGTCGGCAGCGCGATCACCGCCGCCGCCGCGATCAGGACGGCCACCAGAGGATAGCCCTCTTCCCGCAGGATGAAGGCCAGCGGCTCGGGGCTCTTGGCGAAAAGCTCGAAGGGCATCGCGCCCAGGGCCGCAGCGGCGACCAGCATATAGATCGCCGCGCAGGCCAGCATGGAGCCCACGATGGCTATGGTCAGGTCGCGGCCCGGGTTCTTCGCCTCTTCCGCCGCCGTGGAGATGGCGTCGAAGCCGTAGAAGGCGAAGAAGATCACCGCTGCCGCCGCCATCACGCCGATCTTTGTCTGCTCGCCGTCGACCTCATGGGCGCTGAAACCGAAGGGCATGAAGGGCTGGAAGTTTGCGGCGTCGAATCCGGGCAGGGTCAGCGCAACGAAGGCCGCCAGCGCCACTACCTTGAAGATCACCAGATAGAAGTTGATCGTGGCGCTCTCGCGGGTTCCGATCAGAAGCATGCCGGTGACGGCGAGCGTGATCACGACCGCCAGCAGGTCGATGACCCCCGGCGTCGCACCCCAGGGTCCGGCTGCCAGCGCCGCCGGCAGGCCCCAGCCGTGGCTGGCCAGGAAGCCGTTGGCATAGCCCGACCAGCCGACCGCCACTGCAGAACAGACCACGGTGTATTCCAGGATCAGGCTCCAGCCGATGACCCAGCCCACCAACTCACCCATGCCGGCGTAGGAATAGGTATAGGCCGAGCCCGCCTGCGGCATCAGGCTCGCCATCTCGGCGTAGCACAGGGCGGCGAACGCACAGACCGCGCCGGCGATCGCAAATGACAGAATGACCGCGGGTCCCGCCTGGCCGGCGCCAACGCCGATCAGCGTGTAGATCCCGGTGCCGATGATCGCGCCGACGCCCATCGCCATCAGTTGCGGCCAGCCCAGCGTCGGTTTCAGGTGGTGGCTGCCAGGCGCACGGGCCTCGGCTTCAACCGGCTTTCGGCGTGTCACAAAATCCATGGCGTTCCCCCGATTGTGGCGTGAGAATGGGCGCGCCGGCGGTGGCTGCCAAGCCCCGCCCCGGGGAGGCTGCATGCGACGTTTGATTCTCGCCCTGACACTCTGGTGCGCCGCCGCGCCGGCTATGGCCGACGATACGGCCCTGAACAGACTGGTGGCCGACTACGACGCCTATGTCCTGTCCCAGGACCCGGTCATGGCGGGCCGCGAGGGCGATCCCCGCGCACTTGGGCGACTGGCCGATCCGTCGGCCGGAGCCGATGTGCTGCGGCGCAGCAGCTATGAGGAATTCGCGGCGCGGCTGGCTGCAATTGAACCGGGCGCCCTCAGCGCGGACGCGCGCCTGAACCGTGACTTCCTCGCCTGGACCCTGGACCGTCGCCTGAAAAGCCTCGGATTTGACGAGGCGCGGATGGCTTTCAACAGCGACTGGGGCTTTGACCAGGAGCTTGGCTATGTGGCCTCCACCACACGGCTGGACACCGAGGCCGACGCCGAGGCCTGGATCGCGCGCCTGCGGGCCCTGCCGAAATTCTACGCGCGGAGCCTCGATAACGCCCGGCGCGGCGTGAAGACCCGCTTTACCCAGCCGCGCTCGACAGTGGAGTCTGTGCTGGCCCGTGCGCGAACTGCTGCTGCCGCGCCTGTCGAGACTGACCCGCTGCTGAAGCCCTTCGAAGGCTCCGGCATCGACCCCGCAAAGCTTGCGGAACTGAAGGCCACCGCCGCGGGCGTGGTGCGTGACCAGATCCGGCCGGTCCAGCGTGAGTTCGCCGCCTTCCTTGAAGCCCAGTACCTGCCGGCCAGCCGCAAGGCTCTCGGCGTTCGCACGGTCCCGGGTGGCGAGGCCTACTATCGCTGGCTGGTCGCCGATTACACCACGACCGACCTGACGCCGGACCAGATCCACGACCTGGGCCAGGCCGAGGTCGCCCGCATCCGCGCAGGGATGGGCAAGGTGATGGCCGAGACCGGGTTCACCGGCGACCTGCCGGCCTTCATCGCCATGCTGCGCAAGGAACCGCGTTTCTACGCGACCTCGCGCCAGCAACTCCTGGAGAAGGCGTCAGAGATCACCAAGCGGATCGACGACAAGCTCCCCAGCCAGTTTGGAACCCTGCCGCGCCTGACGTTCGGGGTCCGGCCGGTCGCCGCCGAGATCGAGGAACGCTATACGACTGCACGCTATTTCCAGGGCGCGCCGAAGCTGGGGATCGCCGGCGGGTACATGGTCAACACCTCGCATCTGGATCAAAGGCCGCTCTACGAACTGCCGGCCCTGTCGGCCCACGAATCGGTTCCCGGCCACCATCTGCAGATCGCACTCGCACAGGAAATCTCCGGCCTCCCGTCGTTCAGACGAAATGCCGACGTGACCGCATTCACCGAGGGTTGGGGGCTCTACGCCGAGCGGCTGGCCGGTGAGATGGGCATCTACCGCGATCCCTATGAGCGGTTCGGCGAGCTTTCGATGGAGATGTGGCGCGCGTGCCGGCTGGTGGCTGACACCGGGATCCACTGGAAGGGCTGGACGCTCGATCAGGCCCGCCGATGCTTCACCGACAACAGCGCGCTGTCGCCGCTCAACATTGATGTGGAGTTGGCCCGCTACCTATCCTGGCCGGGCCAGGCGCTGGCCTACAAGGTCGGACAGCTGAAGATCCTGGAACTTCGGGAGCGCGCCAAAACCCGGCTGGGTCCGCGCTATGACCCCCGCCGGTTCCACGACGCCGTACTGCTGGCGGGACCCCTGCCGATGTCCCTGCTGGAGGCGCGGCTGCAGGCCTGGATTGAGGCAGAGGCGGCGTCGCCGTCCTGACTGGCGATCAGACATCGGACACAGTCAGGGTCCCGACCCAGGATGCAGGACAGGTCCGATCTCACGGCCTCTGGCGTCCATTGAAATTCCGCCGCAACATGTGCGCCTGAGTTTTCACCCCAGAATACGCAACGCCGGAGGAAATCCCCATGTGTGACGACGACATCCATGTTGGTCTGGTTGAGGAACCCCAACCCTCCCGCCGTACCTTCGGCCTGATGACAGTTGCAGCGGCAGGCATGGCCTCCAGCGCCTACGCGGGCACAGTCGTCGAGAAGGACGTCGAGGTGAAGACCGCCGACGGGACCTGCGATGCGGTGCTCTATCACCCCGCCGGCAAGGGGACCTGGCCTGCGGTGCTGATCTGGACCGACATCATGGGTCTGCGCCCGGTGTTCCGTGAGATGGGCAAGCGTCTGGCGGCCCAGGGCCACGTCGTGCTGGTGCCGAACCCGTTCTATCGTTCGAAACGCGCGCCGGTGGTGGATGCGACCTTCGATTTTTCAAAGCCTGAGGAACGCGCCAAGGTGTTCGCCTTGCGCAGCGCCATGACCAACGACGGAATCGACCGCGACGCCGCCACCTTTGTGGCCTTCCTCGACGCCCAGCCGCAGACCAACAAGAAAAAGAAGGTTGGCGTGCAGGGATACTGCATGGGCGGCCCCCTGTCGTTCCGGACGGCCGCAGCGGTTCCGGGCCGGATCGCAGCTGTGGGCAGTTTCCACGGCGGCGGCCTGACCACCAAGAACCCCGACAGCCCCCATCTTCTGATCCCGAAAACCAACGCCGCCTATCTGGTGGCTGTGGCGCAGAACGACGACAAGCAGCAGCCGGAGTCCAAGGATATCCTCCAGGCCGCGTTTGCGGAGGCCAAGAAGACGGCGACGGTTGAGGTCTATCCGGCGGCCCACGGCTGGTGTGTGCGCGGCAGCGCCGTCTACGACGAGGCGGCGGCCGAGAAGGCCTGGACCGAACTCACCAAGCTGTACAAGGCGCGACTCGGTTAGAGCCAGGCCCAGGCCCGACGCATCTTTCCGCGGCGCGTCGGGACTCGCCTTGCAGGGGCGCCGGTTTGCTCCCGGCCTGCTTTTTGCCTAGAAGGCTCGTTAATCCTCCGTCCTGTACCGGGCCGGAACAACCGAAGCATGGGACGAGGCCGAGGGCTCCGATCCTGAAAAATGCGCGGTGATGGTGGAGCTCGATGGCGTTGGTGAAGACAGGACCGGGATCAAAAGCGCGTGCGCGCCGGGTTGTGGCCGAGGCCGTAATCGTCGGCGTTGCGGGCCTCAGCGCGGTGGCGGTGGCCCATGCCTCACTGCTGGCGCCCGGTCTGATCGCGGGCAGGACTGCGCCACAGTCAGCGACCGCTGTGGCCGTGGCGGCGTCTTCGGCGCCGGCGGAAAATGACGTCCTAATCGCCTTTCAGGAGCCGGTGCCCGGGCATGCCGTAGTGTCGCCCTTTGGCCTTCGCCAGTTGCCCTGGGAAGGCTCGGGCCGCCTGCATGAGGGTGTGGATATCTCGGCCGACGCCGGGGCTGCTGTGCGCGTAGCGGCGGACGGGGTGGTGATCGCCGCGGGCGAAAAGGGCGGCTACGGCCGTTATGTGGCCGTGCGCCACACAGAGGGTTTGACCACATTCTACGCTCACCTGGGCGGAATCGCCGCGGGGATGAAGCCTGGTCTTGTATTGACGGCGGGGGAAACTGTGGGCCGTGTGGGCTCGACGGGAACCTCGACAGGGCCGCATCTCCACTTCGAGATCCGCGATGAACAGGACCGTCCGCTGAATCCGGCGATGTTCCTGGGCAAGGCGTTCGCCGAGGCCGGCGACCTGCCCCTCGACCTGGCCAAGCGCTATTCGGGACGGGTGCGGATGGCGCAGGTCTCGCGCATTCCGGCCAGCAAACAGGCGCTGATGGATGCCCGCGCAGGCAAATCCATCGTGGTGCGTCGCACCACCGACGCGGAGGACCTGGCCCAGGCCGAGCGCAACCTGCAGGGCCAGGCCCAGGAGGCCGCCAGGAGCGAGCGGATCGACGGTCTCAACGGACTGGCGATCGGACCCGACGGCCGCCCGCGCGCCCAGCTCAGCCTCTAAGACCTGCCGGGACCCGTGGCCGCACCGCGCTATCAAGGCGAACGGGTCGATATCGGTGGGCGCCATCTACGGGTGGCGCGCGCCGGGCCCGTGTCTGGCGGTCCCCTGATCGTCTGCGAACACGGCGCCTATGGCTCGGCGACCGACTGGGCGGTGGTGCAGGCACTATTGGCGGCCAGGGGGCGTCGCAGCCTGGCCTATGATCGGGCAGGCCTTGGCTACTCCGATCCTGGCCCGGAACCCCGGGATGGCCGCGCCATCAACGATGATCTTGAGGCGTTGCTAGAGGCCCGCGGCGAGACGGCCCCAATCCTGCTGGTAGGCCATTCCATGGGCGGGCTGATGGTCCGGTTGTTTGCGCTTGAGCGGACGCGGGCTCTGGTCGGGCTGGTGCTGGTGGATGCGGTGACGCCGGATGTGCTGGGCCTGCCGGGTGTGGCGTCGGGGGTGCAGGTGTTCGGGCGGCTGCTGCAGGTGGTGAGCCGGGGCGCAAAGGCAGGCCTGATGCATCCCGTCTCCTGGGTGGCGGGAAATCCCATCGAACTGCCGGGTGAAGCCGGCGCGGAGAAGCGCCGTATCCATGCCTCCGCCTCCCATGCCCACGGCGCGGCGGCTGAAGTGCTCTGCTGGCCCGAGACGTCGCGGATGGCCGGCGCCGCCGACCTTCCGCTGGATCTTCCGGTGGCGGTGGTGACGGCGGGCCCGTCGCGCGGTGGCGGCGCGCTCAAGCGGGTGCAGGAGGCTCCGGCGAAACGGGCCAGGTCCGGTCATGTGGAGCATGTGACCGCCGCCAATCACGCCAACCTGCTTGGTCCACGCTTTGCGGCCGCCATTGTACGTGGCGTTGATCACGCCCTTGGCAAGGACGCCTGACGCAGCTCCCGATCAACGAGGCCGGCGGCTGCCGCCAGCCGGTCGGGGATCAGATTTGCCGCCGTCCCGTCCAGCGCCGGGCAAGTGATCAAGCCGTCCTCGCAGATCATGGCCGGAAGCCCTCCACGGGCGGCGGGCGGCAGAGCCTGCAGGGCGGCCTGCTGGTCGCGGGCCAGGCTCCGGGCCAGTCCTGCCAGCCGGGTGAGCTGGCCATCGCGATCCAGCGCGGCGATTTCGAACCGCCCATCCCAGACCACAGTCTGGCCGCTGGCGACCTGCAAGACGGGCCCGCCGGTTCGCGCGATCTCGCCAGCCTCGCGGAAGAAGCGAACCTGCGCCAGATCAGCCTCAATCCGGGACCCGGCAAGGGTCGCGACGACGGACCCTGGGCCGCGCAGCGCTTCAGCGACGCGTTCAATCCTGGCGGTGGCCGGCCGGCGGGCGCCACCGCCGGCGCATACGCAGGCCATGGCGACAAGCCGTTGAAGGTCCGACGCCGAGGCGTTCCGTAGTTCCTGGCGGGAGATCGTGATCATTCCGGCCTGGTGGGTAGCCCGGCTGGCCAGGACCAGCGGCGGCTCTGTAATGCGATCCGAAAGGGCGCCGACCAGGATCTCCCGCCGGGCGCGGGGGCGGGCGTAGCGCAGGTCAGCGTTCGCCGGATCGTCGATCCAGGACTGCCCCCGTGCAGTCAGCCATGCGCGCAGGTCCGCGCGGCGCACATCCAGCATGGGGCGCAGCAGGAATAATCCGCGTCCCTCAGGCCAGGCGGGCGACGGCGACCATTCGCGAGGATCAGGTGTGGTGGATCCGGCGCGCCGCATGACGTCAGCTTCCAGCCGGTCATCCCCGGTATGGCCCAGTAGCAGCACCGAGGCTCCGGCCTCCCGCGCAGCCTCGGCCAGCAGGCGGTGGCGCGCCGCCCGCGCGGCGGCGGGCAGGCCGGTCGCAGGCTTGCCGCCGGTCCAGGTCAGCGCGCGAAATCCGTGGCCGAGGGTCGCGGCGAGCTCCGTGCAGGCGGCGGTCCAGCCCGCGGCCTCGGGCTGTAGTCCGTGATCCACCGACAGGATAACCACGCGCCGCGCCGCCTCTCGCGCCCAGTCATGGACCATCAGTGTGAGCGCAACGGAATCGCCGCCGCCAGACAGGCCAATGGCGATGGGTTCGGTGGCGTCCCTCAGCAGCCGTCGGTCCAGGACCGTGCGGACGACCGCCTCTAGGCCGCGCACTTCGCCTGGGTGCGTGTGGCGGCTGCGCGGCCGGCGACGTTCGCCGGGGGCTTGGGATAGCGACGCGTGAATTCCGCCAGGGTCTGGCAGGCGTCGGCCGGCTTCTTGAGCGCGACAAGGGATCTGGACAGTTCAACCACTGCGTCGGGCGCCCAGGGGGTCTGCGGCCAGCCGCGGATAGCGCCGATATAGGCCTTGGCCGCATCGGCGTGGGCGGCGCGAACGGTCAGGGTCTTGCCCAGCCAGTAGCGGGCCTCGGGCGTACGCGAGGCGTCGGGCCAGGTTTCCACAAACCCGGCGAAGGCGGCCTCGGCAGCGTCGTAGTCGCCGGCCAGCATCAGTTGGCGGGCCTGGGCGAAATCCTTGGCCGGATCACCGGGCGCAGCCGCCTGAGGCGGGGCGTCGGGTTCGGGCGGGGGCGCGTTCATCTGGGCGAGCTTCTGTTCCAGCGCGGCCAGACGCTCGGTGAGCGACTGTACGTCGCGCTTCAGGGCGATGTTCTCCCGGCGCGCCTGATCGGCGTCGCGGGTGACGCTGTCGAACGATCCGTTGAGACTGCGCAGGGTTTGTTCGAGATCACTCAGCCGGGAGGCCAGTTCGCTCATTCGGGCGTCGGTGTCCGCAGGCTGCACGACCACCGGCTTACCGGTGTCGCGCAGCTGGAAGACGATGGACCGGAGTTCGCGCACCACCTTTTCCATCCGCTCCACCCGCTTGGCGTCGCGGGCGTCGAGAGGATCCTCCATCGGCGTCTGCGACCAGACCGGCCCGGCGCTTGCCAGGACAGTCATGGCCAGCAGGGCCAACAGGGGGCGGGGTGCGCGCACGGCCTACCTGGCGCCGGAGACGACGGCCGTGCGGGCGTTGCGGTTCTTGTCCCAGGACGCCTCGCCGGAACCAGCGTCGATGGGCTGTTCCTTGCCGAACGAGATGGTGGAGATCCGGTCCGCCGTCACGCCCTTTTCGACCAGATAGTCGCGGACCGAGTTGGCGCGCCGGGCGCCAAGCGCCAGATTGTATTCCCGGGTGCCACGCTCATCGGCGTTGCCCTCGATCCGCACCTTGACCGCGCCATAGCGGCGAAGCCAGGCCGACTGGGCGTCCAGCAACGGCGTGGCGTCGGCGCGGACATCGTGACTGTCAGTGTCGAAATAGACGCGGTCGCCGACATTGACGACAAAGTCTTCTGTCGATCCGGGGAGCGCGCCCGTCGGCGCCTGGGTGACCGGCGCAGCGGGCGGAAGCTCTGTGCGCGGCGGCGCCTGGGGCTGGGTCTGAGGCGGCGCCTGGGTGGGGTAGGTGGGTTTCGGCTTGCTGGCGCAGGCCGCCAGGGACGCAGCGGCGGCGCCCACAAGCGCCAGCCTGAGTAGGGTGTTGCCGTTTACACTTCGCATCATCTGCATCTCCTCGGGTTCGGGTTGTATATAGGGATCAGAATCCATCACGCCGGTTCTGGCGCAAGACTAGTTGAGCAATGGTGACCACGCGGGGTCTGACCCTGCCCCCGGATAGGGCATCGGCTGCAGAACCCGACCCGTCACGTCGACCGTCCAGAGCTTGGGCGGGCCGCCGGGCGTTTCGCGCGAGAACATCAGCACCCGGCCATTCGGCGCCCAGGTGGGGCCTTCGTCGAGATAGCTGGAGGTGAGCAGGCGCTCATCTGATCCATCCGGGCGCATCACCCCGATATGGAACTCACCGCCGGTCTGTTTGGTGAAGGCGATGAACTCCCCGGTCGGGCTCCAGACCGGGGTGGTATAGCGCCCGCCGCCGCCCGAGATCCGCCGCTGGCCCGATCCGTCGGCGCCCATCAGATAGAGCTGAGGCGAGCCCCCGCGATCCGAATTGAACACGATCCGCGCGCCATCCGGTGAGAACGAGGCCGAGGTGTCGATCGAGGGGTCGGAGGTCAGTCGGGTGGAGGTCCGGCTGGACAGGTTCATCACGAAGATGTCGCTGTTGCCGCCGCGCTCGACGGAGAACGCCACCTTGCCGCCGTCAGGCGAGAACCGGGGCGCGAACACCATGCCTGGAAAGGCGCCCAGACTCTCGCGCCGGGCCGTTTCCAGATTGAACAGGAAGATCGATGAACTGTCCGGGCGCAGCGACATATAGGTGATCTCCTGGCTGTTGCTGGAGAACCTGGGCGTCATCACGATGCTGTCGCCGCTGGTCAGGTAACTGGGATTGGCGCCGTCCTGATCCATGATCGCCAGGCGCTTGATCACCTTGGCCCGTCCGCCGCTCTCGGCCACGAACACCACGCGGGTGTCGAAGTAGCCCTTCTCGCCGGTCAGCCGCTCATAGACCGCATCGGAAATCTTGTGCGCCACGCGCCGCCAATTCTCCGGGCTGGAAGTGAACTGCAGGCCCAGCATCTGTTGTTCGGCGAAAACGTCCCACATGCGGAAGTCGACGCGCAGCTTGCCGCCCTCAACCGTGACCTGACCGTTGACCAGGGCCTGGGCGTTGATGGTTTTCCAGTCGCCGAAGCGGGGCTGGACCGCAGCGGTCAGGTTCTTTTCAACGAAGCTGGCCGGGTCGAGTGGCCGGAACAGGCCCGAGCGCTGCAGGTTGGCGGCGATCACCTGAGCGATATCGGCGCCCTGGGTCCCACCGAACGCCGGAACCGCCACTGGCAAGGGCTGGACATCGCCGCGGTTGACGTTGACCTCGATTTCGGCCCGGGCGGGTGCGGCCAGGAACACGGCGAGCAATCCCAGCAGAACCATGGCCATGACGGGCGCTGAAAAGCTGCGAAGGGAGCGGGTCATCGGCAGGCCTCTCGGGCGTTGAAATTGACAGCGACCCTGTCGCCATAGAATTCGCGCGGCAGGCCCCGGAAGGGCGCGGCCGCATAGACCGCGCGGACGGCGCGTTCGGCGCCGGCGGTGGCGACCGATGAGCGGGCGCCCTGGATCTGGGGGACCACTTCGCCCACCACCTGCCCGGTCGCTCCCAGCTGGAAGGTGACCCGCACGATGACATCGCGCCCGCCCTCGACGTCGCAGTTGGGGTTCCAGCGGCGCTGGAGTTCCTCGGTCATGCCGGCGACGGCGGCGCCGGCGGCCAGACCGGACCCTACGGTCTGGCGGGCGACGGGGGCGGTTTCGGGTCTGGCGGGTCCCTTGGCGGCGGAGGAGGGACGCTGAGGCGTGTTGCGAGCGGGGCGGGTCAGGCTGGCCTCCAGCGAATCCAGATCAAAGGCCTTCTCGGCGGGTCGGGTGGCCGGCTTAGCCGCCAGCGGCGCGGGCGTCTTTTCCGCCGGTTTTGCCGCCTTGGCCTGAGGGGGCGGCGGGGCGGGCAGTGGCGGCGGCGGAACCGGTTCGGGCGGCGCGTCGGCCACCGGATCGGCGGTCATGGCCGACTGGGTTTCGGGGCCCTGTTCCGCTGGTCTGGTGTCTACGTCGGGGGCGTTAGAGACGATGGTCACCGGAACAATGGCGCCCACCTTCAGGTCGCGATTTCCCCACGACATCATGAAGGCTGCTGCCACGCCGACGTGCAGCGCCAGCGACCCTACGGCTGCGGGGCTGATCTCGATGCGTGGCGCGGCCCGGGCGGTCACGGGATCGCCTCATCCTTTTCGCCGCCGGAGGATGGCCCGCCGGTCTCGGTGATCAGGTTGATGGCGCTGAAGCCCGAGGTGGATAGCGAGGCCATCACCTGAGCCACGGTTCCGTAGGAGGCCGAAGCGTCGGCGCGCACATAGATCGGCCGGGTGGTGTCGTCGGCCATGGCCTTCAGTCGGGGCGAGAGGTTGGCGAAGGGCACTTCCGCCTCGGCGATATAGATCCGTCCGTCCGCGCGGATCGAGACCGTGATCGGGTCCGGCACGTCCTGCATGGCGCCGGCCTCGGTCTTGGGCAGCTCCACGGGAACGCCTGCGGTCAGCAGCGGCGCCGAGATCATGAAGATGATCAGCAGCACCAGCATGACGTCGACCAGCGGCGTGACATTGATCTCGCTGAGTGCGCCGCGCCGGGCGCGACCCCGGCGGCGGCGGCGTCCGCCACCCGCTGCAAACGCGTCATGAGCCGACAGCGCCATGGGTCAGGCCCGCTCCGACAGGCGACGCTGGATTGCGGTGGAGAGATCGTCGGCAAAGCCCTCAAGACGTCCGGCGTACTTGGCGGCGCTGGTGGAGAAGGCGTTGTAGAAAATGTAGGCCGGGATGGCGGCGACCAGCCCGATGGCGGTGGCGAACAGCGCCTCGGCGATCGAGGGCGCGACGATCGCCAGCGAGGTGTTCTTCTGGATGGCGATCGCCTGGAAAGACTGCATGATCCCCCAGACGGTGCCGAACAGCCCGACGAAGGGCGAGGCCGTGGCGACGATGGCCAGGCCGCCCAGGCCGGTTTCCACCCGCGCACTCTCGCGGGCGATGATGGTGTCTAGCGTGCGGTCGATCCTCTGGACCAGAAAGGCCAGCTGACCCTCGGTGGCGCCGCCGCGCCCTCGGCCATCCCGCCACTCCTTCAGCGCCGCCTGAAGCATGCGCGGCAGGGCCTGGACCGGCTGGTCGCCGGCGTCGGCGGCGACATCCTCGAGACTGCGGCCGGAGGCCACGGCATCCTCGAAGGCGTTGGCGTCGCGATTGAGCGTGTGAAACCGGAACAGCTTTTCCAGAATGATGGTCCACGACCAGAGGGAAGCGGCCGCCAGGCCGATCATCACCAGCTTCACCACCCAGTCGGCGCGCACGAACAGACTGATGAGGTCGAAGCTCTCGGGGGTGAGGGCGGCGGCCGGGGTCATGGCGTCTCCTGCGAATCGAGCGTTGAGATTGAAGCGTGTCAGTGGCGAACTTAAGGCGCGAGCCAGGGGCTCATGGCCTCGATCAGCGCTGCGGGCGGGCGGAGTGCGCGCCCGGCCGGGTCGATACAGGCGGCGTGGAGCTGGGCTTGTGCAATCAGATCGTCGCCCCGCAGGATACGCTGTGCGAACAGCATCCGGGGGCCCTTGAGCACGTCGATGGTTGTTCGGACGAGCAGCGCGTCGTCCACTCTCGCGGCGCGCTTGTAGTCAACCTCCACCCGCGTGAGCGTGAAGGCAGCCGGCGGGTCCAGCGCCAGCAGCGACTGGTGACTGACGCCGACCAGCCTGAGGAAATCACTCCGCCCGCGCTCGAAATAGCGCAGGTAGTTGGCGTGATAGACCACGCCGGTAAAATCGGTGTCCTCGTAGTAGATGCGTACTGGCAGGACGTGTTCGCGCCCTTCCATCCAGCCTGATGAGGGGTCGCTCATTCGAACAGGTCCGTGGCAGGCGGTGCGGCGGAGGCCGGAGGCGCGGCCAGGCCCAGGTGGGCGTAGGCGCGGGCGGTGGCCATGCGGCCACGCGGGGTGCGCTGCAGGAAGCCCTGTTGCAGCAGGAAGGGCTCGATCACATCCTCCACTGCATCCTTCGCCTCGGCGATGGCGTAGGCCAGGGTCTCAACTCCTGCGGGGCCGCCGGCGTAGTTTTCGATGAGCGCGCGCAGGTAACGGCGGTCCAGCGCGTCCAGGCCATGCTCGTCCACGTCCAGCCGGGCCAGGGCCGAGGCGGCGGCGGCGCGTCCGATGACCGCTACGCCGTCCGAGGCGGCGAAGTCGCGCACCCGTCGAAGCAGGCGCCCGGCGACCCGCGGCGTTCCCCGGGCGCGGGTGGCGATCTCGGCGGCGCCGTCGGCGGCCAGGGCGGTTCCCATCTTCACCGCGGCGCTCATCAGCACCTGCTGCAGTTCGTCGTGGGTGTAGAATTCAAGCCGGATCGGAATGCCGAACCGGTCCCTGAGGGGGGTCGCCAGGAGCCCGGCCCGCGTCGTAGCCGCGACAAGCGTGAAGGGCGCCAGATCGATGCGGATCGAGCGGGCGGAGGGCCCTTCGCCGATCACCAGATCCAGCACATGGTCCTCCATCGCGGGATACAGGATCTCCTCCACATTGGCGGGAAGGCGGTGGATCTCGTCGATGAACAGCACGTCTCGGGGTTCGAGGTTGGTGAGGATGGCGGCGAGATCCCCCGCCTTTGCCAGCACAGGGCCCGATGTGGCGCGGAAATTCACCCCCAGTTCCCGGGCGACGATCTGGGCCAGGGTGGTCTTGCCAAGGCCGGGCGGTCCGAACAGCAGCACGTGATCCAGCGCTTCGCCACGGCTCTTCGCCGCCTCGATGAAGACAGTGAGATTACCCTTGGCCTGCTTCTGCCCAACGAACTCGGCCATGGTCTGGGGCCGGAGCGCCTTGTCAGCGGGCTCGAAGGCGGCGGGCTCGCCCGAGACCAGGCGGGTCATCGACCCAGTTCCTGAAGGGCGGCCTTGATCAGGGCCGGCGCCTCGACGCCGTCGCCCAGGCGTATGGCGGCGGTCTCGACTACGCGGCGTGCGGCGGCCTCGGCCACGCCCAGGCCCAGCAGGGCGGCCACAGCTTCGCCCACCGCCGTGGGTTTCGGCGGCGCTGGCGCTGTGATCTGTCCGTGGAAGGCGGCCACCGGGCCATCTGTAATCGGCTTGTCCTTGAGTTCCGTGACAATGCGCTGTGCCAGCTTGGGACCAACGCCCTGTGCGCGCGCCACCAGCGCCTTGTCGTCCCGGGCCACGGCCTGGGCCAGCTCGGCCGGCGGAAGCACATCCAGCACCGCCAGCGCCGCCTTGGGGCCTACCCCCTGGATGGTGCGCAACAGCACGAAGGCGCGACGGTCCTCCCGCGCAAGAAATCCGTAGAGGGTCAGGCCGGTCTGTTCGCCGAACTGGCTCTCCACATGCAGCAGCGCCTCGTCGCCCACCGGCGGCAGACGGCCCAGGGTGCGGCTGCCGCAGCGGACCACATAGCCCACGCCCATGACGTCGATCAGGGCGTCTTCCTCCGACACCTCGGCCACGATCCCGCGCAGGCGCCCGATCATGCAGGGCGCTCCGGGGTGCGGATGGGGCGAATCACGTTCGGCATGTGTTCACCAGAGGTACCGTAGGCGGGAGTCCGGGGAAACGTCCGAGCCGTGGCTCTACTCGGCCGCCCGCGTGCGGGCCAGGGTGCGAAGGTTCTCCTCGTGGCCTTCCCGCGTGATCCGATAGCCGCTCATGATGGCGATCATGGTCATCCAGAGCGCCAGGATCGTCGGCACATAGTAGGCGCCCATCCGCCAGATCGTATCTTCAGAGACCTGTGTGGGGTCGGCGCCCGCCTGGACACCGGCCACAGTGAGCACAAAGGTCGCAGTGATCAGTCCCAGGCCATTGACCATCTGACGGATGAAGGCGATGGCGGCGAAGAACACGCCCTCTGAACGACGCCCGGTCTTGATCTCCGACTGCTCCACAAGATCAGCCATCATCGAGGCCGACAGGATCTGGAAACAGATGATGAGGCCCACATCGATCAGGGTCGCGGTGAAGACGAACCAGAAGACAAAGGGATCGCCATTGTCAGGCAGGATGCCCAGCAGACGCAGGACGATGGGCATAGGCGAGCCCAGGAAGGCGATCAGGCCGATGATGATCGCGCCCCGTTTCTTGCCGATGGTGCGGCTGACGATGGGCGCCAGGACGGCGCCAATGATTGCAGAACCGAATACGCCCGTCGTGATCAGGCCGCTCTGCTGGGAGCTGAACTGCCAGAAATAGTTGAAAAAGTAGAAGCTGAGCGCCGCCGAGAGGCCCGCAGCCACCGAGCCGAACGCCGCGGCGGCGAAGAGCGCGATAAAGGAACGGTTCGAAAGGGTCTCGAAGATTTCCTTGAAGATTTTCACGAGGCTCAGATTGCGCTTGGGCGGCGGCGCTTTCAGGTGCGGGATGCGCGAATGGGTGCCCAGCGCCGAGCCCATGATGCCCACAAACATGATCACCGATCCGATGATCCCGTAGACCTGATAGGCCTCGCGGTTGAATTGGCCGTTCTTGATGTCGGCGGTGACGAACATCGGGAACAGGACGGCGAACATCAGCACCGACATGGTGTTGCCGACCGTCCAGCCGAAGAACGAGCGGAAGGATAGCAGCGAGCTGCGCTGGTCGTAGTCCGGGGTGAGTTCCGGGGCGAGCGCGGTGCTGGGGATCTCGTAGATGGAAACGGTCATGCGGATGACGATGGCCAGTCCCAGCAGGTACCAGAACGTGGCCAGGTCGGACCATCCCACCGGCGGGCTCCAGAGCAGGAAGTAGATGCTGCTGAGCGGAAGCGCGGCGAAGTACATGAAGGGGTGCCGTCGACCCCAGCGTGAACGGAAATTGTCGGACCAGTAGCCCACCACCGGATCGATGATGGCGTCCATCATCAGGGCTATGGTCAGGGCGAGGCCTACAAGGCGGGCGTCAAGCCCGACGACCTGACTGTAGAAGAGCAGAAGGAAGTAGGCGAAGCCGTTGTCCTTGACGCCGCTGACGCCGGCGCCAAAGCCGTAGGCAAGTTTTGTCCAGAGCGAGGGCGGCGGCGGGCCTGGGACGGACGAGGGGTTTTGAGCGTCCGGGCTTTCAGCCATGAGAATGTCATCCTGCGGCTACGCCGCGTTCACGATTTCATATCCCCCGGCAGCACTGGATCATGTGGCGTGGCCTAGCGCTAGGGGGATTATCCAACTCCGGATACCGTGAAATCGAAAAATGGACCCGCCTCTACCGTCTGGTCATACGGCTTTGGGGGACCTAGCATCCGCGTCGAAACCGGAGACCACCCCATGCGCGTCGTTCTGGCACTGTTTTTGTTGATGTTGGCGCAACCCGCCTGGGCCGAATCGGCCCGTGACCGGCTGGTCGTGAGCCCGGCCTGGGTGGAGGAGCGGTTGAGTGACCCCGACCTGGTGATCCTGCAGGTGGGCGACAGGCCGGGGTATCAGGCCGGGCATATACCCGGCGCCCGGCTGTTGATGCTGTCTGACATCGCGGCGCCGTCCACCGGTCCGGATTCCCTGATCCTGCAGATGCCGGAGCCGGAGGCGCTGCGGGCGCGGCTCGCGGCGTTTGGCGTCTCGGACACGTCGAAGATCGTGGTCTATCCCACGCGAGAGGGCATCCAGTCGGCCACGCGGGTGGTCTTTACCCTGGACGCAGCGGGCCTTGGCCAACGCACCTTTCTGCTGGAGGGCGGCATGAGCGCCTGGACGGCCAGCGGCGGCAAGGCCTCGACCGAGGCGCCGGTCGTCACGCCGGGCAAGCTCTCCGCTCTGAAGATGCGCCCGCTGGTGGTCGACGCGGCCTTCGTACGCGAGCACGCCGGCAAGCCCGGCTATGTTGTCGTCGATGCGCGAGCACCCGAGTTCTACTCCGGGGCGCGGGCCGGCGGCATGCCTTCGAAGCCGCACAAGTCGGGTCATATTGCAGGCGCTGAGAGCGTGCCCTTCACCTCGGTGACCACGCCTGACTTCAAGCTCGCGGCGGCCGATGAGATCGCCGCGAAGTTCAAGGCGGCAGGCGTGAAATCCGGCGATACGGTGGTGGCCTACTGCCATGTCGGTCAGCAGGCGACGGCGACGATCTTCGCGGCCAGGACGCTTGGCTTGAAGGTCCTGCTCTACGACGGCTCCTTTGAAGAGTGGTCACGGCTCGACGGCGCCGTCGAGACGTCGAAGTAGCCTCCAGATCGTCGACCACGACTAGCGATTGGGCATCGGAGCGTCGAGACGTCGCGCGCTTGGGCATCTGACCGGTTGCGATGTCTTCGGCAGGGTTCCCGGTGGCCCGATGCGCCCGGGCGCGACAGGCTGATGTCGAATTGATGACAGACATCGGGGGCTCCATGAACCATGCACGTCGACTCTTGCGCACGCACCGCGCCCTGAAACTCGTGTTGCTGGGCGGAGCCATGCTGGCGAACCCGGCACTATCCGCCGAAGCCCCCGCACCGGCCGAGGTGGAGGAACTGGTGGTGACCGGCTCGCGGGTGTCTGAGGCGACGGTGGCCATTGGAACGGACAGGGTGACGGCGACGGTTTCCATCACCAGCGAAGCGCTGCTGTCGGCGCCGGCCGGGATCACCGGCCTGAAGATGCTGGAGAGCCTGCCGGGCTTCAACGTCCAGGCCAATGACGCGCTGGGTCTTTATGAATTCGGAAACTCGGTTTCGGTGCGCGCCTTCAATTTCCAGCAGATAGGGTTTCTGCTCGACAGCATTCCTATGGGCCGCTCCGACCAGTTCGGCGGCAGCCCGATCTATCGCTATGTGGACAACGAGAACCTTGCGCGGCTGACGGCGTCGGCCGGGGCGGGCGACGTATCTCTGTCCAGCTACGCCTCGCTGGGGCCGATCGTCAGTTACATCACGCGCGGGCCGCAGGAGGAGTTTGGAGGCAAGCTCAGCTTCAGCCGCGGCAGCGACGAACTGCTGCGGGCCTTCGGCCGTATCGACACCGGTGAGCACAACGGCTTTTCGGCCTTTGCCAGCGCTTCGCTGATCTCGGGCGAACTCTGGCGTGGCCCCGGCACCATCGACCGCAATCACTATGAGGGCCAGATCCGTTACCGCTTCGGCGAAGGGTCCCTCACCTTCCAGATAGTGCACAACGACTATTTCGACTATGACAGCCCCTCGATCACCAAGGCTCAGTATCTGGGGACGGCAGGCGACATCTTCGGTCGCAAAGGGCGCAGCTTTGCCTACCTGGGCTATGTTCCCTTGTCGGGCCCTCTGGGTTCGGCGGCGACGGCGACCTCACTACCCATCACGGCGGCGGGGATCCCGTACTCGAACGCGGCCTTCAACCAGTACTACAAGTTCGCCGTGAACAGCCGGAAGGATCATCTCTACGGCCTCACCCTGGCGACACCTCTCGGTGAGGCGTTCGATATCTCGACCACCGCCTACTACGAGAAAAAGTCCGGCTACGGGGTCTCGCCCGAGGCCTATGCCACGTCGCTCGCCAGCTACAACAACCAGCGCCTGATCGTCGCGGGCCTGACCGCGCCCAAGGGCCTGCAATATGGCCTCTCCACAGTGGACGGCGAGCGCATGGGTCTCAACAGCCGGGCGGGCTGGAAGTCCGGAGACCACCATATCCAGGCCGGCGTCTGGTACGAGGACGACGACTATCACCGCACCCAGCAGCGCTACAATGTGGCCAACGGCGACCCGGACGGCGCGCCGCTGCTCAATGAACCTGTCCACCTTCAGCGCAACTACATCTCCAACCGCAAGACCACGCAGATATTCCTGAAGGATACGATCAGCCTGTTCGATGACCGACTGAAGCTGGACGTGGGCTTCAAGGGTCTGAACATCGACTATGTGATCTCAGGTTCACGTAACCCGGCCGACTTCATCAACCGCCGCACGCCGCGGATCACGGATACCTGGAAGGACTGGTTCCTGCCCCAGGTCGGCGCGGTCTGGTCGCTGACCGGCACCGATCAGGTGTTTGCGTCATATTCCGAGAACCTGGCCCTGCCACGCGGGGCGGATGACATCTTCTCCGCCGCAAGCCCGCTCGCGCCCGGACCCGAAGCGGAGACCGCAAAAAACTATGAACTGGGCATTCGCACCAACCGGCCTACCTTCAATGCCGCGCTGGTCGGGTACTTCACCCGCTTCGAGAACCGGCTGCAGTCCTTCGCCTCGCTGGTCCCGGGAAGCACCACGACAGAGACGTTCTTCCAGAACGTCGGTGGCGTGGAGGCGCATGGTCTGGAGTTCAGCGGCCAGTGGAAGCCAGAGCTTCTCGGCGGCAAGGTCTATTTCAACACCAACGTTTCGTACAACATATCGGAATTCAAGGACAATTTCGCCACGTTCCTGATCGCGGGCAACAAGGTACCGGACTTCCCCAAGTGGGTGTTCCAGGGCGGCGTCACATTTGAACCGGCCCCTGGCGCGGTCCTCAACCTGTCGGCCCGGAAGGTGTCCAAGCGCTACACCAACTTCACCAACGCCGAGTCCACCGACGGCTACATGATCTACAACGCCTATGTGGATCTGGGCGACGGCTTCGGCGTCGGCCCGCTGAAGCAGGTCAAGGCCCGCATCAACATCGATAACATCTTCGACAAGGACTACCTGGGCACCATTTCCGCCACGACCAGCACGCCGGCCACCTTCCGGCCCGGGCCCAGGCGGACCATCCAGGTTTCGCTGTCGACGGACTTCTAGAGCGGGCCGAGGAAAAACGTGATCTAGGCCACGCGCCGCGCCGTGCGCGCGTGGGCGTGGGCGATGGCCACGGCCAGAGCGTCGGCGGCGTCGCTGGCGGTCTTGCCGGCGGTGGGCAGTAGGCGGGCGATCATCCAGCCCACCTGGGCCTTGTCGGCGCCGCCGGTGCCGACGACGGCCTTCTTGACCACGGTGGCGGCGTACTCGGCCACCGGCAGTCCCGCGCGGGCCGGCACGATCATGGACATGGCGCGGGCATGGCCCAGTTTCAGCGCCGACTGGGCGTTGGAGTTCATGAAGGTCTCCTCCACAGCCGCCTCATGGGGCGCCCAGGTGGTCAGCACCGCCTCGATCTCCGTGAACAGGCAGAGCAGGCGCTCCGAGAACGGCAGGGTGTCCTTCGGGGCGATCACTCCGTGGGCCACGTGGCTGATACGCGCGCCGGCGCAGTCGATCACGCCCCAGCCGGTGCGGCGCAGGCCCGGGTCCAGTCCAAGGATGCGAATCGGTGTGTTCATCGTCTGTTCCCGACAAGATGCCGGATGACGCCACGAAATGCTTTCGGAAAAGTGAGCCTAATGCGCCGCGTGGGCGCCGCGCGCGTCGCGGACGGCCTTCATCGCCTGTGTCATGTCCGGCGTGCTGCATTCAGGATCACTGCGGGGCGGGGCGCTGACCCCGCCCAGGCAGTAGGCGGCGGCGACCTGGCGAGGGATCAGATCAAGCGGTTCAGGCGTGCGGTCGCCCCGGGCGATGGCGCGCGCCAGTCCGTCCAGAAACGCCCCCCACTGCGCGGCGGCAGGATCACTGGCGAGCGTGTCTCTAGGCAGGGCAGCCAAGGCGGCCCTGGCCTCCTCGAACCGGCCCAGCTCGCGCAGCGCATTGGCGGCGCGGACCCTGAGGGCGAAGGCTTCGATCGGAGCCGCCTCGCCGCCCAGCACCTGCACGGCGTCAACGAACTCGTCCTGATAGCGCGCCTTGCGCAGCGACCCGTCCTGCGCCTCCCATGTGGCGTTCAGCAGCAGCCAGGCCGTCACCGGCGAGCGCGGCTGCAGAGCGTGTTCGAGGTAGGCGGCGCGATACCAGGTTCCCTGGCCTTCACGGAGCGCGACGAAACCGGGGTCAGCCAGGATCGACGTCAGTCGCGCGCGCTCCTCGCGTGAGAAGTCGCGATACATCACCAGGCCATTGCCGGGACACTCCGGGAGAGGCGCCGGGAATACCCATGAGCCATAGGGCTTGCCATCCGGCCGCTGGCCCCAGGTGGCGTAGGCCGTCGCACTAGTGAAGGCGAACCGCTCGCCGCCGACCGGACAGGTCAAGGTTTGGGTGACGGGCGCGGTCGGCGTCGCGGTCTGGGCTGCAAGCGGCAGGACTAGCGCTGCCGTCATCACCGCCACGCGGACACGGAGGATCAAGCGCGCCCCAGAATCTTGGCCTTCATTTCCTGAAACTCTGCGTCGCTGATCGCGCCGCTATCCAGCAAACCCTTTGCGCGTTGGATGTCGTCGACGATTCGCTCGGCGCCACTGCCGTCAACAGAAGCCCCTACAGTTACGCCGCCAGCCTGGGCGCGCATCTCCTCCAGCCCCCGGATGCGGCGTTTTTCCTCCCAGGCCTGTTCCTCGGACTGGGCGCGGGCGTACATCGCCGTCGCAGTTTCCAGGGGTACGCCGTCAACGGCGACGCCCATCGCGGGCTGGACGAGATGATCGAAGGTCAGGTTGGCGCCGCAGAGCTGTTCCAGGACGTTCTGCTCCAGGCGTACGTCTTTCAGGTCCTTCCACTGCATATCGATCATCCTGAATCCGCCGATCAGCCCGCGCTGGACCATCAGCACCCGACTGGAGGTGATCGCCAGTACGGCGCGGCGCTTGAACAGGGCGAAGACCCGGTGCTGCGGCGCGGCGGCGACCAGGGTTTCGCCCGCCATCAGGGTGCGCTCCATTTGCGCTACCGCCCGGCTCGCACGGCCCTCTGACCCCAGAAAAACCAGCAGGATCCAGATCGCCAGCGGGATCAGGCCAAATCCGATCGACAGCACACAGACCGCCAGCCAGATGCCGACAGCCGCAGCCAGATGGGTAATGCCTTTCATGCGGTGTCCGGTTCCTGATCAGAAAATGAGGCTATCGGGCCCGTCGTCTGCGCTCAAGGTTATATGCCTTTGCGCGCTGGCCTTCGAAACTGGCCGGGCTCCCGCCGAAGGTCTCCTCAGAGACGACTTTTCTCTTCAGGCAGCGACGGGTTCAGGCGCGCCTCACCCCTTCCAGAAGTGAAACGCATCCCAGCCGGCGCCGATGGCGCTGCGGGGCACCCCGAGCGCAGAGGTCAGGTCCGCCGTGGCGCCAAACAGCAGGTTGCCGATCATGGGCACGAAGAACAGCGCGCCCAGTAAGACCAGCATCGCCACGCCCTCGAGCTTGCTGATCGTGGGCGTCCACGTCGCCGGCAGAAACGGTCGCAGGGCGTTGAAGCCGTCGAGGCCAGGAACCGGCAGCAGGTTGAGCACAAGGGCCATGGCCTGCAGGAACGCCAGCATGGCCAGCGCCTCGAACAATGGCCGTCCCGCCGCACCCGGCCAGAGCGCCAGCAGCGTCGCCAGCGCCAGCAGGACGATGAGCGTCGCCGCCGGTCCCGCAAGCGAAGCCGCCGCGCGCCAGGTCCGGCTACGCATCAGATCGTTGCGCAGATAGACCGCCCCGCCCGGAAAGCCGATGCCGCCCAGCGCCAGCGCCAGCAGCGGGATCACCAGACTGGTGCCCAGGTCGCCATACCGCCGGGGATCAAAGGCCAGGTAGCCCTTGGCCTTCACCGTGGTGTCGCCGGCCACATAGGCCACAAAGGCGTGGGCGAACTCGTGCGCCATCACGGCCAGCACCCAGCCGACAAGGACGAAGCCGAACGTGAGCGGGCCGCCCGGGCCCGGGCTCATCGCAAGCGCAGCGCCTTGGCCGAGAAAGGCCACCAGCAGGGCCACGCCCACCAGATTGTTCGGCGGCTTCCCCGGGATCGCCGTCCCGCGTGTGATCGTCATGACCGATGGATCGGATCAATCCAGGCGACGCCCTCGGGCGCCTCGGCGGGCTCGATATCCAGATTTACCACCACCGCATCGGAATCACTGCGGACCAGCACGCAGGACAGCACCTCATCCGTCGAGGCGTTGATTTCCTGGTGCGGCACATAGGGCGGCACATAGATGAAGTCCCCCGGTCCAGCCTCGGCGGTGAATTCCAGATTTTCGCCCCAGCGCATGCGCGCGCGGCCCGAAACCACATAGATCACGCTTTCCAGCGGGCCATGATGGTGCGCGCCGGTCTTGGCGTTGGCGTGGATATGGACGGTGCCGGCCCACAGTTTCTGGGCGCCCATGCGGGCCCGATCTATAGCCACCGCGCGATCCATGCCTGGTGTAGTGGCGGCTGCGGGATCGAGTTGATCGCCTGGGACGACGCGGACGCCGGTATGCTTCCAGCCGTCTTCCGGGGTTGCCAAGGGGTCGGTCATGCTGGCGCGCTCGCAGCTGGAGGGGCGGGAGCCGTGGATGGTATCCGGCTGACTTTGAGGATGCGGACCGGCTGTTTCAGCAGTTCGCCCTTCATCGCGCCTTCGCCCCGGTTGGGATCGACTGGCAGGGCGATGATCTTGCGCACGACGTCCAGGCCTTCGACCACCGTCCCGAAGGCGGCGAACCCGGGGTTCTTAGGGTTCTTCGGATCAGCGTCCAGATAGCTCATGTCGCCCAGGCAGATGAACCAGTCGGACTGGGCGGTGCCCGGCGCGTGGCGGCCCATGGAGATCGTGCCCTCGCCGTGCTTCAGTCCGGTCTTGAGGGTGGACTCGTGGGCGATCGGCGGCAGCACTTTCTTCGGGTCGTTCTGCAAGCCGCCCTGAATGCTGCCATAGTCGGTGGCCGTGTAGCCCGGCGGTCGTGAAGCCCGATAGAAGGTCGCCCCGTTGAACAGGCCGCGATCGACGTACCTCAGATAGTTGGCCGAAGTGATCGGGGCCTTGTCGGGGTAGAGCTCGATCACGATCACGCCTTGTGCGGTTTCCAGCTTGACCCTTGGGTAGGGCTTCTTCACCGGGGTAGCGGGCGCGGGTTCAGGCGTCTGGGCCCGGGCTGCGGTGAAGGCGAAGGCGGCGGTCAGGCCCAGCAATGTGCGACGTAACATGGGCCCAGCCTAAACCGTGGGTATGCGGTCGCGCCAGCCCGCGTCGCGATCGGTGGTGATCCCGAACAGTTGCAGGAAGCTGACAGCCGGGAGCGGCTCGCCGGTGATCTGCCGCGTGGCTTTCACATAAAGGGGCACGACGACCCAGGACGGCGGAAAGGCTTTCAGGTCGCGATCCGCCATCCCGCCCAGGTGCGGGCAGCGCTGGAGGGAGGCCAGCGCACAGCGCATGTGCAAGGGCGCGATGGCCCCGGCGTCCAGCACGATGCGGTCGTCCTCCAGGTCGGCAGGCACAGCCGGACCGAAACCCCGCGCCCGCAGGTCGCCCACCGCGACAAAGCGCCCGGTCTGGCTCCAGCGATCACCCGCCTCCGTCGGCTCGCCGCACATGGGGCAGAGCATGGCGCGGACGCTATCGCGCTGGCGACGAAGGTGATTGCGCGAATAGAGCGGCTTGCCAATGCCAGGATTCCAGACCTGCAGCGCCGCCGGTTGGCCATCCACCGTGGGGCATGGACCGACACCGCCCTGGATTTCCTGGGACCAGCTGGTCACCCAGGGCACGTCGACGCCGACTTTCAGGCGGGTGGGAATGATGGGTGGTTTCATGTCACGCCTTCAACGCGCGCAGGCGATATCCGTTCACCGCCGTCGCGCCCAATTTCTCAAGCAACCGCCAGTTCACAAAAGCGCCGATGGGCGCGCCGACCACCGGGATCAGCTGGGCCAGTTTCGCCAGGTCGATGTAGTCGCGGTATTCCTGCTGAAATGTACGCCAGTCGAAGTGTTCGAAGTCGGCAGGGTGCTCACGCCCGTCCCAGCCCTCGACCCCGGCAAACACCTGCGGGCGATGCTGCGCACTGGAAAACGCCAGTTGGAACAGCTGCAGGATGAAAAGCCGCTCGCTGAAGCGGTCCGCCTCGTGACCGTAGATGGCCGAGAGGTCGAACAGCAGTTTCATCTTGAGCACCAGAAGGGCGGGAAAGTCAGCGAGCGCCAGCCAGAACCCCCCCGCACCGGCAACCCCGCCCTCGACGGCGGCGGTCTTTCGATAGCCGTCTATGCAAGCGATGGCCCTGCGATCGCGCTCAGCCAGGGGGACGCCGATCAATGGCTGGGCGGTGGTGATATCTGCGCCGGTGAGGATCGTCCGGGTCAGCCCTTCCACCACGGTGGTCAGGGTGGCATGCACCGGCTCCGGGATCAGCTTTGTGATGCGCACCTGAACGCCCTTTGTGGCGCGGTCGAAGGCGCCCGCGGGCTTCAGCATCGCCGTGCGCCAATGGGCCACCTCGGCTCTGGCCCAGTCTTCGTAGGCGGCGTCGCTGGCGCCGAGGGGCGGAGCCGCGCGGGCTATTGCGCCAGCACCATCTGCAGAATCCAGGCGCCCAGCGCCGTCAGGCCCGAACCCGCCACGAAGCCGCGCACAAACGACCCGTTGCGCTCCCACCAGATGCGACGGGCGCGCATGCGTTGGGCGCGATCAACTTTGCGACGCTGCATGATGGCGTGGTTCCCCCGAAGTCTGTCCTGTCTTGTAGCCTGCCCGGCGCGCGGACGAAACCTCAGCCTCGCTTGCGACCGACGATTGCGCGCTTGCCGAACCGGGCGGAAGGGCCCTCAGAATAGAATTCAATCCGGAGTGTGACCATGCAGCGTCTGGCGATTGCGTTTCTGTGCCTTCTCGGCGTTGCGGGCCTGAGTGCGTGCGCCAGCCCGGAACTGCCATGGGCGCAACTGGAAAGCCGCTATGGCAACACCGCCTCGCGCTATCTGGAGCTTCCGGATGGCGTGCGGGTTCACTATCGCGATCAGGGCGCGCGGAGCGGCCGGACAATCGTGCTGGTGCACGGCTTTGCGGCCTCCCTGCACGCCTGGGAGCCGTGGGTCGAACGTCTGTCACCAGAGTATCGGATCATCACGCTGGACCTGGCAGGCCACGGTCTGACGCGCACGCCCGACGGATACCGGATCAGCACCGAGGGCCAGGTCGCGATCGTTGACGCCCTGACCCGGAGGCTGGGTGTCGAGCGCTTCGTGCTCGGCGGCAATTCCATGGGCGGGGCGGTGGCCTGGAACTACGCGCTGGCCCATCCGGATCGGCTGCAGGGGCTGGTGCTGGTCGATGCGGCCGGTTGGCCGGTGGAAGGCAAGCGGGAAGGCTCTCCGCTGGCGTTCAAGCTGCTGGCCAACCCCGTCGGGCGCGCCGTATTGAAGAGCGTCGATCTGAGCGGGATCGCCGAACGGGGCCTGAAGTCGGCCTATGCAGATGAGACCCTCGTCACCGATGCGCTGGTCGGCCGCTACGTTGATCTGGCGATGGCGCCCGGCCGCAGGGAGCTGATCCTGAACGGTCAATCCCAGCCCCGGCAGTCTGTCACGAAGGCGACATTTGCGAAGATCACCACGCCGACCCTCGTGATCACCGGCGAGGCCGACAAGGTGATCCCGGCCGAAGCCAGCCGGGGTCTGGCGAGCGCCATCCCCGGGGCGCAACTGATCACCTACCCCGGAGTTGGCCACGTGCCGATGGAACAGATTCCCGAGCGATCGGCTCAGGACCTGAAGGCGTTTCTGACGGGTCTGCCACCCGCCTGAGCAGACTACTTCGTCTCGGCGATGGTCTTCATGGTAGCCATTATGCCAGCGAACATCTTCTGGCGGCGATCCTTGTTGGCCGCGCGCTGTTCGGCGGGGATGGACGCTTCGTCGAAGAACAGGCTGTAGACGAGTTTCGAGGTTTTCTTATCCACCGGGCGGATCTCGACCGTGCCATGATAGAGGATGGCCGGGTTGATGTCGGCGTAGGTGTAGGACATCGGCGTTACCGCCACGATGACCTCTTCGACCCGGCCCGCGATCTTGCGCAGCGCGCCCAGTTCACCGTCCTTGCCGGAGGTGATCTCGCAGGGGGCCTTCAGCCAGGCGCCGATGTCGCAATAGCCCTTGACCTTGGCCCAGGCTGTTTCTGCCGGGACGTTGATGGTGGTCTCCTGAACGATGGAGACGTAGACGCCGGGGGCCGCCTGACCGGCTCCCGCGAGGCTTAAAGCGGCGGCGCAGGCGGCAAGGCCAGCGAACAGACGGATGGTCATATGATGTCCCCTTGATACTCGAATCGACTTTGCACGGGTTCCCCCGGGAACGGCAAGGCGGTGCTTGATGCCTTCTACGCGGCGGCGGCGCGGCGCTTCACCGGTACCGCGGCTACCGACAACAGCGATTCCACACAATCGCGGATGGACTCGTCCAACGGCCGGAAGGTCACACCCGTCACCGCGCGAACCCGATCGTTGCGCAGGTCGGCCATGGCCCAGATGCCCCGGAACTCGGCCTCCCGCGCCTTGATGCGATCCGGGAAGGGGTCGACAACCGTCGGCGTATCGTGCGCCAGTTCCGGCAGCAGCCGGTCGATATCCGCGCAGATGTCCTCGACGTTGCGCGCGTCGGTGGACCAGGCGATGAAACGCTCGCCGTTCTTGACCTCTGTGCTCTCCAGCAGCGCGATGTGGCAGGCCGCGTCATCGCGCACGTCGACGGTCATCCAGGGCCGATAGGCGCCCGTCTGGACCAGCTCGCCCTTCAGCATGCCCTCGATCAGGTGTTGCCAGGGTCCCATGTCCTTCTGGTGGGCGGACTGGATCGGCCCGACATTGTCGCCTGGGCAGCAGGTGATGGCGTCCCAGGTTCCGCTCAACTCGGCGGCCTCGGCAAATGCGCGTTCGGCCACGAGCTTTGCCATGGAATAGCCCTGGCCACGTTCCGGGGTCCGCTTGGGATTCATCTCGTCGGGATAGCGGCCTTCGAAAAACACCGGCCGGCGTGCAATTTCGGCCAGATCGGCCTCGGAAATCACCGCGGCGATGCTGGAGGTGACTACCGCGCGGGTGACCGACCCCGAGCTGTTGATGCTGGCGATCACATGGTCACAGACGCGGCTGATATAGGCCTGATCCTCATATCCGCTGACGTGGGAAATGTGGGCGACGCCATGACAACCCTTGAAGATGTCGTCGAAACACCCGTCCTGATCCAGATCGGCGCTGTGCAGCGTCAGTCGCCCGGACGCATAGCCCGGCATGGCGCGCAGGAAACCGGTGCGCGCAGCGTCGTCGGCATTGCGAACGCACGCCCGCACCCGATAGCCCTTGTCCAGCAGCTGCCGCACCACCCACCCGCCGAGAAAACCGGCCGCGCCGGTGACCGCGACCAGGCCGCGCTTGGGGATGGGTGACATGGAAGCTCCTCCGACTGACGAGATTCTGTTGGCCTCGTTGATTCAGCTTAGGACGCATCACGCCGCAGTGGAAACCGGTTCGCTGTCGCGTCGTCCTCAGAGAAACATCGGAACCACGTAGAGCGCCGCCAGAACGACGGCCACGATCGCCAGGATCAGCGGCGCGCGGGGGTTGGAGCCCATAAGGCCGCCGCCGGGGCGGGGCTTGGGCGCCGCCTTGCGCTCAGCCTGCTGGCGCGACTTCTTGTACTGGTTCAGGTCGGTGACCCGCCGGTCCAGATCATCGGGATTGATGCGCGGGCGCTTCGCCATCAGCCGGCCAGCTTTTCCAGGTCCTCGGCCGAGATATCGGCGTTGGAGTAGACATGCTGGACGTCGTCGTCGTCTTCCAGGGTCTCGATCAGTTTCATCAGTGTGGCGACCCCATCGCCCGTCACGGGGGTGAGGACCCTGGGCCGCCAGACGATGTTGGTGGAGCGGGCCGGACCCAGCGCGGCTTCCAGCGCCGACGCCACGTCGGACAGCAGTTCAAACGCGGCAAAGACCGTGTGACCGTCCTCGTCGGACTCGACATCGTCGGCGCCGGCATCGATGGCGGCCTCCATCACCGTCTCCTCGCTGCCTGCAGAGGGCGCATAGACGATCTGGCCGACCCGATCCCACATGAACGAGACAGAGCCTGTCTCCCCCAGATTGCCGCCGTTCTTGGAGAAGGTGGAGCGAACCGTCGCGGCCGCGCGATTGCGATTGTCGGTCAGCGCCTCGACGATCACCCCCACGCCGCCGGGGCCAAAACCCTCATAGCGGATCTCGTCATAACTTTCGGCGTCGCCGCCGGACGCCTTCTTGATCGCGCGGTCGATGACGTCCTTGGGCAGCGACTCGCTCTTGGCGTTGTTCACCGCCAGTCGCAGGCGGGCGTTCATGGCGGGGTCGGGCAGGCCCATCTTGGCCGCCACGGTGATCTCGCGCGAGAGCTTGGAAAACAGCTTGGAGCGCACCGAGTCGGCGCGGCCCTTGCGGTGCATGATGTTCTTGAATTTGGAATGTCCGGCCATGGTCCGTTCGGGCAGGTGACGAATTTGCGTCGCGTTCTAACCCGAGCGGTGGCCTGCGCGGAACCCCCGGCGCAGAATGAGGCCTAAAGGCCGGCGATGTTACGGGTGCAGGCAGCGTTCGCGGCGTCCGAAAGGCCAACGGCCATCTGGAGTTTGCGGGTTTCCACGTCCATATCGCCATAGGGCCAGTAGCGAACCTTCCGGGGTTTGGCCCGCTTGTTCGCGGGCCGGATATTGAGCTCGATCTCTCGGTTCATGTCGCCCGCGTTGAACGTCCAGCTCTCCAGCTTCATTTCGTTGCGCAGGCCGCTGTTCCAGGCTGGCCCGCCCCGTCGCACGCCGCGCACCGTGCGGGTCGCGAAGGACCCCGCCGCGTCGAAGCCGGCGTCGAACCCCGGCGTGACCGTTACGCGGGCGTCCAGACACCCGCCAAACATCGTCTCGGGCAGGTGGATGGTGGCGGAACCCTGGACATAACGCGCAAGATCGGGGCGCAGGTCAATCTCGGCTGTCACCCAGGCGGCGGAGATCAGGCCGGTGATCAAATCCGGTCCCTGTCCGGTCGGGAAGCGGCGGTAGTGGTCGGCCATGCGCAGGACCACGTCGTCCAGGTCCAGCTTGCCGGCGGACTTGCGACGGATGTCCTCGTCCCACTTCAGCGCCAGGATCAGGCCGCGCGAGCGGGCGTCGCGACGGGTGTCGGCCATGACCAGGGTGCTTACCGCCGCGCTGTAGGGCAGCAGGCCGTCGCGCAGCCGGATACGGTCGGCGTAGAAGGCGGCCAGACCCTCCATCAGGCCGGCGGCGTCCGGCGCTGGCCCACCGAGGCGTTGCGGAATCCACGACCGGGTCAGCGCTTGCGCGATCTCGTCCGATGGATCGGATCGCGTCAGGATACCGGAGGGAAGGATCAGGCTGCCGCGGCCGCCCGAAGCGGCTTCGAAGCCGGCGGCGACCAGAAACGATCCCGCACCGTCGCCCGTGAAAGCTCGTTGGGCGCCGAGCAATGGCGCCGTGAGCTCGACGAGCCGTGTCGCCCCCGCAGCATCGCCGAACACTGCGGCTCGCAAGACGCCGCCCGGAAACCCGCGCTCCGCGATCCGCAGGTCCGGACCGGCCAGCAGCACTGCTTCATCCAGATCAGCCACCTTCGGCGCCCAGGCTGTCAGGCTAGGGTCGAGGTCGGAGAGGCTGCGCCAGCCCTTGGGAAGTCGATTCCAGCGCAGCGTGGCCGCCTGATCCGAACGCCCGTCGGGGACCGCAAAAACTGCGTTCCCGGTGACCGCAAGCGCGTTCAGTGCGGCGCCCGATGCGCGCAGCCGATAGCGAACCGTGAGCCGGGCGCCCGGCCTGTGTTGCAACAGGCGATGTCCGGTGTCCGGCGCGGTCATCGCGGCGCCCGAAACGGTAGGCCCGGAAATCGCTCCCTTCGGTAGCGCGATCCGCGTCTCGCCGTCGGCGTCGCCCCTCAGGCGCATCTCGACCGACAGCACCGGCGCCCCGCCCGCCTCCGTCGCCACGCCCAGCCGGTAGTCGACGCTCGACGGCCGATCCGCGCCCATCGTCATCAAGGCGGCGGCGGCGATGAGGAACGCGCGGATCATGACCGTCCTTATGGCGGACTATTCCACCGGCTCGCAGTCGAACCGGTCGATCTGGCCGTTTTGAAGGCGGTAGACGGCGTCCTGCGGGGTCGGCAGCACCACTGTGGCGGTTCGATCAAGTTCAGCGTAGGCGCCGCGCAACAGTCGTCCCCAGACTCCATGGCTGACCGCGATTACCCTGCGGCCCGGCTCCGGCGGCAGGCTGCCCAGCCAGTCAGACGCGCGACCCATCACGTCGTCATAGGTCTCTCCGCCCGGCGCCAGGAAGAACTGGTCACCCGTGCCCGCAGCGTCGGGATACCTCCGCGAAATGTCGGCCCACAACTGCCCTTCCCATTCGCCACAGCAGATTTCGGAGAGGCGGTGGTCGACGTCGGGCTCGAGTCCGGTCGCATCGGCGACGAAGTCGGCAGTCTGGCGCGCTCGACCGATGGGGCTGGTGATCAGCGTCCAATCCCCCGGCTCGACCTTGATCAGGTCAGCGACAAGCCTCGCCATGGCCGCCGCTTGTCGCTCGCCCTGCGGCGTGAGCGCCGACTCTGTATGGCCCTGGATGCGGCGCTCGCGATTCCAGAAGGTCTCACCATGGCGCAGCAGCAGTATCATTTCTTGCGGCGCACCACCGGATGCGAGGTCGACAGGCCGCCATCCACCGCAATCGTCTGGCCGTTGACGTAGGAGGCGTCATCGGAAGCCAGGAACAGGGCGGCGGCCGCGATCTCCTCGGGCTCGCCGTAGCGGGTGGTGGGGTTGAGCTGGCCAATCCTGTCCTCGTTGCCGCGCGACCGCGCGCCGTCGAAGATCGGCTTGGTCATCCCGGTCTCGATCAGCCCGGGCGCAATCGCATTGATCCGCACGCCCGTTCCGTAAAGCTCGTTGCAGGCGGTCTGCACCAGACTGATCACCCCGGCCTTCGACGCCGAATAGGCCGGCCCGCCGGCGCCCGAGCGGATGCCCGCCACCGAAGCGGTGCAGATGATCGAGCCCTTGCCCTTGGGGATCATAACCGCCGAGGCGTGCTTCACGGCCAGGAACGGCCCGATCAGGTTCACCCGCAGGATCTCGGCCCAGTAGTCGGCGGTTTGCTCATGCAGCGGTGCAAACCCGCCCGAGATGCCGGCGTTGGCCCAGAACACGTCGAGACTGCCGTATTCGGACACCGCACTGTCCACGAGCGATTTCACGAAAGCGTCGTCCCCGGCGTCGCCGAGCAGGGCCACAGCCTTGCCGCCGGCGGCGCGGATCGCCTCGGCTGTCTCGTTCACGGCTTCGGCGCGGTCAGCGATGACCATGCTGGCGCCCTCCGACGCGAACAGCCTGGCGGCGGCGCGGCCGATGCCGCTGGCGGCGCCGGTGATGACGGCCGTGCGGCCGGAAAGTCGTCCCATGGTCGTTCCTTTGATCAAGTCTTGTGCTCGGCGCGCCGGACGGCGCTGAGGATGGCGTCGAGGAAGATATCGTAGAGCCCCGGCGGCATGTCGTGGCCCATGCCCGGGATCATCCGAAGCTCGGCGCCCGGAACGGCGGCGGCGGTGGTCTCGCCGCCGATGGGCTGGACCAACGGGTCATCGGCGCCATGCAAGACCACCGTCGGAACCTTCAACTTTCGAAGCTCGGTTGTCCGGTCGCCATCGGCGCCGATGGCGGCGCGCTGGCGGCCGACGCCAGCCGGGTTGAAGGCGCGGGCGTGCTCGGCGATCACCCGCTCACGCAACTCGGCCTCGGTCCAGGGATAGCCGGGGCTGCCGATGGTGCGGGCGTTTGCAATGCCATGGGCGACGAAGGTTTCGTAGTCGGCCTCAGGGCTGGGGGGCGGCTGGCTGATCACCGCCATCGCCTCCGGCGTGGCGACCACATTGCCCGAAGGCGCCGACATGATGGATGTCATCGAGAGCACGCGGTCCGGATGATCGATGGCGATGCGCTGCACGATCATGCCGCCCATCGATACGCCGGCGATGTGGGCCCGCCGAATGCCCGCCGCGTCGAGCACGGCCATGGAGTCCCGCGCCATATCGGCCAGTGTGTAGCGTTCCGTCGGCCAGCTCGACAGGCCGGTATCGCGGTTGTCCATCCGCACCGCCTGATACCCGCTGGCTGTCAGCAGATCGCAGAAGGCTTCGGGCCAGCGGGTCATCTGCGACCCCAGACCATTGATCAGCAGGATGGCCTCGGCCTTGGGGTCGCCAAAGGTCTGGAACTCCAGTTCCACCTCGCCATTGCGCGCTCTGGGCATTGCAGATCTCCCGCTATCACAACCTCAGGGTTGAATTTGACTTCACCAAACCGTCCTCACGCGTGAATCGGCTGGTAATCGATCAACTTGGACGCTTAACATGTTCTCAAGAGTCGCCTGAGGGGAGGGGCCGACCAAACCGATGCGCGTAATCGTTCCCTTGTTGCTGTCCCTTGCGATGTGGGGGTTCATCATCCTCGGCCTGATCGGTCTGTGGCTGAAGATTTTCGGCTGACCTTTCGGAACCCCTCAGGGGATCAGGAGAACGCGCCCGACCGCCTGGCGGCTTTCGATGTAACGATGCGCCTCGGCCGCCTCTGACAGCGGGAACGTCCGGTCGATCATCACCTTGAGCTCACCGCTGGCCACGTCGGCGATCAGCTTGGCGATATTCTTCTGCACCCGGTCCGTGGCGATTTCTGCGCCAAGGAACACGCCCGAAAGCGTGCGGTTGCCGCCCATCATCGAACCCACATCCACCCGCATCGGCTCACGACCTGCGGCGCCGACCATCGACACCCGCCCGCGATAGGCCAATGATCCGATGGAGGATTGCAGCGTGGGTCCGCCCACCGAGTCGACGATGACATTGACGCCCTTCTTGTCGGTTAGGCGCATCACCTCCTGAACCACGTCATGGGTCTTGTAGTTGATGCCGTGCGTCAGTCCGATGGCCTTCAGCTTCTCCAGACGCTCGTCTGACGAGGCGGTGGCCAGGATCATGGAGGCGCCGGCGCGGGCCGCCAGCTGGATCGCCGCGACACCGACGCCCGAGGCCCCGGCCTGGACCAGCACGGTCTCGCCCTTCTGCAGGCGGCCGAACTCGAACAGGCAATCGTCAGCCGTTCCGAACGTCACCGGGATGACGGCCGCGTGGCGCACGTCCATGCCGTCCGGGATCAGCCAGGCGGTCTTGGCCGACACCGCGCGAAGCTCGGCGTGGCTGCCCCAGCCGCCGGTGGTGGCGACCTTCTGGCCGACCTTGAGGTGAGTGACCTCTGCGCCGACCTCAATGATTGTGCCGGCGGCCTGGTAGCCCACCACGTGAGGGTTGGTCATCAGCGGCCCGCCATGGCGGTTCAGCGTATCACCACCCTCGATGGAGACCGCCTCGACCCGGATCACGATACCCTTGGGATGGCACTGCGGATCCGGCACGTCCTCGTAGCGCAGGACCTCGGGCGGACCATTCTCGTAGTATACGGCGGCTTTCATCGGTCGTTTCCTCAAACGCTTGTTTGACGAAACCCATTCCACGGGGAGGGTAAGGGTGCAAGTGAGGAACCAGCGATGCGGGTTCCCCGGAAGGATGACCGAGGGGTTCAGCGGATTGAAACCCTGGAGCCTGTTCGCTTCAGCCCGGATCATCCTGACCGGGCAGGCAATCGTGCCTCTGGATGGGTAGAGCACGACCGGCGCGTGAACCGGTATCTGGTCGAAGCTGTTTCGCCCTAGGCTCTTGTCCCGTCGTTGGGCGCCGCGCAGGTGACCGGCGCCGCAACCGCAGTCCGCCCGAATATGAACCTGTCGAGAAACGTCCACAGCTCCGCCACCTCTCGACCGGCCTCGATCGACGGGTCGAACTCCTCGACGGAACGTCCCGTCTCGAAGGCCGACTGATAGCTGGTGCGGGCTCGCAGGATCGTGGGGACCACCTGGATCCGCATCAGACCGAGAGCTTCCAGAGCCCTCTTGACCGCGGGCCTCGACGCCGGCCCTGGGTGAGGGCGCCTGGTTCAGCACGGCCAGGGCGGGTTTGCGGAGCCGGCGGACAATCTCGGCGGTCTGGATTGCGGCGATCAGGTCAAGGAAGGTGGGCCGGATCACCATCAGGCAGAGATCGGCCGCGACGATGGCATGGCTGATCTCCTCCTCCACCACGGCTGGGGTATCGATGATCATCAGCTCGGCCCCGGCGCGCTGACAGCTGACCTGCAGCGCGAAGAGCTTGGGCCCCGCGGTCTCGGCCACCTGGGGGCCAGGTGACTTTCGACCCTTCAGAACCTGAGCGGCTGAACGTTGGGCGTCGGTATCCGCCACCCATACCCTGCGTCCGCGAAGGAAGGCGGCCAGCGCCATATGAACGGCAACCGTGCTCTTGCCCGATCCGCCCTTGCGCGCAATTACGGCGACCGTTCGCATGAAAACGCTGGCTTTTCCCCGGGACAGCAGCGGAGAAGCCTAGTCGCAAGGTGTGACACCCGTACGACCAGTCCAGCGGTCAGTCGTTACGCTTTACGTGATTGCGGATCGCCGCGATGATCCGGTCCTGGACGTCGGGCGTCAGATAGGCGTGCATCGGCAGGCTGATCACCCGGCCCGCCGCCGCCTCGGTGACCGGCAGGCCGCCGGGCTGGGGATAGTGGGCGTAGGGCGCCTGTCGATGCAGGGGTAGCGGGTAGTAGACAGCTGTGGGGATATCCTGACCCCGCAGGTGGGCGGCGAGGCCGTCCCGGTCGTCGGTTTCGATGGTGTACTGCGCCCATACGGAGACACCGCCCGCAATCACCGGCGGTATGCGGACCACATCGTCAAGGCCTTCGGCATAACGCGCTGCGACGCGGTTCCGCGCCGTGATCTCGTCCGCGAAGATGCCGAGTTTCTGTAGCAGCACAGCGGCCTGGATCGTGTCCATCCGGGCGTTCATGCCCACCCGCATGTTCATGTACTTGGGGTCGTGATCGAACGACCGGCCCTCGAGGTCAGATTTCACCGCCTGGCCGTGGACCCTTAGCGACACCATCAAATCGCACAGTCGCGCATCATTGCAGAGCACGGCGCCGCCGTCGCCATAGCACCCCAGCGGTTTGGCCGGGAAAAACGAGGTTGTGGTCACATCAGCCCAGTGCAGCGGGTGCTTCCCCGCCAGGGTACAGCCGAACCCCTGGGCGCTGTCGGCTATGAGCTTCAGGCCGTGTCGCCGGGCGACGGCGGCCAGCGCGGGATAGTCGGCCGGTTGTCCGAACAGGTCGACTGCGATGATCGCTCGCGGCGTGAGTTTGCCTGCGGCCCTGACGGCGTCGATGGCCGCCTCCAGCTTCACCGGGTCCAGATTGTAGGTATCGGGCAGCACGTCCACGAACACCGGGCTGGCGCCGACCAGCGGCATCACTTCGGCGGTGGCGGCGAAGGTGAAGGAGGGACAGAACACCGCATCGCCCGGGCCAATCTCCCAGGCCATCAGCGGCAGGATCAGCGCCTCGGTGCCCGAGCCGCAGGTCAGCGCATGGGCAGCTTTGCCGAACGTGCAGAGCTCAGCCTCGAGCTGCGTGATTTCCGGTCCCATGATGTAGGCGCCGGACCGCACGACCTTGAGGATCGCGTCTTCGAGTGGTTGGCCCAGCCGCGCGCGTTGGGCCTGCAGGTCGATGAAAGGAATCATGGAAGCGGCTTATGCCCTGCGTCGGGCCAGCCCGCCAAAACACGCTTGGTGACGCGGTGTTGCGGGATCAGGCCCGTGTCATCAACGCCGGACCAAACATGGCGGGGTCCGAGACGCTGTCGCGGCCGGTCTCAAGCCGGCCGGCGACACGCCGCAGCCAGTCCGGATGATCGACCAGCGTCAGCGACAGGTCGTGCCAGCCTTTTGATCCGGCCAGCGTCCACGTCTTCGAGACCGTCGCGCCCGGGGGTGTCGTGACGACCCAGGCCCTGTGCCCATAGGCGTTGGCGCGCGCCTGAACCGACAGAGGCTTTGGCCCGGCATTCCTGAGCGTGAGGGTCAGCTTCGCGGCCTTGCGGTCAAAGGCGGTGGTGACCACGAGGCCGGGGTCGGTCCCGCCTCGGAAATGCCGATGGAACCCGTTGGGGCCCAGGACCCATAGATCATATCCGCCTGCCGTCATTGGCCAGGTCGCACCCAGGGTCTCGCCGGCCGCCACGGTGTAGCGCCGCGGTGGCGGTGACAGGTCGTTCAGATCATAGACGTGGAGCACCGCAGCCACCGCGCCAGTGTTGGCCAGATCGATTCGGGCGGCATCCCCGGCGATCGAAAGGGTAGCATTGAGGTCATAGGGCAAGGCCCGTGACAGTCGGACTCCCGCGGCCTGTTCCGGCGCCACCACCTTGGACGGTGTCGGTGGCCGGGTTGTCTTGCCCAGAGCCGCCGCGCGTTCCGCCATTGCGCGCGTCGCTGGCATCTTGGGCGGCGTCCGCTCGCGGTTGGGCGTTCTGAAATCAAAGCAGGAAGTCAGGTCACCGCAGACGGCCCGTCGCCAGGGCGAAATCTCGGGCGAGGCGACGCCGAACCGGGCCTCCAGAAACCGGATCACCGATGTATGGTCAAACACCTGCGAATTGACCCATCCGCCCCGGCTCCAGGGCGAGATCACATACATCGGCACGCGTGGCCCCAGGCCGTAGGGTCGCCCACGGTACTTCGGCAGATCGATAGGCTCCGCCGGATTGGGGGTCAGGTGGTGCTCGCCCGTCAGGTCGATGCTGGACCCGCCCAGCAGGCCGCCCGTCGCATCCCGCGACGGCGGCGCGGGCGGCGGTGCATGGTCGAAGAAGCCGTCGTTCTCGTCGAACATCACCAAGAGGACGGTCCTGGCCCAGACCTCCGGGTTTGCGGTGAGCGCGTCCAGAACCCGGGCGGTGTAGTCAGAGCCCTGGGCCGGGCTGGACGGGTCCGGGTGCTCGGAATCCTTGGCGCCGGCTACAATGTACGAGACCTGCGGCAACACCCCGGCCATCACATCGGCCTTCAGACGATCCAGCCGGTAGGTCGACAGGCCCTCCGTCGCCAGCACGCTCTGGGCGCCAGGCGCCTTGTCATAGGCGGCTCGAAAACGGGCGAAGCCCTCCAGCGGGTTGTCGCTGAAGTTGTCGGCCATGTCCTGATAGACCCGCCAGGAGACACCCCCTGCCTGCAGACGCTCCGGATAGGTCATCCAGCTGTAGGCCGTCTTCGGTCCGCCTTTCTGGGGCAGGCTGTCATGCGAATTGCTGAGCGACGGGCCACCGCCCTTGCCTGCCGGGTCGTTCGTGCCCGTGAACAGGAATAGCCGGTTCGAATTGGTGCCGACCTGCATCGAGCAGTGGTAGGCGTCACACAGCGTGAAGGCGTTCGCCAGCGCATACTGGAACGGCAGATCCGCCGGCTCGAAATAGCCCATGGAATGGGGCTGCTTGGCCACCGGCCAGTCGGCCATACGGCCCTGGTCCCAGGCGGTCTGGGCGTCTGTCCAGTTGTGAGGCGTGCCCGCCACCCGCATGTGGGCGAAGGTAGCGGTGGTGTTCAGCGGGAAGGGCGCGATGTGGGTCGGCTGGGCGCCGGGCGCATTGGCCTGGGTCCAGACGGTGCGACCGCCAGGCAACGGGATCGGGAACCGGTCGCCAAACCCCCGCACCCCGTTCATCACGCCGAAATAGTGATCGAAGCTGCGGTTCTCCTGCATCAGGATCACCACGTGCTCGACGTCCTTGATCGTGCCGGTACGCACGTTCGCGTCGATAGCCGCCGCCCGGGCGATGGCGGCCGGCAGGGCGGCGCCGGCGCCGGCGGTGGCGGCGATCAGGAGTTGGCGGCGGTCGAGCATGGGGTCCCCTACGGCTTGTAGGTTACACCCTCCTTCATGACGAAACCAACTTGCTGGAGCGTGGCGACGTCCTTCAGCGGGTCGCCGCTAACGGCGATCAGGTCGGCGCTATGGCCAGGGGTCAGGCTGCCGGCGACAGTCGAGATCTGCAGGTGGTCCGCAGCGTTGACAGTCGCGGCCTGGATCGTTTCCAGCGGCGTCATACCAGCCTTCACCATCAGGACGAACTCATAGGCGTTGTCGCCGTGGGCCGACACCCCGGTGTCGGTGCCGAAGGCAATCTTCACACCGCCGGCGTGGGCCCGGCGAGTCATGTCGATCATCATCGGCCCGGCCTGCAGCGCCTTGGCTGATTGCGCCGGGGTGAAGAAGTTGTTCGGGCCCTGGACGATCTTCACCACGTAGTCGCCGGCCATCAGGGTTGGCACCAGGTAGCCGTTGTTCTTCTTGAGCAGCGCAATGCCCTCGGGATCAAGGTAGGTGCCGTGCTCGATGGAATCGCCGCCGGCCTTCAGGAAGCTGACGATGCCGTCGGCGCCGTGGGCGTGGGCGGTGACGCGGCGGCCCATGCGGTGGGCGCTCTCCACGATGGAATTCAGCTCCTCCTGTGAGAACTGCTGCGCCAGGCCCGCGGCCGTGTTCGAAAGCACCCCGCCCGTGGCGGTGATCTTGATCACGTCGGCGCCCAGCCAGACCTGTTCGCGCGTGGCCCGCGCGCAGTCGGCGGCGCCCGAGCACACGGAGTTCGGCCGCAGGACGTGCATCACGTCTTCGCGCAAGCCGTTCACGTCCCCATGGCCGCCGTGGACCGAGATCGCCGATCCCGCCGCGATGATCCGCGGGCCAGGGACGTCACCCAGGGCGGTCGCCTTGCGCAGGGCGAAGACGGCGTCGTTATCGCCGCCCAGATCCGCCACGGTGGTGAAGCCGGCCATCAGCGTTCGCCGGGCATGGCGGGCGCCGACCATCGTCTGTTCGGCGGAGGACTGGGTCACCTCCTCCAGGCGCTGATTGGGATTGGACTGGCTGGTCAGGTGGACGTGGCTGTCGATCAGGCCAGGCAGCACGAAACTGGTCTTTAGGTCGATGACTTTGCCGCCCGGCTCCGACACATAGCCGTCGGCGATGCGCACCACCTTGCCGCCCTGGATCACCAGGGTCTTGGCGGTCTCGACCTTGCCGGTGGCCGGATCGACCAGCACCCGGCCGGCCTGGACGAAGGTCGTCTGCGGCCCCTGGGCGGCGGCCGGGGCAGCGATGGCGGCGGCGGCCAGCGCACCGAGGATCAGGTTCTTCATGCGGATCAGCCCCAGAATGATGCGGCTCGATCCTAGGCCGTTCGCGGCTCAGCGGAAGAGGCCCGTGACCTAAATCTGGCGCGCCCGGCCTTCCCAGTAAGGCGCGCGGACCTTGCCGCGCTGGATCTTTCCGGCTTCGGAGCGGGGCAGTTCCGTCACGAAATCCAGGCTGCGCGGCACCTTGAAGGCCGGCAGGCTGTCGCGGGCGAAGCCGAGGATCTCCTGGGCCAGCAGGTCCGAGGGCTGATAACCGGGCTTCAGCAGGATCACCGCCTTGACCTGTTCACCCCACTCGTCGTGCGGCACGCCCACCGTGGCGCTGTCGGCGACGGCGTCATGCTTGATCAGCTCGTTGTCGACTTCCTGCGGATAGATGTTCACCCCGCCGGAGATGATCGTCTCGGCGCTGCGGCCGGTCAGGAACAGATATCCATCGTCGTCGAAGTAGCCCATGTCGCCCATGGTGAAGTAGTCGCCGACGCGGCTGGCCTGGGTCTTTTTCTCGTCCTTGTAGTAGGTGAACGCCCCGCCCGGCGGCAGCTGGTGATAGATGGTGCCCGAGACGTTTGGCGGGCACTCGTTGCCTTGCTCGTCGAGGATCTTGGAGCCCAGAAGTTCGGGGCGCTTGCCCACCGAGCCCGGCTTCTTCAGCCACTCATGGCTGTCGATCATGAAGCCCGCGCCGCCTTCCGAGCCCGCGTAGTATTCGCTGAGCACCGGGCCGAACCACTCGATCATCGCGAACTTTACCTCCGGCGGGCAAGGGGCGGCGCCGTGGACGATGTATTTGACCGACGAGACGTCATACTTGGCCTTCACCTCGGGCGGCAGCGCCAGCAGTCGCTGGAACATGATCGGCACCAGGTGCATGTGGGTGACCTTGTAACGGTCGATGGTGGCCAGGACGTGCTCTGAATCCCACTTGTCCATGAAGATCAGCGGGCATCCGGCGCCCATGGCGGCGCGCACATCGAACACCAGCGGCGCGGCGTGATAGGCCGGACCCGCACACATCTGGACAGACGTTTCGTTGTAGCCGCGCATCGCATACATCGCCTGCGGCGTAACGGCCGGAACCGCCCGGAAAACGCCCTTGGGCCGGCCGGTGGTGCCGGAAGTGTAGAGCATCTGGTTGCCAAGGCTGGGGTCGGTGATGTCGGAACCGTCCAGACCGGCCAGCGCCTCATCATAGGGCGTGAACCCTTCGATGGCGCCGCCGATCGAAACCTTGATCTTCAGGTCTGGCGCCGCGTCGGCCGAAGGTCTGGCGGTTGCGACCTTGGCTTCCGCAAAAAGGGCCAGGGCCTCGCAGTCATTCAGAATGTAGCTGATCTCATCCACATTCAGATGCCAGTTCACCGGGGTCAGCCGGAACCCGCCACGTAGCGTGGCGGCCTGGACCTCGACGAATTCGCCGCGGTTGGACGTCAGGATCGCGACCGCGTCGCCGGCTTTCAGGCCCGCATTGCGTAGCAGCCGGACCAGACGATTGGCGTTGGCGTTGACCTCCCCAAAGGTCCGTGTCTGGCCATCCGGATCAATGACCGAGGGCTTATCCGGCTGGACTGATGCCCAGACCGCCGTGTTCATGCCCACCATGGCGGCCGCTTCCAGCCGCGCATTCAACGCTTCCTGCTCGCTCACTGATTCCATCCCGTATTCTGGGGCGACGCTTGAGAGGCGTCATTCCCGATCTTCGAAAACATCATGGCATGCCCGGGCTCGGGCGGACAATCGCCGACTTTGGCATTTTGGGATCTCGTCGAGGTCCGTCGCGGGGCGACGCGCCGGGGGTACAGGTCCGAAATCCGCGAGCGCCCCGCCGGCGCTCGCACTAGGTTTGATCCATGACGCACTACGCACTCTTCGAAACCGGGATCGGTTGGGCGGGGATCGCCTGGGGCGACGCGGGCCTGATCGGCGTTCATTTGCCTGAGCCGGAACGAGAGGCCGCGCGACGCAGTTTCATCCGGCGGTTTCCTGATATGGCCGAAGCACCGGTTCCCACACATCAGACCTCGACGGTCACGCGCATCTGCGCGCTGCTGCGCGGCCAGCAGGTGGATTTCGCCGATGTACCTCTGGATCTTGCGCGAACGCCGGCGTTCCACGCCCGCGTTTATGAGATCACTCGCGCCATACCGGCCGGGGAGACCCTGACCTATGGCGAGATCGCGGTCCGGTTGGGCGACAAGCTGCTGGCGCGCGACGTTGGTCAGGCGCTCGGCAAGAACCCCTGGCCCATCGTGGTCCCGTGTCATCGTGTGACGGCGGCTGGCGGCAAGCCGGGCGGATTCTCGGCGCGTGGCGGGGTCAACACCAAGCTCAGGCTGCTCGCCATCGAAGGCGCCAAGGCGGCGGCGCAAGCGGACTTGTTCGCTTAAGTCGCCGGGAAGCCCTTGCTCTTGAGGTAGGCCGAGACGTCGGGATCGCGTCCGCGGAAGGCGCGATAGCCGGCCTTGGGGTCCACGGCGTTGCCAACTGACATGACGTGATCGTAGAGGCGCTTCGCCACCCCCTTGTCGTAGAGGCCGCCTGGCGCCTGGACGAACGCTTCGGCGGCGTCAGCGGACATCACCTCGGACCAGATGTAGGAATAGTAGCCCGCCGACTGGCTGTCGCTCGTGAACAGGTGCTGGAAGTGCGGCAGGCGATGGCGCATCGCCAGTTCCTTCGGCATGCCCAGTCGGGCCAGTTCCTCGCGTTCAAAAGCCTTGGGGTCGATATCGGTGGCGTCGGCCAGATGCAGTTTCATGTCGATCAGGGCCGAGGCCAGAAGTTCGGTGACGTTGAAACCCTGTCGGAAGGTGCTGGCCCTGCGGATCTTCGCGATCAGATCGTCCGGTAGCGGCGCGCCGGTGACATGATGCCGGGCAAATCGTTTCAGCACTTCCGGCGAGAGGAGCCAGCTCTCCAGGAGCAACCCGGGGAATTCGACATAGTCCCCGAACACACGGACGCCAGAAAGCGTGGGGTAGGTTACCTCCGAGTTCAGCCCGTGAAGGGCGTGACCGAACTCATGGAACAGGGTGGTGGCGTCGGCCCATGAGATCAGCGTCGGCTGATCGGGCGCGCCAGGCACGAAGCTGGCATTGTTGGAGACGATGGCGGTGACCCGCCCGCCATAGGTCTGCTGCGCCCGATAGGTGTTCATCCAGGCGCCCGAGGTCTTGCCGGGCCGGGCGAGTGTGTCGAAATACCAGAGGCCCATGGGCCGCGCGCCGCGCCTGACCTCATAGACGGTGACGCTGGGGTGCTGCGTCGGGACATCGAAGACCTGGGTGAACCGCAGGCCGTAGAGGCGCCCAGCCACCCAGTGCAGGGCCTCGCGCATCCGGTCGAGTTGCAGGTAGGGCTTCACCTCATTGAGGTCGAGATCGTAGCGGGCCTTGCGGACCTTCTCGGCATAGTAGCGGTAGTCCCAGGGTGCGATCTGCACGCCGACGGTTTCCCGGTCGGCGATGGCCTGCATTTCGGCCACCTCTTCATGGACCCGGGCAATGGCCGAGGGCCAGACGCGGAGCATCAGGTCCAGGGCGGCCTGCGGGGTTCCGGCCATGGAGCTCTTGTCCAGGTTCCAGTGGGCGTGGGTGGCATAGCCCAACAGCTTCGCCCGCTCGGCGCGGAGCCGCAGAATCCGTGTGATCAGGCCATTGTTGTCGCGCGCGTCGCCGTTGTCGCCCCGACCGTAGAAGGATCTCCAGACGCGCTCACGCAGATCCCGCCGGTCCGAGGACGTCAGGAATGGATCGACGGCGGAGCGAATGTTGAGAATGGCGAAGTCACCGGGACGTCGCCGTGCCGCAGCCGCAGTCGCGGCGCTGGCTCGCAGGTCTGTCGGCAGTCCCGACAGATCGGCCTCCTTCAGGTAGAGAACGTGATCGTTCTCCTCCACCAGCACATTCTGGGCGAAGATCGTGTAGCAGCCGGCCAGTTCCGCATTGATGGCCGCAAGCCTCGCCTTGCCCGGCGGTTCAAGCTGCGCCCCGCTCTGCACCATGCGGCTCCATCGAAGCTCGGTGAGGCGCATCTGCTCGACGGTCAGTCGTGACGCGTGTCGCGCCTGATAGACCGCATCCACTCGCCTGAAGAGCGCGCTGTGCTGCTTGATCCGATCGAGGTGCCCCGCCAGCCGGGGTCGAAGTGCGCGGTCTGCGGCGCGGACTTCGGGAGTCGAGAGTGTGCCGATCCAGACACTGTAGATCGCCGCGGCGCGCCCGGCCGCCGATCCGGTAGCCTCCAGAGCAGCGATGGTGTTGTCGAACGTCGGCGGGGCGGTGTCGGCGGCCAGGGTTTCCACCTCTTGCCACTCCTCGGCCATTGCGGCCTCCGCAGCAGGAACAAACTCGGCGACCTTGACCCGGTCAAAGGGAGGTACGCCCCCGTATGGCCCTGTCCACGGCGTCAGCAGCGAATTCGTGATCTGCGAGGCGCCCGCGCGGGGCCAGGCCGCTGCGGCGACTGAAGCGGCCAGAAAAGTGCGCCGGCGCATGGGGTCTCCGGAAGATGGCTCCCGGGCTTCTACGATGAACCGTTCAGGACGTCACCCGCGCGCGGATCTAGTGCGCCATCCCGCTCTGGCCACCGCCAATTGCGCCCGTCAGATCCTGCGATCGACTGATGGCTGTCGCCTCCCGGTTCGCAAGACCAAAGGCCGTGAGCAGCATGACCACCAGATGATGCCCTTGATCAACGCCAACCCGGCCGAGATAGTACTCGCGCATGGCCATCCGCAGAGCGCCGAACGCGAGGATTCTGGCGGCCCGCAGGTCGCCCGAATGGAAACGTCCGTCGGCGACGGCGCGTCGGTGCAGGATGTCGAACTGTTCCTGCCAGACGGGCTCGAGCGGGGCCGCCGATCCCTCCAGCCGGATCGCCACCCAACCCTTGACCGGGTCCGCAATCGTTGCAGCCCAGATATGATGCAGGATCGCAGCAATCAGTTCGACGGGGTCGTCGATGGTGTTTCGGGCGTCCTCGAGCCCCCAGTCAAGCTCGCCGATGATGCGCGCATTCAGTGCCTGAAGCACATCCATCACTGTGGGGAAGCAGGTCAGAAAGTCATCGCGTGTCACGTCAGTGGCGCTGACGAAATCTTCGATGGAACAGGTGTTCGGACCCTTGGCCGCGATGACCCTCGCCGCCGCGTCCAGAATCCGCCGACGCAAGCCCGTCTGCGGCTCACCTGCGCGATGGGGCTCGCCCCAAGACCTCTCACCCATCCGACCCGTCCCCCAACGGTCATTCGCAGCGCCGGCGGACCCTAGACTAAGGATTTGCGACGGTGTCAAATCGAGTCGCCTGAGACGTGTGTGGGTACAGGCCATAGGCGAATGGATCGCCGATCTTAGCCAACGGTGACAGTCCCCGCGACGCCCGCTAACACCGGCGTATGGCGATAGGTGTCTTTGACTCTGGTGTCGGTGGCTTGACGGTGCATCATCGTCTCGTCGAGCGGTTTCCGACCGCCGATTTCGTTTATCTCGCCGACCAGGCCAATGCGCCCTATGGCGGCAAGTCGGGCGAGGAGATCGTTGATCTCACGCGAGCAGGCTGTGTCCGACTGTTCGAGCAGGGCTGCGATGTGGTCGTGCTGGCTTGCAATACTGCCGCCAGTGTGGCGCTCCGGCGACTGCAGCAGACCTGGCTGCCGGGGTATCGGCGCGAGCTGGGCCGGTCGGTGAACATCCTGGGGATCGTCGTGCCCACCATCGAGGCGGCGACCGGCCTGCCGTGGGAACATGAGGCGGACCGTCGCGGCGACAAGGTTGAGAAGCTGGATGTGCTGGGGGTGTTCTCCACGCCGGCGACCGCCCGGAGCCGGGTCTATGAGATCGAGATCGACAAGCGGCGACAGGATGTGGCGGTGTTCTCCGAGTCCTGTCCGGATCTGGCCCGGATGATCGAGACGGGAGCATCCAGGGTGGAGTTGACCACTGTGATTGCAGGCCACGTGAAGGCGCTGGCCACACGGATCGGCCGGCATCCGGATCGGGCGATCCTGGGCTGCACCCACTATGAGATAGTGGCGGACATGTTCCAGGCAGCGCTGCCGCCAGGTACGCCGCTGATCCGTCAGCCCGAGGCGACAGCCGATGCGCTGGCGCGTTATCTGGCGCGGCATCCGGAGTTCGATCCCGGGACGTCGTCGCGTCGACTTTTCCTGACCACGGGGCAGCCGGGGGCTCAGCACGGACTGGTCGAGGCTTTCTGGGGCGGGCCGCTGAGTTTTCAGTCGGCCTGATCCGAGGGCATCCTCGATAGATTTTGCGATATGCATAGGCGCGACCTATAGTCGTCCGATGCTCCCTACGATCCGCCAACTCCAGTACCTCAAGCTTCTCGCCGAGCACGGCGCCTTTGGAAAGGCCGCGGAGGCCGCGCACGTCACCCAGCCAACCCTGTCGGCGGGCATCCAGGAACTGGAGCGGACGCTTGGCGCGCCAGTGGTGGACCGCGCGCGATCGGGCGTGATCCTGACGCCGGTGGGAGAGGAAGCCTTGCGCCGCGCCACGGTGATCCTCAACGAGGCCGAGGAACTGGTCGAGGCTGCCAAGAACGCCGGCCAACCCCTGGCTGGACGGTTCCGGCTGGGCGTCATTCCGACGATCGCCCCGTTCCTGTTGCCAGGCGCACTTCCCCTGTTGCGGGACCGCTTCCCTCGGCTTCGTTTGTTCCTGCGGGAAGACCTGACCCAACGCCTGATCTCCCAGCTCAAGGCTGGTCGTCTGGACGCCGCCCTGATCGCGCTGCCCTACGACATGAGCGGGCTCGAGTGGGCCCCTGTGGTCGAGGATGAGTTGCTGGCGGCCGTGCCTGCCGATCATGCACTGGCTGGATTGTCCTCGATTTCTCCCGACGCGCTGGAGCGCGAAAACCTGATCCTGCTGGAGGATGGCCACTGTCTTCGCGAGCACGCGCTCTCGGCCTGTCGCCTCAACCCGCCCCGTATGGGCAGTGGGGAGGAACCGTTCGCCGCCACCTCACTCCCCACCCTGGTGCAGATGGTGGCCTCAGGGCTTGGCGTGACCTTCCTTCCGGGCATGGCGGTGAGCGCCGGCCTTGTGAGCGGGGTGAACATCGCCATTCGTCCCATCGACGCCGAGAATCCCGCACGTGAGATCGTGGTGGCCTGGCGCGCCGGCTCAAACCGCCGCGCCGAGGGGCGGCTGCTGGCCGCAGTGCTGCAAGATGTCTGTGAGCCCGGATAGGCCTCAGCCAGATACAGTCCAAAACGTGCCTGCGCCGGGGCGGGTCGGCTCCGATTCGCACGTACGACAATGAAACTGGGCCTGGTGCTGAAGAACTGGGTGGCGCGGCCGGTCAGGCAGAACGCCCCGGACCGCATCGTCGGCATGATCGACGACACGGCCTCGGGCATCGAACGCAGCTGAAGCGCTCGACTCAACGCAGGCGCCCTGCGAGGCTTCGGGGAAACTCGGGGGGAACGTGATGGTAAAGGGCGCGACGCCGCAGCGGCGGCAGGTGCTGGCGAGTCTGGCGGCGATGGGAGCCACTGCAGCGGCGCCCGTCCGGCGTCCGCCGAACGTCGTGGTCGTGCTGGCCGATGACCTCGGCTACGGCGACCTGGGCGTCCAGGGCTCCAACCTGATTGCCACGCCGAACCTCGACCGCCTGGCGCGGCAAGGCGTGCGGATGACGGACTTCTACGCCTCGGCGAACATCTGCACGCCGTCGCGGGCCGGGCTGCAGACCGGCCGCTATCCGATCCGGACGGGTCTGGCGTATGAGGTCATCCGGGCCTCCGACACCAACGGCCTGGCGCTGTCTGAAATCACCCTCGCCGAGGCGCTCAAGCCGGACTACGCCACCGCCCTCGTCGGAAAATGGCATCTGGGCCATGTGGCGCCGTTCTGGCCGCCAACAAAGCATGGCTATGACCTGTTCTTCGGACTGCCCTACAGCCACGACATGAAACCCCTGTCGCTCTACACGGCGGCGCCGGGGGTCGAACTGACCCAGGAAGATGTGGATTTTCCGCGCCTGACCCAGCGGTTCTTTGATCGCGGGATGCAGTTCATCGAGGACAACAGGGCCAGGCCGTTTTTCCTGATGTTGTCGCTCACGGCGCCGCATCTGGCGCTGGACCCCCACCCCGACCACGCGGGCCACTCCCGGGCCGCCGCCTATGGCGATGTGGTGGAAGAAATCGACAGCCAGGTCGGTCGGCTGGCAGCGCGACTGAAGGCCTTGGGGATTGATCGCGACACCCTGGTGTTCGTGACCTCGGACAACGGGCCCTGGATGGAGGGCTCATCGGGTCCCTTGCGCGACCGTAAGGGCGGTGCAGGCTGGGACGGCGGGTACCGCGTGCCGTTCATCGCCTGGGGTCCCGGACGTCTTCCGGCCGGCAAGGTCAGCGGCGAAATCGCCATGAATATAGACCTGCTACCGACAATCCTGGCGTTGACCGGCCGCCCGCTTCCGGGGGCCGAGATGGATGGCCGGGATCTGTCTGCCGTCATGACACGCGGCGCGAGGAGTCCGCATGACGAACTGATCCTGTTCAACAATGAAAAGGTGGTAGCGGTCCGTACTGACCGCTGGAAATTCGTCGCGAGTTCTTACTATCGCAGCATCGTTCTGCCGCTGGCGGCGATCCGGGGCGAGGGGTTGTTCGACGTCCGGGCCGACCCCGCCGAGGCTTACAACCTGGCCAGTCTGCATCCGGAGATTCTGAAAGACATGCGAGCGAGGCTGGATCGGGCCAGAGCCACGTTCGAACCGTTGGGGCTGCGCAAGCCTTAGGAAATCAGGGTCTGAGGTGATCTCTGGCGGATTCTACCCTATAGGTCCGCCCCCATGAGCCGTCCGTTCCTGAAGATGAACGGGCTCGGCAACGACTTTGTCGTGGTCGAGACCCGCACCGCCCCGTTCGCCCCGACGGCTGACGAGGTGCGGGCGATCGCCAATCGCGAAACCGGCGTCGGCTGTGATCAACTGATCGTGGTCGAGCCCTCCGACACCGCCGACGCCCATGTGCGGTTCTGGAACGCGGACGGCGAAGAGGTTTCGGCCTGCGGGAACGGGACCCGCTGCGTTGGCTGGCTGTTGATGCAGGCCTCGGGCAAGGATGAGGCCGTGATCGAGACAAAGGCCGGTCGCCTTGTCGCCACCCGCGCCGGCGAGCGGTTGGTCAGCGTCGACATGGGCCTGCCGGGTCTGGGTTGGCGCGAGATCCCGCTGGCGAGCGAACAAGACACAGTCTCGCTCGGTGTCTCCCTCTACGACCACGCCGACCTGATGGCGCCGCCGGGGTGTGTCTCCATGGGCAATCCTCACGTGGTGTTCTTCGTGCCAGACGTGGAGTCCGTGCCCATCGCCAGGATCGGACCGGTGGTGGAGCATCATCCGCTGTTCCCGCAGCAGGTGAATGTCGGCTTCGCACAGGTGAAGGCCGCGGATCGCATTCGCCTGAGGGTCTGGGAGCGTGGCGCGGGCCTGACGCGGGCCTGCGGCACCGGCGCCTGCGCCGCCCTGGTCGCCGCTGCGCGCCGCGAACTGACCGGCCGCCATGCAACCCTGGAACTGGACGGTGGCGAACTGTTCATCGAGTGGCGCGATGACGGCCACGTGATCATGACCGGGCCGGCCGCCGTGGACTTCATGGGCGAGTTGCCGTGACAGCGGACGTCGACATAGTCACCTTTGGCTGTCGCCTGAACGCCTACGAGAGCGAGGTCATTCGCGCGCGTGCGGCGGAGGACGGCCTGACCGATGCGGTGGTTTTCAACACCTGCGCCGTCACTGGCGAGGCGGTGCGTCAGGCGCGACAGGCGATCCGCAAGGCACGCCGCGAACGACCCGGCGCGCGCCTGATCGTGACGGGCTGTGCGGCCCAGATTGATCCGCAGGCCTTTGCCGACATGGCCGAGGTGGATCTGGTGCTGGGCAATGCCGAAAAGAGCCAGGCTGGCGCCTACGCCCTCCAGACCGAGCCGGCGCGCGTGCGCGTCAACGACATCATGAGCGTGCGCGAGACCGCCGGGCATCTCATCGATGGCCTGAAGGATCGCGCCCGGGCCTATGTCGAGGTCCAGAACGGCTGCGACCACCGCTGCACCTTCTGCATCATACCGTTCGGCCGCGGAAACTCACGGTCGGCCGGGGCCGGCGAGGTGGTGGATCAGGTCCGGCGACTGACGGCGCAGGGCTATCAGGAAGTTGTGCTCACCGGTGTGGACGTCACCAGCTGGGGAACCGACCTGCCCGGTCAGCCGACGCTGGGCCAGCTGGTGGCGCGGATCCTGAAACTTGTGCCCGAACTGCCGCGCCTGCGCCTGTCATCCATCGACGCCGCCGAGATCGACGCCGACCTGTTGCGGTGCCTGGCCGAGGAACCCCGGCTGATGCCCTATCTGCACCTGTCGCTGCAGGCTGGCGACGACATGATCCTGAAGCGGATGAAGCGGCGCCATAGTCGGGCCGACGGCCTGAAGCTTATCGCCGATGTTCGCGCCGTGCGCCCGGACACGGCGTTCGGCGCCGACTTCATCGCGGGCTTCCCGACCGAGACGGACGAGATGTTCGAGAACACCATACGACTGGTGGAAGAAGCGGGCCTGTCGTTCCTGCACGTCTTCCCCTACAGCGCCCGTCCAGGTACCCCCGCGGCGCGGATGCCGCCGGTCAAGGGGCCGGTGATCAAGGCCCGCGCCGCCCGTCTGCGCGCCGCAGGCGATGCTGCGCTCGCGCGACACCTGGATCGCCAGGTTGGCAGAACCCTCGACGGCCTCGTGGAATCCGACGGTCGGGCCAGAGCCGCAGACTTCACAGAGGTGATATTCGAAGGTGAGGCGCGGGTGGGAGCCATTGCCGGTCTCCGTGTCACCGGTCATGACGGACGGCGCGCCCTCGCTGCTGTGATTTAGGACGGACGCGGTGAGCTTCTCGGGCGGATGCCAGTGTGGCGCGGTGCGGTTCCGGGTGGACGGCGACCTCGGCGAGGCCAGCATCTGCCATTGCCGCATGTGCCAGAAGGCGACCGGCGGCCTCTTCGGCTCCTATGTCGGCGCACCTGCGCTTGTCTGGACGCGAGGTGAGCGCAAGCGCTACCAGAGTTCCAACAAGGTCTGGCGCGGCTTCTGTGAGGCGTGCGGCACGCCGCTGACCTTTGAACACGGTGAGAGCTCCGTGGCGCTGGCCATCGGCGCGCTGGACGATCCGGCGGCGGTGCAGCCGACCGAACAACTTGGCAGCCCCAGCAAGCTGCCCTGGGTCGACGGGCTTGCCAAGTTGCCCACCCACGAACCTACCGAGCCCCGCGCTGCGGCCCACCTGGCCAGCATTGTCAGCCTGCAGCACCCGGATCACGACACCTAGGTTCTTCCGGGAAACCCCGGCATCTGCCAGCCAAACAGGATCGCGCCGGCGCGAACGCCGAATGCGGCAGCGAAACCCAGGGCGCCGGCGATGACCAGTGCCACCCCGAGCGTATTCAGACCCACAAACACCGCCGCCCCCAGCAGGGCGGGCGTCACATAGAGTTCGCGGCGCAGCAGCACAGACGGCTCCTCGGCCAGGACGTCCCGGATGATCCCGCCAAAGGTGGAGGTCAGCACGCCCATCACGATGGCCGACCCAGGCGGCACGCCCAGAGAGACGGCTTTCAAGGCGCCGACGACCGTGTAGGCCGCCATGCCGACGGCATCCAGCCAGAGCAAGAGGCGCTCGCGGCCCTGGCCCCAACCGAAGATCCAGATGGCGACAGCGCCCAGCAGGCAGACCGCCAGATATTCCGGGCGCGCCACCCAGAACACCGGCGCATCGATCAACAGGTCGCGCAGGGTTCCACCGCCCACACCCGTCACGGCGGCGAAGAAGCCGAACGTCACGATGTCGTGTTTGCGCCGCGCGGCGGCCAGCGCACCGGACGCGCCGAAGACGGCGACGGCGGCGTAGTCCAGTACGGTCAGGGTCTGCGCGAGGGCGTCCATGCTGGACTTTGTGCGGTCAGAGGTGACGGCGCGCAAGGAGGCGGCTAGAAGCCCGCCCCATGTCAGACCCAAAACGTGGCTGGTTCTCGCGGCTCACCGAAGGCCTCACCAGGTCGTCGAAACAGATGGGCGAGCAGATCGCCCAGGTGTTCGTCGCCAAGGCGCCTCTTGATCAGGCCAAACTCGACGAACTGGAAGAGATGTTGATCGAGGCCGACCTTGGTCCGCACTCGGCCGCCCGGATCACGGCGCGGTTCTCCGCAGAGTCCTTTGGCAAGAACGTCGACGACAATGACATCCGCGAGGCGCTCTCCAACGCCATCGGTGAGGAACTGAGCGCGCGCGAGGGGGTCTTCGCCCCGCTCTCGGGTCCCAAACCCTATGTCGTGCTGTTCATCGGCGTGAACGGATCCGGCAAGACCACAACGCTGGGCAAGATCGCCACCGACCTGAAGCGCCAGGGGGCCAGGGTACTGATCGTCGCCGGCGACACCTTCCGCGCCGCCGCGGTGGAGCAACTGAAGGTGTGGGCCGATCGGGCCGGCGCTGACTTTATCGGCCGCCCCACCGGCTCCGACGCCGCGGGTCTGGCGTTCGACGCCCTTCAGAAAGCCCGGGACGAGGGCTACGACGTGATGCTGGTCGACACCGCCGGGCGGCTTCAGAACAAGCAGGGCCTGATGGACGAACTGCACAAGATCATCCGGGTGCTCAAGAAGCTGGACCCCGAGGCGCCGCATGAAACGCTGCTGGTGCTGGACGCTACCGTCGGGCGTAATGCACTGGCCCAGGAAAACATCTTCGGCAACCAGATCGGCGTTTCCGGCATCGTCATGACCAAGCTGGACGGCACGGCGCGCGGCGGTGTGTTGGTGCCGGTGGCCCAGGCCTCGGACAGCCCCATCAAGCTGATCGGCGTCGGCGAGGGCGTCGACGATCTGCAGCCCTTCAACGCCCGGGCGTTCGCCCGCTCTCTCGTCGGCCTCTCGGAGCCCATTCGATGACAAAACGTGCGCGGGCCTGGGTCCGCAATTTCGTCGACTATTCCGCGCTGGCGGTCTTCCTCGTCGCCTACTTCCTGACCGGCAAGAATATCACCATGGCCACCTGGGCCCTGGTGATCGGCTCGGCGGTGGCCCTGCTGGTCGGCCTGATCGTGGAGCGTCGGGTGGCGCCTCTACCCGCCATCGCCGGAGGGGCGGCGCTGGTGTTCGGCGGCGCGTCGCTGTTCTTCCACGATCCCCGGATCCTGAAGATGAAGCCCACCATCATGAACGGCCTGTTTGCCGCAGGGCTGATCGGCGGGCTGGCCTTCGGCAAGAACCCGCTGCGTCTGATGCTGGGTGAGGCGTTCGACATGTCACCCGGGACCTGGCGTCAGCTGACGATCAACTTCGCTATGCTGTTCCTGGGTCTGGCGCTGCTGAACGAGTTCGTCTGGCGCACCCAGCCTGAGGAAACCTGGGTGATCTTCCGCTTCCCGGGAATGATGATCCTGACCTTTATCTTCTCCATCGCCCACGCGCCTCTGTTGATGAAGCACGTGAAGACCGACGAGCCGCCGAAGGCCGACTAAACCCGGATATCGATCAGCGATCCCGGGCGCAGATACTTCTGGGGCGCATCCGGGGTCGAGGCTGATGGCGCAGCGACGGTCGGGACCGGGGGCGCAGCTGCCGAAGTCGCCGGCGCAGCAGGTTGCCCCATCGCCGCGGCAAAGAACGCCCTGGCCTGGGCCATCCGGGCGTTGTCCGGCGCGGTTGTGGCCGGTGGAGCGGGCGGCAGGCTGCCTGGGCGGATCGGGTTCAAAGGGCGACCGGGATTATGGTTAACGCGAGACGCCCAAACTGGCGCCGGCGCCTCAACGACCGGTTAACGGGCGAGTTTCGCCAGTCGTGCAGCCTCGGCCTCGGTGAGCGGCCCGGTGTGCTTCGCCAGCACCATGCCGTCACGCCCGATCACATAGGTTTCGGGGACACCGGTAACGCCGAGCTCGATCCCGGCACGCCCGTCGCGGTCCACCAGGGCAGTGGCAAATGGATTGCCCAGCCGCGTGAGGAAGGCCTGGGTGTTGGGAGGGGCGTCCTTGTAGGCGATCCCCACCACGCGAACGCCCTGTCCGCGCATCCCCATCAGGATCGGGTGTTCGATCTCGCAGGGCGCGCACCATGAGGCGAATACATTGACCACCATTGGCCCCTCGGCGGCGATCTCACGAATTCGCACCGGCTGGCCTTCGCTGAGGGTGGGCAGGCTCAGGTCCGGGACCATCTTGCCCACCAGCGCCTGTGGCTGCACCTGCGGATCGCGCTTGAGGGCATAGAAATAGAAGAGCCCGCCCAGCGCCACGAGCGCCACCAGCGGCAGGATGGCCAGCCAGCGGTTCACCTGGACGTCTGCGACGATTTGGTGAGCTCGTCATAGCGACGCCGCCAATGACGGGCGTGGTTTACGGACAGCAGGATCATGCCGCCAAAGACGACCGCGGTGATCACAAAGGCCGGAACGATGAACTCGGCGTACTTGAAATCGAACATGGGGTCAGCCCGCCGCCGCGCGCAACGCTGCGGCCTCGGCGCGGCGGCGCCAAACCTCGCCGCGAATTCGCACCAGCCATAGCGACCCGAAGGCCGACATATAGGCCAGGCTCATGAGGAGCAGGGGAACCAGGAACACGGTCGACATCGCGGGGCCGCCCTTGGCGAACAGGGACGAACCCTGGTGCAGTGAATTCCACCACTCGACGCTGTAGTGAATGATCGGCAGGTTGATGACGCCCACCAGCGCCAGGATCGCCCCGGCCCGCGCGGCCTTGGCCTCGTCGTCCATCGAGGCGCGTAGCGCGATGTAGGCGATGTAGAGCAGGAACAGCACCAGCACCGAGGTCAGGCGACCGTCCCAGACCCACCAGGTTCCCCACATCGGCCGGCCCCAGAGCGATCCGGTGACCAGCGCCAGGAATGTGAAGGCCGCACCAAGCGGAGCAGCGGCCTGGGCGGCGGCGTCGGCAAGGGCGTGGCGGAAAATCAGGGACAGGAAACTGGCGACGCCCAGACACGCATAGGCAAACATGCCCAGCTGGGCCGCCGGCACGTGAATGAACATGATCCTGACGGTGTGGCCCTGCTGGTAGTCCTCAGGTGCGGTGAAGCCCAGATAGAGACCGGCCACAGCCAGTCCGGCGGCGATGACGCCGAACATGGGCGCGGCCCAGCGGGAAAACGCCATGAAGCGTTCGGGATTGGAAAGGAAGGCGGGCGCCCAGGTCATGGCCCTGTGAGATAGAGTCCATGTGCCCGCCCGGCAAGCCGTGCGAGAATATGCGATACCGGTTGTGGGTCAGGAGAGGGCATTGCGACACGCTGCAGCCATGGCCAGCGGGCCCAGCGCTACAGCCGCTGCGGCATAGGCGCCCAACAGGGCCAGCCCGCCGCGCCAGGGCAGGCCGGATACGAACGAGTCCATGGCCCCGCCACCGAAGATCACCGGGGGCGCGAACAGCGGCAGGACGATCACCGCCGTCAACAGTCCGCCGCGCCGCGCGCCGAGGCTGAGGGCCGCGCCGATTCCGCCCATGAAGGCGAAGGCGAGCCCACCCAGCAGGGCGCAGCCAAAGATCAGCGGGGCCAGCTCAAGGGGCGCACCAAGACCCAACGCCGCCACCGGCGCCGCCGCCGCCAGCGGGGCGCCCGTTGCGAGCCACTGACCCAGGCATTTGACGAAACAGGTCAGCTCAAGCGGCGTGGGCGACAGCGTCAGCAGGTCCAGCGCGCCGTCTTCGTAGTCGCGCTCGAACAGTCGTTCCAGGGACAGCAGTGAGGCGAGCGCCAACGCCACCCAGGCCGCGCCCGTGGCGATCGCCGCCAGCCGCTGGGGCTCCGGGCCTATCGCCAGTGGCAGGAGCGTGGCGACCCCGGCATAGAAACCGACGGCGACCAGCGGCCCGCCGCCGCGCCCCCACGCCAGGGCGGTCTCGCGACCGAGCAGGGCGAGGAGGCGGCTCACGCCGAAAGCTCCAGGCTGCGGCTGGCCACGGGCAGAGGGTCGTGGACCGCCGCCAGGATCATGCCGCCACCATCAAGGTGGGTTTGCATCAGCTGGCTCAGCCGGCCGCGCCATCTGGCGTCCAGCGGACTGAGGGGTTCGTCCAGCAGCCAGAGCGTACGTGGCGCGGCCAGCATGCGCGCCAGCGCCAGCCGACGACGCTGACCGGCCGACAGGCGGCGCACCTCCAGATCAAGTAAAGCCGTCAGTTCCAGCGCGTCCGCAGCTGCGCCGAAGTCACCCCCGCCGCACCATCGGGTCCAGAACGCCAGCTCCTCGCGGGCCGTACGTGCGGCCTTGAGACCATCGGCATGGCCGACAAGATGGAGCCCATCGCCCCGAGCCTCTGTCGGATCCAGGTCGCCAAAGGTGATGTCGCCGGCGTCCAGAGTCACCAATCCAGCCACCGCCCGGAGCAGGCTGGTCTTGCCGGACCCGTTCGGCCCGGTAAGCGCGCAGGCTTCACCGGCCTGCAGATCAAGGCAGACATCCTGAAACAGCAGGCGCCCGCCCCGGCGGATCGCAGTGTTTCTGAGCTGGAGATGGGAGATCACGCGGTCAGCCAGCCTTTTGGAAAGCTTCGCATTCGCGTGCATGGACGAGGCGAGGGGCTGGGGCTATGAACACCGTGGTCGCCAAAGCTTGGGGGTGCCAACGCCGCGCGGAGACGAACGCTGTGTGTCCGTCTTTCGAAGAGCGCGCGATTCCCCGGGTGGTTTGGGTGGCCGAAAACAGAGAGGATCTCCCGCTATGGCGTCCGTGGACACCCACAATACCCGCCGACTTCTGACGGTCGGAAAGAAGACCTACGCTTACTACAGCCTTCCGGCCGCTGAGGAAGCGGGACTTTCCGGCATTTCGCGCCTGCCGATCTCGATGAAGGTGTTGCTGGAAAACCTGCTGCGCAACGAAGACGGAATTTCGGTCGGCGCCGACGACTTGAAGGCGATCGCCGCCTGGGCCGACAACCGGGGCTCGGTTGAGCACGAGATCAGCTTCCGCCCGGCCCGCGTGCTGATGCAGGACTTCACCGGCGTACCCGCCGTCGTCGACCTGGCCGCCATGCGCGACGCCATGACCGCCCTGGGCGGCAATCCGGACAAGATCAATCCGCTCAGCCCCGTCGATCTTGTGATCGACCACTCCGTGATGGTGGACTTCTTCGGCAACGCCAAGGCCTTCGGCGACAACGTCGAGCGTGAGTATCAGCGCAATATCGAGCGCTACAACTTCCTGCGTTGGGGTTCGTCCGCCTTCAACAACTTCCGCGTCGTGCCCCCCGGCACCGGAATCTGCCACCAGGTGAACCTGGAGTATCTGGCCCAGACGGTCTGGACCAATTCCGACGAGGGCCAGGAAGTGGCCTATCCCGACACCGTCGTCGGCACCGACAGCCACACCACCATGATCAACGGCCTGGCCGTGCTGGGCTGGGGCGTGGGCGGCATCGAGGCTGAAGCGGCCATGCTGGGTCAGCCGATCCCGATGCTGATCCCGGAAGTCATCGGCTTCAAGCTGGACGGCGCACTGCCGGAAGGCGCCACAGCCACAGACCTGGTGCTGACCGTTACCCAGATGCTTCGCAAGAAGGGCGTGGTGGGCAAGTTCGTCGAGTTTTATGGCCCCGGTCTTGCGAACATGACGCTGGAAGATCAGGCGACCATCGCCAACATGGCTCCGGAATACGGCGCCACGTGCGGCTTCTTCCCCGTTACCCAGGCGACCATCGACTATCTGGCCGCCACCAACCGGGCGCCGGACCGTGTGGCTCTGGTCGAGGCCTACGCCAAGGCCCAGGGCATGTGGCGCGAGCCTACCGATCCGGACCCCGTGTTCACCGACACCCTGGAACTGGACATGGCCAGCGTCGTGCCCTCCATGGCCGGGCCCAAGCGTCCGCAGGACCGGGTCGAACTCACCGCAGCCGCCGCCGAATTCAAGGCGGCCATGGAAGGCGACATGTTCGCCAAGCCCGGCACGCTCACGGATCGCTTCAAGGTCGACGGCGAAAAGTACGACATCGGCAACGGCGACGTGGTGATTGCGGCCATCACCTCCTGCACCAACACCTCAAACCCCGGTGTGCTGATTGCCGCCGGTCTGGTGGCCAAGAAGGCCGTTGAAAAGGGCCTGAAGGTAAAGCCCTGGGTGAAGACCTCGCTGGCGCCGGGCTCTCAGGTGGTCACCGACTATCTGAAGTCGGCCGGCCTCACGAAGTCGCTGGACGCCCTGGGCTTCAATCTGGTCGGCTATGGCTGCACCACCTGCATCGGCAATTCGGGCCCGCTCGCGCCAGCGATCTCCGAGTCGGTACAGGCCAATGACGTGGTGGTCTGCTCGGTCACCTCCGGCAACCGCAACTTCGAAGGCCGGGTGAACCCGGATACCCGCGCCAACTATCTGGCCTCGCCGCCGCTGGTGGTGGCCTACGCCCTGGCCGGCTCGATGAACATCGACCTGACCACCGAAGCTCTGGGCACGGGCAAGGACGGCAAGCCGGTCTATCTGAAGGATATCTGGCCCACCACGGCCGAGATCATCGCCCTGCAGCGTAAGCACGTCACCAGCAAGATGTTCGCCAGCCGGTACGCCGACGTCTTCAAGGGCGACAAGAACTGGCAGGGCATCAAGGTCAAGGGCGGCCAGACCTACGACTGGGACATGACCTCGACCTACGTCCAGAACCCGCCCTATTTCGAAGGGCTGGAGATGGAGCCCAAGGCGGTCACCGACATCGTCGAGGCCCGTGTCCTCGGCGTGTTCGGCGATTCGATCACGACCGACCATATCTCGCCGGCCGGCTCGTTCCGGGCCACCACGCCTGCGGGCAAGTATCTGGTGGATCGCCAGGTGCCGCCGACAGAGTTCAACGGCTACGGCGCCCGCCGGGGCAACCACCAGGTGATGATGCGCGGCACGTTCGCCAACATCCGTATCCGGAACCGGATCACGCCCGATGTCGAAGGCGGCGTCACCAAGCACTTCCCGTCCGGCGACCAGATGTCGATCTATGACGCGGCCATGCGCTATCAGGGCGAAGGCCGTCCGCTGGTGATCTTCGCGGGCAAAGAATACGGCACTGGCTCATCGCGCGACTGGGCGGCCAAGGGCACCAAGCTGCTGGGCGTCCGTGCGGTGGTCTGCGAGAGCTTCGAGCGGATCCACCGTTCGAACCTGGTGGGCATGGGCATCCTGCCGCTGCAGTTCCTGCAGGAAGGCTGGCAAAAGCTGAACCTCACCGGCGAAGAGATCGTCACGATTCGTGGCCTGACCGAGCTTGCCCCGCGCAAACAGCTGATCGTGGAAATGTACCGCCCGTCTGACGGTCGCATTGCCCGCTTCCCGGTCCGCTGCCGCATCGATACGCCGATGGAGCTTGAGTACTTCAAGAACGGCGGCGTCCTGAACTACGTCCTGCGCAGCCTGGCCAAGCCGGCCTGATCTGAGACGACGGAACGGCGGGCGGGCGGCTGCAGGTCTGCAGCCGCCCGCTCTGCGTTTTGACGAGGTGCGAGCCCCTGCGTCCACCTCACGGCTTCTTGTGATTTACAGCCCGGCGAACGCCGCTTAAGTCGAGGCGATGCGGATAGCGGCGCTTCTCGGCCTGATCCTGATCGCCTTGCCTCTTGGGGCGGCGGCCAAGCCGCCTGTGCTCGTGGAACTTTTCACGGCGCAGGGTTGCGGAAACTGCCGCGAGGCGGAGGCCCATCTGGCCAGGCTGGCGGATCGTCCCGGTGTTCTCGCCCTCACGTTCTCCGTCGACTATTGGGACTATCTCGGCTGGACCGACACCTTCGCTCGCCCCGAGCACACCGGGCGGCAGAAGGCGTACGTTACGCGGCTGAAGCTGCGCGAGCCCTATACGCCGCAGGTCGTCGTGGATGGCCGACAGGAGACCCAGGGTCAGAAAACGGCGGAAGTGGACCGGTTGGTGCGCACCGCTCTGGGTCAGGCGCGCAACTATCCTGACATGCGTTTTGTGGGGTCCCGACGGGTGGATGTGGGCTCGGGCCGTGTGGCTGGCGGCGGGAGCGCAGATGTCTGGATGATCCGCTACGATCCCAGGGCGGTCGAGGTTTCCATCAAGGCTGGCGACAATCGTGGCGAGACGGTCGTGCAGCGAAACGTGGTTCGCCAGATAGCCCGCCTGGGAGTCTGGCGCGGTGCTGCCAAAGCCTACCGGCTGCCCCCGGTGAGCGATGAGGGATTGAAGACCCTTGTGGTGGTTCAGACGCCGCGGGGCGGCCGGGTGCTGGGTCTGGCGCAGGGGCCGCACTGAAACCGGGCCGAAACGGCCCGCACCCTTGGGCAAAGGGCGCGAGCCGACGTCTCTGGAGAGAATCAGGGGTGTCGGCTGGCCAGTCCGCTAATCCAGGACGGGGCTGGGGGGGCTTTTCAGGATCCGGAACCAACGGGCGCTCTGACCAACCGACACTGACAACCTCGGCGCGCTATCAGGCGGGGACAGGACCGAAACAAGGTCTTTTCGCGGCAAATCTGTCCGTCATGCGCGTCGAAATCGGGTGGCCTGATGCCGCCATCCGGGTTTAGGCTCCGACTCGATGGCTTTCGATCCGGGCTACGCAGCGCCGAGGCAGGCGGGTGTTTTCTTCGAACGGCGCGAACTGGAGCGCCTGTTGCGTCTTTACGGGCGCATGGTCGCCGCCGGCGAGTGGCGTGATTACGGCATGGATGGTCTGCAGGATTGCGCCGTCTTCTCGGTGTTCCGCCGCAGCGCCGAGGCGCCGTTGTATCGTATCGAAAAGCACCCGGCGCTGGCCCGCAAGCAGGGCGCCTGGGCGATCGTCGGTCAGGGCGGCCATGTGCTGAAGCGCGGCCATGAGCTGGAACAGGTCCTGCGCTTCTTCGACAAGGGCCGGTTTTCGGTGGTGGACTGACAGCTTCCTGATCGGTCACGGTCAGCTGCTCTTGAGCATCCCATTCGTCCGGACATGAAAAAACCCCGGCGGTCGCCCGCCGGGGTTCGAACCTCTGGTCCTGCGTCGCCGGTTAGCGGCGGTCGCCCAGGAAGGCGAGCAGGAACTGGAACAGGTTGATGAAGTTCAGATAGAGGCTGAGCGCGCCGAAGTTGGTGGCTACGCCCATGGCGGCCTGGTTCCCGCCCAGCTCATAGTACTGCATCTTCAGGCGCTGGGTGTCGAAGGCGATGAGGCCCGCGAAGATGAATACGCCGAGCGCGTTGATGATCAGCGACATCATCGAACTGCCCATGAAGATGTTGATCAGCGAGGCGCCAAGCAGGCCCCACACGCCCATGATCAGGAAGCTGCCGAACGCCGTCATGTCCTTCTTGGTGGTGTAGCCAAAGAGAGACAGGGCGCCAAAGGCGGTCGCCGTGAGCAGGAAGGTGGAAGCGATGGATGTGCCCGTGTAACGAAGCACCACCACGCCCAGCGAGGCGCCGATCAGGCCGACGATCGACCAGTAGAGGATGCCTGCCGTCTTTTCGGTGGCGTTGCGCATGGCGAACATGCCGAACATCATCACCGCCAGCGGTGCGAAGGCGATCACCATGCCAAGGATCGTGTAACCGACCCGGCCGTTGGCGACCGTGAACATCAGGCTGCTGATCGGCTGGAAGCTGCTGGTCAGGAACGCAAGCGCCGCTGACAGGACCAGACCCAGCGCCACCTTGTTGTAGACGCCGAGCATGAAGCTGCGGAGGCCCACGTCCACGGACATGTCGGCGCGATCCGCGGGGATCGAGCGCGCGAAGTCGCGGTTATAGTCGCTCATTTGAGCAAGACCCTTTGATGCGCGCCCGCAATCCGGACGCCTGTCGAATATCGTTTTTCGCAACCCATTGTACAAGGGCTGCTTCGTTTTGCTCATCATAAGGATATCAAACGCTCATGATCCGCCTGTTCGCCGCTCTCGCCGTTCCACCGGAGATCGGACGCGCCCTGCAAAGTCGGCAAACAGGCATCGACGGCGCGCGCTGGCGGCCGCTCGAGGCGTTTCACGTAACGCTGCGCTTTTTCGGCGAGGTCCGCCAGGATGTGGCGCGCGATCTGGACGAGGCGCTGCTGCATGTGGTGGCCCGGCCTTTCGAGATCGTGCTCGACAGCGTGGGCTCATTCTCCGACAGCGATGGCCCCTCGGCGGTATGGGCCGGGGTACAGGCCAACCCGGCGCTCTCACGGCTGGCCAGCGCCTGCGAGCGCGCCGCCCGGGACGCCGGTATGGAGGCTGACGCCCGGCGCTATCGTCCCCACGTCACGCTCGCCTACCTGCGCCGACAGAACCCGACCCAGGTGGCGCTCTGGCTGGAGACCCATGCGCGCCTGCTGTCGCCGCCGATCCCGGTTACCGGCTTCGGCCTCTATTCGAGCCAGCTGAGTCCGGAAGGATCGCACTATCGCCTGGAGGCCGAGTACCCCTTCGCTCAGGCCGGGGCGGCGTAGTCCTTGAGGACGCCGAGCGGGACGATGGCCAGGGTCTCCTCATGAGTGCTCTGCAGGATCACCTGCGGCGCCGCGCCGGCATCCAGAGCCTCCTTCCAGCGGGGCGCACAAAGGCACCAACGATCCCCCGGCTTCAGTCCCGCGAAGCCCAGATCAGGCCGGGGCGTCGAAAGGTCGTTACCGGCCCGGCGCGAGAAGGCCAGAAAGTCCGCGGTCATCACGGCGCAGACGGTATGCAGCCCGACATCATGCGGCCCCGTCTCGCAGCAACCGTTACGATAGAACCCGGTGAGCGGGTCCAGCGAACACGGAACCAGTTCAGCGCCCAGCACATTGCGGGCTTCGGCGTCATAGCGGATGGGAAGAGTGGTCATGACGCCATCCTAAACGCTAAGACTTGCGCCGCGCCAAGGCGTCACGAACACTCAGGGTCCAGATGCACGAAACCGCCCGCCCGCGCCGCAGCGTCCTTTACCTGCCGGCCAGCAACCTGCGCGCCATCGAGAAGGCGCGCGCATTGCCGTGCGACACAGTGATCCTCGATCTTGAGGACGCGGTGGCCCCGGATGCAAAACCTGAAGCCCGCGCGGCGGCGGTGGCGGCTGTGCGCGCTGGCGGGTTCGGCGCGCGCGAACTCGTGGTGCGGGTGAATGGTCTGGACACCCCCTGGGGCGCCGACGACCTGGCGGCAGTCGCCGGCGCCCGGCCGGATGCCATCCTGACGCCCAAGATTTCATCGTCGGCTGATCTGGCGGCGGTTCGTGAGGCGGTGGGGCCCGAGCTGCCGCTATGGGCGATGATCGAGACCTGCGCGGCGATGTTCGCCCTGCCGGAGATTGCCGCCGCATCGCTGCGCCTGGGGACCAGCGTCTGGGTGATGGGCACGAACGACCTCGCCAAGGAGATGCGCTGCCTGCCGGGCATCGACCGCGCACCGCTGGCTACCGCCCTCAGTCTCAGCGTGATGGCGGCCCGCGCTCATGGGCTGATCATCCTGGACGGCGTCTTCAATGACATTGGCGATCCTGACGGGCTGGCGCGGCAATGCGCCCAGGGTGCGGCCTGGGGCTTTGACGGCAAGACCCTGATCCATCCCGGCCAGATCGATACGGCCAACACCGCCTTTACCCCGGAGGCGGACGCCGTGGCCTGGGCGCGTACGGTGGTCGCGGCGTTCGATGACCCGGCAACGGGCGACAAGGGCGTGCTCAAGGTCGAGGGCCGGATGGTCGAGCGCCTCCACCTGGAGGAGGCCCGGCGCCTGATCGCCGTCGCCGAGGCGATCGCGGGGCGGGTCGCGGGGTGAGGGTCTGTCTCGCTATCCTGGCTCTGGGTGCGGTTGCGGCGAACCATGCGTCTGCCCAGACGGCGGACACCCGGGCCTATGATGACCGGCTGCGCGCCTCCATGGCGGGGGTGACATCGTTTCAGGGGCCGATGGACGGGGGCTGGACGCTGCGGGCCGGCGATCAGGACCTCTATGTTTTCCAGCTGTTCGACCGGAACGGTGTGGTGGATGGCGCCTGGCGCGATCCACGCCGCCCCGGCGCACTCGAGGCTTCCGGATTCCTGGATCAGGTGGAGCGCCGGGTTGATGGGCTGACCCTGCGCATGGGCGGGCGCGTGGCCAACCTGAAGCTCGACGCCGAGGGGCGGCTGGCGGGCGACCTGACCGAGGCCGATCGCACCGTCGCTGTCACCCTGCGTCGCCGCGGCCGCTAGAGCCCCAGAGCCGTCCGCGCGCCTGCGATGGCTCTGGCCATGGCCTCCTGATCCCATGGCTTTGCGACGCCGACGCCCCAGACTGGCCCGGGCCAGGCTGGATCGCCGGGGCGGCGCCCCACCACATGGACATGCAGTTGCGGCGTCAGGTTGCCCAGTTGGCCGACGTTCAGTTTTCCCACCGGCCATCCCACAGCCTGGCCGGCCGCCCGAACGGCCGCGCCGGCG
>CAIVVM010000039.1 GCA_903909375.1 uncultured Alphaproteobacteria bacterium
GCGGGCGGCGATGGCGCCGGCCAGCACCAGCAACGCTGCCATCAAGGCCACGGCCGCTGCGCCGCGCACGGCCAGAGCGACGCGGTCGAAGAGCTCGGTGGCCGCCTCCAGCTGTTCCCGCACCGAGATGATGTTCACCTCGGGAAAGGCTGCGCCCAGCCCACGGAAGATCCGCTGCTCCTCGGCCAGGGTGGCCTTGGCGATGGCGAACTGGCGGGGATTGGCGCCCTCGATGGCGTTGGGCGTCAGCACCAACGGGAAACTGGCGCCGAAACTGCCGAAGTCTACGCGCCGGATGACGGCGACCTTCGTCACGATCTCCCGGCCCAGGATTGAAATCGTGACCTCGTCGCCGATCTTGATGTTCGCGGCGCGGGCCGGATCCTGACCCATGGCCAGCAGGGGCGGCCCGGCGTAGTCGGCGGCCCACCACTTGCCCTCCACCACGCCCGCGTTCGGCGGCTCTGGACCCAGGGCCGAGAGGCTGATGTCGTTGTCGTAGGCCCAGCGTCCCTCACGGCCCAGCTTGTCCTTCACCACGGGCTGGCCGCGCACGGCGATGATGCGTCCGGTCAGGAACGGCGCGCGCAGATAGGTGTTGGCGTCAGGCGTGCGGCCATAGCCCCTGGCCACCTCGGCGTCGAACTCAGCCACCCGCTCGGCGGGCACCTGGGTGAAGACCAGGGCCGGCGCCGTCTGCGGCGCGATGATGGAGATCTGGCGCAGCAGACTGGACTGGATCAGCACCACGGCCGCCAGCAAGGCGAAGCCGAGGCCGATGGCCGGCGCTGCCGTACGCGCAGCCGAACGAGGCCCGGCCAGATTGGCCAGGGCGATTCTAAGAGATCCCCGCGTACCGCCGCGCATGCGGCCGGCCAGGATCGCACCGCCCCAGCCGGCGGCCCAGAGCACGACGAACGCAACGGCGACGCCGGTGATCATCAGGGTCGCCGCGAACGGCGTGGGCGCCGTCCAGATGGCCAGGCCGCCCAGGCCGACGGCGGCCAGCAGGGCGCCGATCATTTCAGGGCCGAAGGTCAGCCTGCCCGTCATGTCGCTGCGGAACAGGCTGGCCGGCGGCGTCGTCCGGGCGCGGGCCAAGGGCGCAAGCGAGAAGGCCGCCGCCGAAAGCACGCCGAAGGCGGCGGCCTTCAGCAACGGCATTGGATAGATCGCAAACAGGGCGGGCACCGGTAGATCGCCCTGAATCGCCGCACCCAGCGCCAGGGGCGTCGCCGCCCCTACCGCCAGACCGATGGCCACCCCCACAAACGACAGCAATCCGATCTGGGCCAGATAGATATCGCGGATCAGACCGCTCTCCGCGCCGAGGGCTTTAAGGGTGGCGATGGCGGGCTTGCGACTGTCCACATAGGCGCTGACGGCGCCGAATACGCCGAGGCCTCCGGCCACCAGTGAGGCCAGACCTATGAAGCCCAGGAAGTACTCCAACTGGTCAATTATCCGGCTGACGCCCGGCGCGGCGTCATTACGATCCCGCACGCGAACGCCGCCCTTGATGTCGCGCTGCACGCTGACCTTCTCGCGGGCCATGACCAGCCCGGGCTTCAGCGCGATCCGCGCTGTTTCACCGAATGGCAGACCCGGCTTCAGCATCCCGCCCTGTTCCAGGGCGCCGCGCGCGGTCAGCACCCTTGGTCCCAGCTGGAAGCCTCGCGACAGCCGGTCGGGCTCCTGTTCCAGCACGGCGTTGACCCGCATCGGCACATTGCCGACCAGGAATGTGTCGCCTACCCCGAGACCCAGTCGATCGAGCAGGGATTGTTCAACGGCCGCGCCCCAGACGCCGTCTCGGCGGGCGAGGGCGGGTTGAAGGTTGCCGCCGCCCCTGAGGGTGACGGCGCCGGCCAGCGGATAGGCGCTGTCCACGCCCCTGAACTCCACCAGTCGCCGCTCGCCGGAGGGCGCCTCGGCCATGGCCGGCGAGGCGACCGAATAGGTCACACGCCCGCGCGCCTCCAGCTTCTGCCGCTCGGCGGGTGTCATCTGGCGCTGGTTTACCGAGACGGCGATGTCGCCACCCAGGATGTCGCGGGCCTCGCTGGCCAGTCCGCGCCGGAATGCTTCCGCCGTCGAGCTGGCCGCCGCGATGGCGGCCACGCCCAGCGCCAGACAGGCCAGGAATATGCGGAAGCCCTTGACGCCGCTCCGCAGTTCCCGCGCTGCGAACCGCAACCAGAGCGGGGTCATACCGCCTCGACCTGACGGCCGTCGCGAAGGGTGATCGAGCGCTGTGCCCGCGCCGCCAGAGCCGGATCGTGGGTGACCAGCAACAGCGCCGCACCGGTCTGGTTGACCAGATCGAACAGCATGTCGGCCACCATCCGGGCATTGGCGCTGTCGAGATTGCCGGTGGGTTCATCGGCGAACAGCAGGGCCGGGCTGGGCGCCAGCGCCCGCGCCAGTGCGACACGTTGCTGCTCACCACCGGAAAGTTGGTGCGGATAGTGCCGCGCCCGAGCGCTGAGGCCCACGCGGTCGAGCCAGTGCCGCGCCTGGTCCATCGCGCCGGGCTTGCGCGCGATCTCCATCGGCGCGGCGACGTTTTCCTCGGCGGTCATGTTGGGCAGCAGGTGGAAGGACTGAAACACCAGGCTGACGCGACCGCGCCGGAGTTTTGCCCTGCCGTCCTCATCGAGGGCCCCCAGATCCTGGCCAAACAGTTCCACGCGTCCGGTGCTGGGGCGCTCCAGACCTGCGGCCACCGCGATCAGGGATGATTTTCCGGAGCCTGAGGCGCCGATCAGCGCTACCTGTTCGCCCTTGTTCAGGGTCAGGCTGAGGTTGCGGAGAATTTCGACAGGACCGGCCGAGGACGGCAGGGTCAAACCCACATTGTCCAGCACGAGCGGCGGTAAATCGTCCAATGAGGTCCCCGGCAGTTGAGTGATGCGACAGCTCCCTTACATAGGACGTTCATGACCTCGCCAAGACCCTCTCGCAGAACCTTTTTCGCTTTGCCGCTATTTGTGGCGGCCTGGCCGACCCTGGCCGCGAAACCGGCGGTCATCACCATGCTGGGAGACTCCATTACGGCGGGCTACGGCCTCCCCGGCAGGGCCGCCCTGCCGAGCCAGCTGCAGGCGGCGCTTACCCGGATGGGCGTGGCCAATGTCGTGCGCGCCGCCGGCGTCAGCGGCGACACGACGGCGGGTGGTCTGGGCCGGGTCGACTTCAGCGTCCAGAAGGACACCAGCCTGGCTATCGTGGCGCTGGGCGGCAACGACCTGCTGCAGGGGCTGGACCCGCGCAGCACACGTGCAAACCTGGATGGCATTCTCAAGAAGCTGAAGGTCCGCAAAATTCCGGTGCTGCTGGTGGGCATAGCCGCACCGACCGAGGTTGGCGGCGGGTATGCCCGCGACTTCAATGCGGTCTTCACCAGCCTGGCCAAGGCCCACGGCGTGCCGCTCTATCCCAACCTGATCGACGGCGTGGCGCGCAAGCGTGAGCTTAATCAGCCCGACGGCATCCACCCCAACGCCCAGGGTGTTCAGGTGATCACGGCGAAACTGGCGCCGGTTGTGGCGAAGGCTCTGGCGAGGCGCTGACGGTACGACTTGCCTGTCGCCATCGCCCAGAGACGGGGTAAGTCGTGGTCTAGCGCTGGCGGAACCGAATGGGCATCGCCTTTGGACCGGAGATGAAGTTGGAGGCCAGCCACTCGACGGGGGCGGCCAGCCTGAAGTCCGTCATCCGGGTCAGCACCTCGTGCAGCATGGCGTCGATTTCTATCCGGGCAATGTGCTGGCCAAGGCAGCCATGCGGGCCGGTGCCGAAGGCGATCTGGGGATTTTCGGGACGCGAGAGGTCCAGCACATCAGGCCGGTCGAAGACGGCGGGGTCGCGGTTGGCGGCGCCGAAGTACATCACCACCTTGTCGCCGGCCCGGATCGACTGACCGGCCAACTCGGCATCGCGCGTGGCGGTCCGGCGCATGTAGATCACCGGGCTGGTCCAGCGTAGCAGTTCCTCCCGCGCGCTGGGCAGGCGGGCCTCAAGGTCGGCCATCAGCCAGGCATACTGGTCCGGGTTCTCCATAAGCGCCAGCAGTCCGCCCGACAGCAGATTGCGGGTCGTGTCGCCGCCTGCGTCGACCAGCAGCAGGAAGAACAGCAGGAACTCCATGTCCTCCAGCTTGCGGCCGTCTACCTCGCAGGCCAGCAGCCTTGAGGCCAGATCATCGCCCGGCCGGGCGCGCTTCTCGGCAATCACCCGGGATCCATACTCGAACATCTTCATCACGGCCTGGCCGCCGGCGCCGGGCGGCAGGGCCTCGGGCGCGGTGTGAATGATCTCGGTCAGCTTGTAGAGTTCGCGACCGTCCTCCAGAGGCAAACCCATCAATTCGGCGATCACGAATGACGGCATCTCGCCGGCGATCTGGTCCACGAAGTCGCATTTGCCTTGCTCAATCACGGCGTCGACGATCTGCCGGGCCAGCTGCTGAATACGCCCCTGTCGCAGTCGGGCGGCGGGCTCCGTGAACTCGGACCGGATCAGCTTGCGAAAGGCCGTATGCTCCGGCGGATCCATCATCAGCATCATCTTGTGGCCGCCAAAGCCCATCTCGGACGCCGGGTCGGTGATCATGATCGTGGGCTCGGAAGAATAGGTCTCGAAATCCCGATCTACGGCCCATACCTCGGCATGGCGGGTGACGGCCCAGAAACCCTTGCCACCCGGCTCGTCGTGCCATTGGACCGGGGCGTTTGTCCGGAGCCAGTCGAACTGCCCATGCGGCTGTCCGCTGGCGAAGCTTGCGGGAGACAGCAGGTCAATCTTCATATGGTGCACTCTGTCCTTTGCGGAAGGGGACGCCCCTGCCTGAAGGTAATCCAGGGGATCCCGGGAGCGGCAGCGGGCTCGCAAGCGATTGGCTTCTGAATAATCACGCGCTTCATCATGAATTTAGCAGGAAATTTCCATTTAAGGCTCACCTTGGTCTTTCAGAGTCAAATTCCAGGCTGGTGGGAACATCCATGAAGGATCGTAGTGTCCGTAGTCTGATCGCCTTGGAAGAGTCGGCGTCCACTGCGCGCGTACTCAACCTTGTCGCCGCGCGTCGACAGGCAAAGCTCGATCCCTCGATGAACGAGCACCCCTTCTTCGAGAACAGTAATCTGAACGGCAGCATTTTCGTCAAGCACCGGGTACGACCGCACGAACTCGACCTCTTCCATAATCCGCTCTCGTCCACGACGAAGATCATGGCCCCCATTGATGCGACGGACCTGAGGCTCGGCGCACGGTATCTGATGGTAGGCCAGAAGGACTTCGAACAGGCGGCCATCGACATGTTTGGCGAAGGGCTGCGGCCGGGGCGGCGGGATCGACAGGTCCTGGACCTGATCGATGAACTGCCCTCCCTGGATCCGTTCCTGCTTCGGGAACATTTGAAGCGGCACGGCATCGATCCGGCCAGGCGGTACTTCGCCATCTCCGAGCCTGATCTGGAGCGCATGTACGCATTCGTGCGTGAGCAGGTCATGGCGCTGGTACGTCTCTCGTCCGGCCAGTCCAGCAATTCGGTCTTCGCGGCATCCAGACTGGTGGACAAGTTGCTCTCCAATTCGCCCGACGAAGGATTCGGGCCGCTCAAGGAGGTCCTGCGTCTCAGCGACAAGGACTATGCCGATGGCGTCTTCGGATGGCGCGGATTCCTCTACTACAAGTGGGTCCTGACGGACCTGACCCCGCAACTGTCCGAGATCCTGAAGGAGGTCACCGAGATCCGGGCGCGTGGCCCCAATTCAATGGAGACCACCGACTATCTCCCCAAAGCGCGAATACGGCTTGAGGCGGCGATCGGGCAGGCTCTGAAGGGCGTCAAACAGATGCTCTCCGTCTACGACGAGGCCTATTCGTCCCTGACCGTTGATGGCCAGCCCACCGCTTTCAGGGACTTTCTGCTCGCCGCGCCCGCCATGTTCATGTCCCTGGGCGAGCAATCGGGCGCCGTGCAGCACATTGCCAGTTTCTGGCGCTTCAGATTTCCACTTGGTCGGCGCGTCGCGGTCAGTCCGGAGGAACTGATGGATATCTTCCTCGACTTCGAGGACGGACTGCAATGCGTTACAAATCCAGACAGCGTGGACAGGGCCGCCTGAACCCCATCCACCCTCTGCCCGCGTCGATATCAGCCCTTGTTGGGGTTGATCAGGTATTTTTCACCCGTTGTCTTTCGATTATAGGCCGCAATTACATCGGGCTGCAGCGCCTCCTGCAGCGAAATCTCGGCGGTGTAGTGGCTTGCGAAGGTCGTCTTCAATTCATCGACGACGCGCTGGCGCAGTTTCTGGGCCTCGGCGGCGCCGATCTTCATGAGGAAGGGCGTCAGCAGCCAGCCGCCCAGGCCCCATGACATGCCGTAGCTGCGGACCAGTTCGGTCGGCGCCGTGCTGAGGCCACCGTAGATGTAGACCTGCTTGTAGGTGGTGGAGCCATAGCGGCTGTAGCTGCCGGGCCTGGAATTGGCGGCCTGTTCCATTCCGCTCAGGATCTGGCTGGCCAGCTTGCCGCCGCCGATGGCGTCAAAGGCCAGGGTAGCGCCGGTGATGGTCAGGGCGGCGACCAGGTCTTCCATGAACGTGGCGGAGCTGGAGTCCACCACATGCTTTGCGCCGATATCGGTCAGGATTTTCGCCTGTTCCGGGCTTCGGACGATGTTCACCAGCTCCACCCCGTCCTTGAGGCAGATCCTGTTGAGCATCTGGCCCAGGTTGGAGGCGGCTGCGGTGTGGACAAGGGCGGTGTGGCCTTCGCGGCGCATGGTCTCGACCATACCCAGCGCTGTCAGCGGATTGACGAAGCAGGAAGCGCCGTCGGCAGCGCTGGCGTCTGCCGGCAGGGGCAGGGCGTCGGCCGCCTTCACCGTGCGATACTGGGCGTACATGGCGCCGCCCAGGATCGCCACCTTGCGACCCAGCAACGCCTGCGCAGCCTCGCCAGGGCCGGCGGCGATCACGGTGCCGGCGCCTTCGTTTCCAACAGGCATGGACTCATCGGCCCGCGCCGCCATTGCGCGCATCATGGCCGGAGCCACCTTGGCCGTAACCACACCGCCGCTTGCCGTCGCGGTCGACATGTCGGCGGCTCCCAGCAACAGGCCCAGATCGGACGGATTGATCGGCGAGCCCTCGATCCGGACCAGGATTTCGTCGCCGACCGGCGCGGCCACATCAACAGTGGCCAGCGACAATTCCAGCTCGCCGCTGGACTTGATCAGGGATCGCAGTTGCAGGCCGTGGGTCGGAAGGGCGCTCGTCATGGTGTTTCCTCAGGGTTTGATCGTTGGGAAACCACATGGCCTTTGCCGCGGGAGCGCGCAATGCCTTTGGCGGATACAAGAAAGGCGGCCCTTTCGGACCGCCTCTGCCGCTTCGTCGTTATCCGCGCGGAACCTGAGATTCCGGAAGCGCCGCGGGGCCCCACGCCCTGACATTCGCGGTTGGAGCGAACGTCGTTGTGGCCAGTTCATCCGGCCCGGGGGGGTAATGCAAGGCGCATCAAGTTGTCCGGACAAAATGACCCGGCGCCTGTGGCCCGGGAACAACGCCCCGAAATGGCCTCAATGCCGGCCCGGCCTGAACACAAGCGGGCGTCATCTATGCATCTGTCGGTTGGCCAGTCTCCGGTTCGGATCCTGAAAAGCCCCCCCAGCCCCCTCCTGATCGGGCGGCAGGCCAGCCGACACTTCCCCCTGACATCGCCGCGTTCTAGGAAGCTTCCCTTGGCTTTCCCGGACCCGACATGACCAAACGATTGATCATCGCCCTCGTCGCGACCCTGGCGCTGGGCGCCTGTGCCACTCGCGCACCACCCGCCGCCGCGCCCGTGGCCTATTCCGGCACGCCGCAAGAACAATGGGAACAGGGCCAGGCGGCCTATGAGGCCTGGAGCCTCCAGCGGCCCGGCTGGAAGGTCACCGAAAGCGGCCTTCAGTATCGCAAGGTCAAGGCTGCGAAGGGTTCCGCCCCCATGCCTGCGCCCGATGCGGTCGTGACCATCCACTATGTAGGCCGTTTCATCGACGGGAGAGTTTTCGATTCCTCGCGCGCGCGCGGCGCACCCGCTACCTTCCCACTGCCGCGCCTGATCAAGGGCTGGCAGGAGGGTGTGCCCATGATGCGGGCGGGCGAAACCTGGGAGTTCGTGATTCCCTCGAAAATCGCCTACGGCGCGCGCTACCGTGATCCCATTCCCGCCAACAGCACCCTGCTGTTCGAGATCGAGCTGATTGCGATCCCGGAAAGTGACTAACCGGCTGCCCAGCCGGTGAGCGTGATGATCTCGAAAGTCGCCGTAAGGCGACCGTCGGGCCGGGAGAACCTTTCCGCGTAGACCTCGGCGGTGCGGGCCAGCAGGGTGCGGGTCAAGGGCTTCGGGTGACGGTCAGCCAGCACGCTGGTTTCGCCCATCCGACGCAGATCCAGCAACAGCTTGAGCGGGTGATCGTAGGTCACCGTCACCGTATCCACATCGGCCACCGGCTCCTTGAACCCGGCGCGTTGCAGCAGGCCCGCCGCGTCCTGCAAGTCGGCGAATGGCGAGATGCGCGAGCCTGCGCCACCCAGGATCTCGCTTTCGGCGGCCACCAGCGACTGGCGCAGCTCGGTGAGGGTTGTCCCGCCCAGGAAGGCGCCAAGGAACAATCCGCCAGGCTTCAGGGTGCGGCGAATCTGGATCAGCGCGCCGACGACATCATTGGTCCAGTGAAGCCCCAGGGTTGATACAACCAGGTCAAGACTGGCCTCGGCGAAAGGCAGCCGCTCCTCGTCGGCGACGAGGCGCGCGTCAGCTCGGCCGGCTAGCATGGCGGGCGACAGATCGACTTCGATGAGGTGGCCCACCCGATCCGACGCCGCATCGTCCAGCGCCTCCCGGAACGCACCCCGCCGCGCGGAAAGCTCGACGGCCAGAGGAAAGGTGCGCAGGATGGGGCCGATACGCTCGGCCAGATCCAGGGCTGCGCGGCGATGCAGGAAGTCCGCCTCCGCAAAGCCATGCGCCGCCCGCGTCAGCCGCTTGCGGTGGAGCGCCCGGTCAAACAGGCGGGGCGGCAGAGGGGATGGAGAAGCGGGCATGAGCGCGGAAGATGGCGATTTCGCCGCCCGTTGGAAGCCCAAAGCGCAGGCAGCGTGGCGCGGAGCGCTGGATATGCTGTTCCCGCCACAGGCGCTGGACGGCGGGCCGCGCCCGCTGGCAGGCGGATTTACCTCGGAAACCTGGAGCCGGATCCGGTTTCTGGACGGGCCGGTTTGTGACGGCTGCGGCACGCCGTTTGATTTTGATCCGGGCGCGCGGTGCGCCGCCTGCCTGGCCCGACCCCGGGCGTTTGATGCGGCGCGCGCCGCCTGCCTCTACGACGAAACCTCGCGTGAGCCGATACTTCAGCTGAAGCACGCCGACCGTCTGGACCTGGCGCCGATGTTCGCCCGCTGGCTTTCGAGGGCGGCGCGCGAGTTGATCGAGGAGGCTGACGCCATCGCGCCCGTGCCTCTGCACTCCTTCCGGCTGCTGCGCCGCCGCTACAACCAGGCCGCCGAGATCGCCCGGCCCCTGGCCGTCCTGAGCGGAACGCCCTACCTGCCGGACACGCTGGTGCGCCGCCGGGCGACCGCGACGCAGGCCGGCAAGTCAGGCTCCGGCCGGCGCCGCAACGTGGCGAACGCCTTCCACGTTCCGGCGTCGCGGGCGAGCCGGGTGGCTGGCCTGCGCATCCTCCTGATTGATGACGTTCTGACCACCGGCGCCACCGCAGAAGGCTGCGCGCGGGCGCTGAAGGCGGCAGGCGCGGCGCGTGTCGACATTGCCGTCATTGCAAGGGTGCAGGACACGGCCTGACGTCCTATGTATGGTCGTGAAACAGACACACTGTCGCCAGAGCGCCATGAGCCAGGTCACCATCTACACCAAGCCCTACTGCCCCTTCTGTATCCGGGCCGTCGAACTGCTGGAAACCAAGGGCGTCGCCTTCGACGAGATCGAGGCGGCGTTCGATCCCGAGAAGCGCCAGGAAATGATCCAGCGCTCGGGCCGCGCCACCTTCCCGCAGATCTTTATCGCCGGGCAGCACATCGGCGGATGCGATGACATGGTGGCTCTGGAGCGCGCCGGAAAGCTGGACGCCCTGCTGCAGGGCGCCTGAGCGGTCATATGATCCGCTACGCCTTATCCTGCGATCACGGCCACGACTTCGAAGGCTGGTTTGGCTCGTCCAGCGACTATGACGACCAGCAGGGTCGCGGCCTGGTGGCGTGCCCCGTTTGTGACAGTCAGGCCGTCCGCAAACAGATCATGGCCCCCGCCGTTACAGGCACCCGCCGCACCGTGCGCGACGTCGAGCCCGCCCGTATGCAGGCGATGATGATGGAGGCCGCCGGTCGGATCCGGGCCCACGTAGAGGCAAACTTCGACGACGTCGGCGACAGTTTCGCGGCCGAGGCCCGCGCGATCCACGAGGGGCGATCCGAGGAGCGCGGCATCTACGGCCAGGCCACGCCCGGTGAGGTACGCGACCTGATGGAGGACGGCGTGCCGATCGCGCCGCTTCCGCCGGAACCCCCGAAAAAGGCCGAACTGAACTGAAGTTTGAACTTGTGCCCACACCGCGCGTTAGGCTCCTGATGAGCCCGCGCCGTTTCAAGATCGACCAGTCCCAGCCTTTCGCGCTTTAGATCTACGGGCCCGGGGGCTCCAGGGTCCTGATCTGGAAAGCCGAGTACGCCGTGCTCTTTACAGTCCCCGCCCGGGGCGAGCGCATCCAGCCGATGGAGGCCGAGTGCGCGCACCCCGACCTGTTTCACGAGATCACCAGGAGAGAGCAGTTGGTCCGGGCAGAGGGCGACATGATTTGCTCCCTCACGCCGGTGTTCACCCGACCGGCGTACGGCGCGTGCGATCGTGGATGAATGCTTGCGATGTAACCTGATCCACGGCAATCTTTGATTGTATTTGGCGGGGCGCGTTGTGAATGGCTGGGTTGCGGATCGTACTGGCGTTTTTTCTGGCTCTGTTGGCCGCCCCCGCGAACTCCGCGCCGCTCTCAGCCTTTGGCCGTCTGCCGACCATTGAAGACGCCTCGATCTCTCCCAGCGGACATGCCGTCGCCCTTGTCGTAACCGATGGAGAAAAACGGACACTGGTGGTCCGCGACCTGGCGACGGGCAGCGTGACGCTTCGTGGCCTGCTGGGGACCAAAAAGATCCGAAATGTTCAGTGGGCCGGCGACCGGCACATGGTTCTCGTCGCGTCGACGACCACGCGAGACTTCCTCATTCAGAATGGCTTTCGCGAGTGGTACTTTGCAAACATCATCGACATCGAGAAAAAGAAAATCAGTTCGGTGATGGCGACGTCCAAGGCCGACCTGGACGCCATCTATGGCATGCCAACCGTCCGGGTTTATCAGGGCAAGCCGGCAGTCTTCGTCAAAGGGTTCGTGTTCGTGGGCAACACGGCGCGTCTTACCCTTTTCCGGGTCGATCTGGACAGCGTCGTGAACCGGGTGGTCGAGTCCGGATCCGAGGATACGATCGGCTGGACACTTGACGCCTCGGGCGCGCCGGTTGCCGAAGAGTTCTATGCCCGCGGCTCGAAGACTTGGTCTATGCGCGTTCGCGAAGGCGAAGGCGCAGGCTGGCGCGAAGCGGCCTCGGCTTTGGCGCCGCTGGACCGCCCGTACATGATCGGGCTGGGACGCGACAACGCCTCGATCCTGTATGCCCAGAAGGGTCAGAATGATCGCTGGGAGTGGCGGGAAACGCGGACCGACGGCCGCCCTCCTGCCGAGCCTGTTGCGGCGATGGACCTGCAAGGTTCCCTGCGGGCCGCGTTGGATGGGAGGCTGGTCGGCCAATACACGCTGGCAGGAGATGACGACAGCTACACCTTCTTCGATCCGTCCGATCAGGCGGCCTGGAGGAGTATTGTCGACGCATTTCCAGGCGACCGTGTGCAGCTTCAGTCGTGGTCCACCAATCGGCGACTGGTCGTTGTTCTGGTGGATTCCCGTACGCGCGGCCCTGCCTTCGTCCTGGTCAACCTGTTGACGCGAAAGGCTGAGTATCTCGGAGCCCAGTTCGGCGACCTTGAACCGGAAGATATCTCACCGCAGCAACCGGTGCGCTTCAAGGCGGCTGATGGACTGGAGCTTTCGGGCTATCTGACGACACCGCGTGGACAGCAGCCAAAGGATCTGCCGCTCATCGTTTTCCCCCATGGCGGACCGGCGGTTAGGGATATGCCGGGGTTTGACTGGTGGGCTCAGGCCATGGCCTCCCGCGGCTACGCCGTATTGCAGGTCAACTTTCGGGGTTCCAGCGGGCTTGGCGTAAAGTTCCTGGAAGCCGGCTATGGTCAGTGGGGTCGCAAGATGCAGACCGACCTTTCCGACGGCGTGCGCTATCTGGCTGGCCGGGGCCTGATTGATCCCAAGCGGGTGTGCATTGTCGGCGCCAGCTATGGAGGCTACGCCGCATTGGCCGGCGCGACGCTCGATACGGGCGTCTACCGTTGCGCCGTTTCTGTCGCCGGCCTTTCGGATCTCCGTCGGTTTGTCGCCGGCGCCCGGGTCGACTCCGATGAGTTTGCCCTGCGCTACTGGAATCGCTTCATGGGCGCGGATGACCTCAAGGACCCATCCCTGGTCGAAATCTCACCGGTCACCCATGTCGATCGGGTGACAATTCCGGTTCTGATGATCCACGGCAAGGATGACACGGTGGTGCCGCTCGAACAGAGCCGCATAATGGCCACCGCGCTTGAAAGGGCCGGCAAGCCCTTTGAGTTGATCGTCCAGAGCGGCGCGGACCACTGGCTGTCGCGCGGAGACACCCGGCTGCAGACACTGACCGCCACCATGACGTTTGTCGAAAAACACAACCCGCCGAACTGAGGCTCGACCCGCCCCCTTTGATCCCTATCAAGGCCCCTTGTGTGGCCATGGCGCCACACTATCTCAGAACAGCAGGGTGACCGTGCTTCCAGAAGGCGGTTGCTTGCGTTCCGCCGATATGGGGACCCCCGAATGAACATCGATATCTATTCTGACCGCGCCAAACAGGCGATCCAGTCGGCCCAGAGCCTGGCGCTGGCGCGAAGCCATCAACAGTTGGCGCCCGAACACCTCCTGAAGGTTCTGCTCGAGGAGCGTGACGGCCTGTCGCGCGCCCTGATCCAGAGCGCCGGGGGGCGGCCCGATGAGGTCGACAAGGCCGCCGAGGCCCTGCTGGCCCGCACGCCCAAGGTTGAGGGCGGGTCCGGCCAGCTCTACATGAAACCCGAGATGGCCCGCGTCTTTGCAGATGCCGAGGCCGGCGCGAAAACGGCCGGAGATGCGTTCGTGACCACCGAACGCCTGTTGATCGCCCTGGCCAAGGAAGGCGGCGAGGCGGCGAAGCTGCTGAAGGACGCCGGGGTAACCGCCAAGGGCCTGGAAGACGCCGCCGTGGCGGTGCGCAAGGGCCGGACGGCCGACTCGTCGTCGGCTGAAGACGGCTACGACGCCCTGAAGCGCTACGCCCGCGACCTGACCCAGGACGCCCGCGACGGCAAGCTGGATCCGGTGATCGGCCGCGATGAGGAAATCCGCCGCACCATCCAGGTGCTGAGCCGCCGCACCAAGAACAACCCCGTCCTGATCGGCGAGCCCGGTGTCGGCAAAACCGCCGTGGTCGAGGGACTGGCCCAACGCATCGTCAACGGCGACGTGCCGGAGGCCCTGAAGGAGCGCAAGCTGCTCTCCCTCGACATGGGCGCCCTGATCGCCGGCGCTAAGTATCGCGGCGAGTTCGAGGAGCGGCTGAAGGCGGTGCTGAACGAGGTGACGGCGGCCGAGGGCTCGATCATCCTGTTCATCGACGAGATGCACACCCTGGTCGGCGCCGGCAAGGGCGACGGGGCGATGGACGCCTCCAACCTGCTCAAGCCCGCCCTGGCGCGTGGTGAACTCCACTGCGTGGGCGCCACCACCCTCGATGAATACCGCAAGCATGTGGAAAAGGACGCCGCGCTCGCACGGCGCTTCCAGCCGGTGATGGTGGATGAGCCCTCCGTGGAGGACACCATCTCGATCCTGCGCGGCCTGAAAGAGAAGTACGAGGTGCACCACGGCGTGCGCATCTCCGACAGCGCCATCGTGGCCGCCGCCACCCTGTCCAACCGCTACATCACCGACCGCTTCCTGCCCGACAAGGCCATCGACCTGATGGACGAGGCCGGCAGCCGCGTGCGGATGGCGGTGGATTCCAAGCCCGAGGAATTGGACGAGATCGACCGCCGGGTCGTGCAGCTCAAGATCGAGCGCGAGGCCCTGGCCAAGGAGCCGGACGCGGCCTCGAAGGCGCGTCTCGAGAAGTTGGAGGAGGAGCTCAACGATCTGGAAGGCCAGTCCGCCGAGATGACCAGCCGCTGGCGGGCGGAAAAGGACAAGGTCTCCGCCGGCGCCCAAAGCCGTGAGGCGCTGGACCGTCTGCGGGCGGAACTCGTCAGCGCGCAACGCCGCGGCGACCTGCAGCGCGCCTCCGAGATCGCCTACGGCGAAATCCCGCAGCTGGAAAAGCGCCTGGCCGAGGCCGAGGCCGCCGAGAACAGCGCCGACGCCATGACGCCCGAGGTGGTCGACGCCGAACAGATCGCCGCCGTGGTCTCCCGCTGGACCGGGGTGCCGGTCGAAAAGATGCTGGAGGGCGAGCGCGAGAAACTGCTGCGGATGGAAGACAGCCTGCGGGACCGTGTCGTGGGTCAGGAGGAAGCGCTGGCCGCCGTCTCCGACGCCGTCCGGCGCGCCCGCGCCGGCCTGCAGGATCCCAACCGCCCCATCGGCTCGTTCCTCTTCCTGGGTCCCACGGGCGTCGGCAAGACCGAGCTGACCAAGGCGCTGGCCGAATTCATGTTCGCCGACGAGCAGGCGATCACCCGGCTCGACATGAGCGAATACATGGAGAAGCACTCGGTCAGTCGCATGATCGGTGCGCCTCCCGGCTACGTCGGCTACGACGAAGGCGGCGCGCTCACCGAGGCCGTGCGCCGCAGGCCCTATCAGGTGGTGCTGTTCGACGAGGTCGAGAAAGCCCACCCGGACGTGTTCAATGTGCTGCTGCAGGTGCTGGATGACGGTCGCCTGACCGACGGCCAGGGCCGGACGGTGGATTTCCGCAATGTACTGATCATCATGACCTCGAATCTGGGTTCATCGCATCTGGCGGCCCTGGCCGACGGCGACGAGGTCGAGAAGGCCCGCCCGCTGGTGATGGAAGAGGTGCGACACCACTTCCGCCCCGAATTCCTGAACCGGATCGACGAGATCATCCTGTTCAAGCGCCTGGGCCGCAGCGAGATGGACGACATCGTCCGCATCCAGCTGCAGCGGGTCGAAAGGCTGCTGGCCGATCGACGCATGTCGATCGCCCTGGACGCCGCGGCGCTGCATTGGCTGGGCGAGCGCGGCTACGACCCGGTCTATGGCGCGCGCCCGCTGAAGCGGGTGATCCAGAAGGAGCTGATCGACCCTATCGCGCGCAAGCTGCTGGCCGGCAATCTGGACGACGGCTCGGTGATCGATGTACGCGGCGGCGCAGACGGCCTGGAGATCGGACGCGCCAAGGTTCACTGAAGCGTCAGAGCGTCAGTGGAACGCGCTTGCCGCCACGCACCACAACCCGGCGCATCAGCGCCATGCTGACGCCCCGGCCATTGGCGGTGGGCCGGGCGATGGTGATGGCGAACCAGGCGCCGTCGGCCAGACCGGCAAAGGCGAACTGATCGGCGTCATCGCAGGTTGTGCGTTTCACAAACGGCGTTGCATCGCCTGGTGGCGCATTGGGTGTGCGCGCCCGAACGTCCTCGCTGGGCAGGGCGGCACGTTCGGTTGACCCGTAGAGCGCGGCCATCCTGCGGCGCGACCAAGGCGTCTCGGGCGTCAGCACCACGCTGGAGCCGGCGCAGGTATAGGCCGTGGCGCCCTGGCGATGACTTACCTGTCCGGCCACCACATTGGCGCCGGCCCGTTGTGACCATGCGAAGTCAGCGGCGCTGAAGGTGGCGTTCTGGACTGGCGCGGGCGCCGGGGGTGGCGGACCGAGGCTGGGCGAGGCGCAGGCCGTGGTGAGGGCGCTGAGGGCGATGATGCAGAGAAGGTGCTGTCGCGACATGACCTCCTTATACGCGAAATCCGTCTGTGCAGGCCAGAGCCTCCGAAGCGCTTGACCCGGAGCGGCAGTGCGAGCCTAAGATCATCCTGGTTCCTACACATTTCTCAGGGTGGCCCATGGCGCACAAGTTCGAAATCTACAAGGACAAGGCGGGCGAGTTCCGCGTCCGGTTCAAGTACAACAGCGAAGTGATGTTCTCCACCGAGGGCTACGCCACCAAGGCCGGAGCCAGGAACGCGATCGAAAGTATCAAGAAAAATGGCCCGGATGCGGAGATCGACGACACGACGGACTGAGCGTTCGTCACAGGTTTGTCGCGTTCAGCGGTTGACCCCCGGCCTCCAAGGGTAGACTTGGAGGCTGGGTGCAGTTGTGCTCACTGAAACAGGAGACGCGCGATGGCCCACAGGTTCGAAATCTACAAGGACAAGGTCGGCGAACACCGCGTGCGGTTCGTGCAGAACGGCGAAGTGGTCTTCTCCACCGACGCCTATTCCTCCAAGTCCGGCGCCAAGAAAGCCATCGAGAACATCCGCAAGAACACCCCCGGCGCCGAAGTCTTCGACGCCACGATCTGAGTCAACCAAAAAACCGGTCATCCCCGCGAAGGCGGGGACCCAGATCATCGGGCGCAATGGTTGGTTGGATGAGCGCCGTACGGCCTCTGGCTCACGACTCTGCCTGCCATCTGGGTCCCCGCTTTCGCGGGGATGACCGGAGTGGGCGCGTGGTCAGAACGCTCAATCCTCCCCGGCCGGCCGTCCCCGCAACGCCTTGACGCCGCCGCGCTTCACCTTGCCCTCGATCCGCCGCAGCTTCGAGGCGTAGGTCGGCCGCGTCTTCTTGCGCGGCGGGGGCGGAGGTTCGGCAGCCTTGCGGATCAGGTCGAACAGCCGCTCGAACGCCTCCTGCCGGTTCATTTCCTGCGAACGACGGGATTGCGCCACCATTACGATGACGCCCTCAAGGGTCAGGCGGCTGCCCGCCAGCTTTTCCAGCCGCGCCTGGACGTAGGGCGTCAACGACGGCGACCCCCGCACATCAAACCGCAGTTCAATGGCCGTCGAGACCTTGTTGACGTGCTGTCCCCCCGGCCCGGAGGCGCGGACCGCGCGCACCTGGACCTCATCGTCGCCGAGCGTGATGTCGGGGGAGACCTCGATCATCCGGCCGATCTGCCATGTTTCGGCACGGGTTGCGAAGCTGTCTGAACAGCCCATGATGCGCCTTCCCTTGACCTTTGGGCAAAAAACCGCTGGAAAGCGCCCGCTTTGCTGCCCCGCCGTTGCGCGGGTCCCAGCCTTTCTGATCCTCCAGGAGTACGATCATGCGCGTTTACTATGACCGCGACGCCGACATTTCCCGCATCCTGGACAAGAAGATCGCCATCGTAGGCTACGGCAGCCAGGGCCGGGCCCACGCGCTGAACCTGCATGACTCCGGCGCGAAGAATGTGGCCGTGGCGCTGAAGCCCGGCTCGGCCACCGCCAAGAAGGTAGAAGCTGACGGCCTGAAGGTCATGAGCGTGGCCGACGCCGCCAAGTGGGCCGACGTGCTCATGGTGCTGGCGCCCGACGAGCTGCAGCGCGGTATCTACAACGCCGAGATCGCCCCCAACATCAAAGCCGGCACGGCCCTGCTGTTCGCCCACGGCCTGAACGTACACTTCAACCTGATCGAGCCGGCGGCCGGCATCGACGTGCTGATGGTCGCCCCCAAGGGCCCCGGCCACACGGTGCGCGGCGAGTACCAGAAGGGCGGCGGCGTGCCCTGCCTGATCGCCGTCCACCAGGACGCGACCGGCGGCGCCATGGATCTGGGTCTGGCCTATGCGTCGGCGATTGGCGGTGGCCGCTCGGGCATCATCGAGACCAACTTCCGCGAGGAATGCGAGACCGACCTGTTCGGCGAGCAGGCCGTGCTGTGCGGCGGCCTCGTCGAACTGATCCGTGCGGGCTTCGAGACCCTGGTCGAGGCCGGCTACGCGCCGGAAATGGCCTATTTCGAGTGCCTGCACGAGGTGAAGCTCATCGTGGACCTGATCTACGAAGGCGGCATCGCCAACATGAACTACTCGATCTCCAACACGGCCGAGTACGGCGAGTATGTCACCGGCCCCCGCATCGTCACCGCCGACACCAAGGCCGAGATGAAGCGCGTACTGGAGGACATCCAGTCGGGCCGCTTCGTGCGCGACTTCATGCAGGAAAACGCCGTCGGCGCGCCCTCCTTCAAGGCCACCCGTCGTCGTGGATCCGAGCACCAGATCGAGGAAGTGGGCCAGCGCCTGCGCGCCATGATGCCCTGGATCACCAAGAACGCCCTGGTGGATACGTCCCGGAACTGAGCGCGAAGCGGGTCATCCTCGCGCAGGCGGGGCCCCAGCGAAAATCTTGGAAGCCCGGGAAAGCCCCGGGCTTCTTTCGTTTTGGGCAGATGCCAGGATGGAACTTGCACCGCAACCCGACAACCTTAACTATCTGCGTAAAGCGCCCTCCGGCCAAACCCGCACAAAGAAAGACCCCCCATGGAAATGCAGGCCATCCTGGAGCGCCAGAAAGCCGCCCACCTGCGCGACGGCGAGGCCTCGGCGGAGCTCAGGATCGAGCGCATCGACCGCTGCATCCGGCTGCTGCGCGAGAACCGCCGGGCCATTGAGGACGCGCTGAACACTGACTTCGGCGCGCGCTCGCGCGAAGCGACGGCCTTCACCGACGTCGCCGGTTCGATCGGTCCGCTGCAGCACGCCCGCGACAATCTGCGCAAGTGGATGCGGACCGAGAAACGCAAGCCCACACCGGCCATCCTTGGCCTGTTCGGCGCGAAGGCCGAGGTGCGCTATCAGCCCAAGGGCGTGGTGGGCGTGATCAGCCCCTGGAACTTCCCGGTGAACCTCACCTTCGCCCCGCTCGCCGGTATCCTGGCAGCCGGCAACCGGGCGATGATCAAGCCGTCCGAGTACACCCCCGTCACCTCCGAGCTGATGAAGACCATGCTGTCCGGCGCCTTCTCGGAGGAGGAGATTGCTGTGGTCACTGGCGGGCCGGAGATCGGCGAGGCCTTCTCGCACCTCGCCTTCGACCACCTGATTTTCACGGGCGCGACCTCGGTGGCTCGCCACGTGATGCGCGCGGCAGCCGAGAACCTGGTCCCCGTCACCCTGGAACTGGGCGGCAAGAGCCCGGTGATCCTCGGCCGTTCGGCCGACATGTCCACCGCCGCCGCCCGGGTGATGAACGGCAAGACCCTCAACGCCGGCCAGATCTGCCTGGCTCCCGATTATGTGCTTGCGCCCCAGGACCAGGTGGAGGCGTTCGTCGCCGCTGCCCGTACCTCGGTCTCGACCATGTTCCCGACGATCAAGGACAATCCCGACTACACCGCCGTCGTCGCCCAGCGGCACTTTGACCGCATCACCGGCTATATCGACGACGCCCGCGCGAAGGGCGCCCGGGTGATCGAGCTGAAGCCCGAAGGCGAGGATCTTTCCCAGCAGGAGCACCGCAAGATTGCCCCGACCCTGATCCTCGATCCCACCGACGACATGAAGGTGATGCAGGAGGAAATCTTCGGCCCCGTCCTGCCGGTCAAGGGCTACAACACCCTGGATGAGGCCATCGCCTATGTGAACGGTCGCGACCGGCCGCTGGGCCTCTACTACTTCGGCGCTGACTCGGCCGAGCAGGAGCGCGTACTCACCCACACCACCGCTGGCGGCGTCACCATCAATGACGTGGTCATGCATGTGGCCCAGGAGGACCTGCCGTTCGGCGGCGTCGGCCCCTCCGGCATGGGCAGCTATCACGGCGCTGACGGCTTCCGCGAATTCAGCCACCGCAAGGCCGTCTTCACCCAGATGAAGAAGGATATCGGCCCCCTGAAAATGCTCCGCCCGCCCTATGGCGCGGGCATCAGGAAGTTCCTGGATGGGCAGATCAAGGGGTGAGGTGAGGGGCGCGGACCCGGTCCCCCCGTCACAACGGAGAGGGGGATCACGAAGTGATGGTGGGGGCGCTGCTGCCTCCCGATCTGCCTACTCGTCCGGCATCCGGCCCTTCTGCTTCATTCGCGCCTTGCCGGCCTTGCCGCGCGAGGCCCAGAGCTTCTTGTGTTCCTGGGCCAGCAGCGGGTCCTGCCTGCGGCGGTCATGTGCCAGTTCGGCCTGCAGCTTCTCGAAGCTGTAGAGTCGCCCGGGGTCCAGCTCGCCGGCGTCGATGGCGGCCTGGATGGCGCACCCGGGCTCCTCGCCGTGGCTGCAATCGCGGAACCGGCACTGGGTGGCCAGTTCCTCGATGTCGGCGAAGGTGGCCGAGACCCCCTCGTCGGCGTCCCAAAGGCCCAGTTCGCGCATGCCCGGGGTGTCGAGGATCAGGGCGCCCGACGGCAGCAGGACCAGTTCGCGGTGGGTGGTGGTGTGGCGGCCGCGGTCGTCGGCGGCGCGCACTTCCCGCGTGGCCATCCGCTCCTCGCCCGCCAGCACGTTGAGCAGGGTGGACTTGCCCGCGCCCGACGAGCCCAGCAGCACCGCCGTTTGGCCGGGACGCAGCCAGGTATCGAGGGTTTCCAGTCCCTTGCCGGTCTTCGCGGAGATCGCCAGCACCGGGGCCCCGGAGGCGATGGCTTCGATCTCGGCCACGTCCTCGTCGAGGAATTCGGTGAGGTCGGCCTTGGTCAGGACGATCACCGGTCTGGCGCCGCTCTCGTGCGTGGTGGCCAGATAGCGTTCCAGCCGACGCGGGTTGAGGTTGGCGTTCAGCGACGCGACCAGGAAGGCCACATCGACATTGGCCGCTACTACCTGCGCGCCGGCTCGGGGGCCCGACGCCTTGCGGATGAAGGCGGTCGAGCGTGGCAGCACGGCGTGGACCAGGGCGGTGGTCTCCCCGGGCCGGGCTTCCACCGCCACCCAGTCGCCGGCGGCGGGGCGCGAGATATCGGTGGCGGCCTTCATCAGCGGCCCGGTCGCCCGGGCGTCGATCTCGCCCAGCTCGGTGATCAGGCGATAGCCGCCCCGTTGTTGCACGATGATCCGGCCGGGCACGAGGCCCTGGGCGGCGTGAATGGCAAAGTCGTTCCGGAGCGTTTCGCTCCAGCCATAGGAGGTCAGCAATGGGAGTGTCCTTGATGTCGAAAGCCGATCAGGCGTCGACGGCGGAGATCCCGGTTTGACGTGATCTCTTGCCTACGCGGCAACAGCCGTGACGCAGCGAGGGGCTGCGGGCGCAATGGGCGACATGAAACATCCTCCTCTGCTGCGGCGTTCATCAGGAACGGTGGCTGACCTTGGCGGGTGGCGCTCATTGCGTCAAGGTCGCGGACGCGGTCGCTCAGTGCCAGCTGATCGCCGCCTCACCGCGCAGGATCGCCTCGACCTCGGGCCGGTGCTTGTCGCCATCGCGGTCGTGCAGCACGAGGGCCGGCAATAATCTCAGCGGCGCCTTGCCGGTCTTGATCGCGCGCACCAGCACCCGTTTGGCCGGTTCATCTGCGAACGGGTGGATGGGCAGGATCTGGATCCCGCCGCACTTCTCGCCCAGCAGCGCCAGGATGTCGGCCAACCGATCAGCGCGGTGGATCAGGGTCAGGCTGCCGCCCTCGCGGACACCCTTGGACATGAAACCTATCCAGGCCGCCAATCCGTCATCAGCCATCCAGGCGGCGCGCTTTTCTGGCGAAGGGCCCCGCAGCGCTCCACTTTCGTCAAAGAACGGCGGGTTGCTCATGGCGGCGTCAAACGGTTCGATACCCAAGGCGGAGAAGCGGACGGCGACATCGCCTTCGATCGCCTCAACGCGGTCCTGAAACCCGTTCAGCGCGATGTTCTCGTTCGCCAGCGACAGGGCGTCAGGGTCGCGTTCGACGCCGGTGAACCGAACCTCCGGACACCGCGAGGCCGCAGCAAGCAGGGCGCCGCCCGCCCCGCAACCGGCCTCCAGCACCCGCTGGCCTGGCCTGGCGTCACAGGCCGCCGCCAGCAAGGCGGCGTCCAGCCCGGCGCGATAACCGCGAACAGGCTGGCGCAACTGAACGCGACCGTCCAGCAGGTAGTCATTGGTGATGGCATCCATAACGGCAAGCCTTGGAGTCAGCGGGGGAGAGGCGTAAAGCCTTCGGATATTGACCGTGCCCTATCGCGTCCGCATTGTCCCGCCAAACGGCGGCTTTGGGGGCAGGCGGTCGGGTCGAAACAGGAAACCTTGCTTGGAAGCCGCCCAGGCCATTGCCGCACCGCCCTCGCTGGACCTGCTGCTCAAGCTCGCGGGCCCGGACATGCGCGCCGTTGACGGGCTGATCCGGCTGCACATGGATAGTCCCGTGCCTGTGATTCCGGCGCTGGCTGACCACCTGATCGCGGGCTCCGCCAAGCGGCTTCGGCCGCTGCTGACCATCGCAGCAGCCCGGCTGTGCGGCGCAAGGGACGATGCGTGCCTGAAGCTGGCTGCCGCCGTCGAGTTTATCCACACGGCCACCCTGCTGCACGATGACGTGGTCGATTCCTCGCAGTTGCGTCGGGGCCGCGTGGCCGCGCACCTGATCTGGGGCGCACCGGCCAGCGTACTCGTGGGAGATTTCCTCTTCGCCCGCGCCTTTGAGTTGATGGTGGACGCCGGTTCGATGTCGGCGCTGGAGATCCTGGCGCGCGCCAGCCGCGTAATCTCCGAGGGCGAGGTGCTGCAGTTGACCCGCAGCCATGACCTGGATCTCAGCCAGGAGGTCTATCTGGAGATCATCAAGGCCAAGACCGCCGAGTTGTTCGCCGCCGCCGCCGAAGCCGGCGCTGTGTCGGCCGGGGCTCCTGCGGATCACTGCCGCGCCATGCGCAAGTTCGGTCAGGACCTGGGCCTGGCGTTCCAGCTGATCGACGACGCCCTCGACTATTCCGGAGAGGCCAAGACCCTCGGCAAGAACCCGGGCGATGATTTCCGGGAAGGCAAGGTCACCCTGCCGCTGTTGCTGGCCATGTCGCGCACGGCATCGAGCGAGCGCGACTTCTGGGTGCGCACCATCGACCGTCGCGAACAGGCGGATGGCGATCTTGAGCGTGCCTGCGAGTTGATGCACGAGACCTGCGCGCTCGACGAAACCCTGGCGCTGGCGGTGCGCTACGCCGAGAGCGCCAAGGCGGCGATCACGGATTTCGGCTCCAATGCCTGGCGGCCGGCAATGCAGGACCTGGCAGATTTTGCGGTCATGCGCCGGGCCTAGAAACCGGTAAACAAACGATCCAGCGCTCTACGGATTTCATCTTCACGGTCAATAACTGATCCAATCGCGCGACTGAGCCCTTGCTTTGGGACGCCTGCGACCTCGGCCAGAACCAGCACCAATGCCTGCCCACCAAAGTCGATCACTAGATCGACGGAGCTAACGCTCCGCCTTGCGTCGTTGACGAGCGGCGCCAGCAGCACAGTATCCAGTGGCTCAAGGTGGTGTGACTGCAAGACCACGACGTACGGCGCGTAACCCCGCGTTGAGGGGTTCTGATTCTGCAAGACGTCAAACTGACGCAACTACCAGGTCCGCACGCCGTCGCTGAAAACGCCGCGCTCGCGAATGCGGCGGTTGTAGTCCTGGATCGCTTGGGCGTTTTCCTCGGCCCATTTGGCGGCTCGAGCCTCCGCTCCCGCGGGGTCGGCCTTCTGCAATGCGAGCCGCAGTGCGCGCTCGATCAGGAGGTCGACGTTGAGGCCAGCGGCGGCGGCCTGCTCCAGCAACTCCGGATCAACGCTGAGTTCGGCCTTGCCCATGGGCGGAGGATAGCTCGGTTTCACCTTTAGCCAAGGCCTCTTTGCCTAGCCTTCGTTGAACGGATGCGGCAGCGGCCCGGAGCGGAACAGGATCACCGGGTTCTCGTCATAGTCGCCCAACTCGGTGTCTGCGGTGGCCGAGAAGGCGACCACGGCGGGGCGCAGGGGTCCCAGCCGCTCGGCCTTGCGGCGCGCCTCCTCGGCGGTTTTGCAGCCCACCTGCTGCTCCGCCTTCAACGACTTGCCGCGCCCTGCCTTGTACGACTGCACGATGTAGACGGTTTCCTTGGCCATGAGCCTTCACGCGCCGGTTCGGCGCCGGGGTCAATGGCGGTCTCTCACCCCGGCGAAATCATCTTCTCGGGTCGCACATACTCGTCGAACTCCTCGTCCGTCAGATAGCCGCCGCCGACGGCTTCCTCGCGGAGCGTCGTGCCGTTCTTGTGCGCCGCCTTGGCGATCTTGGCGCAATTGTCGTAGCCGAGCTTGCTGTTCAGCGCCGTCACCAGCATCAGCGACCGCTCAAGGTTGGCCTTGATGTTGTCCTCGCGGGCCTCGGTGCCCACCACCATGTTGTCAGTGAACGAGATCGAGGCGTCCGCCAGCAGGCGGCAGGACTGCAGGAAGTTGTAGGCCATCACCGGATTGAACACGTTCAGTTCGAAATGGCCCTGGGAGCCTGCGAACGCGATCGCCGTCTGGTTGCCCATGACGTGGGCGCAAACCATGGTCAGCGCCTCGGCCTGGGTGGGATTGACCTTGCCGGGCATGATTGAAGATCCGGGCTCATTCTCGGGCAGAGCCAGTTCGCCAAGCCCGGCGCGGGGTCCGCTTCCCAGGAACCGCAGGTCATTGGCGATCTTGAAAAGGGCGCCCGCGGTCGCCGTCAGCGCGCCGTGGCTGAACACCATGGCGTCATGCGCGGCCAGAGCCTCGAACTTGTTGGGCGCGGTCACGAAGGGCAGGCCGGTGATCCCGGCGATCTTGGCGGCCACCAGCTCGGCGAAACCTACGGGGGCGTTCAGCCCAGTGCCCACGGCGGTGCCGCCCTGCGCCAACTCGTACAGGCCGTAGAGGGTTTCCTCCACGCGGCGCTTCGACATGGCGACCTGGTGCGCATAGCCGCCAAACTCCTGACCCAGCGTCAGCGGCGTGGCGTCCTGGGTGTGGGTGCGGCCGATCTTGATGATGTGGGCGAAGGCTTCCGACTTCGCCTTCAGCGCCCCATGCAGGTGCTCCAGCGCCGGGATCACCGATTGGGCGACCTCGACCGCCGAGGCGATGTGCATGGCGGTGGGATAGGTGTCGTTGGACGACTGGCTCATGTTGACGTGATCGTTGGGGTGCACGGGTTTCTTGGAACCCATGACGCCGCCCATCATCTCGATGGCGCGGTTGGAGATCACCTCATTGGCGTTCATGTTGGACTGGGTGCCGGAACCGGTCTGCCATACCACCAGCGGGAAATGGTCATCCAGCTTGCCGTCGATGACCTCCTGGGCGGCCAGCACGATGTACTTGCAGATCTCCGGATCAAGCCGCCCAAGTTCCATATTGGCCTCGGCCGCGGCGCGCTTGACGACGCCAAGGGCCTTGATCACCGGCTTGGGCTGTTTCTCCCAGCCGATCTTGAAATTGCCAATCGAGCGCTGGGTCTGGGCGCCCCAGTAGACGTCGCTGGCTACCTCGATGGGGCCGAAGGTGTCAGTTTCAGTACGGGTCGCGCTCATCGATCAGTCCCCAGGATTTGCAGGCGTTCAAGGGTTTACCGCCATGCGGGGAGACTGCAAGGCGCTGGAACGCTATGAGCGCAGGATGGACGATGGCTGGACCCAGCACGGAAAGGTACGCGCCCGGGAGACCGAGGGCGTGCTTGAACTGTCCGTCGATGGGCTGACCACCCAGGGCAAGTACTACAAGCCCCTGATCTATGAGTTCTTTCGAAAGGCCTGGCGCGGATCGCGACCCGCGTGGGGCGACTACTCGGTGGAGATCGCCATGGAATATGTGGGCGATCCACCCTGGCTTGACCTGGACAACCTGGCCAAGGCCATTCTCGACGCCATCAAGGGCTATGCGTTTCACGATGACGCCCAGGTCGCCCGTCTGCTGGTGGAGCGCCGGGCGGGCGACCGGGAGCGGATCCTGGTGCTGGTGCGGAAGTTGCCCTGAAACGACAACCGGCCGCGCTCAGGGGTGAAGCGCGGCCGGTCTCTGCTGCGAGCCTTTGGTCGGGAAGGACGGCTCAGCGGTATTGTTGCAGGCGGGTCGTTCTCAGTCCGGCCAGGCCATGGCGCTCAATCGAGCGCTGCCAGGAAACGAACTCATCACTGGTCAGGGAGTAGCGTTCCAGCGCTTCTTCGAGAGAGATGAGCCCGCCGCGGACTGCGGCGACCACCTCCGCCTTGCGCCGGATCACCCACCGCCCGGTATTGGGCGGCGGCAGATCGTTCCGCGTCAAGGGCGCGCCCGTCGGGCCGATCACATAGGACTCGCCGCGGCTGTTCGTGCGCGTCTGTTGTTGTTGCAACATGGGCTTTCTAGCGCCTCACCATCACTGATTGATGTGCAACATACCCGCCGCCCCCTAACATCGCCTGAATCGCTTTAGTAAAGAAGCCGGTAACCATGTTTTTATCAGTGTTTCAAATTGATACGGCTTGTCTTAAAGCAATTGTTAATCTCTAATTACAAATCATTTCTATCTCTTGATGTTAAGTAGTTCTTCCAACATCTGATCGGCGGTCGTAATTATCTTTGATGAAGCAGAATAGGCTTTTTGAGTCTGAATCAGTGCGGTGAATTCTGCCGAGAGATCGACTGTCGAGGCTTCGAGGTTTGATGACGCGATTTGACCCGCGCCGCCGACGCCGGCTTCCTTCAACGTCAGTTGCCCGGCTGGCGCGCTTGCTCTGTAGGCATTGCCACTGATGGCTTGCAAACCGTCCGCATTGGGGAATGTGGCAAGGCCGACCTTGGCGATACGATAGGTCTGGCTGTTGTCGTAAATCGCTGAAATGATGCCCTCTTTGTCGACTTGAATGCTAACCACGTTGCCGACGCCGGCGCCGTTGGATGTGACCGCATTGACCGTCGAAGCGGCCGAGTATTGCGTGACCTTTGAGAGATCGAGTTCCAGCGTCTGGGCCGCGATACCCAGTGAGTTTGCCCAGCGCGGTGTTGACGCGGTCCCTGACGCGGCGAGCACCAACTCCGCCGGCGCGCCCGGCGCGCCGAACAACGTCGAGTTCGCGAGGTCGACCGAGCCGTTCTGGCTGAATTGCAGAGCGCCCCTGGCCAACTGACCTGGGCGACCACCTGTGGTCACAAGGGACGTCGGGATAGTATACATCTCCGCGTGCCAGGTATTGGGATTGGCGCTGTCATCCTTGAGCAGGGCGATCGCCACTTTTCGCGATCCACCCGTCGAGTCGATGACGTTGGCTTCGATGACGAAGTCTGGCTTGGTACCGGTCAAAGGGTCCGTGGCGTAGTCCGTCATCGAAGCCACAGTATTGTTATTGTAGGTCGCCTCTCCGGCTGACACGACGCCCTGCTTGTTGAGATTGGCGCTGATCCCGATGCTGCTAGTCGGCTCCACGGACGAGCCGAGGTTCTTGACGTTGATTGAGCTCATCTTTGCCAGATCAGCCCCACTCACGTCGAAGCTGCCGTCCGGCTGTACGGGCCAGCCTTGCAGATAGAAGTTTGACTTGTTGACCAGAAAGCCGTCGCGATCGACCATGAACGAGCCGGATCGTGTGAAGGCCCGCGCGTCGGCTGCGGTTAGTCCCTCACCCTTGTTGGTCACCACGAAGAAGCCGTCGCCGGAAATTGCCAGGTCTGTCGATGAGCTCGACGCCTGGAGCAGGCCCTGCTGGCTGACAAACTGACGTGTGATACCTTGGACACCGCCGGCAGAGTAGCGGCCCTCAACGCTCTGTGAGGTCACGACATTGCCGAAGCTGATTTCGTTTCGCTTGTACGCGATGCTGTTGACGTTGGAGATGTTGTCCGAAATGGCGGCAAGTGCGGAGGAGTTGGCGACCAACCCCGAAACACCGGCGAGCAAGGCTGAATTGATAGACATGGCTTAGGTTCCGTTCTCCTTGGGCGGGTGCGCGTACTGCGTGAGTTCGGCCATCAGGCCGCCGCTGGAGACGACGTTTTGTCGTCCGGGTTGTTGGTGTTTGAACCGGTGATCGAAGACGCGATGGTCTTGGCCGTGTCGGCCGGTGGATCCGGTTGGCGGATGGTGACGAGCTTCTCCCAGGGGATTCGCGCGCCGTTGATGGTCAGGAGGGTGCTTCCGTCGGCCTGTTCCACCCCGGTCACCAGACCATCGGCGAAAACCTTCGAAGGCACCACCGAGCCGAAGCCATCCTTGGCTGTGACCCGCAGGCTGTAGATGCCGTCCGCCAGGACGGCGCCGCCCGAAGTCTTGCCGTCCCAGGTGAACTTGTTCTCACCGGCCTTGGCGTCGGCCACCGCCTTGGTGGCGACGATCCTGCCTCTGGAATCCAGCACTTCAAGTTTTACGTCGGTGGCGACGCGATCGAGCTTGTACGTCCAGTCGGCCTTTTGGTTCTTGAGGGCCGCGACGTCGGCCTCGGCGCGTACTTCCTTGCCGATCAGGCTCACGGCCGTGGCGACGCCCGAGGTTGTGTTCGCCACCAGCTTCTTCAGCAGATCGTTTGTGGCGAGCTGCTGCTCCACTCCGGTCATCTGCACCATCTGCTGGGTGAACTGGTTGGAATCCATCGGCGACAGCGGATCCTGGTTCTTCAACTGCGTGGTCAGAAGCGAAAGGAAGGTGTCGAAGTTCTCGGCCAGCCGCGCCCGGCCGATTCCGGTCGCGTCGCTCTTGGCGGTAGTGGCGGCTGCGGTGGTCGCGGCGACGTCCATGATCAGATCCTGAGGTCCAGGCCGGCGTTGACGCCCCGGCGAAGTCGCAGCGCACCGTTGACGGCGGCGTCAGTCGCGGCGCCGGCCGTATCGAGGGCTGCACGGAAAGCCTGGCCCCGGAAGGCCTGACCGTTGTTGTCGTTTTGCTCCTGCCAGGCCTGGCGCTGTTGCTGGCTGCGGTCGCCGGCGACGTCAAAGGACATCCCGCCCGACATGTCGAAACCAGCCTGTTCCATCGCCCGCTGAAGTTCGTTGGCGCGCGCCTTCAGATCTGAAGCGGCCTGGGGATTATCGAAGGTCATGGCCGCCGTGATCTGGCCGTGGGCTCCGATGTCGATGCGGACATCGACCTTGCCGAGTCCGCCGGGATTGAGCTCCAGGTCGAAGCGGGTCGACTGGCCTTCCAGCTTCTTGATGATCTGAGCTGCAAGCGTGGCGACGGTCTCCGGCGAGCCGCGCACCGCATGCCCGGCCAGCGTCGCAGGAGCCAGGGACTGGCTGGTGGCGCGGCTTTCGCTCTGCAGGATGCCATCCGGCGAGTCTGCGCTGACGATCTCGTCGCTGACCGTGGACTCATCGGCCTCGATCCGATCCGGCGTGGCGGCTGCGAGCGCCTGAACCGGTTTCGCCGCTTCAGGTTTGTCGCCGGTCTGAGGCGTCGCCGGTGTCGTCGTTGTTGGAACTGCCTCCGACGTAGCGCCGGCGCGCTCGGCTCTGGAGTTCCTCGCCGTGGGTGCGGGTGCGGGTACGGGTGCTGGTGCTGGTGCTGGTATTGTTGCTGTTGCTGTTGCTGTTGCTGATGTTGTTGCTGGTGCTGGTGCTGGTGCTGGTGCTTTTGCGGGCGCCTGAGCCGACTGTTCCGGGCGCCCTTGCAGCCCTGCGACCGGCAGGGAAGTCTCGGGCGTGCCGGGCGCTACCGCTGCCAACGATTCAGTTGTTGTGGGGGCAGGAACCGAGGACGCCGCCTGGGCACTGGCGCGAGGTGCGAGCGCTTGCTGCGGGATCGATGCGACCGGGCCCCGGATGGCAGAGGCAGCCGGCGTGAGAGGCGACTGCTCGGATTTTTCAGGGCCAGGCGCTTTACCTGTGGTGGCCTGCTTTGCCCCGTCAGTCGGCAGGGCGGATACCAGCTGTTCTGCCGAGGCGTCGGCCTCCGCGGTCGGCGCCGGGGCGGCAGAAGTTCCTGCAGGTGTTCCGACCGCAAGGATCGGCGCGAAGCTGCGCGGCGCAACGCCTGTGTCGTCGGTCGATGGAGCCGGCGAGGGTGTCGGGATGGGAGAAGTAATCGTGATGAGAGGAGAAATCGGGGCCTGAACCGCAATCACGTCGGTCAGCAGATTGGCGTTGGCTGTCCCGAACGACAGGTCAGCGAACGCGACCTCCGCCTTGATGTCCTGTTTGTCGCCAGGCGCGTCGGATACGTCTGTGTCCGCGTCGCCACCCTCGGAAGCGCCGCTCGCCGAGGTCGCCGGGGTCGCTGTGGGTGCGGGGCCTGCCGGAAACAGTGCGGCCAGAAGCGCCTCGAAACCAGCCAGGGGATCGCTCGCCGTACCCTGAACGCTGGCGCCCGCCGCGAGCCCGGTCTGGCCGGTCGGCTGGAAGGATGCGGCATTGAGCGCGGATGCGTTCATGACTGTCTGCAAGCCTGAATGTGTTGTGAAGGAAGCGCGTCCTGCGCCGGTCTGGTTCGGGCAACCCCAGCAACCTCCGCGCCAGTCTCTCAGTTTGTTGAAAATATTGGAGAAATAGGTCCACTGACCCCTGCTGCCACAAGGCATCGACGGACGAAATTGCCGAGCCAGGTGCGTTTCGGTGGGTCGTTCCCTGCCGCCCTCCTGCCGTATCGATGAAAACTGGCGCCAGACTTGCGCCCTGATTCACGGGCCCATCGGGTCAAGAGAGTCACGATATTGAATTTGTTCGATAAAATTAGACCCTATGCGCGGGCGGCAACCAAAGTCCCGGCAGTTTTCGCCGGGTGGACTGTCAGCCTTTGCCGGGTGGAGGCGAAATAGATGACCCTTGGCGTCGCTCTGAAGACCGCCACGTCGGGCCTGCAGGCCGCACAGGCCTCGCTGCGCGCCGTTTCGGACAATATCGCCAACGTCAATACGCCGGGATACGTGCGCAAGGCGGTGAAGCAGGAGCAACAGGTCGTTGATGGCGCCGGCGCCGGCGTCAAGATCACGGGCGTTAACCGGATCACAGACCAGTTTCTGCAGGTCGCATCGTTGTCGGCATCGTCGGACACCAAGCGCTGGTCCGCCGTCTCGCAGTTTCTCGACAACGCCCAGAGCCTTTTCGGCGATCCGTCGGCGAACGGATTCTTCTTCAACCGGCTGGACAAGGTCTTCGGCGCCTTCTCCACGGCGGCGAATGATCCGTCCTCGACCCTGCTGCGCAGCCAGGCGCTTTCCAGCGTTGAGGACTTTCTGAGCGAAGCGGACCGGATCAACGGCCAGATCGTGTCGCTTGTCGACACTGTCGACAGCCAGATCAGCGGGGGCGTCGAACGCGCCAATGGGCTGCTGGAAGAGATCAGCAAGCTCAATCTGGAGATCAAGCGGGCCACTCTGATGGGGGCGGACGCCTCGGGTTCGGAGAACATCCAGAGCCAGTTGCTGGACGAATTGTCCGGCCTGATGAACATTCGTGTGTCCGGGCGCGGGGGTGGCGGCTTTGACGTGCGAACCGCTGAAGGCGTCCTGATCGCCGGCGATGGTGCGGCAAAGCTCACCTACAACAGCTCCGCCACCACGCCGGGCTATATCACCGCGCAGCCGACGGGCAGTTCGAACCAGCAGCCGATCCAGCTCATCAGCGGCCAGCTCCGCGGCCTGCTGGACCTGCGCGATGAGGAACTCCCCAAGATCTACGATCAGCTCGGCGAGTTCACGAGCCGCGCCGTGGATCAGCTGAACGCCGCCCACAACGCGGCCTCTGCCTATCCGCCCCCTGCGTCGCTCACCGGCCGCGCTACCGGCCTGGATCTGCCGACCGCGATCGCGGGCTTCACCGGGACGTCCACCATCGCCGTGGTGAACCCTCAGGGTCTTCTGCAGCGCAAGGTGGCGATCGACTTCACCGCGGGCACCATCTCGGTGAATGGCGGGGCCGGCGCCGCCTTCACGCCAGCCAGCTTCCTGGCGGACCTCAATACCGCCCTTGGCGCCTCAGGGAGCGCCAGCTTCTCCGGCGGCGCCTTGACGCTCAACGCTACCGGGGGGCAGGGGCTCGCCCTCGACGAGGGTACCTCGAACAAGACCGGGCGCGGTTTCTCGCACTTCTTCGGTCTGAACGACCTGGTCAAGACGAACGGCTTCACCAACTACGCCACCGGGCTCCAGCCGACCAGCAACCACGGATTCACACCGGGCGGCCAGCTTACCTTGCGGTTGTCGACCCCGGATGGGCGTCCCGAGCGCGAGGTGCCGATCACGATGCCGGCCGGGCCGCTGATGAGCGACCTACTCAATACGCTGAACAACAACTCGACCGGTGTCGGCCTCTATGGGTCCTTCGCCCTCGATTCCAATGGCGTTCTGACCTTCACCGGCTCGGCCCCCTCGAACGCCGAACTGTCGATCGTCACGGACAATACCCAGCGTGGCGCCGGCGGACCGTCGGTCAGCCAGTTGTTTGGTCTGGGAACCCAGGCGCGGTCAGCGCGGGCCGGGCTTTTTGAGGTTTCAGCAGCATTGCTGTCCAACCCCACCAAGGTCGCCATGGGGAAGCTGGAAACGACTGTCGCCGTGGGCGCGGTGGCCATCCGCCCGGGCGACGGCCGCGGGGCGCTCGGCATTTCGACCTCGGGAGGCATCCCGATCCTTTTCCAGGCCGCCGGGTCACTGGGTCAGGTGACCATGACAGTGTCCAGATACGCCTCGGAGTTCGGGGGGGCAGTGGGTCGCGCCGCAGCCTCTGCGGAGACGCGCAAGGCCAGCTCCGAAGCCGTCGCCACCGAGGCCAACAACCGCCGCCAGGCTGTTGAGGGCGTCAATATCGATGAGGAACTGGTCAATCTAACCACCTATCAGCAGGCTTTCAGCGCCTCGGCTCGCATGATTCAGGCGGCCGGCGACATGTTCGACGTCCTGCTGGGTATTGTCTGAGGAGTTCGCCATGGTCACTCGCGTCACCACCTCCGGAAACTATTCAGCGGTGCTCACCAACCTGCTGGCCGCACAGCAGCGGCAGGCTGACGCCGGCGACCGGGTTTCCACCCAGCGCAATGGTCAGAACCTGAAGGACTACGCCAAGTCCTCCGAGCTGCTGACCGCCATGCGCACGGTGCAAACCCGCGTCGGGGTGTTTCAGGATCAGAATGGCCTGATCGCCGACCGGCTTACGACCCAGGATGCCTCGCTGGTTCGGGTGGCGGACGCCGCCCAGGCGATCCGCGAGCTGATGGCCGAGGCCATCGCCTCCGGTCGCGTCGACAGCCTTGTCGAGGACATCCAGGGCCAGATGAACATCGCTATCGACAGCATGAATGTCAGCTATGGCGGCAAATACCTGTTCGCAGGCGGCCAGGTCGACACCAAGCCGGTCACGGCGAGCACGCTGGCCGACCTCACTGTGCCGCCCGCAGTGATCGCAGATTTCTTCAAGAACGATGATTTCAAGGTGAAGTCCAAGCTGGACGACGCCACATCCGTGACCACCGGAATTCTGGCCGACGACATTGGCACGGACCTGCTGACCGCGCTGCAGTCGTTCCAGGCCTTCAACCAGGGCCCCAACGGGCCATTCACCGGCGCCATGACCAACGCCCAGAGGACCTTCCTTGAGGGCCAACTGGCTGGCTGGAACACGATCAGGGCCGATGTCACGCTGATCGCGGCGCACAACGGCACCAACCAGAAGCGGGTCGACGACGTGGCCACGGACCTTGAAGCGCGGCAGATATCCCTGACGATCATGTTGGGCGATATCACCGATGCGAATATGGCTCAGGCCTCGGCTGATCTTGAGCAGGCTAGGCTTTCGGTGCAGTCCTCCGCCTACGTCTTCCAGTCGCTGCAGTCCTCGTCGTTGATCAACCTCCTCAGGTAGCCTCGAAAACGCGGGCCGGAACCGCTACATAGGCCCTCATGAACGCACCTGCGGCGATTTCCGACACCCTGAGCGACGGCCTGATCGAGGCCGTGCGCGACGTCGTGCGCCTGCCGGCCGGGACACGGATCGTGGCCGCCATGTCGGGTGGCGTGGATTCGACGGTGACCGCGGCGCTGCTGCATCGCGCCGGCTACGATGTGGTGGGTGTCACCCTGCAACTCTATGATCACGGCGCGGCGATCCAGAAAAAGGGCGCCTGCTGCGCCGGTCAGGATATTCACGACGCCCGCACCGCGGCCGAGTCCATGGGCATCCCCCACTACGTGCTCGACTATGAGAGCCGTTTTCGCCAGCAGGTGATCGAGGACTTTGCGGACTCCTACCTGCGCGGCGAGACGCCGATCCCATGCATTCGCTGCAATCAGACGGTGAAGTTCCGGGATCTGCTGGATGTAGCCCGCGATCTGGGGGCAGAGGCCATGGCGACGGGTCACTATGTGCGACGCGACGTGGGTCCTGACGGGGCGGAGCTGCACCGCGCGTTCGATGCGGCGCGCGACCAGTCCTACTTCCTGTTCGCCACCACCCCGGAACAGCTGGACTACCTCAGGTTCCCGCTTGGCGGGCTGCCGAAGCCCGCTGTGCGCGCGGCGGCCACCGCGCTGGGTCTGAAGGTCGCCGACAAGCCTGATAGTCAGGATATCTGCTTTGTGCCGGAGGGCCGCTACACCACGGTGATCGACCGCCTGCGCCCGCACGGTGCGGAGCCGGGCGACATCGTACATCTCGACGGTCGGATTCTCGGTCGCCACGAGGGGGTCACGCGCTACACCATCGGGCAGCGACGGGGTCTGAACGTGGCGGTTGGTGATCCTTTGTTCGTCGTGAAGATCGATGCTGACAGCCGGCGCGTATTGGTCGGCCCGCGAGAGGCGCTGCTCACCCGCGCGCTCAGCCTGAAAGAAACCAACTGGATCGGCGACGGACCCGATATGGCGGCGGCCTGCAAGGTCCAGCGTCCGGTGCTGGCCCGTGTGCGCTCGACCCGTGAGCCGGTTCTGGGCCATCTGGGTGTGGTCGACGGCGAGCCAGGCGTTCTATTCGGTGTGCCCGAGGAAGGCGTCGCGCCTGGCCAGGCCTGTGTGCTCTATGCGCCGGAGGCGCCGTCGCGGGTTCTGGGCGGCGGTTTCATCGCGGGCACGCTCGGCAATCTCTGAGGTCTCGCCATGACCGCAAAGCAGCTCGTGGACATAGCCTGCGACGAGGATCCCCGCGCGCCGTGCCTCTGGGTGCCATCCGACCTGTGGCAGGAGTTCTGCGCGGCCATCCGTCAACAGCCTAACCTGATCGGCGCCGTCATCTACCGCAACAAGACCATCCGCGACGGCGGTCCCTACAGCGAAGTAACAACACGGCAGCCTTGAGAAAGACGTCTCCTACATGAGCCAGACCTCCGACCCCGTGGTCATCGCCGCCTACGCCCGCACGCCGATGGGCGGGTTCCAGGGCATGTTCTCCGGCGTAAAGACCACGGAGCTGGGCGCCGTGGCCGTGCGCGCGGCGGTGGAGCGTTCCGGTGTTGATCCGACGGTGGTCGAGCAGATCTTCATGGGATGTGTTCTGCCCGCCGGTCTGGGTCAGGCGCCGGCGCGGCAGGCGGCCCTGGGTGCAGGCCTGCCAGAATCTGTGGAGGCCACGACGGTCAACAAGATGTGCGGGTCGGGCATGCAGGCCGCCATCATGGCCCATGACGCACTGGCCGCCGGGTCTGCCGAGGTGATCATCGCCGGCGGCATGGAGAGCATGACCGGCGCGCCCTACCTGATGACAAAGCACCGTGGCGGCGCCCGCATTGGCCACGATACCATGTTCGACCACATGTACCTGGACGGTCTGGAGGACGCCTATGAGCCCGGCCGCCTGATGGGCTCATTCGCCGAGGAAACGGCGCGCCAGTATCAGTTCACCCGTGACGCTCAGGACGAATACGCCATCGGCTCGCTCACCCGCGCCCGCATCGCCACTGAGAGCGGCGCGTTCACCCGGGAGATCACTCCCGTCGAGGTTACTGACCGCAAGGGCACGGTGACGATAGACACTGACGAGCAGCCGCTGAAGGCGGATCCAGCGAAGATCCCGACGCTTCGTCCTGCCTTCTCCCGGGACGGCACGATCACGGCGGCCAACGCCTCGTCCATCTCCGATGGCGCCGCCGCTCTGGTGCTCACGCGCGAGAGTGTGGCGCGACGCCTGGGCCTGTCCGTCGTCGCCCGCATCGCCGCCCATGCTGCCCATGCCCATGAGCCGGGTCAGTTCGCCACTGCGCCGGTCCCGGCCATTCGGAAGGTGCTGAAACGTGCGGGCTGGTCGGTGAACGACGTCGACTTGTTCGAGGTGAACGAGGCCTTCGCCGTGGTCGCCATGGTGGCGGAGCGCGACCTGGGCCTTGATCGGGCGAAGCTCAATGTCAACGGCGGCGCCTGCGCGCTGGGCCACCCCATCGGCGCCTCGGGCGCGCGCATCCTGGCCACCCTGCTCAGCGCCTTGCAGGCGCGCGGCCGCACGCGCGGCGTGGCCAGCCTCTGCATCGGCGGCGGCGAGGCCACGGCGATGGCGGTGGAGCTGGTCTGACGCGCCCGTCGCTATTTCATCGCCGCCATGCTGTTGAGGTTCACCTTCACGCCTCCGGGCAGCAGCATGTCGCCGGGCTTCATATCAGCCGGGCAGGGGCCTTCCCAGGTTCCCGTCATTTCCATGTCATGGGTCCCGTTGGCTTGAGCCATGGACGAGCCGGTGGTCACCGAAGTCGCCTTGACCACGTAGCTGGAATTGAAGTTGCCCGTCGCCTTGCCGGTGGTGGAGATCTTGCCGGCGGCGCCCATGTTGCACTCGCTGGCGAACGACCAGCCGCCGACCCCGGGCGTCACCTCATTCTTCGGGCAGAGCTCCTTGTTCATTTGCTGACCAAAGACCGTCATCTTGGCCTCTGTCGCTTCGTCGAGGCAGATCTTGGAGGTCTGGGTCATCCCTTGCGTCGTAACGGTCTGGGTCCAGAGACCTGCCTTGCGCCGGGGAGGTCCGGTCATCGGGGCCGACGCCGCGGCGCTGGGCGCCTCGCCGGTCGCCGACGTTGGCGTTTCCGGCTTCTTCTGGCAGCCAGCCAGAGCCAGAAGCCCTGTGCCCAGTATGAGAGCACGATACATCTTGATCCCTCCTTCGACGTTCCCCAGTCTTGAGGCTACTCCGGAAGCTGGGTTTCTGAAATGACTGAACTTCATGACACGGGCGCGCGCTACGAGATCGAAGAGCAGGGGCTGACCTGCTGGGCCGACTATCGCCTCGACGGCGCACGGATCTATGTTGACTATGTCTTCAGTCCCCCTGCGTTGCGCGGCACAGGTGCGTCCGGGCGATTGATGACTGCCCTGGCTCAGGACGCCCGGGCCAGGGGCCGCACGATCACACCGATCTGCAGCTATGCGGCGGCCTGGTTGAAGCGCAGCGCGGAGTTCCGGGACCTGGTGGAGTAAGGGGGTTGCCTTGACCGTGACCCGCCCACTGGCGTCCCGCCGCGCGGCATCGTAGTGAGCCCCGATGACTGAACCTGCACAATCTGGCGCGCCCTGGCGCCCACCTGCGGATCTGGGAGAAGGGTCCCTGGCTGGCGCCGCCATCCGTCTCCTGCGCGCTGCGCCGCGCGGGATGTGGATGGTGCTGGCGGTGATGGTCGTGGTCGGCCTGGGCCTTGACCTTGGCGCACGCCAGCTGGGCGTGCCGCTGGATGGCCGTACAATGCCGCCCGAGACCTGGGCCTATATGGGTGTGGTGGCGCTGGCCAATTCCGTCATGGTCGGCTTCTTGCTCCACCTCCTGCTGACCGGACATACGCCGCGCGGGCTCCAGGCCGGTCTTGTGGCCTTCGTGATCTGGACGGCGGGGACCAGCCTTTATGCCAATGGCCTGATGACCCTCACCCAGGGCGCTCAGGGGGCGCCCCCGGCCGAGCTTCTGCCGCGTTTCCTTGTGGTCGCGGTGGGTGGGATTGGAGGCGTTATCGTCTTTACGCGCCTGTTGCTGTTGCCCATCGCCTGGCTGGTCGGTGATCCCGGCGCGACACCCGCCGCCGCCTGGGGCCGGATGCGGGGCCAGCTGGTGGGCTATATCCTGGCGTCCATGGTGCTCAGCCTGCCGGCGTTGCTCATCGGCATTCTCCTGGTCGGTATCGCCGGCGGACCTGAGGGCGCTGCTTCACCGGCCGCGCGCCTGGCGGCCCAGCTGATGGCGGCCGGGCTGGCGGCCCTCGGTGCGGCGCTAAACGCCGTTATCTACCTGCGACGGGTGGGCGCGCCGCAGCGCCTTGACGGGATGTTTGAATGAGGGTCTCGGCCCGTCAACGTCTCAGGTCTTCCGCCACCCATGCCTGAGCCAGCCGCTGGCAGGGCGGTGAGCGGTCGTCCATCCGCTGGATCATACCGACGCAGATCAGATCATTCTCGGGGTCGACCCAGAACCAGGTCCCTGCCGCGCCATCCCACTGATAGGTCCCGCGACCGACGTTCGACCCCGCGAGCGCCGGGTCGGTAAACACGGCGCCGTTGAAGCCGTGACCGAACCCCGGCCGGATCTGCTGGTGACCGACGCCATAGCCGCCGGCCATGATCTCATCGCTCAGGTGATTGGCGCACATCAGGGTGGCCGCCTCGGCGCTGATGATCCGCACGCCCTTGAGTTCGCCCTGCCTCAATAACATCTGCGCAAAGCGGGCGTAGTCGTCCACCGTCGAGAACAGCCCGCCACCGCCCGACGCGATCTTCGGGATTCGTCCGGCGTCGCGGCCGAACAGCATGGCCTCGGCTTCGACCAGACCCCGAGACCTGCTGTGGCGGTAGAGGGTCGCCAGTCGCCCCATATGTTCCGCCGGCACATAGAAGTCGGTGTCGATCATCCGGAGGCGGGCGAATATTTCCTCGCGCATGAAATCGGGAAGACTTCGGCCTGTCAGGCGCTCGATCACCGCGCCCTGCACATCCATGCTGATGGCGTAGCGCCAGCGTGTTCCCGGCTCATAGGCCAGTGGCGCCTTTGTCAGCCGCGCGACCATGTCGGCAAGCCCCTCGGCCTGCCAGACGCCCTCAGTGATATAGGCCGCGTCCGTCGTGTCGCTGGCGTCGAAGCCATAACTCAGGCCGGCAGTGTGGGTCATGAGCTGACCCATGGTGGGCGGGTTCGACGGCGCCTTGCCCTCGGGTCCGATGACCCGGGCGAATTCCGGAAGATGCCGCGCGATCGGGTCGTCCGGCGACCACAGGCCGCGGTCCCACAGGATCATCATGGCCACCGCCGTGACCGGCTTGGTCATCGAGTAGATACGATAGATCGTGTCCTGGGCGGGTGGCTGGCGGGAGGCGATGTCCTTCAGGCCGTGCACGGCGCGGTGGACCACCTGGCCATCGCGGATGACCAGCAAGGACGCCCCTGCCAGCTCACCTGCTGCGATCAGGCCGGTGACGCCGGCGTCGAGGGTCGGGAAAGCAGAGGAGCTCGAGAGTGGGGGCATGCGCCGGGTTCGCTTTCGGTTGCGGTCGCTCGTTTGACCCAGATCAAGGCTGCGGTCGACGATCGGGCGCAGTCTCACTGCATCGACAGGAGCAAACCATGACACCCTTTCTCGCAATCGTCGTCGCCGGCTTCTCGGTTTTCGTCGCGACGGTGATCTTCGGTCAGATTCAGTCCGCGCTGGCCTCGAAGCCCGCGAAGACCCTGCGCGACGTCTGACAACTTTCAGGGCTGGCGCTTTCCGCCTTAGCCGCCGCCGGTCAGCCGGCGGCGGCTTTTCGCGTTCAGCTGTGCAGTGCGGCGCGAATGGCGTCGGACAGGACATCGCCAAGCAGGGGTTTCTCAAGGATGGGCAGACCGGCCAGGCGCGCCGCCGCCTGCAAGTGGAAATCCGGATGGCTGGTCATCAGCAAGGCCGGAAGTCTCACATCGCGCAGACGCAGCTGTCGCAACGCCTCGAACCCCGACATGCCAGGCAACCGCTCATCTACCACCAGGCAGGTCCCGACCTCGGGCAAGTCGCATTGCAAAAGCGCTTCGCCTGATCCGAGACCTTCGACGTCGAAGCCCTCGAGCTCCAGGGTGAACATCAATGCCTCGCGGACGGCGGCATCATCATCGACGATGATGACCAGTGATCGAGCGTAAGGCGTCGGACGGGGCATGCCGCATAGTGCGGCGACCTTGCGGCGGTCTCATTGAGCGAACGCAAACGCGCTGGAGCCCTTCTCGAGCGCATCTTGTCCCATTCGCACCCGCCGGACTGAACGACCTCATCGACAAGCCCGTCAAAGTTCGGGACCTCCTGAAGGTGATTCAGACCGTCGCCAGCGTCGAGAGTTACGGTGAAGTGACGGAGGCCTAGAAGGGGTCACTTTCGGTTTGAACGTCCGCCAATAGGGATCGTCGGAGGCTTGGGGGATCCTTGGCTAGCATCCATCCGACTTTGAACCGCTTGCCCGATTGAAGGAAGTCCCGCCCTTTCTTGGCCCGGCCGGTTATAGGTATCACCGCTTTCAGCCTTGCGACCTGGGACCTCTGCCGGCTCATGGAGGCCCTAAGCCGGCCGCGCATGAAGCGGGTCGAGCGCCCTATAGTCCATCCCGACCGCGGCGACGAACTGAGCACTGGCGCCGCCGGCAAGGATGGCGCCAATATCCATGCGTTGCAGTGATGAGAATGGGGAGCTTTCAATGAAGATCGACAACACAATCGCAGCCGTCGTCACGGGCGGAGCCTCGGGACTTGGCCGTGCGAGCGCTGAAGCGCTCGCCGCCGCCGGGGTCAAGGTCGCCATCTTTGATGTGAATGAGGCCGGCGGCCAGGAGGTGGCCAAGGCCATCGGCGGCCTTTTCTGCAAGGTCGACATCACCTCCGAGGAAAGTGTCGTCGAAGGGTACGCCAGGGCGCGCGCGGCGCACGGACAGGAACGTATCGTGGTGCACTGCGCCGTTGTATCGGGCGGAGGCAAGACCATTTCCTTCGACAAGGAAACCGGCAGCTACAAGCGCAACCCGACCGAGATGATCGCCCGCGCCGCCGACGGGATTTTCACGGCCAGCTACCGGATTGCGTCACATGGGGCGCTCGGGATGGCCAATTGCGACCCACTCAATGACGATGGGGAACGCGGATGCATCATCCTGACATCCTCGGCAGCCTCGCAGGACGGCCAGATTGGTCAGGTCGCCTATGGCGGCGGCAAGGGCGCCGTCAATTCCATGGTCCTGCCGATGGCGCGTGACCTGATGGATCTGGGTATCCGGGTGAATGCGATCCTCCCTGGAATTTTCGCCACACCGCCGATGCTGGGCGTGAAGGACAGGGCGCCTTCGATCTTCTCGGGCCTTGCGGCCTCCGTGCCGTTTCCCAAGCGACTGGGCAATCCGCCTGAGTTTGGCAGCCTGGTCCTGGAACTTGCGCGCAACGGGTACTTCAACGGGCAGTGCATTCGCCTCGATGGCGCAATCCGGATGCCCCCGAGGTAGTCCGACCGTTCCCCCGATCGCGGCCTTTGGAGAGGCCGCTTTCGGACCAGGAGCCAGATATCGCTTCCGACCGTAGGCGGCGGTTGGAGTTTGCATGGACACCCCCCGGCCAGCAACAGGTTGCGCGCCGTCGGACAAGGGCCAATGCGACGGCTGGCGGATGATCGATGGATCCGCACTGTGGGGCTCTTCGTCACACACATGACTGCCTGACGGGGCCTGTGGCGCAGGTGATCGACGCCGGCCGGGATGGGCGAACAGTTCTGCCGCGATACTTCAGTCGCGCAGTGCCGAGACGTAGGCGCCCATGTCGAAGTAGTCGCGCCAGACTTTGATGCGTCCATCCTGCATTTCGAACACGCCGCAGCAGGGCAGGTTGACCGGCTTGGTTCCGACCATCGTGCGGTCAAGTCGTTCAGCGATGACGATGTTCCCGCTGGAGAGGAGGGTCACCACGTCCCACTGGGTCGCCGTCCAGGATTTCAGGAATGCCGAGATAAACGGCTTCAGGGCGTCATGGCCTGTCACCGGCTTTGTCGGCATGTTGTGATAGGTTCCATCCTCGCAAAAGAACTGAACGAGTTCGTCAGCGTCCAGCCGCGACCATGCGGCGATGAAGTCCCGCACGACCTGTTCGTTGCTTGCCATATGTTCACCCTTGGCGATCGAGCACGGCAGAGGAGTCCACCCGGGCATGAGACCCCACTGTAATTCCGGTTCAGACTTGCGGGAACAGGTTGCCTTGAAATGTCCTCGGGCAATTCAAGGGCGTTCCTCGTCCGGGACGAGATAACCTGCGGCGCATGTAGATCTGCTGAGGATGGCGGAAGCCTCAAGCGTTCCTGCGGCGCGGCTCAGCCCGGCCCTCGATCGGGATTGGCAGCCAGACGAATGAGATCGTCGGCTGAAATCCGATTGGCCTGCGTTACGCCGGCCTGGCGCATGGTCGAGACCAGTTCCTCGTCAATCAGGCGCATGGCCGCCTCGACGCCAGCCTGGCCATAGCCGGAAAGTCCCCAGATGTAAGGCCGACCAATGCAGACCGCATTGGCGCCCAGAGCCAAGGCCTTGAAAACGTCGGAGCCCCGGCGAAAGCCTCCGTCGATCAGCACCGGGACCCGCTTGCGAACGGCGGCCACAACCTCGGGAAGGACGTCAATCGCGCCGATCAGGCTCTCTTCTGCGCGCCCGCCGTGATTGGAAACGATGATGCCGTCGGCGCCAAAGGCCAGTGCCTGATCCGCGTCAGGGCCACTCATCACCCCCTTCACCAGCACGGGTTTCTTCGTCCAGCTCCGAACCCGGCGGACAAAGTCCCATGTCAGGCCCGGGTCGCCCAATGCGGACGCTCGGGTCAGGTCCAGGCCGTCGAACATCGCCTTTCGCCTGAGATAGCCAGCGAACCCGGCCGACCTGTCGTGGCACTGCTGACAATCTCCGGCGTCCTGACGGGCCAGCAGGGCCTGGGTTTCCCGCCGCATTCCGCCGGCCAGCAGATCCACGGTGAGAACGATGGCGCCGGCGCCGGCGCCATCCGCGCGCTCCACCAGTTTGCGCGCGTTCGTCGCGTCGTTGGTGGGATAAAGTTGAAACCAGAGCGGGGCCTGACGATCATCCATCAAGGTCTCGAAACTGACATTCGTCAGGGTCGAAATCATCTGCAAGGCATCGCGACGGCGCGCGGCTTTGGCGCTGGGCCGCTCCGCCTCATGGTGAAAGGCTCGCTGGCTTGAGACCGGGGCCAATGCAACTGGCGAGGCCCATTTCCGGCCAAAGAGCTCTATCGAAGTCTCGATGGTACGGACATCGACCAGTCGGCGGGCCCGCAATCCGTACCGCGAGAAGCCGTCGCGATTGGCCGCGACGGTGCGGTCGTCCAGAACGCCTGTCTGAAGGTATCCATAGTGCGCCGGTCGCATGGTTCGCGCGGCCACCGCCTGCAGGTCAAACACGTTGAGCGCCTGCTCCGCAGAGGTGATGGCCGCCGTCGCCGTTTCGGCGGCCTGCGCCTCCAGACGCCCCAGCGAACCCGGGACCATCACGCCAGCCAACGGACTTGAGGCGAGAAATCCCAGGAAGCGCCGCCTCGCCATCGCCTGTCGAGATGAAGTCATGACATCGCCCACCGCGCAGGAGCGCCCCGCTGTCGAGGTATCGCGCTTCGATGCGCACGGACGCAAGCGTTCCATCGACAGACCAGAATACTGGGTTGCGCCTTGTGTACCTGCTGTTCCCGGCGCCAGAATGCCATCCTCGGCGCCGGGAAGGCCCTGGGAGGACTATCATGAACGACATCGCGCTCTCCAAGCACGTTCCGGTCAGCCCGCAGCGACGCACGGACTACGGATCCTTCCGCATCACGCCGATTTCGCCGCATATCGGAGCTGAGATCGAGGGGCTCGATCTGTCGCGGCCCATGACGGAGACCTTGCTTGGTGATCTGCGCCGGGCCTGGGCTGACTGGATGGTTCTGGTCTTCCGCGATCAGCATCTGGACCGCGAAGCCCACAAGGCCTTCGCGCGTCACTTCGGGCGATTGCACGTGCATCCTATGAATCACTCGCGGTCTGCCCAGCAGGACTCCGAGGTGCTGGTGGTCAAGACGACGGCCCAGTCGGCCTACACCGCCGGAGAAGGCTGGCACACCGACGTCACCTGCGACGCGATCCCGCCCCTCGGGTCGGCGCTCTACATTACCGAGACACCGGAGTGCGGCGGCGGGGACACCCTGTTCGCCAACATGTACATGGCCTGCGAGATGCTTTCGCCGACCCTGAGGGGGTTCCTGGAAGGCCTCGTTGCGGTCCATGATGGCGCTTTACCCTACGTAGGAAGCTACAAATCCCAGCCCCCCGAGGGCGGCTATCCGCGTCACGAGCACCCGGTGATCGCCCGTCACCCGGAGACCGGTCGGCAGATCCTCTATGTGAACTCAGGTTTCACGAGCCACATTGTCGGGCTGCAGCGTTGGGAGAGCCGCGCGATCCTGGATATGCTGTTTGGTCTCTTGCAGCGTGAGCCCAAATTGCACTGTCGCGTGCACTGGAAGCCCAATACGCTGACCCTGTGGGACAACCGTTGCACCCAACACCAGGCGGTCTGGGACTACTACCCGCACTCCCGCTACGGTGAACGGGTCTCCGTGGTCGGCGAAGACGCTCCCTCAGCCTGAACGTGGCCATGTCCGGTTTCCGGCTTGGAGCAGGGGACGGTTGTCGACCCTAAGCGAACCTCCGGAGTGTCCGGTTTGGGGAAGGACGCCCATTCCCCTGTCTCAACCGGGGCTGTAGCGACACGCCATACCGCCTATCCGGTGAAGCGCGCCATCAGGCCCACGGCCCAGCTGGCCCCGACCACGAAGCCGATCCCCACTACCATCAGGGCGGTCACCCAGCCCGTCGCCACCGCTGCCCCGGCGGCCACGAACAGGCCGTCGCGCTGGATCAGACCGACCGACATGAGCGCCAGCGCCACGGACGGGACCGTATTGGTCATGGGCAGGACGATTGTCAGGGTGGCCAGGATCATGAAGGCGGCGGCCGCCCGTTCGGCGAGGCCCTGGGTGAACAGTGTCAGCCGGGGCCGCGACAGCCGTTCGAACCAGCCCATCCGCTTGATGGCGAACTCGGCCATCCGGTCCAGCATGGCCTTGGACACCCTGCGCTTCAGCACCGCCTCCGGCAACCAGGGCTCCTCGCGGCCCAGCAGCATCTGGCCAGCCAGCAGCAGGATGGGAATCCCCACGATCTGCGGCACGCCATAGAGGGCCGGCACCAGGCAAGGGATGGCCAGGATCAGGATCATAAGCCCGAACGCCCGCTCATCCAGCCGGTCACGGATCTCGCGCAGGGTCAGACCCTCGGGTCCGGACGCCTCGGCCAGTCCAGCGACCAGTCTGATGAAGCCCTGGCGCGGATCGTCGGTGTAGTGATTGGTGGTGTCGGTCATTGTCCAGTCCCTAGAGCGCGACAGCTTGAAGTGGATACCGGTTCAAGCGCCCGTCGCACTCTAAATGTATGAAAACGAGCCTGTTTATCCGTTTCAGATGGTTCCATCTGAAACGGACAGGCTCTAGCCAAATCCGCTGGCGGAGGCGAGCGCCCGGTTCACGGCCGCTCAATTCGGCGGTCGGCATTCGCCGCGCCAAGCGGTGATAAAAGTTTGGCCAACCTGGCCGGATCGTTCCCACCTACAAGCCCGCCAGCAACGCGATCCGGACCAGCTCTGACAGGCTATGTGCGCCGGTCTTGCTCATCACATTGGCCCGGTAGACCTCTACGGTCCGAGGGCTGATGCCGAGTTCGAAGGCGATGACCTTGTTCTGCTTGCCGGCGATCACGCCCTGCAACACCTCGCGCTCGCGCCCGGACAAGGCGCCAAGCATCGTTTCGAAGCGCTCGCGCTCTTCCGGGTACGGCGCCGTAGCGACCTGCTGATCCAGCGCGGCGCGGACGGCCGCGATCAAGGCGACATCGTCGAAGGGCTTTTCAAGGAAGTCGGTCACGCCAGCCCGCATCGCCTCGACCGCCATCGGCACATCGCCGTGCCCGGTGATCACGATGACGGGCAGCTTTACGCCGGTGTCCTTGAGGTGGCGCACCAGGTCCAGGCCGCTCATCCCGGGCATGCGGACATCCGTCACGACGCAACCGGTCCGCAGGCTGTCGACGACCTCAAGAAACTCCCGCGCAGATCCATAAGTGCGCGCCGGCAGGTCAGCCATTTCAAGCAGGAATGCGACCGACGTGCGCACAGCCTCGTCGTCGTCGATCACATGGACCTGAGGGTCAGTCATGGTCATGCTCGTTATCTGTGTCTGCCACCGGCAGGGTGAATCGGAATGAGGTGCCGCCGCCGGGGTTGGCCTCTGCCCAGATCCGCCCGCCATGCGCCTCCACAATGGTTCTGGAGATCGACAGGCCGACGCCCATGCCCTGGTCCTTGGTGGTCATGAAGGGCTGAAACAGCTTGGCGGTGAACTCGGGGGAGATGCCATGACCGGTGTCACTCACGAAGACTTCCACCAGATCGCCAGCGCCGGGGGCGGCGCCGACCACCAGATCGCGCCGCTCCGAGCCCTCCATCGCCTCGATGGCGTTGCGGATCAGGTTCAGGGTCACCTGTTGTATCTGGACCTTGTCGGCCATGACCCGCCGGGTCTGTGGATCTATGCGGAACGTCAGATGCACGCCCTTCTCGCGCGCCCCGATCATGGCGAGAGCACCGGCTTCTTCCAGCAGTTGGGGCAAGCTCTCGGGCTGGCGGTCCGCTTCGCCCTTGGACAGGAAGTCCCGCAGCCGTCGAATGATCTGGCCCGCCCGCAGGGCCTGGTCTCCGGCCTGCGAGATCATCTCGCGCAGCCGTCCGCGATCCACGGGTTCGCGGTCCAGCAGCATCAGGCATCCCTTCATGAAATTGGCCGCAGCCGTCAGCGGCTGGTTCAACTCATGAGCAAGGGCCGACGCCATTTCGCCGAGGGCGGTGATGCGCCCCACATGCACCAGCTCGCCCTGAAGGCTCTGCAGGCGCCGTTCCGCCACCTGCCGCTCGGTGAGGTCCCGTATGAAGCCGGTGAAGTATCGCTGGTCGGAGGATCGCATCTCGCCCACCGAGAGTTCCATGGGAAAGGTCGAACCGTCCTTGCGTTCGCCCACCACCACGCGGCCAATGCCGATAATTCGCCGCTCGCCGCTCGTGAGATAGCGCAGAAGATAGCCGTCATGGGCCTCCCGATAGGGATTGGGCATCAAGCTGCTGACATTGCGCCCGACCGCCTCCTGCTGCGTCCAGCCAAACTGGCGCTCTGCCGTGGTGCTGAAAGACTGGATGGTCCCATGTTCATCTATGACGATCATGGCGTCGGGCACGGTCGCCAGAATGGATTGCAGATGCGCCTCCCGGGCCTCCAGATCGGCCACCACCCGGCGCGCCGCGTCGGCGTTGCGCAGCATCCGGTCGCCCACCAGGCCCGCAGCGACGCTCAGGCCCGCAAAAACAATGATCTGCACCCAGTGATCAGGGGTCATCTCCTTTGGGAGCCCCTCCATGCCGAGGGTCACGCTGATCGAGAGAACGGCAGCCAGAATCGCCGGCGCGAGTCCGCCTGCCGCCGCGCTGGCGATCAGGGCCGGGACGAATAGCAGGAAGGCAAGATCACTTTGGGGTTCTGCGCCCAGCACCATCCGGGCCGCCGCACAAATCCCCGTCGACAGGATCGCGACAACGAACCCCGGCATCCCGCGATCATGGATGGTCCGATTCAGCAACGCCCGGCCCCTGAATTCATGAAATGACGGTTAGGGCCAATGCAGCCTTAAGGCAACGCCGGCCCGCCGCGCACGTCTGACGCCTAGGTAGACGCCCGGAGGCGACCTCGCAGCTCCCAGGGTGCAGTCTGGCGTCTGAAATGGACCGGAGACAGACAATGCGAGCGTTTACGAGCATGGTGTTGGCCACGCTGCTGACCGGCTGCGCAAGTTCGGGCGTGGCGCCCGAAATCTCGGGATTTAGCCCGGCTGCCGACCGCGGGCTCTCGATCGCCAGGCAGCGCTGTTCGGGTTGTCACATGGTGGGCCTTGATGAGACCGCGGCCACCGAGGGGCCCCGTTTCCGCGATCTGCAGATGCGCTACAATGCCATCTCCCTTGCCCGGAAGTTCGGCGAGATTTCACAACACGGGACCGGAGAGATGCCACCAGTCAGCCTTGGGGCGTCAGAGGCCGAGGATATCGTCGCCTACTTCGAAACCCTGGATCGTCGCTACTGAGGCTTTTCCAGACCGCATAGACCCATCTTCTCAGAAAGATATCGATCCAAAGCAACATCTTGTGAGCGAAGCAGGATGCTCACGGCTTGACGCCGTATCACAGTCAGAAAGCTGGGCCGGCATGTCGCCATGCCGGCCGCCTTTCTGGCCCGGTGACTTCAGTGACTCAAAAGCACGAAGCACGGGGGCCTGTGGATCAGCTCGCGCGTCACCCCGCCAAACGCCCACTCCGCCGTACGACTGTGGCCGTAGGCCCCGGCGACGATCAGGTCCGCACCAGCGGCGGCGGCCACACGTTGCAGTTCGACCGTCACGCCATCCTTCGCCGCCGTTGAGACGCTGGCGCTGGCCTTGATCCCGTGACGCCGCAACGCCACAGCGACGTCCTCGGTCTCGCGGGTCACGATCTCCGCGTCGACGTCCTCGCAGACACCCTGAACGATCACCTCGCCTGCGGCTTTCAGGAAGGGCATCGCATCGGCCACCGCGCGCCGGGCCTCGCGGGTGTCCTTCCAGGCGATGACCACCGATTTTGCGTGGAGATGGGCCGCACCTTCGGGAACCATCAGCACCGGACGTCCAGAAGTCATCACCACGTCTGCCGGGTCCGCGGTGCGCGAGGGGCCGCCCGGACCCTTGGGGCTCATGACGATCAGGTCACACGCACGAGACGCCAGTGCGAGGGCCCTCGCGGGATTGTCCTCTACCGACCGCCACTCGATGTCCGCGCCGGCGGCGTCGCGCCGGAAGGCGGCCTCGGCCTTTGTGAGGTCGCTGCTGATCTGGTCCTGGATGAGGGTCACCCACTCAGCCGCTGCATACCCGAAGAAGGGGTCGACCGTTAGTCCGGGCTCGAACGCCTCAGCTCCGAGCCCGATCAGCCGGGCGTTCAGATCGCGGGCCAGCCGCGCCGCGACCTCTACCCGACGGGTCGATGTGGTTCCCGGTTCGGCATGAACCAGGAGGCTTCTGTAGTTGTCTGCGCGATCCGCGGTCTTGGCGGTCGGGCGTTCCTGCGTCTTGGACATTGACGCCTCCATCTCGATCTAAGCGGCCGTGGAAACGCCTGCGGCCGCGCAGGCTTAAGGACGTCAGGCGGCCAGGTCTTCCAGCGCCGCCCATCGGGTCACGCGAAAGCGCCGCAATTCGGGAAACTCGACAATGGCGTCTCCCTGGAGCTGGGTCAGGGTGCGCGACACCGTCTCGATCGTCAGCCCCAGATAGTCGGCCATGTCCTGGCGACCCATGGGGAGTTGCACGCAGTCCTCGGTGTGATCCTGAGCGAGGCTCATGAGAAAACCTGCCACCTTTTCGCGGGCGCTTCTGCGGCCCAGCAGCAACACATGTTCCTGCATCCGCTGGAGTTCGCGTCGGGTGGCCTCAAGGATCGCCCGGTCCAGCTCACGATCGCCGGCCAGGGCTCTGACCGCCGCGCGCCGCACAACCTGCACCTGGCAGTCGCAGAGCGCCTCGGCGGTAAACTGATGGTCGGGGCCGGGCTCCAGACCAAACATCTCGCCAGCGACGTAGAAGTCTCCGACCTGGCGGCGACCGTCGGCGTTCAGGCGCATCGTGCGGACCACGCCGCTGACCACCTGATAGAGGAACTCAACTTCGTCCTCCTGCGCGTAGATCTCCGCGTCCTTGGCGTATGCAAGGCGCACGCCGAGTCGATCCAGAACATCGGACAAGGCCCTCGAGGGGGCGGCGGTCCGTGGGTCTTCCAAGGGATATGCCAAGGTCATCGCAAGCTCCTGTTCCGATGAGCAAAAGTTACGACGCTGTTCGGAACGGTGATATTTCGGAGCGTCCCCTAGGTAGAACTACGGAGGCGCAACCGGGGCATCGTTATGCTTCGCATGCGCCAGGGCTGAGGCTTCCGTGCCAAGGTCCAGTGATTGATGAGCTGGAGGCTCCCATGCGCGACACCGTCAATTGCTGAGCGCAAGCCAGCTGCTGCCGTTCCTCGTGGCTGTGGCGGTCATCGAGCTGACGCCTGGCCCGAACATGGGATATCTGGCCGTTGTCGCGGGGCAGTCCGGTTGGCGCGCGGGCCTGACGGTGGTGGCCGGCGTCACGCTGGGTCTGGCCATCTATCTGGCGGCCTCGGTTGTCGGCCTGGCCGAGGCCGCCCTGCTATGGCCCTGGGTCTATGAGACGCTGCGGTGGGCGGGTGTGGCCTACATGCTGTGGCTTGCCGCGGATACCTGGCGCAGCGCCGCGGACATCGAGGGGCCTCCTCCTGAGGCCAGGAGCCTGTTTCTGCGCGGCCTGATCAACAACCTGCTGAACCCGAAAGCCGCGGTGTTCTATGTTGCGGTGCTACCTGGCTTCGTGCGACCGGGGACGGGACAGCCGGTGCTCCAGATGCTCATCCTGGGCGTCATCCATCTGGCCGTCAGTGTGATCGTCCACCTCCTCATCGTCTTGACGGCGTCACGTGCCAGCAACGCCGTGGTGACCGACGCGGCGGTCAGCCGTTCTATTCGACGGCAAAGGCTCTTCGCGGTCGTACTGGCTGCGATTGCGGTCTGGCTCGCAGTGTCTTCCGGCCGCTAAAGCGGTTGAGGAGAAGTAGGAACCGGTTTCCCGCCAGCAATCCGCTCTGAACAAATGAGGGCGATGACGTTTGTCGCGCTTGGATTGATTCAATCCAATCTCGACGTGATCCTGGGCCCGTTCAGCGCAGGTGATGGCGGGACAGAAACGCCCACATTACCTCGTTGTCCGCGACCCACAGATGGCCGCCGCCTTCGGTCATGCGGGCCACGACCTCGGCGCCGGCACGGCATCCGGAGTAGCCCTGCTCGGTGAGGTTCGAGGCGATCCTTCGGGGCCTCGACACAACGGAGCAACCGTTGAGTACGGCCCACCGATCGAGGGCTTCTCGCATTGAGTATTGCCAATACGACGCCCCACCGCCTTCAACGGGATTGGTGGTGTCCTTGTCGCCCGCAAACGTGATGATTGGCACAGGTCGCGAGGGGCGGCATGTGGCGGGATCGGGCTTGCTGGCTTGATCTCGCATGGGATTCCCGGCCCTCAGTCCGACGACCGGCGCAATCGCTGCGAACTGGTCAGCGGCGACGCAAGCCAGCCAGGACGACATCCGGCCTCCGCCCGATATGCCGGTGGCATAGACTCTGGATGGGTCAACGCATGCCTGGGCGACCAGCTTGTCGACAGCGGCGACAATGAAGGCCACATCATCCGGGTCCGACGCGGTGGGAACCTTGCCGGTCACGGTCGGGACGCCCGGGATGTTCCAGGCGTAACCTCCATTGGCGGGAATGGCGCCGTCGGGCGCTGCGATGATGAAGCCATGGCGGTCCGAGGTCGCCTCAAGGCCCGACCTGGCCAGAAAGCCTGCGCCCGTTCCATTGCTGCCATGCAGGACGAAAAGCAGCGGATGGCGTTTTGTGGAATCGAAGCCCGCCGGCAGTCGGATCAGCATGGTGCGGTCCCCGATCGTGATCTGCCGCGCCCCGCTCGCCGAGACGTCTCCGCATTCAGCATAAGCCGCCGTCCGGAAAAACAGCGCTGCGGCGCAGACGGCAAGCGCCCAGACCCATCGGTTGGGAGCCAAAGCGAGCATGGGCGACCTTCCTATATCGGAACGAACAGGGTGCTGGCCGCCCAGCTATCCCTCGTCAAGGCCTGGCGCTTCGCGAAAGCCGCCATGGCGGCCGTGGACGGGTCGCGGGAAGCTTCCCACACGCCGTGGCTGCCGTAGCGGGTGATCAGCAACAGGCGGGTGACGCCACTCTGGCGATCATTGGCTGACCGTTCGGCTTTGAACAGGCCGAAGATCTTCGTATCGAAGCGCACCTCGAAGTCACGCCAGCCTTCAACCGACAGCGCCACAAACTCCGGCACGCTCCGGGATTCGACAACAAACCAGCGGTGGACATAGATGCCGCCCGGCTGCGGTCGATCCGTCGGGCCCGGCCGTTCGGTGGGCGTCAGCTCTGCCCGTTGGCCGCTGCGCACGGTCTTGTCGCGCATCAGGGAGACGAGCTCCCGGTCCCGGGTTTTCACGTCACCGGCCCATCGGACCAGCAACGCCGCCTGGCGTCCCACCCAGCCCAGTTGCGGCGTGAAGTAGCCCACGACCTCGCCGCCTGCCGCGGCCAGGCTGGCGGTGCGGGTGCGCACGTGATCGGCATAGGCGCGGGTCGGCGTTGTCCCCGGGGCCGCGTCGTCGAGATCGACGAATAGATAGTCGTACATCGCCGGCTCCGCCGCTTGCGACAGGGTGGGGATCAGGGCCAGCGCGGCAGCCCCCAGCAGCCCGCGCCTCGGGATCGTTTCCATCGCCGGACCTTCCGCCGGAGATGGCAGGTGCGTCAACCCGTCTCGCTTGCGCCCTTGGCTTGGGTTAGGCTGAGCAAATGGAACCTGACCCGCCACTCTCCGCATCCCGTCGCGCCGTTCTGGGTGCGAGCGCGTCCCTGCTGGCCGCGAGCCCTGCCGCAGCCAAAGTCCTGCCCGACGAAGCCGAGGCCCAGAGGATCCTGGAGCGCTACCAGAGCTTTGGGGACAAGGCGTCGGGCGGCCCAGGCGACACGGCCAGTGGTGATTGGCTGGAGGGCGAGTTGAAGGCGATGGGCTACGCGTGCCAGCGCCAGACCTATGACATGCCGGCCTATGAGGGCGAGGCCGTGCTGACCTGCGGCGCGGCAAGGGCGGATCTTATCCCGCAGGCAATTGTCGTGCCGACATCAGGTGAAGGCGTCAGCGGCCCGCTCTATGTGGCGTCTGGCAAGGGCGGCCCGGGCATCGCGCTGGTGGTGCTGCCCCACGCGCGCTGGTCAACCGCCGTAGGCGTCATCGCACAGCGTGTGGCCGCTGCATTTGGCGCCGGTGCGACGGCGGTGGTGATCGTCACCACGGGACCGACCGGCGAAGCCCTGGCGCTGAACGCCCCGCCGGACAAGTCCCTGTTCAAGGGGCCCGTGGCCGTCATGGCGCCGAAGGATGCCGGGCCTTTCCTGCTGGCCGCCGCGAAGGGCGAGACGGCGACCTTGCGAATGTCAGGCCGTTCGTTCCGACGGCCCGCCTTCAATGTCACCGCGACCCTGAAGACCGGCGCGGCTAAGACCCTGGTGATCTCGACGCCCCGGTCCGGATGGTTTGCCTGTGCAGGAGAGCGCGGCTCCGGCATGGCCGCCTGGCTCTTGCTGGTCCGTTGGGCGGCGCAGGCGCGACTTCCCGTCGACATCGCCCTGATCTCCACCAGCGGCCATGAGTATGAGAACGCCGGCGGCGAACACTTCATCCAGGAACTTGCCCCCAAACCTGACAAGACCGCGCTCTGGGTCCATCTGGGCGCCAATGTCGCCGCCCGCGACTGGCATGAGCGTGGCGCCGCCCTTTCGCCGCTGCCGAGCGCAGACCCCCAACGCTTCATGCTGGCGAGCCCCGCGATCCTGTCGTCAGCACGAGCCGCCTTTGCGGGTCTGCCGGGCCTGGAGCAGCCCTACGCCGCTGATCCGGCTCTGGCGGCGGGCGAACTCGGCAACATCCTGCGCGCCGGGTACACGCCCGCGATCGGGATATTCGGGGGCCACCGTTTCCACCATGCGCGCAACGATGATCTGCGCTGCGTTTCGGCGGCGCTGATCCCGCCGGTCGCGCGCGCCTTCGTCCGGGTGATCTCCGAGGCGGTCGCGAACGGTTAACGCCCGTTGTCCCAGAATGTCCCGGACAGGATGACGCCATGACCGACCCCCACGACAGCCCGCAGTTCACCTCGCCGACCTACCGGCTGGCCTCGATGGATCAGGACTTCATCATGAGCCCCTCGATGCGCGGGGTGCGGTTCATGATGGAGTTTGTCAAAGCCGATGAGGGTCTGCGCGACTGGGGTGTTCGCTCGACCATTGTCGTGTTCGGCAGCGCGCGCATCCGCGAGGACGGACCGGAACCGCAACCGCGCTGGTATGCCGCCGCCCGTGAGTTCGGTGCGATCGCCTCAAAGCGTGGCGGGGCTTATCTGTCCGCCCGCAAGGAACGCCACAATGTCATTTGCACCGGCGGGGGGCCCGGCATCATGGAGGCGGCCAACCGCGGCGCGGTGGACGTGGGCGCACCCTCGATCGGCCTCAACATCACCCTGCCGCATGAACAGGAGCCCAACGCCTGGTCGACCCCGGAGCTCACCTTCCGGTTCCACTACTTCGCCATCCGCAAGATGCACCTGGCCATGCGGGCCAATGCGCTGGTCGTGTTCCCGGGCGGCTTTGGCACCCTTGACGAGCTGTTCGAGGTGCTGACCCTGCGCCAGACCGACAAGTCGCCGCCGATCCCGATCGTCCTGTTCGACGAGGGCTACTGGCGCAGCGTGATCAACTTCGAAGCGCTGATCGCTGCGGGCATGGTCGCGGCGAGCGACATGGACCTGTTCAAATTTGCGGAAACTGCTGAAGACGTCTGGGCCTGTCTCGCCGCTGATGGTTTGCGGACTCACGAGACCCTGGATGACGCGCCGCCGGCCGACCCCATGGGACTGGCCTGATCAACCCCTCAAGGACCTGAAACTGCCCATGCCGACCTCCGCCAATGGCCGCACCGCCGAGTATGACGTCGATCCCCTGTTCCTGGAGCGGTGGTCGCCCCGCGCCTTTACCGGGGAGGCGATGCCGGACGGGGAACTGATGACCCTGTTCGACGCCGCGCGCTGGGCGCCGTCTGCGTTCAACGGCCAGCCCTGGCGATTTGTCTACGCCCACCGCGAGACCGGGGCCTGGGCCGGATTGTTCGACCTGTTGATCCCCTTCAACCAGATGTGGGTGAAGAACGCCGCGGTCCTGGTGTTCCTCGTGTCTGACCGGTTTCGCCGCGTCGATGGCCAGCCGCCGGCGCCGATTTATAGCCACAGCCTCGACGCTGGCGCGGCCTGGGGCGGACTGGCGCTGCAGGCCAGCCGTAGCGGCTGGGCTACCCACGGCATGGTGGGTTTTGACATTCCGCGATCCTATGAGGTGCTGGGCGTCGATGAGGCCGAATTCCGGGTGGAAGCCGCCATCGCCATCGGTCGGCGCGGCGACGTGAGCCTCCTGGATGAGCCGTTCCGGGCCCGTGAGGTTCCCAGTTCGCGCAACCCCGTGTCGAGCATCGCTTTCGAGGGCCGCTTCAAGCTCTAGCCCTGTCGCACCGGGACCGTCACATTGCCTTCAGGATTCGGGGGGCGGCATGACGGAAAACGGGCCGGAGACACCAAGGAAGTACGCCTCCGAGGGCGTCTACCTGCTGCGCACTGCGCAACAGATCCAGTACCAGCTCAGCCAGATGGCCGACCAGAAGGCCAGCATGCTGCTGGGCGCCACCTTCGTGATCTTCACGATCACCGTCAGCCAGATCCAGAATGTGGCCCAGCCGGCGCCATTGCTGATCCTGGGGGCGGCCGCGTTTGTCTCGGCATTTCTGGCCGTGATTGCTGTGCTGCCGTCTACCCGGGCGCCGCCCCGCGCGGACGGTCCCGCCAATGTGCTGTTTTTCGGGTCCTTCACCCAGGTTCCCGAGGCGGAGTATGTCGACATGCTGCTGGAAGTGGTCTCGGACAGCCGCACGGTCTACGAGGCCTTCGCCCACGACATCTACCAGAACGGACAGGTTCTCGCGAAGAAGAAGTACCGCTTCCTGGCCTATGCCTACCGCATCCTGCTGGCAGGTCTGGTGCTGAGCTTTCTGGCGTTTGTCGCGCCCTATGTCGGGGTGAAATTCTAGAGCCTGTCTGTTTCAGATGGAATCATCTGAAACAGATAAACAGGCTCGTTCTCATACGTTTGGAGCGCGACGGGCGCTTGAACCGGTATCCACTTCAAGCTGTCGCGCTCTAGGGTTCCCACCCTTCGGGCGCCAGTTCGAAACCTTCGAAGCGAAAGCCCGGCGTCACGACGCAGGCCACCAGCGTCCAACCTTCGTCGGCCTCGGCGGATTGCCACTCCCCGGTTCGCACCAGGTGCTGGGGCGTCTCACCAAGGCCAGGGCCGAGGCGCGTCTCGACCGTGACGCCCTCGTCGGAGGTCAATAGCCTCAGCGGCGTTCCGGCCTGGAATATCCAGAGTTCCTCGGCGTCGACACGGTGCCAGTGCGACCGCTGGCCGTGCTCCAGCAGGAACAGGATGGAGGTCCCCGCCGGCCGCCCGTCGGGCATTGCGGTCGCCGAACGCCAGGTCTGGCGGTACCAGCCACCCTCCGGATGGGGTTCGAGGCGCAATCGGCGGATCAGGTCCTGGGCGGGGGTCATGGGCGTGGATCAGAGAGTAATCCGCAACGGCGCGCTACCTCAAGCTTGACCCGCGCGCGTTCATCAGGCGGGCTTGGCCCATGATCACCCGAATCTTGCTCAGTCTGCTGGCGGCCTTGAGCACCGCCGGCGCCGCACTCGCCGCGCCCGATCTCTCCCGGATGACCGCCGGCGAGCTCACCGTCTTCCTCCGCGCCTTCCCCAAGGGCGGCGAGTTGCATAACCACCTTGGCGGGGGCACGCCGGCAGAGGACCTGATCGCCTGGGCCGTCGAGGATGGCCTCTGCGTCGATCCGGCCGAGCTGGCGATCCGCCTGACCTGCGCCAGCGAGACCTACCGTCCCGCCGCCGCCTTTGTCGCCGACGAGGCCCAGCGCTCGGCGCTTATCGACAGCCTTACGGTTCGCCACCCGCGCTTTCGGGACCGGTCCGGGCACGACCAGTTCTTCACCGCCTTCAGCCGCCGCGGCCAATCTCCCGGGCGCACCGGCGACGCGCTAGCCGAAACCCTGAACGTGCTGGCCCACCAGAACACCTTCTACTCCGAGCTGATGGTGACGCCCCAGGGCGCGGCGTCCCGGGGGCTCGGCGCCCGTGTGGGCTGGCGGGGTGATGCGGCTGCGACGAAGGCGGCGCTCACCGAAGCCGGACTGGAGAAACTGGTTCCGGCTGTCGTCGCTGACACCAACGCCATGGAGACCCGCGCGCGCGAGGTGATGGCCTGCGACACACCACGGGCGCAGCCGGGATGCCAGGTCACGGTGCGCTATCTCTTCCAGGCCATCCGTCAGGGCCCGCCCGAGCAGACCATGGCGCAGCTCCAGCTCGGCGTCGCAGTGGTCGCGGCCGACAGGCGCTGGGTCGGCCTGCAACTGGTCGCGCCCGAGGATAGCCCCGATGCGGTGAAGTACTACGACACCCACATGCAGATCGTGGCCGAACTCACCGACAAGGGCCGCAACACGCCGGTGGCGCTGCACGCCGGCGAGGTCACCCTGGCGATCGTGGCGCCCGACGACCTGCGCGATCATGTCACCAAGGCGGTGCGGGTGGCGGGCGCCCGGCGGATCGGCCACGGCGTGGGACTTCCTGCGGAGACGGACGCGGTCTCCGTCGCGGCCGAGATGGCCGCCAGGGGCATACTGGTCGAGGTGAACCCGATCTCGAACCGCGTCATTCTTGAGGTTGAACCCGAGGACCATCCGTTCACCTGGTTCCGGCAGAACCGCGTGCCGGTCAGCCTCTCCACCGATGACTCCGGCATCCTGCGCAGTGACCTCTCCGGCGACTACGCGCTGGCGCTGAAGATGGGCGCCACCTACGCCGACCTGAAGACCTCGGCCCGCAACGCCATCGCCTTTGGCTTCCTGACGGGCGAGGGCCTCTGGCAGGACCCCAACGTCTATCGCAAGCCCGCCCGCGCCTGCGCCGGCCAGATCGGAGACGCTGAACCACGGGGCGCCTGCGCCGATCTGGTGGCCGGCAGCGACAAGGCCCGCGAGCAGTGGCGCCATGAACGTCTGCTCAAGGCGTTCGAAGCGGGACGGTAAGAGGCCATGCTGACAGACTGCTGTCAGTAGCCCTGTGCGCAGATGTGGCGATCATCGCCGGGAGCGCCTAAGTTGGACATCATGCCCCGCTCCGCCGAACCCGCGGGCGTTTCGGATATGTCCGCGACGTTCGACTATGACGAAAACACCATGCCCATGCTCTGGAAGCCGCACCGCCCGGTGCGTCCGGAGAAGAGCGAGGGCGGGCGTAAATTCAAGCTGGTGTCGGCCTACGATCCGGCCGGCGACCAGCCGACCGCGATCCGGGAACTGGTGGGCGGCATCGATGGCGGCGAGCGCGATCAGGTGCTGCTGGGCGTCACCGGCTCCGGCAAGACCTTCACCATGGCCAAGATCATCGAGGAGACCCAGCGGCCGGCCCTCATCCTGGCGCCCAACAAGACGCTCGCAGCCCAGCTCTACAGCGAATTCAAGAGCTTCTTCCCTGAGAACGCCGTCGAGTTCTTCGTCTCCTACTACGACTACTACCAGCCCGAGGCCTACGTCCCACGGACCGACACCTACATCGAGAAGGACTCATCAATAAACGAACAGATCGACCGGATGCGTCACTCGGCCACCCGCGCGATCCTGGAGCGGGACGACGTCATCGTCGTAGCCTCGGTCTCCTGCATCTACGGCATCGGCTCGGTGGAGACCTATTCGGCCATGACCTTCTCGCTGAAGCCGGGCGACCGGATCGACGAGAAGAAGCTGATGGGGGACCTGGTGGCCCTTCAGTACAAGCGCAACGACGCCGCCTTCGAACGCGGCACGTTCCGCCGTCGCGGCGACACCCTGGAAATCTACCCGGCCCACTACGAGGACCGCGCCTGGCGGATCAGCCTGTTCGGCGACGAGATCGAGTCCATCACAGAGTTTGACCCGCTCACCGGCAAGAAGTCCGGCGATCTCGAAGGTGTGAAGATCTACGCCAACAGCCACTATGTGACGCCGCGTCCGACGCTCCGGCAGGCGGTCAACCTGATCAAGTCCGAGCTCAAGGAACGGCTCGACTGGATGGTGGCCAACGGCAAGCTGCTGGAGGCCCAGCGGCTGGAGCAACGCACCACCTTCGACATCGAGATGATCGAGGCCACCGGCTCCTGCGCCGGCATCGAGAACTACAGCCGCTACCTCACCGGCCGCCGCGAGGGCGAGCCGCCGCCGACCTTCTTCGAATACATACCCGACAACGCCCTGCTGTTCGTCGACGAAAGCCACCAGACCGTGCCGCAGATCGGCGGCATGTACCGGGGCGACTACCGGCGCAAGTTCACCCTCGCCGAATATGGCTTCCGCCTGCCGTCCTGCATCGACAACCGCCCGCTGAAGTTCGAGGAATTCGACGCCATGCGGCCGGACAGCGTGTTCGTCTCCGCCACCCCTGGCCCCTGGGAGATGGAACGCACCGGCGGGGTCTTCGCCGAGCAAGTGATCCGGCCCACCGGCCTGATCGACCCGCCGGTGGAGATCAAGCCGGTCCACAAGGACGGCTTCAGCCAGGTCGACGACGTGATCGACCAGGTCCGTCAGGTCGCGGCCCAGGGCTACCGCGCCCTGATCACCGTGCTCACCAAGAAGATGGCCGAGGACTTGACGGAGTACATGCACGAGCAGGGCCTGCGGGTCCGCTACATGCACTCTGACGTCGACACCCTGGAGCGGATCGAGATCATCCGGGACCTGCGGCTGGGCGCCTTCGATTGCCTGGTGGGCATCAACCTGCTGCGCGAAGGCCTGGATATCCCCGAGTGCGGGCTGGTGGCGATCCTGGACGCCGACAAGGAAGGCTTCCTGCGTTCCGAGACCTCGCTGATCCAGACGATCGGGCGCGCCGCCCGGAACGTCGACGGACGGGTGATCCTCTACGCCGACCGCATGACCGGCTCCATGGAACGCGCCCTGGCCGAGACAAAGCGGCGACGTGAAAAGCAGGAGGCCTACAACCTCGAGCACGGCATCACGCCGGCCAGCATCAAGTCGTCCATCAAGGATATTCTCGCCAGCCCCTATGAGAAGGACCGCGTCACCGTGCCGGTGGGCGTCGCCGAGGACGGCAAGCCGTTCATGGGCGACAACTTCAAGACGACGCTGAAGGACCTGGAAGCCCGCATGCGCGAGGCCGCCGCCAACCTCGAATTCGAAACCGCCGGCCGCCTTCGCGACGAGATCAAGCGCCTGAAGATGCTGGACCTGGAATTCGCCAACGAGATGCTGACGCCACAGGGCGAAACGGCGGATCGGGAGGCTGTGAAGCGGGTCAAGGCCGAGGCTCGGGCTGAAGCGGCGGAGCGGTTCCGGAAGGGGCGGCTTTAGCGGGCCGTTCGTCCAATCTGAAGGACCCGCAACCGCTCATCCCGGCTAACGCCGGGCCTCAGATCGCGAAACCCTATGGCGGTGTGGAAAACCTGCGAACGGCTCGGACCCACCTCGGCCCCGCTACATCCGTGTCACATCGCCACTTTGGCGCGGTGCGTTCCTGTGATCCTTTGGACGGCTAAGCCGGAATTGCGCTGCGAGCAAGACGATCCTTTGCAGACGAAGCTACGCGGCCAGCGGCAGCGGCTGAACCCATCGATTGAGAAAGCCACTGCGCATCTTGGCGTGAGGCGTTGGACGTTCGGTCTCTGGGAGAACGGACGCCGACGGCCGCAGGCGCGTCATCGCGAGGCCATCGGCAGCTTCTTGATTGCGCCGAACCGTCGATAATTGAAATGTTCTGTTTTTGTTTTTGAGATAGTGAGCGCTTTCTGGCAATATGCCTGGGCGTCGATCACTGCGCTGAGCCACCCGCTGATAGCGGACAAGGCACTGCACCAAGACCACGTAACACCAGACGATTGAACGCAGCGGTTTGCCGCTGCGACCGCGCTCATGCGCGCCCGAAAACTTCCACATGAGGAGAGCGTAAATGACCTTTGGTCAGGTTGATCCTGCGCGCCTTCAAGGCGAGGCCCTTAGGCAATGGTACCTGCGGACGCCCTATGAAATCGAGGCCGAGCGAGCGGCAGCCTCCGAGGCGGCTTACAGCGACTTCTTTTCGCAACCCGGCAGCGGAGCTGCATTTGATTTTGACATTGCCACCCGAGGCCCAACCGCGCCCGCTCCCGAAAAGCTCAGCGCTGTTTGGAGCTCGGCGTCCATCGGCCCCGATCAGGAATACCGTACTGGCGGCGGTGGGCCGCTCTTGCCAAAGACGGAGGGCAGGGCCGGACATTACGTTCAGTTAGCGGCGACATCGCCAAGCTTCTGGGACTACTGGTCACCGCGAGGCTGCGAGAATTGCCATGGGTATACGCCCGACACGCTCCCGCCCGTCGGTGGTCAATCGCCTTTTCCATTCGGCCGCAGCACGCGCGATGGTGGAAGGGGTGGCGAGGGTGGTTCTCAGCCAGAACGAAGAGACAAGAAGGAATGCGACCTTCAACTGGATTCAGATAGCCAGATCTGCGGGCGATTGCCGTCTCCCGGCGACGTTGCAATCTGTCGGGGAACGGCAACCGAGCGATATGCCTACTGCCGGAGGCCCGGTGGCACTATCGGCTTCCCTCGTCTCGAAACCAGAGGTGGTCGTCGCCGCTGAGCCCATCCCTTCGGAGGGCGTTGGCTGTCGCCATGCTTGCGAATTGATCGTGTGGTTAGGCCTCTTCTATCGGGTCTGAGGAAATGACATGAACATCTGCCGTGAACCCGAAATGGCTAACGGAGAGGGGTTCGACGCCGTCATCGACCCACATATGGATCCGCCGCCAAATCGAGCCGAGGCAGAAGATTGCGCTCTGCAAATTGTCCGAAGGCAGGAACAGGTTCGCACAGAAGCCCAAATCTTTGCGTTCCTCGGGGTCCTTGTACAGGCTTCCGACGTCCCGCTCCTCGCGATCTCCGAAAATGACCTCGCGCGGCAATGGGTACAGCCGAAGATCCATGATCTTGGATCGGTGCTCGTCCGGCTCCAAGACGACTCCGTCGATCGCTATGGTTTCTACACAGAGCAGATCGTCCTCGAGGCTGCGTTCCACGCTATCGGAGCGCGGCCTTACCCCAACGTGGAGCGGCCAGTCCCAGCTTCGTATCTCGACGACGAACAAAGTGGAGCCCATCGACTAGACGTACGTGTTTTGTTCCAGATGGGCAAGTGTCTGAGCAGCGACGCCTGAGAGAAGGGCCTTCCGCCTGATGAGATTTCCAGGCGCGGTTAGCGCGCAGCGGGCGAGCAGAGCGGGGGACAAGCGCGAAGCTGATGCGCGCAGGTTCGCACCTGTCGCAAAACCCAACCCGCTCTTTCCGGCGAGACGGATTCTTCTGGGTCCCCTGAGTTCTCAAACGAAGTGCAACACTCTGGCGAGGGAGTGTTGCCATGGGATGCCGCTACCAGCAGCTCGATCTGGAAGAGAGATGTACGATTGCCCGCCTTCGCGAAGGCGGGCAATCGATCCGGAAAA
>CAIVVM010000040.1 GCA_903909375.1 uncultured Alphaproteobacteria bacterium
CACAAACCGCGCAACACGCTCCCGAAGGTCCAGTGAAAACGGTCGAGTCATGCAGGCTGGCCTCCGGCCCAGCCCCCACCTTGAATCACGATCCGCAAACCTCGTGAATCCCGAATCCGTCAGATGCGGTCACGCTCTAAACACCGGGGACGCGGCAGAGGTTGCGTTCCGGCGGTGGAAATCGCCCTTGAACTACAGGGGAATTTGAACCCGGGCGGTAAGGCCGCCACCCGCGCGGTTGATCAGACTCACGTCCCCGCCGTGTCCCCGGGCAATGGAGCGAACTACCGCCAGACCAAGCCCGATGCCGCCGGTTTCCCGACTGCGGGAAGGCTCGCGGCGGTAGAACGGTTCGAAAACCTTCTCGCTGTCGGCCGGGGGAATTCCGGGACCGTCATCATCGATCTCGACAATGGCGCTGCCAGCGTCGGAAAACACCCGCGCGCGGGCCTGGCCGCCAAACTTCACGGCATTCTCCAGCAGGTTCGAAACCAGCCGCCGCAGCGCCATGGGATCGCCCTCAAGGATTACCTTTTCGCCGCGCGCGACCTCGGTGCATGAACCCGTTTCGGCCATCTCATCGCAAAGGCTCTCCACAAGCGAGGAGAGTTCCAGTCGCGTCCGCTCGCCGGGTAGGGTGGCGTCACGCACAAAGGCCAGGGTGTCTGCGATCATCTCCTCCATCTGGTCCAGATCGGCGGCATATTTGCGCCGTTGGTCTTCAGGCAGGCTTTCGATGCGGAAACGAAGGCGGGTGAGGGGCGTGCGCAGGTCATGAGCGATGGCGCCCACCATCGCGGTGCGATCCTCGACATAGCGGCGCAAACGACCTTGCATTTCGTTGAAGGCGCGGGCGGCGACGCCGATTTCGGCGGGACCGTGCACCTCAAGCGGTGGCGCGCCGGGATCCCGCCCCAGGCGTTCGGCGGCGTCGGCGAACACCTGGATCGGTTTGGTAAGCCTTCGTGCGAACAGCCAGGTGATCGGCGCCATCGCCAGAGCCGAAAGGGAGAACCAGAGCGCTAGCCGCTTCTGCCAGTTGGTAAGCCCGAAGATGGGCTTCGGTTGAATAACAAGCCAGGATCCGTCCGTCTGGCGCACCCCCAGCTGAAACGGAGCGATCAGGATGTGTTGATCGTCGGCGCTGCTGCGCGAGGCACGATCGCGGATAACGCGTCCGACATTCCGGTCGGAGATCGGGCCGCGCTCGCCTGCGATGATTATGTCGGTCTCGGGAATTTTCAGGTCTGCGGCGAACTTCGTCCGGATTGCTGCAAACGCTCCTCCCTTGAGTTCAGGCGCCGGCGCCTCGGAGCGCACCTCCCGGATGAGCGGCCGGCGATCGTTCGGCACAGATTGACGGCCGGCGTAGGTACTCTCGATTTCCGAGAGCCTGTAGAAATCCGGCGCCGGCGGGGGCAGCAGAAAGAGCAGCAAGGTGCTTGTCGCCCACGCTGCCACAAGAGCCAGGCCAGTTAGGGTCAGAAGCTGGACCAGCAGGGGTGCGCCCGGACGCCGGGTAACGGTCACGCGCGCTTGACCTTGACGGTGAACATGTAGCCCTCGTTGCGAACGGTGCGGATCAGGTCATGGTTGCCGCCGCCGTCGTCCAGTTTGCGACGCAGGCGGCTGATCTGAACATCGATGGCGCGATCAAAGGCGTCGGAATCCGGTCCCCGGGCAAACTCCAGCAGTTGATCACGGGTCAGCACGCGCTGGGGTCGCTCGACAAAGGCCCGGAGCAGTGAAAACTCACCCGACGACAGGTTCACGACCACGCCGGGGGGTGAGCGCAGCTCGCGCCGCACCAGATCCAGTCGCCACCCGGCGAACTCGCAGCCCGCGCCGAGCGTACTGCCGGTCGATCTCTGTTCGGCGCGACGCAACACCGCTCGCACCCGGGCCAGAAGTTCGCGAGGATTGCAGGGCTTGGCCAGATAGTCGTCGGCCCCGAGTTCTAGCCCCACGATCCGGTCCGTATCCTCGCCCATCGCCGACAGCATGATGATTGGCGGGCCATTGTCGGAAGAGGTCAGCCGCCGGCAGATCGCCAGCCCGTCCTCTCCCGGAAGCATCACGTCCAGCACGATCAGGTCAACCGGGCCGCGCTCCAGCGCGCGCTCCATTTCCTGGCCGTCCGCCGCCGTTTCCACACGATAACCGTGGCGTCCCAGGAAGTCGGACACGACGTCGCGGATTCCAGCATCGTCATCGACCATCAGAATTCGGGCGCCAGCGTCGGCCATTTCGATTGTCTGCTCCATGGCCGGGAACCTGGGTGCGGCCCGTAACACACGAATGTCTATCCTGAAACGTGAGCGGTTCGGAGATCAATCTCCGGCGAGCACTGCGTCCGACACGAAAGGATTGGTCCGACGCTCCTGACCGAAGCTGGACATCGGCCCGTGGCCGGGCACGAAACGTACGTCGTCACCCAGCGGCCAGAGTTTCTGCGTAATGGCGTCGATCAGGTCCTGGTAGTTTCCACGCGGGAAATCCGTGCGCCCGATGCTACCCTGGAACAGCACGTCGCCCACCTGCGCGAAGCGGGCCTCGCGGTTGAAGAAGACCACGTGGCCGGGGGTATGGCCGGGACAGTGGATCACCTCGAACACCGTCTCGCCGAGCGTTACGGTGTCGCCGTCCTGCAGCCACCGATCGGGGGTGAACGATTGGGCCTCCGGCATGCCCCACTTCGCGCCGGACGCGCTGATCTCATCGATCCAGAAGGCGTCGTCCGGATGCGGGCCTTCGATGGGCACACCGGTCAGGGCCTTCAACGCCGCCGTACCCCCGGCGTGATCCAGGTGGCCGTGGGTGATCCAGATTTTCTCGAGAGTCAGACCCTGCTCCTGCAGTGAGGCCATCAGGCGCGGCACCTCACCGCCGGGATCAATGATCGCCGCCTTCATCGTCTTCACGCACCAGACGATGGTGCAGTTCTGCTGGAGCGGCGTGACCGGCGCGATAAGGGCGCGGATCGGCAAGGGGCGGGTCGGGGGTGTCGGCGCGTTCATGACACTCCTATGATCGTGCCTCTTGGCCCATATGAAAAGGCCCGGGTTCGCACCCGGGCCAATCCAGTGTTCTGATCAGACGCCCGGCATGGGCGGAACCGGCCCCGGAGGCGCGTCGGCGTCCAGTTCGTGGACCTCGCCCGGCTCTCCGTGCGCCACGTGGCTCTTGCGATAGCCGTAGAGGAAATAGACGATCAGACCGATCGTCGCCCAGACCGCAAACATGATCTGCGTGTCCAGCGGCAGGCTGAAGAACAGATAGACACAACCCGCTGCCGCCAGCGGCGCCACGACGTAGATCGCCGGCGTCCGGAAGGGCCGCTTGCGACCGGGATCTGTCCGGCGGAGCACCAGAACCGCCACCGCCACCATGGCAAAGGCGAACAAGGTGCCCGAGTTAGAGATATCGGCCAGGATTCCCACCGGGAAGAAGGCGGCGAACAGGGCCACGAAAACGCCGGTGATCATCGTGATGATGTGCGGCGTCTTGTACTTGGGATGGACGGTGGAGAGGATCGGCGGCAACAGGCCGTCGCGGCTCATGACGAAAAAGATCCGGGTCTGGCCGAACATCATCATCAGAATGACTGAGGGCAGGGCCAGACCTGCCGCCAGACCGATCAGGTTTCCAATCTGGGGCCAGCCGATTTCTCGCAAGGTCCAGGCCAGGGCTTCCTTGGAGCAGACGACCTTGGCGTCGCCCAGGGCCGCGCAGGCGGCGCTGAGTTCCGGGCTTCCGGGACGAAGGCCTGCGCCATCGGCGCCAAGTACAGGCTGGGCGCCGACCGTGCCGATGACGCCGGCCGCCACCAGAATGTAGAAGATCGTGCAGATGCCAAGCGATCCGATCAGGCCGATCGGCATGTTGCGTTGAGGGTTCTTGGTCTCCTCAGCCGCCGTCGATACGGCGTCGAAGCCCACGTAGGCAAAGAAGATGGAGGCCGCTGCCGCGCTGATGCCGCCGAAACCCAGCGGTGAGAAGGGCTCGAAATTCTCCATCTTGATGACGGGCACCGCCAGCACGATGAAGAGCACGAGCGCGGCCACTTTGATGCAGACCAGGAAGGCGTTGACCGCTGCGGACTCTCGCGTCCCGACCACCAGCAAGGCGGTGACCAGCAAGGCGATGCCCATGGCCGGCAGGTTGATCATTCCGCCGTCAAACGGCCCCCGCACCAACAGGTCGGGAATGTCCAGATGAAGGGCGTTTTCGAGCAGCCCGACAACATAGCCGGACCAGCCCACCGAAACGGCGCCCGCAGCGACGGCGTACTCCAGGATCAGCGCCCAGCCCACCATCCAGGCCAGCATCTCGCCCATCACGGCGTAGCTGTAGGTGTAGGCCGAGCCGGAAACCGGCACCATCGCCGACATCTCCGCGTAGCAGAGCGCGGCAACCGCGCAGACGAAGCCGGCGATCACGAAGCTCAGCATCATGCCCGGGCCGGCCTTCTGGGCCGCCTCGGCGGTCAGCACGAAGATTCCGGTGCCGATGATCGCACCGATCCCCAGCATGGTCAGCTGGAACGCGCCCAGGGACCGTTGCAGGGATTTTTTCTCGGCCGTCGCCAGAATGGCGTCCAGCGACTTAACGCGCCACATTGTTCCTCCCACCAGCAGCCCCCGGCCGCTCTGTAAAATCACTGTCATGACCGTGGCTCGCTTGCAGCGCTCCGGTCAAGCACCAAGCACTGGCGGGCGCGTCGGCTTGCGGATAGAGGCGCATGAATGTTGCCGATCCACGAGGCCTTGCCCGCATTGAAGGCGGCTCTGTCCGCTGGGCCCTGCGCCGTGCTTGTCGCGCCGCCCGGGGCTGGCAAGACCACAGTGGTCCCGCTGGAACTGCTCGGCGAGGCCTGGCGGGGTGATGGGCGGATCATCCTGCTGGAGCCTCGCCGCCTCGCCGCGCGTGCTGCCGCCGAGCGCATGGCAGCAACCCTGGGCGAGCCGGTAGGCGAGACGGTCGGCTTTCGGGTCCGGATGCAGTCGCGGGTTTCCGCGCGCACCCGCATCGAGGTGGTCACCGAAGGTGTCTTCACGCGCATGATCCTGGCGGACCCCGAGCTTGCCGGCATCGCCTGTGTGATCTTCGATGAGTTTCACGAGCGAAGCCTTGATGCCGATCTGGGTCTGGCGTTGGCCGTCGATACCCAGCGCCTGCTGCGCGGCGACCTGCGCCTTCTGGTAATGTCCGCTACCCTGGATGGCGCAGCCGTAGCGCGGTTGCTGGACGGCGCGTCGGTGATCGAGAGCCAGGGGCGGATGTTTCCGGTGGAGACCCGCCATCTTGGCCGCGATGATCGCCTTCGCCTCGAAGACCAGGTGGTTCGGGCGGTGGAAACGGCTCTGGCCGAGCAGCCTGGAAGCCTCCTGGTGTTCCTGCCGGGGCAGGGCGAGATCCTGCGTACGGCCGAGCGGCTCGCCGAGCGACGGCGCCCCAATGTGGAGATCGCGCCGCTCTACGGCGCACTGGACCCGCGGGACCAGGACCGCGCGATCCGTCCCTCCCCTGAGGGGATCCGCAAGATCGTCCTGGCCACCTCCATTGCCGAGACGAGCCTGACCATTCAGGGGGTGCGGGTGGTGATCGACTGCGGACTGGCCCGTGTCCCGCGCTTTGATCCGGCTTCGGGCCTGACGCGCCTGGCCACCGTGCGGGTCAGCCGCGCTGCCGCTGACCAGCGCCGCGGCCGGGCCGGGCGAACAGAGCCGGGAGTGTGTTACCGACTTTGGGATGAGGCAGAGACCCGCGCCCTGCCGGCCTATGCCGATCCGGAGATCCTTGATGCCGACCTTTCGGGCCTGGCGCTCGACCTTGCCCGCTGGGGCGCGAAAAACGCCGCCGATCTGGCATTCCTTGATCCGCCACCCGCCGCGGCTTTCACTGAGGCCCGCGCGCTACTCTCCCGCCTGGACGCGCTGGACAGTCAGGGTGTCTTGACCGCGCATGGTCACGCCTTGAGCGCCGTGCCCCTGCCGCCACGGCTGGCGCATATGGTGTTGAGGGGTGCGGACACCGGTCAGGCTCTGCGCGCCGCCCGCATCGCCGCCCTGATCACCGAGCGGGGTCTGGGCGGTCGCGATGTCGACCTCCGCCATCGCCTGGAGGGCCTCGACCGCGACCGCTCGCCGCGCGCCCGCGATGCCCGTGCGCTGGCCGACCGATGGGCGCGGTTCGCCGCGAAGGCGGGAGACGCCGAACCCCTGTCCGACGGCCTGCTGCTAGCCTTTGCCTATCCCGAGCGCGTGGCCAGGGCGCGGGGCGGGCAGGGGGAGTTTCAGCTGGTTTCCGGTCGCGGGGCCTTTCTTGAACCCACAGACGCGATGGCGCGAGAACCCTGGCTGGCTGTGGCTGAACTGGGCGGCGGCGACCGTCGTGACAGTATTCTGCTCGCTGCGCCGCTGGATCCTTCCGAACTGGTGGTCTTTGAAAGCCAGTTCGAGATCGAGGATCGTCTCGAGGAGACAGGTTCGGGGCGCCTGCGCGCCAAGCGTCTGACCCGCCTGGGCCGACTGACGGTCCGGGAGGAGATCCTCGACAATCCCGACCCGGCCCTGATCGCCCGGGCCCTTGCCGATCGGGTCCGTCGAGACGGACTGGCGAGCTTGCCCTGGAGTTCTGCCACGGCAGCCCTTCGCGAACGCGCCGCCTTTCTCGGCACCCGGGAGAGCGCCTTCCCGGATCTGTCAGACGCCGCGTTGGTGGCCACCCTGGACGACTGGCTGGCGCCGATGCTCGTCGGGGTCCGTGCGCTCAATGCTCTTAAACCTGACGCCCTGGACAACGCGGTCCGGTCGTTGATCCCATGGGACCTGCAGCGCCGCCTCGACGCCGAGGCGCCGGCACGCTGGACCGCGCCGACCGGGAACAGCTTCGCCATCGACTATACAGCCGAGACCGGGCCTCGCGTGGATGTGCGGGTGCAGGAGGTCTTCGGCCTGACCACCCATCCTGCCGTATCCGGCGTACCGTTGACCATGTCTCTGCTGTCTCCCGGCCACCGTCCGATCCAGACGACCAGAGACCTGCCGGGCTTCTGGAAGGGTTCGTGGAAGGAGGTGCGCGCCGAAATGCGCGGCCGCTATCCCAAACACGTGTGGCCGGAAGATCCCTCGGTGGCCGCCCCCACGGCCCGCGCAAAACCTCGAGGAACCTAGAAGTCCGCCAGTATGTTCACCGCCAGACGCCGTGTCTCGTTCAACTGATAGCTGTTGGCCGCGACGATCTTCCAGGAGCGGCTGTCGGTGATGTTGGACATCAGCACGCGCACGCTGATCGGATGGTCTTCCAGTTTGAACCGGTAGCGCATACCGAGGTCCAGGGTCGTGAAGGCCGGAGTGAAAAGTTGTGCTCCGCCCAGCGCTGCATAGGGTCTGGCCGACGCCGCGCGCGGGCCGGTCCGGACGACGGAGCCCGTCAGGGTCAGGCCTTCAAACGGAGTTCGGTAGTCGGCGTCCAGACGCAGCAGGGTCGAGGCAACACCTACCGGGCGCGGCCCCACGCGGCCCAGGGTGCGGGCCTCGCCGGTGACTTCGGGGCGCATGAACACGGCTCCGGCGACGATGTTGAGCCGCTTGCCGACCGGGCCCGAGATCGAGGCCTCGACGCCACGGTGACGAACCTGTCCCAGATCGGTGAACCGGTTGGTGGCATCGAAACTGAAGTAGGGCTTTTCGATCTGGAAGGCGCTGACCACGAGCTGGGTCGTCCACAGCTTGACGCGCGCGCCGCCGTCGTACTGGATCGTGCGCGAGGCCGGCAGCGTCTCGTTCCGGTTTGACGCGCTCTCCGGCGCCACGCCGCTTTCTTCGAGGCCGCGAACCGTGCCGCCATAGACCAGCCAACGCGGCGAGGGCGAGATAACCAGGGTGGCGTTGTACAGCCAGGGGCGATCGGTGACCGAAGTCGTGCGTCCCAGGCGTTCGAAGCTGGCCCGATAGTCGGTCTTCTGCAGACCCAGGTTCAGTTGCGCCAGGGTCTTGTAGCGCCCCACATAGCCGACGCCGCCGGTGATCTGGCGGATGTCGCTCTGGTCGGTCTGCCGGAAGGTGAAAACCGGTTTTACCTCGGGGTCGAAGTCGCCAAGTCGCACAGGTCCCAGATCACGACTGTCGGCGCCGCCCGTTTCGGCCGTCTTGTCGCGCGCCCTCAGATTGAACAGCAGTCGGTGGCGAAGCGTCGGTCCATCGTCGCGCCAGGCAAGTTGGACTTCGCCTGAATAGGATCGCGACAGCTGGCGAGGGTCTGCCACCACGCTGTGGCGCGCGTTCCCGGCGGGATCGGCAACCACAAAGATTTCGCTGAAGCCCCGATGTTTCAACTGCGATGATTGGAACCCCCCAACACGCATCGACCATGCGCTGCCCAGGTCTGCCTTGGCGGTGAAGCCCAGGTTGGTGTTCTCGGCCCGGGCCTTGGCCCAGTCCTGGCCCAGGTAACGGCGAGGCTCCGGCATCGGCGGAAGGAACGCCCCGGGCGCCGTGATCACCACCCGGCTGGTGATTTCCGCCTGCAGGATATGGCTGGCCAGCAACATGACCTCGCCATGACCAAACTTCAGGCGCGGCAACAGACCGGCGGCGTAGTTGATGAAATGCGAGCCATCGACGGCTTCATCGTGGTTGCGGGTTATGCCGCCGGCCAGGCTTAGCCGGCCTGGAATGATCGGAGCGCTCACATCCACCTCGACATTCACCCCGCCATAGGCCTGACGCAACAGGGCAAGGCTTCCGGCCGGCTTGTCGCCGGCTGGCCGCAGATTGTAGTCCACGATCCCGCTGGGCGCCGGAAACGGATAGTCCAGGGCCGCGATGCCTACGCGAATACGTGAGCCGGCGCGAACGCGGCCGGTCAGCCCGGCGACCTGATCGAAATACACGCCTTCGATGCGCAGGTTTCCAGCGCGAACGGGGTTGAAGCCGCGCACCTCCATATCGTTGTAGATGCCGATCTTTTCCGTGCCGACGGTGCTGCCGAAAGCATCATCGGCGGTAGCGACGGCGTTCTCAGCTGACCGCTGGGCGAGGGCGGGGTGGCCTGCGGCGATAACGAGGCAAGGGATGAGGCTCGGCCAAAGAACAGATTTCAAACGCAACAGCCCCCGGGAGCGGCAGATCCGACCGCATCCTCCGCAGGACGTTGTCTCGCTCAGGCGTGTCAAGCCGGACGCGGCGGGCTGGGCGGCCAAATGACCGAACCGCTGAAATTGGAGGCGCCTGGCTAACCCGTCGCCGCGTAGATCATGACGCCCGTCGCGACAGACAGGTTCAGGCTGTCAGCTCGGCCGCGCATGGGAATCTTCACATTGACGTCGCACAGAGCGGCCAGGTCCGGCGTCAGGCCCTGCTGCTCATTGCCCATCAAAAGCAACACAGGCCTGGTGTAGACCGCCTCACGGTGGTCGACTTCAGCGGAGAGCAAGGTGCCCACCACAGAGCCCGGCCAGGTCGCGCGCCAGTCCGTAAACTCGGCTTCCGTCGCCATCGTCAGCGGCACCGCGAAGATCGAGCCCATGGTGGCCCGGACCGCCTCGACGGACCAGGGATCGCAGCATTCACCCACCAGGATCACGCCGCCGCACCCTGCCGCGTCGGCGGTGCGGATGATGGTCCCCAGATTGCCGGGATCTCGCACCCGATGCAGGGCCACAAAGCAGGGTGCGGCCGCCGGTTCGATTGCCGTGAGCGGTTTGAAAACCTGCGGAAACACGCCCACCACGGCCTGAGGATTGTCCCGCCGCGACACCTTGGCCAGGATGTCCTGCGTGACCTCGATCACTTCGCCACGGGCCTGCAGCGTCGCCCGGATCGCGTTCTGAAGCAGGGGGTGGTCCGCCGCGCCCTGGCCGTACAGCAGGATCTTCGGGGCATGGCCCGTTTCGACGCCTTCGATGACGGTCTTCAGGCCCTCGGCGACGAACAGCCCTGTCTCATCGCGCTCCTTGCGCATGTGCAGGGCGCGGACCGCCTTGACCGTCGGGTTGGTGAGTGAGGTAACGGTGCGCGCGCTCATCGCGCCCACCGGGCGTAAAAGCTCATGCCTATGGCCCGGTCGCCCGAGTCCTCCGTCAGGGCCAGTTCGCCCCATTCGATCCCGCCGCCCCGTGAGCCCAGTTTGTCCGCCAACAGGCCGGCCAGCGCCGCGCCGGAGATACGCTCGGCATAGGCGTTCAAGACAAGGAAGCTGGAATTACTAGAAAGAAGTTGGGCGCATAGCTCGGCAAGTTCGGGTAAATCCTCGAACAGTCGCCACACCTCACCCGTGGGGCCACGTCCATATTTGGGCGGGTCAAGAATGATCCCCTCATACTGCGATCCTCGCCGAATCTCCCGTTGGACATACTTGCGTGCGTCCTCGGTGATCCAGCGGATCGGACGATCCGCCAGGCCGGAAAGCTCGGCATTCTCCCGCGCCCACCCGACGGCTTTCTTCGAGGCATCCACATGCGTCACGGCGGCCCCGGCCGAGGCCATCACCAGACTGGCGACCCCGGTGTATCCGAACAGGTTCAGGACCCGGGGCTGTCCGCCGGCGGCCCTCACCTGACCATCCAGCCAGGCCCAGTTGGCCGCCTGCTCAGGAAAGAACGCCAGATGCCGGAACGCCGTAAACCGGCCATGGAACTTCACGTCGCCCCAGCCGAGCTGCCAGCTCTCCTGCGGGCGCTCCCGGAACCGCCAGTTGCCGGCCTCGTCCTCATCAGTGGGGTCGAACACAGCGTCGGCGCTGTCCCAGTCGGCGGCGGGCAGACGAGGGGTCCACATCGCCTGGGGCTCAGGCCTGACCACGCGATAGGGGCCATACCGCTCGAGCTTCCGCCCGCCGCCGCTATCCAGCAGCGCGTAGTCGGCCCAGCCGGTGGTGCGCATCACGCCAGGCGTCTCGGCGATCCGGGGCGGGTTCATGAGCGACGTTGAAGCCGAACCCGGCCCGCGCGTCCAGCCCCTGCCGCTTGGACACGGATTATTGCGCTCATGTGACAAAGGCTTGTCATCAGCCCGGAACTAGGCTCCGCTGTGCATGCTAATGAAGTGGGGAGACTCCATGAGCATGATCGCAGCTGCGACGCGGAAAACCGCGCGCAAGGCGAAAGGGGACGGCCACCTTCGCAGGGCCGAGATCCTGAAAGCCGCCGAACGCATCTTTGTGGCCGAGGGCTATGAGGGCGCCACCATCCGTCGCATCGCCGACGAGGTGGGCGTGTCCTCGACGGCCCTCTACATGCACTTTCCGGACAAGGCGGCGATCCTTCACGAGATCACCGAGATCACGTTCCGGGTGCTGCTGGCCCGAAACAGCGAGATCGCGGGCTTGCCCCTCGATCCGGTGGTGCGGGTTCGCATGATGCTTGAGGCCTACATGCAGTGGGGGCTGGAACAGCCGAACGCCTATGAGCTTGTCTATTGTCAACGGGGTCCGGTATCGAACACCCCTTGGCCCGAGGGCGCCACGGACCTGAGCCGCCAATGCTACGAAACCTTCTCCGACGTGGTGCGCGAGGTAGCCGCCAGCGGTCGCCTGCGGAAGGGCACGGGCGACACGGCGGCCAAGGCGCTGTGGATGGCCTGCCATGGCGTAGTGGCGCTCGCCGCAAGCCGTCCCGCTTTTGGCTGGGACGACCTGGACGAGATCATGACCGTGACGCTGGACGGCATGCTGTACGGGCTGGTCATCGACTGATCCTGGGCCTGGTGTTGATGTCGGCGCCGCTGGCCGCCCAGGCCGCGCCCCGCGTTCTGTCGCTGGACCAGTGCGCCGACCAGTTTGTCATGGCGCTCAGCCCGCGCAATGTGATCGTGGGCGTCTCAAGTCGCGCCGATGATGCCGATTCCCGCCTCCGGCTTGCGGCCAGGGGGCTGCCAAAGCGCCGGGTGGATCTGGAAGCCGTTCTGGCGGCGCGGCCTGAAGTGGTGGTCCGGTACTGGGGCGGGGAGCCCCGGCTGGTTCAGGCTCTTCAGGCGCGCGGCGTGCAGGTGGTCAATGTAGATGAGGCAAACGACTTCGCGGCCGTCCGCGCCAATATCCGCAAGGTAGCCGAAGCGCTGGAACAGCGCGCAGCCGGCGAGCGGCTGGTGGCGCGGCTCGACGGCCAGCTCAACCGGGCGGCCAACGCCTGGGCCGGGCGGGAAGCGCTCTATCTTACGCCGGGCGGCGCGACGACGGGGCCCGGCACGTTGGTGGACGCCATCCTGCGCGCCGCCGGATTCACCAACGCCGAGACCCGGGCGGGCTTCCGGACGGTGTCGCTGGAGCGGCTCGCGCTCGCTCCGCCCCAGGCCCTGGTGCTCGGGTTTTTCGACTCCCGGCAGGCGACCACAGACCGGTGGGGTATCGGCGGTCATCGCTTGCTTCGCGATGCCGTCGAGACGCGCACGCTCGCCAGTCTGCCGGCGGCGCTGCTCAGCTGTCCCGATGGCAGCGCGGGCGACGCGGTGGCGCGGCTGGCGCTGGTGGCCCGGCCATGAGGCCACTGACGATCAATCTGGGTCTTCTGGGCCTGGTGGCCGGCCTGGCTGTGGCGGGCCTGCTGTTGGGCGAGGCGCCTCTGTCTGCGGACCAGTTCGTCCTGGCGCTGACCGACCTTTCTTCCGGCGCCCATGAGGTCGTATTCAACATCCGGCTGCCGCGCACGGTCGCAGCGCTGGTTGTGGGCGCGGCTCTGGGACTTGCCGGCGCAGTGATGCAGGGGCTTTTGAGAAATCCCCTGGCCGATCCCGGGGTGCTCGGCGTCTCTGGTGGCGCGGGCCTGGGCGCAGCGCTGGCGATCTCGCTGGGTCTGGCGGCGAGCCCTGGCCTGATCGAGATATCGGCGATGGCGGCGGCTTTGGCGGTCGGCGCGCTGCTCACGGTCATTGCGTCGCGGTTTCGCGAGCCTGAGGTGTTGATCCTGTTCGGGGTGGCCCTGTCGGCCTTTCTCGGGGCGTTGACGTCGCTGGTCTTCAACTTCGCACCGTCACCGGTCACGCTGGCCGAGGTGTTTTCCTGGCTGCTGGGGTCGGTAGCCAATCGGGACTGGGACGATATCATCCGACAACTCCCGGCCCTGGGGCTGGGGATCGTCTTGTGCGGATACGCAGCGCGGGGTCTGGTGATGCTGACGCTGGGCGAGGAGACGGCCTCACTTTCCGGCCTGCCCATGACCCGCCTCCGCGCCGCAGCTGTGGCCGGCGCCTCGCTCCTGACGGGCGCCTCGGTCGCCATGGCGGGTATCGTCGGTTTCGTCGGGCTTGCCGCGCCGCATCTGGTTCGCGCCGCGACCGGCGGTGACCCGGGCAGGGTGCTGCTGCCCTCCGCGCTCACCGGGGCTGTGCTGCTGGCGCTGGCCGATATCGCAGCCCGGGTCATTCCCACCGACGTCGAACTGAAGCTCGGCGTGATGACGGCCCTGTTTGGCGCGCCCCTTTTCGCCGCGATCGCCTGGCGCGCAGCCCGGAGCTGGCGCGGATGACGGCGCTTTCGGTGCAGGGCGTCACGGTCATCCGTGGCGATCGTGCGGTGCTTGAAGCCGCCAGTCTGACTGTAGCTGCGGGCGAGATGATCGGCGTCGTCGGCACGAACGGCGCGGGCAAGACCACCCTGTTGCGCGCCGCCCTCGGCCTTGTTCCGCTCAAGGCGGGGAAGGTTGAGCTCGCCGGTCGACCGCTGGACCGCCTGTCCGATGCTGCCCGGGCGCGGCTGGCCGCCTATCTGCCGCAGGAACGCCACGTCGGCTGGAATATGTCCGCGCTCAGGATCGCAGCCCTGGGTGCGGTGGAGCTACCCCCTCAGGCGGCAGAACGGGTCGCCGACGGGGCCCTGTTGCGGGTTGGTCTGTACGACGTCCGGCACAGGGGAGTCCTCGACCTTTCGGGGGGCGAACGCGCCCGCGTCCTGCTGGCCCGGCTGTTGGTGACGAGCGCGCCGTTGCTTTTGGCAGATGAACCCATCGCCGGCCTGGATCCGGACGCCCAGCTGCTGGCGATGGAACTGTTGCGCGAGGAGACCCGGCGCGGCGCAGCTGTTGTGCTGACCCTGCATGATCTCGCTCTGGCGGCGCGCTTCTGTGATCGTCTGGTGGTGCTGCATCATGGTCGTATTGTGGCGGACGCAACACCACATGGCGCGCTAAGCGCGGAGGTGCTGGCGGCTGCATTCAATCTGGATGGCGCGCTGGAGTTGGTCGATGGCGAGCCGCGGCTTCGTGTTCAGCGGCGCAGGACGCCCTGACCTCCGCAGCGCGGGAGCTGACACCCGCCGGGGGCACTGAGCATTCAGTAGTCCCTCTTCGTCTTGCCTGATCTGCGAAACCCCTTGGGCTGGTCGCCGTTTCGCCCCATGTGTCTGACCTTCATTCCCCCGGCTTGGAAGTCCAGCATGTCCTTCTCGATCTACGACGCCTCGATCCCGGTCTATCTGCAGATGATGCGCAATCTGGCGGCCTTGCTGGCCAAGGCCGAGGGGCATGCAGGCACATCCGGCGCCGATGTTTCAACGTTTCTCGAGGCGCGACTGGCGCCGGACATGCATCCCCTGATCCGGCAGATCCAGATGGTCAGCGATTCTGCCAAGGGCGGGGCCACGCGCCTGGCCGGGGTCACGCCGCCCAGCTATGCCGACACCGAAACGACCTGGGCCGAGATCAAGGAACGGCTGGCGAAGACCATCGCCTTCGTCGAGACGATCGAGCGCAGTCAGCTGGACGGCGCCGAGACCCGGACCATCGAACTGCCGCTCCCGGGCCGAACGATGACGTTCACGGGCGCGGACTTCCTGATGCGCTTCTCGTTGCCGAACTTCTATTTTCACGTGGTCACGGCCTACGGCATCCTGCGCACCCAGGGCGTGCCGCTGGGCAAGATGGATTACCTCACCGGCGGGGCGCCGATCCCGGCTTAAGGGTTGCTGGCGGAAACACCGGCGTCGGTGGCGGCATAGTTGTAGCTGCCCCGGCGCAGGTCGCGGGCCAGGGTGATCTGGACCGCGCCTCCGTTCAGCTTGGCCCGATAGACCTGCATGTTTTCCATCACCCGCATGACGTAGTTGCGCGTCTCCGAGAACGGGATGCACTCGATGAAATCCAGAGGATCAGCGGATCCGGCACGTGGGTCGCTGCAGAAGGCTACCCACTGCGGAGGCCGCCCGGGTCCCGCGTTGTAACCGGCGGAAGCCATGATGTAGGAGCCAGAGAACCGCTCCACCAACTGGCCCAGAAACGATGAACCTAGCTGCATGTTGTATTCGGCCTCGTAAAGCCGGGCGGCCGAGAATCCCAGTCCCATTCGCCTAGCCACGCTGGATGCGGTCGATGGCAGCAGTTGCATCATGCCCCGGGCGTCGGCCTCGGAGCGGACACCGGGATCGAACCCGCTCTCCTGACGTGTGATGCCCAGCACCAGCGCCGGTTCGGGCGCACCCGGAACCGCCGGCGTGCTGCGCATCGGATAGGCGCGGTCGGCCAGGATCAATCCCCGCGTCGCCGCCGCACGCGCAGCCTTCATCGACGTGTCCTGATCGCCGTAGCCGCGAATGGCGTCCACCAGCATGGCGGCCTCCACCGTCGTCGGCACCGTGTCATCGATGTGCAGCGCGAAGGCTCGGAACAGATCGCGCTGCCCCTGATCCGCCAGCATCCGCATAGCCTGAACAGCATCGCGACCTTCAAAGGCGGCCCGGTCCGCCTCGGTCGGCACAGGGTCCTTCGGCAGCACCAATGCCCGTCCGAGCTTTTCGGCGGAAAGCTGGCCATAGAAGGTGGTGCCGTGCTGGGCGCCCTGATCGTAGAAGACATCGGCTGCCGCCCTGTCGCCGCGCGCCTCGGCCGCGCGTCCCTGCCAGTAGAACGCCCTGGCCTTGGTGATGGGAGAAGACCCGATCCGCTCGATCGTCGCAAAATGCCGGCCGGCTGCGACGGGGTCCTGCAGGCGGTTGAGTGCGATCCAGCCGGCATAGAACTCCGCCTCGGTGGCGTCTGTACCCACGGAGAGCCCGGAATTTGCAGCCGCCTGATAGGCGCTTCGCCAGTCGCCAGCCCGGATCGCCAGCAGGGTCAGCCGGTAGCGTTCATTCCACATCCGCTCGGCGCCGTCGGCGGTGATCATCTCGCGTGGGAACATGGGCAAAAGCGCCATGGCCTGGCTCTCAAGCCCACGGCGGCGCAACGAGGCCGCGCGTTCATAGGCGACCCCGGGACTGGCCTGCATCTCTGGCGAAAGGCTCGCAAAGGCGTCGTCCGCGGCGCGGCTGTCCGAGCGTAGGGAGATCCGGACCAACGCGGCCGGTTGCTGCTCCGCCGAGATCAGGGCCAGCATATCCCGGGCCGCAGGTCCCTGGGCGCCGTAAAGCAGGACGTCGGCGCGCCGGAGGTGATCGTCCACCGTCAGAACATCGGCGAATCGCGACAGCACGAGGCGCTGGGCGTCAGCCTCGAAGCTTCGGGTACGCCACCATGTGCGGATCAGGTCGGCGGCCTCGGTCTGCCGGCCGAGGTTGCGGTAGGCCGAGGCCAGCGCCAGCGCGCCCTGCACAGACTGTGGTTCCTGGCCACCGAACCATGCCACGATGTCTGCGGGCGACTTGCCGGAGGATTCAACCACGCGCTCGGCGGCCACCTGGCGGCGGCCTGGCCTCGGGAAGCCTTCCAGATCCCGCCGCGCGGCGTCCAGCTCCGCAAAACCCAGCGCCCCTGCGTTGGCGTCTACGAGCGCCCAGGTAACGGTCTTTATCGCGACGGGGTCGGAAAGATCATTGATCACCCGTCGCGCGCCTGAAACATCGCCGCGCCGCGCCGCCGCCAGGCCGGAGCGAAACAGATTCTGGTCTGAATCGCTCAGGGGGCGAGCCACGGTCTGCTGTCGAACAGGGGGTTCCGGAACAGCGCCCGGCGCGTTCGCGGCGCTGATCAGGTCGCCGATGGGGTCCGGTGACTGCGCGCGCGCCACCGTCGTTGCGATCAGGATTCCGCAACCAGCGAGCAACAGATTTCGGGCCCGGACGTTCAATCAACCTCCATCCGACTCAACACTGCGCGGAATCGGCGTTGCGGGCTAAGCCTGCCGCAACATATTGTCGCGCCAAATCTGAACGTCGCATCACCTTGCGGCATTTTCACGGTCATTTGCTTATCCCCATGCCTGATCCTCTCTTTCGCGGCGTCATGCCGGCGCTCATCACTCCATTTCGCGACGGAGCCTTTGACGAGGACGCCTTTGTGGCGCTGGTCGAACGCCAGATCGCGGGCGGCGTCCACGGCCTGGTGCCGGTGGGCACGACAGGCGAGACGGCCACGCTCAGTCATGACGAGCACCGTCGCGTCGTCGAGCTCTGCGTCGCGGTGGCAGGTGGTCGCGTGCCGGTTATCGCCGGCGCCGGCTCGAACTCGACATCCGAAGCCATCGAGCTTGTGCATCACGCCAAGACGGTCGGCGCAGACGCGGCTCTCGTGGTCACGCCCTACTACAACCGCCCCAGCCAGGAAGGGCTCTACGCCCATTACCGCGCGATCAACGATGCGGTGCAATTGCCCGTGCTCATCTACAACGTGCCCGCCCGGACCAGCGTCGACATCTCCAACGAGACCCTGGCCCGGCTCGCCAAACTGCCCAACATGGTGGGGATCAAGGACGCCACAGGCGACATGACCCGCGCCAGCCTCCAGCGCATCTGGTGCGGTGATGAATGGGTGATGCTGTCGGGCAACGATGATTCTGCGCTGGGCTACATGGCTCACGGCGGCCATGGCGCCATCTCCGTCACCTGCAATGTCGCGCCAGCGCCCTGCGCCCGGTTCTACAACGACGCCATGTCCGGCGACTGGGCGTCGGCGCTCAAGGGTCAGGACGCACTGATCCGCCTGCACAAGGCGCTGTTCTCCGACGCCTCGCCATCGCCGACCAAGTTCGCCCTGGCGCACCTGGGCCTCTGCGCCGAGGACGCCCGACTGCCGATCGTCGCCTGTTCCGAGGCGGCGCGCATCGAAGTGCTGGCCGGAATGCGGGATGCAGGACTGATCTGATGGCCGGCAAGCTCATTGCGGAAAACCGCCGCGCCCGGTTCGACTACTTTCTGGAGCAGACCTTCGAGGCCGGGCTTGCCCTGACCGGATCCGAGGTCAAATCCCTGCGCGTGGGCCGCGCCAACATCGCCGAGAGCTATGCGGCGGTGGAAGGCAAGGAGATCATGCTCGTCAACGCCGACTTCCCGCCTTACGCGCAGGCCGGTCCTCACTTCAATCACGAGCCCCGGCGCCATCGAAAGCTGCTGCTGAAGCGCAAGGAAATCGACAAGCTGATTGGCGCCGTCCAGCGCGATGGCCGAACCATCATTCCAACCAAGCTCTACTGGAACGAAAAGGGCATGGCGAAGCTCGAGATCAGCCTCGCCAAGGGCAAGAAGGAACACGACAAGCGCGAAGCCACCGCCGCCCGGGAATGGCAGCGGGACAAGGCCCGGCTCATGAAGGACAGGGGCTAGGTGAAGCCCGCCGATATCGAGAGCCTCGAGCGCGCCACGGTCGAGGGCGTGGCGCCTGCCGGAATGATGGAAATCGGCGGCTGGCTCGTACCGCTGGATGATGGCGCGATCCAGCGCGGCAAGAGCGCCGTACCGCTCCGCCACGACCTCGACGCCTCGGCGCTGAGCGAAATCGAAGCCGCCTACTGGACTGCGGGCCTGTCTCCGGCCTTTCGTGTTCCCGACAAGCCGGGTCTTCGGGCCGTTCGCGACGCGCTCGCAACCCGGGGCTATGTCACCGGCAAGCCTACGATGGTCGAGGTTGGCGATGTTGACCGATTGGCCCGGCTGCGCGACCAGCCGGGAGAACTCCTCACAACGCCCGACGACGACTGGGGCGCCGTGTTTCTGGGGCCGGGCTTCGATCCTGAGGACGGCGTCAGCCGCGTGGCAGCCCTGACGCGATCGCCTGATGCGATGTACGGCTGCGTGCGCGAGGATGGCCGCACCGTCGCTGTCGGGTGTGTGACCTTCGGCCATGGCTGGGCGGGCATCCACGGCATGCGCACCGACGCGGAATGCCGGGGCAGGGGCCTGGCCAGTCAGGTTCTCGCCGCTCTGGGACGCGCCACGCAGGCGCGCGGAATCACGCGCGTGTTTCTGCAGGTCGAAGAGAACAACAAGGACGCCCGTTCTCTCTACCGCAAGGCGGGATTCCAGCCGGTCTGGCCCTATCGCTACTGGAGCCGCTGACTACTTCGCCAGATCCCGCAGAAGGCTCTCGTGGTGCGCCAGGCTGCCGTCCAGGGTGTCCAGCGGCGCCTTCTCGTTCAGGCCGTGCGCGAAGGATTCGCCCGGCCGGGTAAACATACCGGAGACGCCATAGCTGGGGATGCCGACCGCGCGGAAGTGCATGCTATCGGTGGCTCCGGCCTGCTGGGACGGCACAACGGGAACGCCGGGGAAGCGGGCCTTCACCGCTTTGGTGACCGCCGCAATCACATCCGCGCGCAGAGGCGAAGGCGGACTGTCCACCGATCCGTCCGCCAGCCGCGTCACGGTTGCGCTGGGGTCGTTGATCACCTGAACAAGGGTCTCGCGCACGCTTGTCGCCGGCGTTCCGGGGAAGATGCGGCAGTTGACTGTCGCTGTGGCCCGCTGGGGCAGGGCGTTGGGCGCGTGACCGCCCTGGATCATCGTGGCGACGCAGGTGGTGCGCAGGCGGGGGTTCTGCTGGGTGTCCGTGCTGAGGATTTCCATCGCCTCGGCGTCGGCCGGGTTGTTCGCATAGCGCCGCAGCGCCTCGCCGATGACACCGGGTGTGCTCGCCGCATCCGCCAGCATCGAGCCCCTCGTGATCTCGTTCTGCATCGCCGGGAACCGATAGGCCGCCAGCCGGTCCAGCGCGCGGGATAGCCGATAGATCGCGTTTGTCGGCGTGGGGCGGCTGGAATGGCCGCCAGGGTCTGTCAGGGTGATCTCGAAATCGGCATAGGTCTTCTCGGCGCCCTGGATATCGTAGACGGCCGGCTTGCCATTGATGATGCTGCCGCCGCCGCCATCGATGTTCAGCACCATCTCGGCGCCTCTCAGCCGTTGGGCCATAGCGGCGGTCGTGGCCATGATGGTCTCTTCGTCGCCGGAGAGCGCCAGGATCACATCGCGACCAGGCTTCCAGCCTTCGCGGCGCAGTTTGGTCAATATCGCCACCATGACCGAAAGCTCGAACTTGTTGTCCGTCGCACCCCGGCCATAGATGTAGCCATTCTCGATCACCGGGGTGAAGGGATCGCGGGTCCAGTCCTCAGGTTTGGCTTCGACCACATCCATGTGGGCGGAGATCACGATCGGCTTCTTCTTGGGGTCCTTGCCAGGATAGCGGGCCAGCAGGAACGCGGTTCCGGCCATGGGCTCAATGGTGATTTCCTCGGGCTTGAACCCGCCCGCTACCAGCACGCCCTTCAGGTACTCGGCATAGGGAATGAACTGATCGCCACCGGCCACCGTCCGGAATGCGATGCTGCGCTTGAGGATTTCCAGCGCCTGGGCGTTCAACGCCGGATCAGGCTTCGGCGCGGCATGGACCGGGGTGGCGAGGAGGGCGGCGACGAGACCGAGCGACACGAAGCGGGAGACTGGCACTTTTCGGTCATCCAATTCAAAGATTGCAGCAGCCATTGGACATAACCTGCAGCCGGTCAATCGGTCTCAGGCCTCGATCAGCGTCCGCGCCCGCCGAAATACCGCCTCGAACATCGCTGGCGTCAGTCGCCCCGTGTTCGTGTTGAGCCGCGAGCAGTGATAGCTGTTCAGCACCACATAGGGTCCGGCCTGAAACTCCGTCCCATGACCCGGCAACCCCGCTGAGGCCTTCAGCCCCAGCGCCTTCAGCACATTGCGCCGCGACACATCGCCCAGGGTCACGATCACCTTCAGCCGGCGCAGGGCGGTAAGCCGGGCTGTCAAGAATGGACGGCAGGCGTTTTCCTCTGAGGTTTCAGGCTTGTTGGCCGGCGGCGCACAGCGCACCGCATTGGTGATCATGCAGTCGACCAGCCGCACGCCGTCGTCAGGGCGCGCCGCATAGGTCCCCGTTGCAAATCCGGTCTTCAGCAGGGTGTCGAAGAGCAGCACCCCGGCGCCATCGCCGGTGAATGGCCGTCCTGTCCGGTTGGCCCCCATCCGTCCGGGCGCCAGGCCTACCACCGCCAGCCGGGCCTCCGGATCCCCGAACGAGGCCACGGCGCCGTTGAACCCCGCCGGGATCGACCGGCGGTTATCATCGCGATACCGCACCAGCCGGGGGCAAAGCGGGCAGTCGGCAGGCGCCTCGGCGGGTGTGGTCACTTTGGCGTCTCCGGTGTAGGTCGGGCGCTGGCAGGGCGACAGGGCATCTCGTTGAACATCCTCGACCTCGATCGGGCGGTAATCGTCGCGCTGGGCAGCAATCTCGGCGCCTCCGAAGATCTACTGGAGGCCGCCCTGCTACGGCTGGCCGCCGAAGGCCTGCCGATCCTGGCGCGCTCCGGCTGGTGGCGATCCGCCGCCTGGCCCGACCTGACGCAGCCTGCCTACCGCAACGGCGTCGCCATTGTCGAGACGATCCGCGATCCCGCCGCCGTCATGGAAACCCTTCTGGCCATCGAGACCGCGCTCGGCCGCCGCCGCACCACCCGCAACGCGCCTCGAACCCTTGACCTCGACCTGATCGCCTACGGACGCACGATCCTCGACAACCCTGACCTCACTCTCCCACACCCCCGCGCCCACGAACGCCGGTTTGTCATGGGGCCACTGGCGGAGATTGCGCCGGGATGGATGCATCCGTTGCTGGGGCAGACGGCAGAGGTGCTGGCCGGGACGGCGAGGGTAGGGGTGGATGCGGTAGCGGTGTGAGAAAGCCTATCCCCGGCTCGCAAGCGCCCTGTCCCGCACCCCCTGGGCCACATCCTTGATCGCGTCGTTCGCCCGTCGCTCCCGCGCCAGATCCTCGGGCGTGAGCCCATCCAGACCTAGATAACCCCGCCGCCAACCTGGCAGCCCCGGCCAGATCAGCGGATTCCGGATCGTCGTGCGTGGGCCGGGCGCCGTCTCCAGCAGCCCCAAGGCCATCTCCAGCGTCGCCGCTTGTGAGGCCGCGTCGAACGGCAGTCCCGCCGCATTGCCCAGCGGCACATCACTGAACAGGAACCGCGGTACGCCGCAGTGTTCGACGATGTCCAGCGCAGCGCCCATCACCACGGTTGGAATGCCCGCCGCTTCCAGGATGCGGGCTGTCAGGCTCATGGTCTGGTGGCAGACAGGGCAATTGGCCACCAGGAGGGCGATATCCGCACCGTCAGCCCGACATCGCGACAGGGCCTCGGGCGCGTCGACCTCAAGCGTGTGTCGCTGGCTTCGGTTGGTCGGCACGCCGTGGAAGCGAGGCGTCAGGCCGCCGATCCGACCCGCTTCCGCCGCGCGGCGCAGCGCAGGGAGGGGGAACCAGCAATTCGGGTCGTCGCTCAGGTGCGCGCGGTCGACGGCCACGTGGCTGACCCGCAGGTCGTGGTCCTGGGCCGTTTCACCGGAATAGACCGCATAGAACTTGGCGGCGGCGTTGTAGGGCGCGCCCGAACCCTGATCGCCCTTGTCCGGCTGGAAGGGCGCCGCGGTCGTCAGGAGCGCAACCCGGCATGCGGCCAGCGGGCCTTGCAGGCGCGCGAACGGGACGTCTTCGAAATGCGCGTACTGATATGGCGCGCCGTAACCCAGCGCGGCGTACCATGCGCGGGTGCGTTCGATGTAGCGGATCGGCGCTTGGTCATCGATCGCAGGATGAGGCATCCGCACGTCTCCCCGGTTGGCAATTCCGACGCAGCATGTCACGAGCGGCCCTTGGCCTGAAGCCTGTTCGCCGGAGTCCCGATGCCTGCCCTGCCTGCCGACGTGGAAGCCTTTACCGGCATGATGGCGCAGTTGCTGAAGGAGGCGGGTCTGGCGCAGGACATCGACGCCGACGATCCGGAGCAGCTGGAAGCCATTCCTCAGGACTACCTGATGGACAGCCTCGTGGTTATGCGCCGCGTGGGGCTGGATCCTGGAGAAACGGCTTGTCTGAGCGCGGTCTATCTGGGGATGAATCAGGCCAGGGTTCTGGCCGAAGGGGCCGCCGATGTGGCCGCCTGGCCCGGCAACTACGGCGCTTTGGCAGAGGCCGGCCGCAAGCGTCTGGCGCAGGGTCGGCTGGAGCCATTGTTCCTGTTGTTCGAGACGGCGCTGGGCGAACAGATGGCGCTGCGTCGCCGCACCATGAACTGATCAGCGCGCGACGCCGGTCACTTCCTTGATCAGACCTTGCACTGTCGCCTTCTGGCCCACGCTCCAGAGCGTCTTCAGATAGGCCATTGTGTGCCCCGCCGCCTCGTCTAAGCGCCAGTCGCAGCCATCGAACCGGCATTTGCTGAAGGTGGGCGGCTCGCCGCCCGCATAGATCATGCGACAGTCGCGGAACTCACAGGCGTCAAACATTTCTCCGTCCAGCAGAACGGTTTCATGATTGTATATGGTGTCGCTGGGCATCGGGTCTCAGATTTCGTCTGCGTCAGGCTCGGCCGGGCTGTCGCCAGCCGCTGCGGCGCGGTCACGTTCCCGCTGCTCGCGCTTTGCGCTGGCCTTTTCGTTGACCTTCAGGGCCTTCTGCCGGTCACGTTCCATGCGCTCGAACTGGTAGTTTGGCTTCCGCGCCATGCGTTCACTCCGAGAGGGTGGTGTTGCAGTCGGCGAGGATGGCCGAAGCCAGGGTGACCCTTAGGCTTCGGTCTCGGGCCGTTCCGATTCGGAGGCCTTGAAGGTGGCCGCGCAGATCGCTTCCAGATGGCCGCGCACGGCGCGGGGCGCCAGCAAGGCGTCCACGGCGCGGCAGCCGTCGGCTTTCAGTTTCGCTTTCAGCTGGGCCAGGTTGGGGACATTCCCCGAGCGGGCCAGTTCGTAAGCGCGTTCAATGGTTGATGTTGTCATGTTTTGAATTGGGGCCCCGACGGAGGCGACCCTGAGGCCATCTCCGCCGGGGTGTCCCGCCGTCCTTTAGGCTGCGCCGAGCTGGCCAGCGGACATCTTGCCGCTGCGCTGGTCACGCTCGAGCTCGTAGGAGAGCTTTTGACCTTCGTTGATCGAGCCGAGGCTCGAACGCTCGACGGCCGAGATGTGCACGAACACGTCGGCGCCGCCGTCGTCAGGTTGGATGAAGCCGAAGCCCTTGGTGGGGTTGAACCACTTCACAGTACCGGTAGCCATAGTTGTCACCTTTCGGGTGCAAGTTTTCGTGTGCCCCGAGTGGGCTACGAAATCAAAATCTCGGAGAGGATCGTGGTAGGCTCGGGGCTCGATCCGAAGAAAAAGCGTAGAGAGCAACCGAACCAAAGCGATATTCGACTGGAGCCTTATATCAGAGGCATCGACGAAAGCCAGTCTTTTTGCACCGCACCCAGCCCGGCTCTCCGGGTGGGATGATCAAGGCCCAGGCAATTCAGACCACAAATCCGGGCGATGCGGCGAGAAGTCCGGCCTTTATGGGGCAGCAGCGTCTTTGCGGCGTTGCACAATGAGCGCCAAGCCGCTAGTTTCCGCTGTTCTATATTTCGCCAGAGAGATCCCATGGCTCGCGTCACCGTCGAAGACTGCATTGAAAAAGTGCCCAACCGCTTCAGCCTGGTTCTGCTGTCGTCGCATCGGGCCCGCGCCGTCTCGGCCGGTTCACCGATCATGGTGGATCGCGACAACGACAAGAACCCGGTTGTCGCGCTTCGCGAGATCGCGGACGACGTGGTCGACGCCGAGGAACTGAAGGAAGCCCTGATCCTCTCGCTGCAGCGCGTCGACGAACGCTCCGAAGCCGAGGAAGAGGCCGAGACCCTGGCCCTGCTCGCCGATCCGACGCACATGCAGATGAGCGAGCTTGAGTTGATCCGCGCCCTGCAAAGCGACCGCGACGGCGGTCAGGAGGAGCGGTACTGAGCCCCGAAGGCGCAGAACCCCTCCTTAAAGACGCGGCCAGCCAGCCTGCCGCCGCGCTCCCCGACGTATCCGTAGCTGAACCGCCCGCGGCCCCACCGCGGCCAAAGATGCTGCGCCAGTTCGAGCTGATCGAGAAGGTCCGCTCCTACGACCCGACCGCTGACGAGGCATTGCTGAACCGCGCCTACGTCTATGCCATGCGCGCCCACGGCGCACAGAAGCGGGCGTCCGGCGATCCTTACTTCGCTCACCCGATCGAGGTGGCGGGAATCCTCACTGATTATCGCCTCGACACCGAGACCATCGTCACCGCCCTGCTGCACGATGTCATCGAGGACACCGAGACCACACGGGAAGACATCGAGCGCCTGTTTGGCGCGGAAGTCGCCGAACTGGTTGAAGGCGTCACCAAACTGTCCAAGCTGGAGCTTTCCGAAGCCCACCTTCGCCAGGCTGAAAACCTGCGCAAGTTCATCCTGGCAATCTCCAAGGATGTCCGCGTCCTGCTGGTCAAGCTGGCTGACCGCCTGCACAACATGCGCACCCTGCACTTCATCAAGCAGGCGGCAAAGCGGGAACGGATCGCCCGCGAAACACTCGACATCTACGGCCCGCTGGCGCGTTCGATCGGCGTCCACCGGATCTGCGAGGAGCTTGAGGAACTCGCCTTTGCCCACCTCAATCCCGTAGCGCGCGACGCGATCATGCGGCGCCTGGCGGTGCTGCGGAGCGAGCAGGGCGGGGCGGTCTCCACAGTCAGCCAGGAAATGTCGACGCGGCTGGAAGCGGCCGGCATCACCGCGCGCGTCTATGGCCGCGAGAAGCACGCCTTTTCGATCTGGCGGAAGCTGCAGCGCAAATCCATCGGCTTTTCCCAGCTATCCGACATCTATGCATTTCGGGTGATCGTCGACAGCGAGGAAGACTGCTACCGGGCGCTTGGCGTTATCCATCGGGCATGGCCGTCGGTGCCGGAGCGTTTCAAGGACTATATCTCCACGCCCAAGCGCAACAACTACCGGTCACTCCACACCACCGTGGTCGGCTACAAGGGTATGCGCATCGAGATGCAGATCCGCACCGACGCCATGGATCTGGTGGCGGAAGAAGGCGTGGCGGCCCACTGGCGCTACAAGAACAAGTCCTACGGCTTTGACGCCGAGCACCAGAAGGCTGCGGGCGGCCGGGACCCGCTGGTCAACCTGCGTCACCTGGTTCAGGTGCTGGAGCATGGTGGTGACGCCGAGGAGCTGGTCGAGCATGCCAAGCTGGAGATGTACCTTGATCAGGTGTTCGTCTTCACGCCCAAGGGCAAGCTGGTCAGCCTGCCGCGCGGCGCCATGCCGCTGGACTTCGCCTATGGACTTCACACCGACATCGGCGACACCACGGTCGGCGCCAAGATCAATGGCGAGCTGAAGCCACTGCGTACGGCGCTGGCCAATGGCGATGTGGTCGAGGTGATCCGGGGCGGCAAACCGGCGGTCCCGCTGGACTGGCGTTCGCTGACGGTCACAGGCCGGGCGCGCTCGGCGATTCGTCGCCACCTTCGCCAGACCGAGCGCGAGGAGTTCATCCGGCTTGGTCGCGCCACCCTGGACCAGACGTTCGACGCCGCCGGCAAGAGTCGCAAGGACGTCTCGCTGCGCCCCGCCCTCGATCGGTTTGCCGCCGCCACAGAGGAAGACCTGTTCGAGGCCGTCGGTCGGGGCCGGGCGACGCCCTCACAGGTGTTGGAGATCGTGTTTCCGGGCCTCAAGCCTGCCGAACGCGAGGCTGCGACAGCGCGCCGACATGTCCGCGACGCAAAGCACGCCCGCCTCTATGTCCGCGGTGGCGGCCTGACCCCGGGCGTCACGCTGCATTTCGCCGACTGCTGCTCGCCGGTGCCGGGCGACCGTATCGTCGGCATCCTGGCCAAGGACGGGCCCGGCGTCACGATTCACACCATCGATTGCGAAAAACTGGTGGACTACGAGGATCGCGAGGACCTCTGGCGCGACCTTCAATGGACGCCCGAGGCCGAGCGCAATGCCATAGCCCGCGCCCGTCTTACCGCCACGATCCGCAATGCGCCGGGCGTTCTGGGTCAGGTCTGCACCGTGATCGGCGAGGCAGGCGGCAACATAGTCGGGCTGCGGATGAATCACCGCCAGTCCGACTTCTTCGACGTGCTGATCGACGTGGACGTCAACGACGCCCGCCACCTGACGCATATCTCGGCAGCCCTGCGCGCCAATCCCAGCGTCGAAGAGGTCGAGCGGACCAAGGGGTAAGGCGACGCCATCTTTCGCCGGCCGCAAAACGGGACTATCTCCGGTCCTATGAACACAGAAGACGTACTTGCGGAATTTCGCGGCGCGGGCGCGCTGCGGGAAGGCCACTTCATCCTGGCCTCCGGCCGCCATAGCGCCATGTTCCTGCAGAAGAATCTGGTCTTTCAGTACGCGGACCGGACGGAGCGTCTGTGCAAGGCGCTGGCGGCGAAGATCGAGGCGCGGTTCGGCAAGCCCGACGTGATTGTCTCACCTGCGGTGGGCGCCATCATTCCGGGCTATGAGACCGCCCGCTGGCTGGGTGTGCCGTCGATGTTTGTCGAGCGTGAGGATGGCGGGTTCAAGCTGCGCCGCGCGTTCCGGATCGAACCCGGCGCCAGGGTCGTGGTGATCGAGGATGTCATCACCACCGGCGGCTCGTTCCGCGAGGCTGTGGTCCCTGTCGAGGCAGCCGGCGGCGTTATCCTGGGCTGCGCCTGCATCGTCGACCGCTCGGGCGGCAAGGCCGATGTGGGCTGGCCGTTGGTGGCGCTGGCCACGCTGGATGTGCCGTCCTACGCTGCCGATGCGCTGCCGCCCGAACTCGCCGCCCTGCCGGCCGAGGAACCCGGGTCCAAGAGGTTGCGCGCATGAGCCGTCTTCGCCTTGGCGTGAACATCGACCACGTGGCCACCGTCAGGAACGCCCGGGGGGAGGGTTATCCCGATCCCGTTCGCGCCGCCGAGATGGCGCTGGCCGCTGGCGCCGACGGCATCACCGCCCACCTGCGTGAGGATCGCCGTCACATCTCGGACGCTGATATCGAACAACTGGTCGTCACCTGCCGCCGCCGGGGTCGGCCCTTGAACTTCGAGTGTGCTGTCACCGCAGAGATGGAGGCGATCGCGCTGGCCTATCTTCCCCACGCCGCCTGCCTGGTGCCGGAGCGGCGTGAGGAGGTCACCACCGAGGGTGGCCTGGATATCGTCAAGGGCCACAACACCATCGCGCCTGTCGTGAACCGGCTGGTGAGCGCCGGCATCCGCGTCTCCTGCTTCATTGATGCCGATCCGGCGCAGGTGGCCGCGTCAAAGGCCGTCGGGGCCCAGGTGATAGAACTCCACACCGGGGCCTACTGCCAGGCCGTGCGGGAGCGTCGTCCCGAGGCCGATGCCTTGCTCCAGAGACTGCGCGCCGCCGCAACCGAGGGCGCGCGACTGGGCCTCGAAGTGCATGCCGGCCACGGCATCGATTATGAGACGGTCAAACCCGTGGCCGCCATCCCCGAGCTTATGGAACTCAACATCGGTCACTTCCTGATCGGTGAGGCGATCTTCATCGGCCTAGGTCCCGCCATCCAGCGGATGCGCGCGCTGATGGACGAGGCGCGCGCCGTCAAAGCCGCATGATCCTCGGCCTGGGCTCCGATCTCTCCGACATCCGTCGAATCCAGGCCAGTCTGGACCGCTTCGGCGACCGTTTTCGCGAACGTGTGTTCACCGAGCTTGAGCGCACCCGCTCCGAGCGCAAGCCCGACGCCGCCGCCAGCTACGCCAAACGCTTCGCCGCCAAGGAGGCCTGCGCCAAGGCCCTGGGCACCGGCATGCGTCGCGGCGTCTTCTGGCGCGACATGGGCGTGATCAACATGCGGTCCGGCCAGCCCACCATGGCGCTGACCGGCGGCGCGCTCGCCCGGCTGCAGGAGATGACACCTGAGGGCATGAAGGCGGTCATTCACCTGACCCTCACCGACGATCATCCCTATGCGCAGGCCTTCGTGATCATCGAGGCATTGCCGCAATAGCCGCCTTCAGACGATCCGGCTCTTTCGATCACCCCAATAGCGATCCCGCAGCACCCGCTTGTAGAGTTTTCCCGTCGGCAGGCGCGGCAGTTCTGCCTCGAAGTCCACCGATCGCGGACACTTCAGCCCCGCCAGATGCTGCCGGCAGAAGGCGATCAGTTCCGTCGCCGTCTCCGGGCCGGGCTCGACCCCTGGCATCAACTGCACCACCGCCTTGACCTCTTCGCCGAGATCTTCGTGCGGGACCCCGAACACCGCCGCATCCGCCACCTTGGGATGGGTGATCAGCAGGTTCTCGCACTCCTGCGGATAGATGTTCACCCCGCCGGAAATGATCATGAAGGTCGCCCGGTCGGTCAGATAGAGAAACCCGTCGGCGTCCAGGTAGCCCACGTCCCCCACCGTCGCCATGGTCCCGTCAGCCGAGCGCGTCTCGTTGGTGCGATCAGGGTCCTGGAAGTATTCGAAGGCGTTGGCCATCTTGAACCAGAGCGTGCCCGGCTGGCCCGGCGCGGAGGGGTTCATCTCGTCGTCCAGAACTTGCAACTCGCCGGAGACGACGCGGCCGACCGTGCCCCGGTGGGCGAGCCATTCTGCGCTGTCACAGGTGGTGAAGCCCATGCCTTCGGTAGCGCCGTAGTACTCGTGGATGATCGGACCCCACCATTCGATCATCGCCTCCTTGACCTGGGGCGGACAAGGGGCGGCGGCGTGGACGGCGAATTCCAGCGATGAGAGGTCGTAGCGGGTCCGAAACTCGTCCGGCAGCTTCAGCATCCGTGAGAACATGGTTGGCACCAGCTGGCTATGGGTGATCCGATACCGCTCGATCAGGCCCAGGTACTGTTCAGGATCAAAGTGCTCCATGATCACCACCGTGCCGCCGCGGATGATGGTGAGCCCCACGGCCGCCTGGGGCGCGGAGTGGTAGAGCGGCGCCGGCGACAGATAGATCATCCCGTGGCGATACCGCCAAAGTCCGTCCAGAAACGAGAACAGCGCGGCGTTCTCCGAGGGTGGAAGCTCCGGCAAGGGCCGTAGTATCCCCTTGGGCTTTCCTGTTGTGCCCGAGGAATAGAGCATCGCCGCACCGGAGCTCTCGTCGGCGATGGGCGTCGACGGAAACCCGCCCACGGCCTCGTCCAGATTGAACACCCGGTCGCCATCACCAGGTCCGTCCACCACCAGACATCGCTCCACGCCCGGCGCCAGCGCCATGGCCTTCAGCGCCACCTCCCGCTTGGCCTCGGAGGTGATCAGCACCCGCGAAAGGCTGTTGGTGAGGATGTAGGCCAGTTCCTCCGGCGTCAGGTAGGAGTTGACGCAGGTGTAGTAGAGCCCCGACCGGGCCCCCGCGCCGCAAGCTTCCAGATACCGGGCGTTGTTCTCCATGATGATCGAATAGTGGTCGTTCCGGTTCAGCCCTACCGACCTGAAATAGTGCGCCAGCCGGTTGGTCCTGGCTTCCAGCTCGCCATAGGTCACCGTCTCGCCGGTGGACGCCATGATGAAGGCGGGGTGGTCGGGCTGGGTCTTGGCGTGGGCGCCGGGGTACATCTGGACGTTTCCTCTTGCTCGCCACGCCAGCAGATGAGGCGCGGCCCGCGCTGTCAATGCCCCCGCTTGAGCCCCCTGATGTGTCCGCTAAGCTGGCCCTGCCATTCCTCGGAGTCTGCCATGCGACATCTTGCGATTACGGTCTTTGCCGCCGCCGCCCTGACGACAGTCCCGGCTCATGCCGACACACTCCGGGAGATCACGACCAAAGGCATCATCATGTCTGTCCAGGGCACGGACATCGAGGTCACCTACACCCCCGACGGCAAGTTCACCGCCCTCGACGGCCAGATCACCGGCGCCTGGCGGATCGACGGCGACAAGCTCTGCACAAGCTCCAACTTCGAACCCAACGAAACCTGCGCCGCCTTTCCGGTGGACAAGAAGTCCGGCGACAGCTTCGAGATGTCGGGACCTCAGGGCGTGGCCACGATCACGATCAAATGACGGCGCTCCAGCCGCCGGCGGGGTTCATCGACAGCCCGCATCCCCCGGTCGCGGGACCTGGGCGCCTCGTCTCGCGCATCGAGGAGATCACGATCAACCGGCCGCTGGCCGAGGTGATCGCCCACACCGAAACCGTGGCCCTGGCGGACTGGATCGACCGCTCCGGCGCGCTGCCGGGCGTTGTCGGCACGTTCATGCTGGCCGGCGACCGCTTCGACGCCCCGGGCTCGCGACACATGGTGTTCCTGACGGATGGCACGACCGTGGTCGAACAGGTGCTGGAGACGTCACGCGCCGGGGCGGGCTACCGCTTCCGCTACGTGGTCTGGAACTACGTCACCGCCGCCGCACGCCCGCTGCTCTATGGTCTGGGGGATTTCCAGTACACGGACACGGGCGACGGTCGCACCCACGTGCGCTGGACCTACTCATTCGAGCTGCGCCGCGATCGGTTTCCAGGGTTTCTCGGACCGCTTGGCGGGTGGCTTCTGAAGGCGACGTTCCTGAACGGCCCCTACGCCGCCTGGATGCGCGGTTCACTGGCCCGCACCAGGGCGATCGCGGAAGGCCGCGCCGCGTAGCCGCAGCCTGGCCCTGACCGGGCCTGCAGGCAGTTGGTCAAATGATGAAAGGTTCAACCGCAGAAAGACGCTGAAGACGCAGAAGGGCGCCCGGGGTTCACCCACGGGGTGTCATCCCGGTTTCGCCTTTGGCGAAGACCGAGACCCATGGACGTCGGGGTCGAGGTGCTGGCACGGCGTCGTCGCCGCAGGGCTATCCGGAAGCGCCAGCGTTTATGGGTCCCGGTCTTCGCGTGCCGCGAAACCGGGATGACACGTTTTGTTGGGGGGCTGCGCCGGGATGAGAGGGTCGGGCCCTAGGCGGAGCTGCGCAAGGCGGGCTCGGCGGAGGGGCTGCCCGGCGCCGGTTGTTTCGCATAGCGCGATCCCGGCGGGGGCGGGTCGTAGCCCTTCTGGCGCGGACGCGGCGGTGGCTCGGGTTCGGGCGGTGGCTTGGGGTCGGGGTTGAACGGGCCCAGACCGAATTCCTCGGAAAACCGGTCGATCAGGTCCTCGAACGGAGTCGCCAGAAAGGCGTCGGGGTCCTCGGTGGAGAGCTCGGACAGGCACTGGTCCAGGTCGTTGAAGATCTCCTCGGCGTGGTTTTCCTCATATTCGTTCCAGACCATCTCGCCGAGATGGGTGCGCGCGCGCCAGTAAAGCCCGCTCACTGCAGACTTGCGCGCCTTGGCGATCTCCTTGCGCTCGGCCTCGGCCGCGCGGCTCGCCCCGGCTTTCAGGGCGGCCTGCTCGCGGTCAAAGCGCTGCTTCATGGCGATGGTCTGGCGAAGGTTGCGGCAGTGGGTCTGCAGCGCCCGGGAGGCGCGCTCGAAGGCCTCGACGTCCTCAGCCGCCTTGATCCACACCTGGGCCTCGGTGACGCCCTCCATGCACACCTCCGCCACCGCCGCCAGCATGGCGTCGATACGCTCGGGGGTGAGGGTGGGCTGAGCAGGTTGCATGAGAACAAAAATAGAACATATAGGCACGGGAGTCAAGTTTTTCGAGCGCCTGTCCGCCAGCGCCGTCCACAGCTTCAGCGTCGTCGCGAATGAAACGCGAGGGTCCGGAGCGCCCTAAATCAGCCCGGCGCGCCGGGCGATCACAAGGGCGGCGATGATCAGGATCAGGGCCTGAATGATCATCCCGAAAGGCGCGGCCAACGGCAACTTCTGCACCGCCCAGGCGATGAGCGCGGCGACGATCAGGACGATCAAGGCAAAGATGAGAATGGACATGGTCTGGCTCCCGGGACGGCGACGCCGCGCAGTGGAGCAAACCGGGGTTAGGCGGGAGTGTTCCCCGGGGGGTGGGGAAAAAGTCAGTGTCCTTTTGTTCAGCAATGATATCGGTGACAGGTGCAACAATCCCCAATCGCCCAGAGCGTACATAGGCCACTTGGGTTCCCACTTTCTTGCCCACAACCTCACGACATCGCTAAGGTTCGCGCAGCGGATGCGACGGGGCAGGCGGTGTCGCAGTTCATGAGCGACGGCTCCAGCTGATATGTACTCCGTACGGCAGGCGGGCCGTAGACGCGCTGCGGGAGTATCCAGGGTGAGCCTCGAAGTCAGACCTGTACGGACGCAGAACGGTGTCGCGATCCTCGGCGTGTTTGTGGCGGATCTGGTGTTCAGCGCCGACCGCCTGCCGATCCCTGGCGAGACCCTGAAGGGCGCCGGTTTTCAGATCGGGCCTGGCGGGAAGGGATCCAACCAGGCCGTCGCCGCGGCGCGCGCGGGCGCAGACGTCAGCTTCATCACGCGGCTGGGCCAGGACACCTTCGGCGCCATGGCGCGGAAGCTGTGGTCCGGGGACGGAATCGCGGCTCACGTCACCGAGACAGACACGCCCACCGGGGCGGCCTTTGTCCATGTGAACAGCGTCTCTGGCGAGAACGCCATCATCATCGTTCCGGGCGCCGCGGCCGAGCTGAGCGCGGATGACATCGACGCGGCAGAGGCCGTGATCGCCGGCTCGAAGGTGTTCGTCACCCAGCTGGAGCAACCGGTCGCGGCGGCGCAACGCGGGCTGGAGATTGCGCGCGCGCACGGCGTGACGACGGTGTTCAATCCAGCGCCCGCGGAGAGTATTCCGGACGCCGTCTATCCGCTTTGCGACTTCATCGTACCGAATGAAGCCGAGACGTCGGCGTTGACGGGGTTTCCGGTCGCCTCGCTCGACGATGCGCGGCGCGCCGGCGACGTCTTGCTTTCCCGTGGGGTCGGCGTGGCGCTGATTACCCTGGGCGAACGCGGCGCCCTGTTCCATGCCAGGGATCGTTCCGTACTCACGCCTGCCTGGCAGGCGGGGCAGGTGGTGGACACCACGGGCGCTGGCGACGCCTTTATCGGAAGTTTTGCCGCCGCGCTCGCCAGCGGCGAGGATCCGTTGGAGGCGGTGGGATTCGGGTGCGCTGCAGCGGGCCTCTCGGTCACGCGGCGCGGCGCCGCTCACGCCATGCCTTACCTGCGGGATATCCTGGGCCTCCGCGGCGCCGGGCCCCCCGCGTTGCCGTAGCCGCAACTGTTCCGGGTTTCGGGGGCAGAAAGGCGGAACACGCACGCTTTCCTGCCTGATGAGCCGCGGCGGGGTGGGAAAGCCTTCGTTTGCCGCCTTTCATCGCGCATCGGGCTCGGGTTCGGTGCTCAATGCGAAGGCCCGAACGGCGTCCAGAGCTTCCGTGGTTCCGGCGACCTCGAAGGTGATCCGGATCTCGTAAATGTAGTCGCCCCGGCGCATCAGCCAGATCCCTTGACCCAGCCTTGACTTGTCCACCCAGGCTCTTCCGGCCTGCAGGATTTCCCTGGGGCCGGTCGGGAAGCCGGGCAGTCGTGCGGTCACGCCGTCCTCGTCCTGGGACTGCTTGAGCAATGACGCGAAAAACCGGCGGTCGTCGCTCGCGTCAGGCAGGTAGCTGCTGAAGATCGAGAGGCTGTTCTCGTCGTTGCTGTAGAAGCAGGCGAGGTCGAGGGCGTTATCTTCCGGATTGAGCACGCCCAGCCGGAACAGCTCATAGGCCCCATAGCGCGGATCGCACTGCAGGTCAGATCCGCGCAGGATCGTCGCCTCCCCGGGCGCGGGGAAGAAGAAGACGCCGTCCGGGCCGTAGAGGATGGCCAGGCGGTCTCCAGCCAGGCGCTCGGGCTGGAATATCCAGGAGGTTCGACGCGACTGGGTCAGGAGGAACAGGCTGGCGGCATTGCCCCTGGAATCATAGACCGCGACGGGCGCTGTCTTTTCGGTGATCGCCTCGACCAGATCATCGGCCAGCTGTTTGCCGCCCGGTGCGCCCTGGTAGACCTTGAAGACGAAGTGTAGTCCGTCCGTAGCGCCCACGAGATAGTAGAGCGGTCGCGCCAGACCCGTGGTGGGCGCGCCGGGGGTCGTCGACCAGGCCCGGGCGTCGGCGACCGACGGGCCCGCTGCAAGGTAGTAGGTGTCGTCTCGACCCTTGGCCCGCGCCCAGCGAGGTGGTGCGTAGCCTTCGCCGGCCGAGATCACCCAGGTGTCGTCTCCGACCGGAAAGCTGGCGATTTCGCAGGGCAGGGCGATGTCGATCTCCGAGATCGGCCAGGCCCCCCGTCCGCTGCTGTCGTTGAGCGCCAGGTGAACACTGGCCAGCAGGCCGATCCGATCGCCTTCCGGGAGCGGCGAGGCGAATTTGAGCGGCGTTCCAGCGCCCTCAAGTTTTGCACCGCAGGCCGGAGGGGCGGATTGCGTCTGCGCCGTTGCCTGGGACATCGTCCCGAATATCATCGCCAAAGCGAGCAGTAGTCGAAATTTCATTTTGAGTGAGTTCCCGTCAAGGTTGATCCCCGATATCATCTTGACGCCCAGAACAAAAGGGGACTATGAACAAAAACGGAACGCGTCCAAGGGTTACCCACAGGCGCTCAACAGGAGGATGGTCGTGATGGTTCGTCTGGCCCGGGAATCACTGGCCTTTGCGTCGGTGGCGAGCTTTGTCTGGATGGTCTGCACGGTGGCCGGTCTGATGGGCTGACGCCATGCGAATGGGGGAGGCGGCGAACGTGGCGGACGGGCAAGAGGGTTTCGTCCATTTGCGGGTCCGCTCGGCCTATTCGCTGCTGGAAGGCGCTATCAAGGCGGACAAGATCGGGGGCCTGGCCAAGGCCGATGGCATGCCCGCTGTCGCCATCGCCGACCGGGCCAATCTGTTCGGGGCGCTGGAGTTTTCAGTCGCCACCAAGGGCGATGGGGTCCAACCGATCATCGGCTGCGCCCTGCCGGTGACGGGGATCGGCGGCGGACTGACGGAGCGGTGGGCCAAGACGCCGACCGTGATGCTGCTGGCCCAGAACGAGGAAGGCTATCTCAATCTCTCCGAGCTCTCGTCGATGGCCTATCTGGACAGCGACGGCAGCGAGGACCCGCATGTGCCCTGGGACAAGGTCTGTGCGCACGCCGCCGGGCTGATCCTCCTGTCGGGCGGGCCGGACGGGCCGGTCAATCCGTTGTTCGCCGCGGGCAAGGCGGATCTGGCGAATGCGGCCCTGGCCGAGATGGCCCGCGCCTTTCCGGACCGTTTCTATGTGGAGCTGCAGCGCCACGAGGCGACGGCCGAGGCGCTGGCGGAACCGGGACTGGTGGCCTTCGCCTATGACCAGGACGTGCCGCTGGTGGCCACCAACGACGTCTATTTCAAGAACGCCCAGACCCATCAGGCCCACGACGTACTGCTGTGTATCTCCGACGGCGCCTTTGTCGGCCAGGACGACCGGCGGCGCGTGACCGCCGAGCACGGGTTCAAGTCCGTGGAGCAGATGCGGGCCCTGTTCGCCGATCTGCCGGAGGCCTGCGACAACACCCTCGACATCGCCCGGCGCTGTGCCTTCACCGTGGCCAAGCGCGACCCGATCCTGCCGAGCTTCCCCACCAGCGAGGGGCGGACCGAGGCCGAGGAACTGGCTTTCCAGGCGCGCGAGGGCCTGCGCGCCCGCATCGCCAAGGGCCAGGCGACGGCTTTCCCGCCGGCGGACTATGAGGCGCGGCTGGAGGCGGAGCTGAAGGTCATCATCCAGATGGGCTTTGCCGGCTACTTCCTGATCGTCTCGGACTTCATGAAATGGGCGGTGGCGCACGATATTCCGGTGGGGCCGGGGCGGGGCTCCGGCGCCGGTTCGCTGACGGCCTGGGTGCTGCTGATCACGGGTCTGGACCCGCTGCGGTACGGGCTGATCTTCGAGCGGTTCCTGAACCCGGAGCGGGTGTCTATGCCCGACTTCGATATCGACTTCTGCCAGGATCGCCGCGACGAGGTGATCAGCTACGTCCAGACGCGCTATGGCCGCGACCGGGTGGCGCAGATCATCACCTTCGGCACCCTGCAGGCGCGCGCGGTGCTGCGCGATGTGGGGCGCGTGCTGCAGCTCCCGCTGGGCCAGGTGGACCGTCTGGCCAAGATGGTGCCGGCCAACCCCGCCAATCCGGTGACCCTGGCCCAGGCCATCGAGATTGAACCGCGCCTGCGCCAGGCCCGCGACGAGGACGAGGCGGTGGCGCGCCTGCTGGACATCGCCCTTCAGCTGGAGGGGCTCTACCGCAACGCCTCGACCCACGCCGCCGGGGTGGTGATCTCGGACCGGCCGCTGACGCAACTCTCGCCGCTCTACCGCGATCCGCGCTCGGAGCTGCCGGCCACCCAGTTCAACATGAAGTGGGTGGAGAGCGCGGGGCTGGTGAAGTTCGACTTCCTGGGCCTGAAGACGCTGACCGTCATTCGTCGCGCCATGAAGCATCTGGAACGGCGCGGGGCGGACTTTGACCTGGAGGCGCTGCCGCTCGACGACGCCGGGGCCTATGAGATCATGGCCGAGGCCAGGACCGTGGGCGTGTTCCAGATGGAAGGGCAGGGGATGCGCGACACCCTGCGCCAGCTCCGGCCCACGTCGCTGGAAGAGTGCACCGCGCTGATCTCGCTCTATCGGCCTGGCCCGATGGAATCGATCCCGTCCTATGTCGACGTGAAGATGGGCCGACGCGACCTCGACTTCTATCACCCGCTGCTGGAGCAGGTGCTGACCCCCACCTACGGCGTGATCGTCTACCAGGAACAGGTGATGCAGATCGCCCGGATCATGGCCGGCTACTCGCTGGGCGAGGCCGACCTCCTGCGCCGCGCCATGGGCAAGAAGAAGAAGGAGGAGATGGACCAGCAGCGCACCCGGTTCGCCTCCGGCGCCGCCGAGCGTGGGGTGGACAAGGGGATCGCAGACGTCCTGTTCGGGCTGATGGAGAAGTTCTCCGGCTACGGGTTCAACAAGTCCCACGCCGCGCCCTATGCGCTGATCGCCTACCAGACGGCCTGGTTGAAGGCGAACACGCCGGTGGAGTTTTTCGCCGCCTCCATGAGCCTGGATATGGCCAATACCGACAAGCTGGCGGTGTTCTACCAGGACGCCAAACGCTTCGGGGTGACCGTCCGGCCGCCCTGCGTGAACCGGTCCTCCGGCGACTTCGATGTGGCGGACGGAGAGGTGCTCTACGCCCTGGGCGCGATCCGCAACGTGGGTCTGGCCGCCATGGAGCACGTGGTGACCGTGCGGCGCGAGGGCGGCCCGTTCCGGGACATCTTCGACTTCGTCGAGCGGATCGATCCCAGGCAGGTGAACAAGCGCACCTTCGAGACCCTGGCGCGGGCCGGGGCGTTTGACGCCCTGCATCCGAACCGGGCCGAGCTGATCGCCTCCAGCGAGGCGCTGGTGGGCCACGGCCAGGCGCTGGCGTCCGATCGCGCGGAGGGCAAGGTCAGCCTGTTTGGCGAGGATCTGAGCGGCGGCCATCGCCCCCGTATCACTCGCTCGGACGCCTGGAGCCCGGTGCAGCGGCTGGACGAGGAACTGGCGGCGGTGGGGTTCTATCTCTCCGGCCACCCGCTGGACGACATGGTCGATGCGCTGAGGCGCAAACGCACCGACCTGCTGGCTGACGCGATCCCGAAGGCGCTGGCCGGCGCCGAGGCGCTGAGGATGGCGGGCGTAATCCGGCGCAAGCAGGAACGGCCCTCGCGCTCGGGCGAGAAGTTCGCCTTCGTCACCCTGTCGGATCCCACCGGTGAATATGAGGTGCTGTTCCCGCCGGAGTCGCTGAAGAAGTTCCGCGACCTGCTGGAGCCTGGCAAGGCGGTGGCGCTGAAGGTGCGCGCCAAGGCGGCCGACGGCGAGGTGCGGTTCTTCGGCGATGATGTGGAGCCTGTCGAGAAGGCTGTCGAGAGCGTGGTGTCGGGCCTTCGCGTGCATGTCGCGCCGCGCAGCGCCGAGATCGAGGCGCTGAAGCGCAGGCTCTCCGGGGTGACGAACGCGCGGGGCGGCGAGGTGATCCTGGTGGCGGGGCTGGCGGGCGGCCGCGAGGTAGAGCTGAAGCTGCCGGGCCGCTTCACCCTCGACGGCGCGGTACGCGGCGCCCTGAAGACCTCGCCCGGCGTGGTGTTTATCGAGGATCTTTAGGCGTCGCCTTGACGGCTGACGTATTGCGTGTGTGAATTCGACACGCAATCTGGAGCACAGTCATGAAGTTGATCCTGATCACCGCGGCGCTGGTCACGGCGGCAGCGGGGCCTGCGGCGGCGGATTTCGGAAAGATGAAGTCGCCGACGCCGGGCTTCCAGAAGGCAAAGCCCGCCACCGGAATGTCGTCAGGTCCGTCACCCTACGCTGCGCGCCCGATGCCCTTGTATGGCTCGCCCTACGGCGGGTCATCATCGACGTCGAGGCCAAGGACGTACGGTTCGCCGCCTGCCGCCGATGCCTACAAGCCTTTTCAACCCTATAAGTCCCAGCCTGGAACCAGCCTGTACGGACCCGACAGCCGCAAGAAGCCGTAGGCCGGTAAGGCGTCGCCCGGCGCGACCAGGACGGGCGCGGTTGATTTCCCGCGCGTTTGCCCTTACATGCGCCGCTCCAATCCACACGTAGGCGTGCGGTTCTGGCGGGGAGACATCCCGCACTTGACCGTTCCGGTCCTCCTTCGGGAGGGTTTGCCTGCGGAGGTTCAACCGGAAGAAAGACGAGTAACAGACGATGGCTCTGCCTGATTTTTCTATGCGCCAGCTCCTGGAAGCCGGCGCGCACTTCGGCCACCAGACTCACCGGTGGAACCCGAAGATGGACAAGTTCATCTTCGGCTCGCGCTCGAACATCCACATCATCGACCTGTCGCAGTCGATCCCGCTGCTGCACCAGGCGCTGGTGAAGGTGCGTGAAGTCGCCGCCGGCGGCGGTCGCATCCTGTTCGTGGGCACCAAGCGTCAGGCGTCGGACCCGATCTCCGTGGCGGCCAAGCGCTGCGCGCAATACTACGTCAATCACCGCTGGCTGGGCGGCACGCTGACCAACTGGCGCACCGTTTCGGGTTCGATCGCGCGTCTGCGCGAACTGGAATCCCTGCTGGAAGGCGGCGACGGCGCCGGGCGCCTGAAGAAGGAAGTGCTGAAGCTGACGCGCGAGCGCGACAAGCTTGAGCTGAGCCTTGGCGGCATCAAGGACATGGGCGGCATCCCCGACCTGATGTTCGTGATCGACACCAACAAGGAAGCCATCGCCATCCAGGAAGCCCGGAAGCTGAACATTCCGGTGATCGCGATCCTCGACACCAACTGCAACCCCGACGGCATCACCTACCCGATCCCGGGCAACGATGACGCCGCCCGCGCCATCCAGCTCTATTGCGATCTGCTGGCGGATTCGGTGCTGGACGGCCTTGCGGCCGGCCAGTCGGCCTCGGGCATCGACCTGGGCGCTTCGGAAGCTCCGATGGAGCCGACGCTGGCCCGGGCGCTCACCCCCGAGCCGGTGTCAGAGCCTGAAGTGTCGGCGCCGGAAGCCGCCGCCCTCGAAGCCGAGATGACCGGCGCGGCTGCGGAACCTGATACCACCGCCGCGGAGGCCGCGACGGCCGAAGATGGCGTCGCCGCGGCGAGCGAGTAGCAAGCGGCCCAAGCAAAACCGTCGCTTTGGCCTGATACCCAACCACTTTCGGCGGCGTTCCACATGGGGCGCCGTCGGTTCCTAACCTGATGAGGAGCTGACCATGGCGGAAATCACCGCTGCGCTGGTCAAGGACCTGCGCGAAAAATCCGGCGTTGGCATGATGGACTGCAAGAAAGCCTTGCAGGAAAACAACGGCGATATGGAAGCGTCGCTGGACTGGCTGCGCGCCAAGGGCCTGTCCAAGGCTGCCAAGAAATCGGACCGCGCCGCGGCCGAGGGCCTGGTGGCCGCCAAGCTGAGCGACGACGGCAAGACCGGCGTGATCGTTGAGCTGAACGCAGAGACCGACTTTGTGTCGAAGAACGAAACGTTCCAGACTGCGGCGCGCGACTTTGCGGTTGTGGCGCTGGGCGTCGACGGCGACGTGGATGCGATCACTGCGGCCAGGACGGCCAAGGGTGAGGTTGTCTCCGACGTGATCACCAACATGATCGCGACGATCGGCGAGAACATGCGCCTGCGCCGCTCGGCCCGCCTGAGCGTCTCGGACGGTGCGGTGTCGCTCTACCTGCACAACAAGCAGGGCGACGACGTGGCGCGTCTGGCCGTTCTGGTGGCGCTGGAAAGCACGGGCGACGTGGCTGTGCTGCGCGATGTCGGTCGCAAGATCGCCATGCACGTGGCCGGCACGCCCGCGCCGCCGCTGGCGCTGACAACGGACGACCTGGATCCTGCGGCCGTGGCCAAGGAAAAGAAGTTCCTGACGGACCAGGCGCTGGAATCGGGCAAGCCGATCGGCGTGGTCGAGAAGATGATCGAGGGCCGGATCCGCAAGTGGCAGGAAGAGGTTGTGCTTCTGAAGCAGCCCTTCGTCATGAACCCGGATCAGACCATCGAGCAGCTGATCGCCGAGACCGCCAAGGATCTTGGCGCGCCGGTGACGGTAAAGGCCTTCGTGCGCTTTGCGCTCGGCGAGGGCGTTGAGAAGAAAGTCGACGACTTCGCCGCCGAAGTCGCGTCGATGTCCGGCCAGGCCTAGGCCACCCGGACTGATCTTCCAGGGGCGCGATGCGTTAGACGCATCGCGCCCTTGCTGTATGTTGTTACCGTCCGAATTCAGGATTCCCGTCCATGGCCGCCGCGAAACCCCGCTTCAAACGCATCCTGCTCAAACTCTCGGGCGAGGCCGGCGTCGGCGGAGACAGTTTCGGTATCGATCCCAAGACCCTCGCCGGGGTGTCCGAAGAGATTGCCCAGGTGGTCAAGGCCGGGGTGCAGGTCTGCGTTGTGGTGGGCGGCGGCAACATCTTCCGGGGCGCGGCCCTGGCCGAAGCCGGCATGGAGCGCGCCAGCGCCGACTACATGGGCATGCTGGCGACGGTGATGAACGCCCTGGCCCTGCAGGCTTCTCTGGAAAAGGCCGGGGTCTTCACACGGGTGCAGTCGGCGATCCCGATGGATGCGGTCTGCGAGCCCTACATCCGCCGGCGCGCGCTCAGGCATCTGGAGAAGGGAAGGGTGGTGATCTTCGCTGCCGGCCTCGGGGCGCCCTTCTTCACGACCGACACGCCGGCGGCGCTGCGGGCCGCCGAAATGGGTTGTGACGCGCTGTTCAAGGGCACCAGCGTCGACGGCGTCTATTCGGCGGATCCCAAGAAGGACCCGGACGCGAAGCGCTATGAGACGCTCAGCTATCAGGAAGTGCTGGCGAAGAATCTCAAGGTCATGGACTCTTCGGCGGTCGCCCTGATGCGCGACAATCACATTCCGATCGTGGTGTTCAATATCCGCGAACGGGACAATCTTCTGAAAGTTCTGAACGGTGAAGGGGTCTTCACGACCATCGCCTGAACGCTAGACTTCGATCCGAGACTCGAAAACCATACGGAGACGCCACCATGGCCACGACCGAAAAGCCGGTGCTTAGCCGCTACAAGGAACGCATGGAGAAGGCTGTCGCGGCCCTCAGCGATGAATTCGGTTCGCTACGGACCGGCCGTGCCTCCGCCAGCCTGCTGGATCAGATCCGGGTGGACGCCTACGGATCCTCGGTGCCGATCAATCAGGTGGGCGCTGTCAGCGTCCCGGAGCCCCGGATGCTCACGATCGGGGTCTGGGACAAGGCGCTGGTGGTGTCCGTCGAGAAGGCGATCCGTGCGTCCGACCTGGGCCTGAACCCGGTCGTTGACGGGACCACGCTGCGGCTTCCTATCCCGCCACTGACCGAAGAGCGACGAAAGGACCTCGCCAAACTGGCCGGCAAGTACGCCGAGCAGCAGAAGGTGGCGATCCGTAACGTCCGTCGCGACGCCAATGATGATTGCCGCAAGGCCCAGAAGGACAGCGTCATGAGCGAGGACGAGGGCAAGCGATTTGAAGGCGAAGTGCAAAAGATCACCGACGAAGCCATCAAGCGCGTGGACGAAGTCTTGAAATCAAAAGAACAAGAGATCATGCACGTTTAAGCGCTGCGCAGGATTCTGATCACGGCCATGGCCGCCTCCGAGAAACCATCCCCCGCGGGCGCGTCGTCCGGAAATCCAGCGTCGCCGCTGCATGTCGCCATCGTGATGGATGGTAACGGGCGTTGGGCGCAGAAGCGCGGGCTGCCGCGTACGCTGGGTCATCGCGCCGGCGTTGAGGCCCTGAAGCGTACAGTTGAAGCGGCGCCGAAGCTCAATATTCGCTGGCTGACGGTCTTCGGGTTTTCCACGGAAAACTGGAACAGGCCAGCCGCCGAAGTTGCTGAACTGATGGCGCTGCCGAGGCGCTATTTCGAATCGGATATCGAGAGGCTCGATCGCGAGGGCGTGCGGGTGAAGGTCATCGGACGTCGAGAGGGCCTGTCTGCGGAACTCCTGCGGATGATTGATGACGCCCAGGCGCGGACCGAGACCAACGACAAGTTCCACCTGAACATCGCCTTCAACTATGGCGGTCAGGCCGACATCGTCGAAGCGGCGCGTCGGTTCGCAGAGGATGTCGCTACCGGACGGCGTTCGCCCGGGGATCTGGACGAGCAGATGCTGGGGAGCATGCTGGCGACCTCGGGATCGCCGCCACCTGATCTGATTGTCCGGCCCTCCGGTGAGCAAAGGCTCTCCAACTTCCTTCTGTGGGAAGCCGCCTATGCAGAGCTGGTCTTCCAGGACGTGCTCTGGCCCGACTACGGCGCCGAACACCTTGAGGCAGCGCTGAAGGCCTTCGCCGGCCGGGACCGTCGCTATGGCGCGATCGCCACCGATAACGTCCTTGCCACCGGTTAGGCGGTTCGACTGGACCAATCTCGGCCTGCGCATTGCGTCGGCTGCAGTGTTGATCCCTGCGGCCCTGGCCGCGACCTGGTTTGGCGGGTGGCCCTATCTCGTCATGATCGCCATCGCCGTGGCGCTGCTTTCGATCGAGTGGGGCGGGATGAGCGCGCCTGTGGCGCCCACCCGGGTTGCGGCGGCCGTCGCCGCTGCCGTGCTGGTAGCGGTCTTCGTCGGCTATCGAGGCCACATGATCTCCGCCTGGAGCGCAATTCCGGTCATGGCGGTGCTGGCGGCCGTTATCGCCCGGGGGGTGGCCGAACGCCCGACCGATGCGGCTTTCGGTGTGCTTTATCTCGCGCCTGCCGCGCTCTGCCTGGTGTGGCTGCGGGATACGCAGCAGGGTGTGTGGTGGACGATGATGTTGTTCGCGACCACCTGGGCCGCCGATATCGGCGCATTCGCGGTGGGAAGCGCTCTGAAGGGCCCCAAGCTGTGGCCACGGTTCTCGCCCAACAAGACCTGGTCCGGATTTGCAGGCGGGCTGGTGGCGGCGATGCTGGCCGGGAGCCTCATGGCCGCCTTGCCCTTTTTCCAGCTGAATATCTATGCAGCGGCGGGCATCGGGCTGGCGGTCGGATTGGCGACCATGGCCGGTGACCTGTGGGAATCCGCCCTCAAGCGCCGTTTCGGGGTAAAGGACTCGGGAGACCTCATTCCGGGGCATGGCGGACTGCTCGACCGCGTGGATGGCTTGATGTTCGCTGTTGTCGTGATGGCCGCCCTGCGCCTGGCGAACGAGTTGGGGTGGGGAAGTTGAGCCTGCCCCGCAAGGTCACGGTCCTGGGATCTACCGGGTCTATCGGCGTTTCGACGCTTGAGGTGTTCGAACTGGCCGGGCTCGAACTGGATGTGGTGGGCCTGACGGCCGGGCGAAACGCCGCAAAGCTCGCGGAGCAGGCCCTGCGGTGGCGGCCACAGGTCGCGGTGATCGAGGATGAGCGTGGGCTTCCGGAGTTACGGGATCGACTGAAGGGCTCCGGGATTCGCGTCGAGGCCGGCGCTCAATCGATCGTGGACGTCGCCTCGGCAGATGCCCAGTGGGTGATGTCAGCCATCGTGGGTTTCGCGGGCCTGGCGCCGACTTTGGCCGCGGCCAGAGCCGGCGCGATTGTGGCGTTGGCGAACAAGGAGAGCCTGGTTTGCGCCGGGCCTTCGTTGCTTCGCACGGCGAGGCTGGCCGGCGGGATGATCATTCCTGTTGATTCCGAGCACTCCGCGATCTTCCAGGTTCTGGATCCGTCTGCCGCGACCCATGTAAAGCGACTGATCCTGACATCATCAGGCGGTCCGTTCCGGGATGCCTCGCATGCGGAGATGGCCGCGGCGACGCTGGAGCAGGCCCTGGCCCATCCGAATTTTTCGATGGGCGCCAAGATTTCGATCGATTCCGCGACCATGATGAACAAGGGTCTTGAGGTGATCGAGGCCGCGTACCTGTTTTCCATGCCGCCCGAACGGATCGAAGTCCTGGTTCACCCGCAGCAGATCATTCACAGCCTTGTCGAGTATGCCGACGGCTCGACGCTGGCTCAGCTCGGCCCGCCGGATATGCGGCCGCCGATCGCGTGCGCCTTTGCCTGGCCGGATCGCTTGCCCTGGCCTGCGAAGTCGCTGGATCTGGTCACGGCCGGACCTCTCACCTTTCAGGCCCCGGACCCGGTGCGGTTCCCGGCGCTGACGATCGCCAAGGATGCGCTGACCGCAGGTGGACGTGCGCCCGCTGCTATGAATGCGGCCAATGAACGTGCGGTTGCGGCCTTCCTCGACCGGCGTATCAGGTTTCTGGACATCCCCCGTGTGGTGAGGGAGACTCTGGAGCGCATGGATCGCGTTACGGATCGATCACACAACGACTCAGACGCCGTCGAGTCGGCGCGAAACACCGACGCCGAAGCCCGCCGCATGGCGGACGAGGTTGTGTCCGGCCAGTTCGCGGCCTGAGGAGCAGACAAGCCCAATGGAAATGATTCAGGGGTTTCTGATCGCGGCGGTCGCGTTCCTGCTGGTGCTGGGCATCGTGGTCACCGTCCATGAACTGGGCCATTTTCTGGCTGCCAAGGCGTTCGGCACCAAGATCGACCGGTTTTCCATCGGGTTCGGGCAGGCCATAGCATCCTGGCGCGACAAGTCGGGCGTCGACTGGCGGATCGGCTGGTTGCCGATCGGAGGCTATGTCCGCTTTGCCGGCGACGACAACGCCGCCAGCATTCCTGACGCCGAGGATCTGGCGACCATGCGTCGCGACCTGATCGATCAGGGCCGCGGCGCGGAGATCGACCGGTATTTCCATTTCAAGCCCGTCTACCAGCGCGCCATTATCGCCGCGGCCGGTCCGGCGGCGAACTTCCTGCTGGCGATCGCGATATTCGCCGTGTTCCTGTCGACGCTGGGGGAGTGGGTGGTGCCCGCCCGGATCGCCCAGGTTGAAGCCGGTTCCCCTGCGGCCGCAGCCGGCCTGCGACCGGGCGACCTGATCCTCAAGGCTGATGGTCGTCGGGTCGTTCGGTTCGACGATGTGGCGGAAGTCGTCAGTGTGCGGGCCAATGTTCCGATCACCTTTGTTGTGGATCGGGGGGGGCGCGAGGTCGTGCTCACCGCGACGCCACGCTGGCAACTGCGGAACGATCCCGTCGGAGGGCCGCAGAGGATCGGCGTGCTCGGCATCCGGCCCGAGCAGTCGAGCGACGACTTTGTGAATGTTCGCTACAATCCGATCGAAGCCGTCCAGCGGGGCGCCCAGCGCACCTGGCACACGCTGGAGACCACGGTTTTCTACCTCGGGCGTATGATCACCGGCCAGGTGAGCGCCGACCAGCTTCGCGGGCCGTTGGGAATTGCGACCGTCACCAAGAACGTGGCGACCCTCGGCAACGACAGTTCCGACGGGTTTCTTGAGAACCTTGGCCGCTCGGCCTTGAACCTTGCACAGCTGGTTGCGGTGCTTTCTGTCAGCATCGGCTTCATGAACCTGCTACCCGTCCCGGTTCTGGATGGTGGCCATTTGCTGTTTTATGCCTATGAAGCCGTCTTTCGTCGCCCTCTTGCCGCCAAGGTTCAGGCGGCAGGGTACCGCGTGGGCCTTGCACTCGTTCTCGGATTGATGTTGTTCGCAACCTGGAACGATTTGCAGCGCCTGCATGTGTTCAAACTGATCGGCGGCCTATTCTCCTAGGCGCGTTCGTCCCTCAACCGGCTGATTCGATGTTCCAGACCCGCGCTTCCCGCGCTGCGCTTGTTTCCGGCCTCGCCCTGCTGCTGGGCTCCGCCGCCGTTGTTGCGCCCGGACTCGCCTTCGCCCAGGCGGAGCGAACGGGCGTGATCCAGCGCATCCTCGTCCAGGGCAACGAACGGATCGAGCAGTCGACGGTGGTGTCTTACCTGCCCGTATCACCCGGCGAACCGGTGGACGCGGCCAGGATCGACCTGGCGCTGAAGGCGCTGTTCCGCACCGACCTCTTCTCGGATGTGAAGATCGATTTCCGGAACGGCGATCTGGTTGTCACGGTGGTGGAAAACCCGATCATCAATCGCGTGATCTTCGAGGGCAACAAGGGCCTGAAGGAAGACAAGCTGCGCGACGAGGTGACGGTCCGCCCCCGCGGTATCTTCACGCGCTCGAAAGTTCAGGGTGACGTTCAGAGGATCGTGGAACTCTATCGCCGTTCGGGCCGGATCTCGGCCAATGTGACGCCGCAGATCATCGAGCTGCCGCAGAAGCGGGTCGATCTGATCTTCGCGATCGAAGAGGGTCCGAAGAGCGGGATCCTGTCGGTCAACATTCTCGGGAACAAGGCGTTCTCGGACAACGACCTGCGCGACGTCGTGGTCACGGAAGAGACGCGCTGGTTCAAGTTCTTCTCCAACAATGCCAACTATGATCCTGACCGGCTGGAGTACGACAAGGAACAGCTGCGCAAGCACTACCGGAACCGTGGCTACTACGATTTCCGGGTGACCTCGGCTGTGGCGGAACTGGCGCCGGACAAGAATGGCTTTGTCATCACCTATACGGTCGACGAAGGCCCCCGCTACAAGTTCGGCAAGGTCCAGGTGGAGACCGAGCTTCAGAAACTCGACAAGACGGTTCTGGAGTCGCTTCTGGTGGTCCGCTCGGGCCAGGTTTACCAGGATGAACAGATCGAGCAGGCGACGGACGCCCTTACGTTCGCCGCCGGCGCTGCAGGCTTCGCGTTTGTGGATGTCCGCCCGCGCTATACGCCGGATCGCGACAAGGGCGTGGTCGATGTGACCTTCTCGGTCCGCGAAGGCCCGCGGGTCTATGTCGACCGGATCGATATCGTCGGCAACAATCAGACCCTGGATTATGTGATCCGGCGCGAGATGAGCGTGGTCGAGGGCGATGCCTACAATCGCGCCCTGGTGGATCGCTCGAAACGCCAGATCCGGTCATTGGGCTTCTTCAAGGAAGTCGACATCACCGAGGTTCCCGGAACCTCGCCGGACAGGACCTCGCTCCAGGTCAAGATCGAGGAGCAGCCGACCGGCGAGCTGTCCTTCAGCGCTGGCTATTCATCCGTGGACCAGCTGGTTCTGGACCTTGGCATCACCCAGCGAAACTTCAGGGGTCGCGGACAGGACGTCCGGGCGCGGGTGTCGGTGGGCTCCCTGCGCCAGCAGCTGGATTTCTCGTTCACCGAGCCGCGGTTCCTCAGCCGCGATGTGGCCGCTGGCGTGGATGTCTACGGCTACCGGTATGATCTCTCGGAGTTCTCCTCCTACAAGACCACCACCTTCGGGACGACCTTCCGCGCCAACTTCCCGCTTGGGATCGATAGCCGTGGGGCGGTGCGCTACACCCTGCGTCAGGACGATATCCAGATTGATGGCCTGCTCTGCGACCCTTCACAGGGTGTGGTGCTTTCGGCCTCGCTCTGCGAGCAGGTGGGCAAGCGTATCACCTCGCTGGTCGGATACGGTGGTCGCCTGGATCGCCGAAACGACTATCTGAACCCGACGCGGGGCTACTACGTCGACATCAACCAGGACCTTGCGGGTCTCGGCGGGGATGTGAGCTTCCTGCGCACGGATCTCGAGGCCGGGTGGTTCTACGGGATCACCAAGGACTTCATCTTCTCGGCGGTGGGTTCGGCGGGCTATGTCGTCGGCTGGGGCGGCGACAATGTCCGGATCAACGACCGCTACTACAAGGGCGGCCTGAACTTCCGGGGCTTCGAAACGGCGGGTATCGGTCCCCGGGACCTCTCCCTGCAGCGCGCCGACGCCCTGGGCGGCAAGGCCTTTGCCATCGGCACGGTCGAATTGACGGTGCCGACCTTCCTGCCGGAGCAGTATGGGATCAAGGCGGCGGTCTTCAGCGACTTCGGCACCCTCGGTCTGCTGGACAAGGCCGATCGAAACTATCGCGCGGGTGATCTGGATTGCGTCAGCCCGCAGATTATCGACCCGTCGGATCCGACCCGAACCATCAATAATCCCGCCATTCCGGGTACGCGGAACACCTGTATCCGCGATAATCTGTCCCTGCGCGCCTCTGCCGGGGTCAGCATATTCTGGAAGTCGCCCATGGGCCCGATCCGGTTCGATTTCAGCAGGGTTCTGGCCAAGGAAATCTATGACCGGAAGGAAACCTTCCGATTCTCCACTTCAACCAGGTTCTAGAAAACATGACGTCAAAAACGATCCTCGCGGCCGGATATGCGGCAGCCCTTGTTCTCTCAGGCGCGACCTCGGCGATGGCCCAGGCGCCGGCCGCCCCCGCGCCCTTGCCGCCGCCCCAGGTGACGCACGGCGCGGCGATCCCCGGCGTGTGTGTGTTTTCAGGCGACCGCGCCATCGGCCAATCGACCGTGGGCCGCTTCGTTTTCACCCGCCTCCAGCAGTTGACCCAGCAGGCCAGCGCCGAGGTCAGCGCTGAGGAAACGACGCTGAACACGGACGCCAAGGCGCTCGACGGCCAGCGCGGCACGCTCGACCAGAGCGCATTCGAATCCCGCGCCGCCGCCATCCAGGTGCGGGCCAACGCTCTGCAGCGCAAGGTTCAGCAGCGAAATGCCGAGATGCAGCGCACGCAGGAGAAGGCGCTTGGCCGTCTCAGCGATGAGATCGCGCCGCTGGTTCGCGCCAGCTATCAGGCCAAGGGCTGTTCGATGCTGGTCAATCGTGAAGCGCTCACGCTGGATCTGGCAAACCCCGCGATGGACATCACGCCGCAGGTGGTGACGGCGCTCAACGCCAAGATCACCCAGTTCACGTTTGATCGTGAACGGCTGGATCAGGCGGCTGCGGCCCCGGCTGCGCCGCGTCCGGCTGCGCCCGCCGCCCCGGCCGCCGCGCCGCGCCGCTAAGCGCCGAATTGCAGGGTCGGGCGGGAGCTCGAGAGCCAACCATGCCCGACCCGAGATTCTTTGAGGACCTGGGGCCCATCACCCTGAGCGAACTGGCGGAGGTGACTGGCGCCTGCCTGTCCGTTGCGGCGGCTGCCGCGTCGCGGGTGGATCGGGTGGCCGTGCTCTCTCACGCCGGTCCCGGTAGCGTGACCTTCCTGATGGACCGACGGTTTGGCGATACCCTCGCCGCCGCACGACCGAGCGCCTGCTTTCTCCCGCCGGATCTGGCGGATCATGTTCCGCCGGGTTGTGTAGCGCTGTCGACGTCAAATCCGCAGGCCGCGTACGCTCTCGCGGCCCATCGGTTGCATCGGCCGAGGCCTGGCGGCGCATCGCCGGTCGCACCGGATGCGTTGCTCGAAACCGGGGTTGTGCTGGCGCCGGGCGTGGTCGTGGGACCCGGCGCGCAGATCGGTCGCAACACCCGGATCGGGGCCAACAGCGTGATCGGTCCCGGCGTCACGATCGGACGCGACTGCGAGATCGCGGCGAACGTCACCATCGGTTTTGCCCTGATTGGCGATCGGGTGCGGATTCTCGCCGGCGCGGTAATCGGCGAGCCCGGCTTCGGGGTGACAGCCGGTCCGAAAGGCCTGATGGATATTCCCCAGCTTGGGCGGGTGATCCTGCAGGACGGGGTCACCATCGGCGCCAACACCACTGTCGACCGCGGGGCCTATGACGACACGGTGATCGGCGAGAACACCAAGATCGACAACCTTGTGCAGATCGCCCACAACGTCCGGGTGGGTCGCAACTGTGTCATGGCTGGGCAGGCGGGCATCGCGGGCAGTGTGAACATCGGAGACGGCGTCCAGTTTGGCGGTCGTGCAGGCGTGGCGGATCATTTGACCATCGGCTCCGGCGCTCGGGTGGGCGCGGCGGCAGGGGTCATGAAGGATATTCCGCCGGGCGAAACCTGGGGCGGGATGCCAGCGCGACCGATCCGTCAATGGCTCAAGGAAACGGCATGGCTCGCCCGTATGGCGAGCCGTAGGGGCGGGGGACAGGCATGACACGCAGAGCGCCGGCGGCAGAGAATCCCACCGAGATCGACATCACCGAGATCCTGATGCGGATTCCGCATCGGTTTCCGTTCCTGCTTGTGGATCGCTGTGAGGACTACAAACCCTCGGAGTCGATCGTTGGCATCAAGTGCGTGACGGTGAACGAGCCCTTCTTCCAGGGTCACTTTCCCACCTATCCGGTGATGCCGGCGGTGCTCCTGATCGAGGCCATGGCCCAGACCGGCGCGGTGCTGATGTCAAAGTCGCTGGACGTAGACACCACGGGCAAGGCGATTTTCTTCATGTCGGCCGACAACTGTCGGTTCCGCTCGCCGGTGCGGCCGGGCGATGTGGTGCGCATGCCGGTGCGTGTGGTTCGCCATCGGGGCGACGTTTTCAAGTTCGCAGGCCAGGCCATGGTGGGCGACAAGGTAGCTGCCGAGTGCGAGTTCGCGGCCATGGTGGTGGAGACCTGAGCGCTTGAGCGTAGAGATTCATCCCACCGCGATCGTCGCAAAAGGGGCGGAGCTGGCCGACGGTGTCAGCATCGGCCCGTTCTCGATCATCGGCGAGCATGTCCGCATCGGCGCGCGCACCCAGGTGCTGGCCCATGTGGTGATCGAGAACCGCACGACGATCGGCGAGGATTGCTCCGTCCGGAACTTCTCGAACCTGGGCGGCCCGCCGCACCATACGGGCTATCGTGGCGAGCCGACCGAACTGGTGATCGGCGATCGCAACAGGATCTGGGAACATGTGACGATGCACATCGCCGCGCCCGGTGGCGAGGGCGTTACGCGGGTCGGGAACGACGGCTTCTACATGGCCACCAGCCATGTCGGTCATGACTGCGTGGTGGGCGACAATGTGGTGCTTGCCCATTCCGCCACCCTGGGCGGCCACGTGCAAGTAGGCGACTTCGTCACGGTCAGCGGCCTGGCGGCGGTGCATCAGTTCTGCCGGGTCGGACGCTATTCCTTCATCGGCGGTCTGGCGGCGGTGACCAAGGATGTCATCCCCTACGGCATGGTCTGGGGCAATCACGCCCACCTTGAGGGTCTGAACCTGGTGGGTCTGAAACGGCGCGATTTCAGCCGCGAGACCATCGGCGAACTTCGTTCGGCCTATCGCCTGCTGTTTGCTGAGGAAGGCACGCTTCAGGAGCGGGTCGACGACACGGTCGTGACGTTTGGCAAGAGCGCGCCGGTCATGGAAATCATCGACTTCATTCGCGCCGACGGCAGTCGTCCGCTTTGCCTCCCGGCGCGCGAGATCTGATGCAGAAGCTGGGCCTGATCGCCGGCGGCGGAACATTGCCGGTGGAGATCGCCCGGCATTGCGAGCGGTCGGGACGGCCCCTGTTCGTCGTGCGACTGAAGGGCTTCGCGGGCGATGCTCTCATGCCGTTCACCGGCGCCGAGGTGGGGGTCGCGCAGTTCGGCAAGTGCGTGGACGTTCTGAAGCGCGCCGGGTGCACGACGGTCTGCCTGGCTGGTGATGTCGCGCGGCCTGACTTCACCAGCCTGACGCCGGATGTCCGCGGCCTGATGCTGCTGCCCAAGGTCATAGCGGCGGCGCGCAAGGGAGATGACGCCCTGCTTCGCATGATGGTGGGAGCCTTCGAACAGGCCGGGTTCGAGGTGCTTGGCGCCCACGAGGTTATGGACGACCTCACGCTTCCGGCAGGCCTGCTGGGCGCGTGCGCGCCAGGCGCGGAGGACCTGGCCGACGCGACCCGCGCCCTGGAAGTCGCCCGCGCGATCGGAAGTCTCGACATTGGTCAGGCTGCCGTGGTCGCCCGCGGACTGGTGCTGGCGGTGGAGGCCCAGGAGGGCACGGATGCTGTTCTGAAGCGTGTGGCCGAGCTTCCGCCACACCTCAGGGGTCGCCCCGGCAGCGGGATCGGCGTTCTGGCCAAGGCCCCCAAACCCATTCAGGAAACCCGTGTCGATCTTCCGACCATCGGACTGGAGACCGTACGCGGCGTGGCGCGGGCGGGCCTTGCCGGGATCGCAGGGGAGGCGGGACGCCTGCTGGTGCTGGATCGCGAGGCGGTCATCGCCCTGGCCGATGAACTGGGAATCTTCATTCTGGGCGTAAAGTCGGGAACACCGTGAGCGCGCGGGTGCTCACTGTGATGCTGGTGGCCGCCGAGGCCTCAGGCGATGACCGGGGCGCCGGGCTGGCCCGGGCGCTTAAACGGCGGCTGGGTGACGGGGTGCGGTTTGTGGGTGTGGGCGGCGCCCGTCTCGCCGCGGAGGGCGTAAAGAGCCCATTCGATATCACGCAGCTCTCGATCTTCGGTCTGTGGGAGGGGCTGTTTGCCTATCCCCGCGTGATCCGTCGCGCCGACGAAACCGCAGCCCTGGCCGCGCGGGAGCGACCCGATGTCGCCGTGTTGATCGATTCCTGGGGCTTCAACCTGCGCGTGGCGCATCGTCTAAAGAAGATGGGCGTGCCGCTTGTAAAGTATGTGGCCCCCCAGGTCTGGGCATCGCGTCCCGGTCGCGCCAGGACCACGGCACAATGGTTTGATTTGCTCCTGACCATCCATAGCTTCGACGGGCCCGCCTTCGAGGCCGAGGGGCTGGCCGTGGCTTTCGTGGGTGACGCTACCCTGGCGATCAATTTCTCCACCGCTGACCCGGGGCGTTTGCGCCGTGGGATCGGCGCAGCGCCGGGAGACCAGATCCTGCTGGTGGCGCCCGGGAGCCGCCCCGTAGAGATTGATCGGGTCATGCCGGCGTTTGAAGACGCCGCGGCGCGACTCAAGGCGGAGCGGCCCGGGCTGCACGTGGTGGTGCCCGCTGCGCCAACGGTCGCTGCACGGGTGAAGGCGCAGGTCGCAGGCTGGCCGTTCCGGGCTCACGTCGTGGAAGGCGACCAGGCGAAGCGTGACGCCATGGTGGCTGCCGATGTTGCGCTGGCGTGCTCGGGAACGGTCACCACGGAACTGGCGCTTGCGGGCTGTCCGATTGTGGTGGGCTATCGTCTTGCGCCGGCGACCCACGCCATTCTCAAACGTCTGATCCGAACGAAGTGGGTGACGTTGTTCAACATCGCCGCGCGGGATTTCGTGGCGCCCGAAATGATCCAGAGCGACTGCAATGGCCCGGCATTGGCGCGTGAGATCGCGCTGCGACTGGACGACGCGGAGTTGCGCGCGACGCAGGTGGCGCGGCAAACCGAAGCCTTGCTGAAAATGGGTCGCGGCGGCCCCGATCCTAACGAGGCCGCCGCGACGGCAGTTCTTGAGCTGATCGGCCGGGCTTAGCGCTTGTCGACGGGCACGAAGCTACGGGCAGGGGCGCCGGTGTAGATCTGGCGCGGACGGCCGATCTTCTGCGACGGGTCCTCGATCATTTCCTTCCACTGGGCGATCCAGCCGACGGTGCGCGCGAGCGCGAACAGCACGGTGAACATCTCCGGCGGGAACCCGAGGGCGCGCAGGGTGATGCCGGAATAGAAATCGACGTTCGGGTAGAGTTTGCGTTCCACGAAGTAGGGGTCACTAAGGGCGACCTTCTCGAGCTCCATGGCGACCTGCAGGATCGGATCGTTTTCGGCGCCGACCTCCTTGAGCACCTCATGGCAGGTCTGTTGCATGACCGTCGCGCGCGGGTCGTAGTTCTTGTAGACCCGGTGACCGAAGCCCATCAGCAGGTAGCGACGATCCTTAACGCCTTGAACAAATTCAGGAATCTTGTCGACCGTACCGATATCGGTCAGCATGTTGAGGCATTCCTCGTTCGCCCCGCCATGCTTCGGACCCCAGAGCGAGGCGATGCCAGCGGCGATACAGGCGAATGGGTTTGCGCCTGACGAGCCAGCCAGTCGCACGGTCGAGGTGGACGCGTTCTGCTCGTGGTCGGCGTGCAGAATGAAGATCCGGTCCATTGCCTTCGTCAGGACCGGGTTGGGGACCCAATCCTCGGCAGGCACCGAGAAGCACATGCGCAGGAAGTTCTCGGCATAGGAAAGTTCGTTGCGCGGGAAAACGAACGGCTGACCGCGCGAGTATTTGAACGCCCGCGCCGCGATCGTCGGCATCTTGGCGATCATCCGGTGGGCGGAGATCATCCGCTGCGCGGGATCGTTCACATTGGTGCTGTCGTGATAGAACGCAGACAAGGCGCCGACAGCGCCGGTCATGATCGCCATCGGGTGAGCATCACGCCGGAAGCCCATGAAAAACCGGTCGAACTGCTCGTGGATCATCGTGTGGTAGGTGATGTTGTGTTCGAACACCTCGAACTCTGGCGCGGTCGGCAGTTCACCGTGCAGGAGGAGGTAACAGACCTCCAGGAAGCTCGACTTTTCGGCCAGCTCCATGATCGGGTAGCCACGGTGCAGCAGGATACCGGCATCCCCGTCGATGAAGGTGATCTTGCTCTCGCAGGACGCGGTAGACATGAAGCCGGGGTCGTAGGTGAACACGTCGGCTTCGGCGTAAAGCTTGCGGATATCCACAACAGCCGGCCCGTCGGTGCCTCGAAGCACCGGCAGCTCTACGGTCTTTCCGTCAATTTCAAACTTCGCCGTATTGGCCATGTGACCCCCCTTCGCGACTGCGAGATAGAACAACCGTTTGAGCGCTTATAACCCTTTACGCCGGGAGAGAAAGTGCATCGTCAATGCGGCCCAGGCTCTCGTCCCGGCCCAGCGCGGTCAGAGCACCTGCGAGGTCGGGCGCCGGCGCCCCGCCGGACAATACCGAGCGCAAAGGCGCCCCGAATTTGCCGATGCCGACGCCGTCGGAGTCTGCGAAAGCCCGGATGGCCAGCTCCAGGGACGGCACGTTCCAGTCAGCGACTTGCGTCAGGGCGCCACGCAGCCGCCCCAGTCGGGCGCGGGTCTCGTCGGTAAGCTGGCTCAGAGCCTTCTCGGGGAGCGCAAGTGGGCGGGACTTGAGGACGAACGCCACGGCGTCCGTCAGTTCCAGGGTGGTCTTGGCGCCGTCGCGGACGAAGGGAATTGTGCGGGTGATCAGGGTTTCGTCTCCCTGACGAACGACCTCACCGCGGCGCTGGAGGATTTCGATGACAAGCCCCGCCAGTCGCGCAGGGTCGGCCTCGCGGATGTAGTGATTGTTGATGTGGTTGAGCTTGGCCCAATCCAGCCGGGCCGGCGCACTGACCACGTCCTTGATGTCGAACCAGGCGATGGCCTGAGCGTCGGAAAAGATCTCGTCGTCGCCGTGGCCCCAGCCGAGTTTGGCCAGATAGTTGCGCAGCGTCTCCGGCAGATAGCCCATCTCGTCGAACTCGCCGACCGCCTGGGATCCGTGTCGCTTTGACAGCTTCGCGCCATCGGGCCCGTGGATCATCGGCAGGTGCGCCCAGACCGGGATCTCCCAGTCCATCGCCTGATAGATGATGGTTTGCCGGGCTGCGTTGTTGAGGTGGTCGTCACCGCGGATCACGTGGGTGATGGCCATGTCGTGGTCATCAACGACGACGGCCAGATTGTAGGTCGGATTGCCGTCTGAGCGCAGGAGGATCAGATCGTCCAGGGTGCTGTTCTGGAAGCGCACATCGCCCTTGATGGCGTCCGCCACCACGGTGTCGCCTTCCAGCGGGCTCTTCAGCCGCACAGCGTAGGGACGGTCAGGCCAGGTCGAAGGGTCAGCCTCCCGCCAGGCGGAGCGCACGACGCGGCCCTCCGCGCGGGCGCGTTCGCGTTCGATCTCGAGCTCTTCAGCGGTCATGTAGTCCCGGTAGGCCTGACCCCGCGCCAGCAGTTCGGCGACTACCTCGCGGTGGCGGTCAGCGCGGGCGTACTGGAACACCGGCGGCTCGTCAGGCGTCATGCCCAGCCAGTTCAGGCCATCGAAAATCACCTGGACCGCAGCCTCGGTTGAGCGCTCGCGATCGGTGTCTTCCACGCGCACCAGGAATGTGCCACCCGTATGACGTGCAAAAAGCCAATTGAAAAGCGCAGTGCGAGCCGTGCCAATGTGCATCATTCCAGTGGGGGACGGAGCAATCCGGGTGCGGACGGGGCGATCTGACATGAAGCTTGCAGGGGGTTACGTGGTCGCGGGGCGCGCGTCTTAGCATGGCGGCTGTGGCGCATCCTAGCCTTGCGCGGGTTGCCGAGGTCCTGGTCGATCAGGTCGGAAGGCAGACCGACCGATGGACGCTCTGGACCCCCGTGGCGCTGGGTCTGGGGTGCGCGCTTTACTTCGGCCTGCCGCGGGAGCCGCAGAACCTGGTGGCCTGGGGATTGCTGCCGTTCGTGGTCGGGCTCCTGATCGCCACCCGGTGGAGCGCCTGGCGCGTTTTGACCGTCGCGCTGGTGCTCAGCGCCTGCGGCCTTGGCGGTTTCGCCGTGGCAAAACTGCGCACAGAGAGCGTGAAGGGTCCTGTGGCGCTGGCCGGCGCGCGGCCCCAGTGGGTTGAGGCCTGGGTGGTGGATGTGGCCGCGCCGGGGCAGGGTGGTCAGCGGCTGTTGCTGGCCCCCGTCAGGATTGGCGACTGGCCGCCGGCGGCTACGCCGATCCGGATCCGGGTGACCCTGCGGCCCGCGGCAGAATTGCCATCGCCGGGCGATCCGGTCCGGCTGCTGGCGATCCTGAATCCGCCCCCGCCGCCGGCCAGTCCTGGCTCCTACGATTTCGCACGCGACGCCTATTTCGAGAGCGTGGGCGCGGTGGGGCTGGCGCTTCGGGCTCCCCAGTGGGTCGCCGCAGACACGGCGCCTCCCTGGAGATTGCGCCTGACCATGCGGATCAACGCTGTCCGTTGGGCGCTGACGCAACGCATTGTCGATACCCTGGGTCCGGAGACCGGGGGGCTCGCGGCGGCGATGACCACGGGCCATGAAGCCTTCATACCGCGCGAACAGGTGGAAAATCTGCGGGCCGCGGGGTTGGCGCACATAATCTCGATCAGTGGCTTGCATATGGCGATCGTGGGCGGCTTCGCCTTTGCAGCCGCACGACTGGCCGTGGCGGCCTGGCCCTGGCTGGCCTTGCGCGTGCCCGGCAAGAAGGTGGCCGCCCTGTTCGGTCTGGCTGCCGTGGGAGGGTATCTGGTGCTGTCAGGCGCGCCGCCGCCGGCCGAACGTGCGGCGATCACAGCGGCGGTGGCGTTCGCCGCCATCCTAGCAGATCGCCAGGCCATCAGCCTGCATGCGCTGGCTCTGGCGGCCATGGCCGTTCTGTTGATCCATCCTGAGGCGGTAACGGAGCCCGGGTTCCAGATGTCCTTTGCGGCCACGGCCGCATTGGTGGCCCTGGCTGAAATCTGGCCACGCCCGGTGCGTGAGATCGATGTGCCATGGCCCATCCGGCTGACGCAGGCGGCTGCGACCTGGACCCTCGCCAGCATCGCGGTCAGTTTCATTGCAGGTCTGGCGACGGGCCCATTCGCGATCCAGCATTTCAATCGTGTTTCGACCTTCGGTCTCTTTGCAAACCTTGCCGTGGCGCCAATTTCCTCTTTTCTGATGATGCCAGGCTTGGCCCTGGGCGCCGCATTGACCCCGCTCGGGCTGGGCCAGGCGCCCCTGGAGGTGGCGGGCTGGTCCATCAGTCTGATGAACCAGATTGCGGCGATCACGGCGGGAGCGCCGGCAGCTCAGGTTGTCGTGCCAAGTGCACCGGACTGGGTGTTGCCGGTCAGCTTTCTGGGGTTGCTGTTCGCCTGCCTCTGGCGCGGTCATCTGCGCTGGATCGGCATTCCCGTCGCGTGCGCCGTGCTGTGGGCGCCCAGACCGCCGCCGCCAGACATCTGGATCAGCGCTGATGGCGCGGCGGTGGCGGTTCGAGACGGCAAGGACGCGGTACTCCTTCGGCCGGACGTGAAGCTCTTCGGCGCCGAGCTCTGGGCGCGCAGGCGCGGCCTGACACCGCTTGCGACGGAAGCCGATCGCGATTCCCGGTTTGCCTGTGACGCGTGGAGTTGTGCGCCGCTCGCCGCTGCGCCCGTGAAGCTGGCTGCAGCCTGGAATGTCCGAAGACCTCTCAAGGAGGGGCGGCTTGAGGCCCTGTGCGCGTCAGCTGAGATTGTGGTGCTACGCAACGAATTCCGGCCGGAAACCTGCCGGGCGGGCCTTGTCCTGACCGGCCTGGAGTTTGCGCAGGGTGGCTCGGCCGAAATCTATCGCGCCGGCTCAGGCTGGCGTGTTGAATGGGCGCAGTCCCTGCGCGGACGCAGGCCCTGGACCTGGGGCTATGATCCCCGATGACATCCGCCAGACATCTCCGCCCGCCACGGGGGCGGCGAGCGGGCGCCACATGTCGCGTTCGCATTCAGTGATAGCGGCGGATGAGTCCCACCAGTTTGCCCTGCACGGCGACCTGATCCGGTCCGAAGATGCGGGTTTCGTAGGCTGGATTGGCGGCTTCCAGCGCGATCGAGGCGCCCTTTTTCCGCAGCCGCTTCAGGGTGGCTTCCTCACCATCGATCAGGGCTACGACGATATCGCCGGACACCGCACTGTCGGTTTTCTTGATGACCACAAAGTCGCCGTCGAGAATGCCGGCGTTGATCATTGAGTCCCCGGCGATCTCGAGCACGAAGTGTTCGCCGGCGCCCAGAATGCTCTCGGGGACTGGCATCCGGTCGCGTTCCTGCTGGATCGCCGCGATAGGCGTTCCGGCGGCGATCTTGCCAAGGATAGGAAGTTCCCGACTGTCGTTCGCGGCCACCTGGACCAGACCCGAACCATCCACCAGTTGCGGCTTGAACGGCGCGCGACCCTTTGGCGGCGCGGCGGCCGTGGCCTGCTGCGGCAGCTTCACCACCTCCAGGGCCCGGGCCCGGTGCGGCAACCGGCGCAGGAAGCCGCGTTCCTCGAGGGCTGTGATCAATCGGTGAATGCCGGATTTGGAGGCCAGATCCAGTGCCTCCTTCATCTCGTCAAATGACGGCGAGACGCCGCTTTCCTTGATCCGCTCATGAATGAACATGAGCAACTCGTGCTGCTTGCGGGTGAGCATGGTGACAACCTCGAAGAACAAAGCGCAAACGCTTGACGATGTTCTCTAGGTGTTCCGGGTTAATGTCAAGTTACCAACCAGCCTGTTGAATCCATGAAGTTTTTCCGACAGTGGCGTTTTAGCTCAGCAGGGAGCGAGTCGCAGCTTCAACGTCTTCCTGGCGCATCAGGCTCTCGCCGACGAGCATCGCCGCGGCGCCGGATCGTTCCAGTCGTGCGGCGTCGGCCGAGGTGAAGATTCCGCTTTCGGTGACGAGGATGGCCCCGGGGGGCGCGGCGGCGGCCAGTCGTTCTGTGGCCCCCAGATCGGTGACGAAGGTACGCAGGTCGCGGTTGTTGATGCCGACCAGATCGGCGGCCAGCTGACCGGCCCGCGCCATCTCGGCTGCGTCGTGAACCTCGACCAGGACATCCATGCCGTGGCGGCGGGCCTCGGCGATCAACTCGCCGGCCAGGCTATCGTCGACCATCGCCAGTATGACCAGTATGGCGTCAGCCCCGAGCGCCCGCGACTCGGCCACCTGCCAGGGATCGACCAGAAATTCCTTGCGCAGACAGGGCAGGTTGCAGGCCTCCCGGGCAGCGGTCAGAAAGGCGTCGGCGCCCTGGAAGCTGGGGGTATCGGTCAGGACGGACAGACAGGCGGCCCCGCCGGCCTGGTAGGCCCGAGCCAGGGCGGGCGGATCGAAGTCCGCGCGGATCACGCCCTTGGACGGCGAGGCCTTCTTGATCTCGGCGATCAGTGCGAGCCGACCCGGGCCATGCGCCTTGATGAGCGCCGCGCGAAAGCCCCGCGGGGGTGTGACCCCACCTGTCCCTATGGTCGGGTGCGCCGCCTTGCGGACGGCGACCTCCTCGCGTTTGTACGCTGCAATGCGGTCCAGGATGTCGCTCATCGCGGCGCGATCTCCACCAGCCTGTGCAACGACGCCCGGGCGCGTCCGTCGTCGATGACCTGCCGCGCCAGATCGACGCCGTCGGCCAGGGTTTCGCAGGTCCCGCTTACGACAAAGGCGGCCGCGGCATTCAGCAGGACAATGTCGCGATAGGGGCCAGGCTCGCCATCCAGCAGGCGGCGAAGGGCCCCAGCGTTCTGGGCCGGACTATCGCCGGTCAGATCTGACAATCGGGCGCGAGGCAGGCCAACCTCCTCCGGCGACACGGTGAACTCGCGGACCTGCCCGTCGTGATACTCGGCGACCCTGGTGACGCCCGTTGTCGTGAGCTCGTCCATGCCGTCGCCATGCACGACCCAGGCGCGCTCTGAACCCAGCGCGCCCAGCGCGGTCGCGAGTGGGGTCACCCAATGGGGAGCGAACACGCCCACGACCTGCCGCGCCGCGCCGGCGGGATTGGTCAGCGGTCCCAGCAGGTTGAAGATCGTCCGGAAGCCCAGTTCAGCGCGGATCGGCGAAACGTGGCGCATGGCGCTGTGATGGGCCGGGGCGAACAGAAAGCAGATCCCGGCCTCGTCGAGCGCCTGGCGCTGTCGGTCCAGACCAGGATCGATGGCGACGCCGAGTTCGGAGAGAACGTCGGCGGCGCCTGACTTCGAGGACAGCGCGCGATTGCCGTGCTTGGCCACCTTCAGCCCGCCGCCGGCCGCCACGAAGCTGACGGCGGTCGAGATGTTCAGGGTGTGCAGGCCGTCGCCGCCGGTGCCGCAGACGTCGATGGTGGGGTAGGGCGTCTCCAGCGAAAGCGACGCTGCGCGCATCGCCCGCGCGCCGGCCGTGATCTCGCCCACCGTTTCGCCGCGCATCCGGATGGCGGTCAGCGCCGCGCCGATCTGGGCCGGGCTGGGTTCGCCGCGCAGGCAGGCGGCGAAAAAGTCCTGTGCTTCGGCCTCGGTCAGGATGGCGCCGTCGGCGAGGCGCGATAGCAGCGGCTTGAAGGCGTCAGACATCTGTCGGGCGCGGTCAGACCTGGGACAGGCGCTTGACGCCGGCCAGGTCGAGGAAATTGCCCAGCAGTTCGTGGCCGCACTCGGTGGCGATGGATTCCGGGTGAAACTGCACGCCGAAGATCGGCCGCGTGCGATGCTGCAGCCCCATGATCTCGCCGTCCTCGGTGCGCGCGGTCACCTCGAGTTCGGGGGGAAGGCCGCCCTGCTGCACCGCCAGGCTGTGGTAACGCGTGGCGGTGAAGGGGCTTTTCAGGCCGGCGAAGACGCCGCGATTGTCGTGGTGGATCTGGCTGGTCTTGCCGTGCATCAGGGCGCCGGCGCGTACCACCTCGCCGCCAAACGCCTGGCCGATGGACTGATGACCCAGACAGACCCCGAAAATCGGCAGGTCGTCAGGCGCCTGTTTGATCAGGTCCAGGCAGATGCCGGCCTCGTTCGGCGTTTTCGGGCCCGGCGACAGCAGGACCGCTTCCGGACGCAGGGCCAGGGCCTCGGCGACGGAGAGCGCGTCATTGCGCACGACAAGCGTCTCGGCCCCAAGCTCGTTCAGATAGTGGACGAGGTTGTAGGTAAAGCTGTCGTAGTTATCGACGACCAGGATCATGGGTGTGTCATAGGCTTTGCCGCGGCGCGCGCCAAGCTGGATGCTGTGGGTATGTCGCTTACCGATTCGAGCCTTGACCGCGGAGAGTTCGCCCGCTGCCGCGCGCTGCTTAATCCGCCGGCCCGGCGCGAGCCGATCTGGCCCGCGCTCGCAGCCGCTACTGCGCTGGCCGTAAGTTCGCTGGCCTTTGCCGTGGTCATGATCCTGGCGCCGCCGGTCCAGACGGAACACGTGGCGTCGGGTGCGCCGGAATAGTCCGAACCTCTAGATAAACCGCCAGCTCTCGTCCGCGGCTTTTCGCAGGGCTCGGGCCTTATGCAGGGTCTCGTCGTACTCTGCGTCGGGATTGCTGTCGGCGACGACGCCGGCGCCTGCCTGGACGTACATCATGCCATCCTTGAAAATGGCGGTGCGCAGGACGATGCAGGTGTCGACCGAGCCGTCCGAGCCGAAGTAACCGACGGCGCCGGCGTAGGCGATGCCCCGCTTCTCGATCTCGAGCTCGTCGATGATCTCCATGGCCCGCACCTTGGGCGCGCCGGAAAGGGTGCCGGCGGGCAGGGCGGCCATGACCACATCCACGGGATCGAGCCCCTCCGGCGCGTCACCCTCGACGTTGGAGACCAGGTGCATCACGTGGCTGTAGCGCTCGACGAAGAAGCTGGCGGTGACGCGCACGCGGGGCGTACGGCTGGGCGGGGCCGGTTCATTGGCGCCCGACTGCTTCAGCATGGCCACGCGGCCCACGTCGTTGCGGCCGAGGTCCAGCAACATCAGATGCTCGGCGCGTTCCTTCGGATCGGCGATGAGTTCCTGCTCGAGCGCCCGGTCCTCCTCCGGCGTCGCGCCGCGCGGGCGGGTGCCGGCGAGCGGGCGGATGGTGATCTTGCCGTCGCGCAGCCGGACCAGGATTTCGGGCGAAGAGCCGGCCAGGTGGAACGTTCCGAAATCCAGGAAAAACAGGAATGGCGAGGGGTTGGTCCGGCGCAGGGACCGATAGAGCGCGAACGGGTCTTGCGGGAAGGGCGCCCGCAACCGGTGGCTGGGCACGACCTGGAAGATGTCTCCGGCCTGGATGTAGCCCTTCGCCGTCTCGACGATTCCCCGAAAGGTCTCGCGGTCGACCGGGGTGGTGAAGCGGTCCGGCTCAGGCTTCGCCGTGCCCAGCAGGGGCGCGGCGGGTTTTTTCAGGTCTTCAATGACCGCCTGCAGCCGGCCCTGCGCGGCGGCGTAGGCATCGGCCGCCGACGCTTCGTCGGGACGCACCGACGTCACCAGGATGATCTCCTGGGCGATGGCGTCGAAGATGGCCACGATCGAGGGGCGCGCCAGCACGCTGTCGGGCAGGTTCAGCGGGTCTGGATTGACGTTGGGCAGGCGCTCGACCAGCCGGATCATGTCGTAGCCGATGGCCCCGAAGACGCCCGCCGCCATGGGCGGGAGTCCGGCCGGAAGCTCGATCCTTGACGCGGCCAGCAGGTCGCGCAGGGAATCCAGCGCCGCGCCCGGCTCCGCAGTGAACTGCTCTGCCGCGATGTCCGGACCCCGGGCGATCTCGGCCGTCTCACCCCGGCAGCGCCAGACGAGGTCCGGGTTCAGGGTGATGATCGAGTAGCGCGCACGGAAAGCCCCGCCCTCGACGGATTCGAACAGGAACGCGTAGGGCTTGCCGTGTCCGATCTTCAGGAAGGCGGAGACCGGCGTCTCGAGATCATCGATCAGCCGGGTCCAGACGACCTGGGGAGCTCCGCCGTCGTAGGTCGATGAGAAGGCCTCGAACGGCGGTTCTGAAATCACCCCTTCTTCTCCGGGGCCTTGGCGGCAGGTTCTTCCTTCGGTTCAAAGCCGGCGGCGGCGCGCGCGCGCGCAGGATCGGTTCTCACCTTGAGCTTGGTCCGGGCATAGACCTGGGCGCTTTCCGCCATCTCGCGGAAAACGGCCTGGGCCAGTTCACCGCGGTTCATCTCCGCCGTCTGGGCGGCCGTGGGGCCGGTGTCCATCCGCACGTTGTCGATGCGGCCGATGGCGAAACCGGTGGGTGTCGGCGTTGACCACGCCTCACGCGGCTTTGCCGCGAAGGCGCGGGCAAGGATTTCGCGTCCAATATCGGCGACCCGGGGTTCAGCTGTCTGTCGCGACAGGCCGGGCGCGCGTTGTACCGCATAGCCTGCCGACGCGGCCACCGCCTCAAGCGACTCGCCCTTTCGAACGCGTGCAACCAGGGTCTCCGTCCGGGCTTCCATGGCGCGCGTGATCTCGCGACGCATCCAGGCGTTGGTGACCACCGGCCTGATCTCGTTCAGCGGCTGAACGTAGGGGGCAATAACCTTTTCCACCCGGACCGCGAAATAGGCCCCTTCGCCCAGTTCGGTGATTTCGCTCTCGCCGCCGGCCGGCAGGGAAAACGCGGTTTCAAGGATTTTGGCCGGCAGGCCCTGCATCTGGCGGCGCTTGTCGTCGATACCCTGGGCGCTGATAGGACCGACCGTCTCGAAGGGTACGCCGGCCTTCTTTGCAGCGTCGGGCAGACTGGCCCCGCCATGATGGGCGTCGTCATAGGCCTGGGTCTGGGCATAGACCTTTTCGGAGACCATATCCTTGCGGATTTCGGCCTCCAGCATCGGCCGGGCTTCCTCAAGGGTCACCTCGCGCCCGGGCGAAACGTTGGCGATCCGCACCACCGCCAGCCCCAGGTCGCCCTGAAGTGTGGCAATCTGGCCTGAAGCGAGGCGGAAAGCGGCCTCGCCAATCTTGCGATCGGCGACCGCGGTCAGCGGCTTGTCCTCGTAGGTCACTGCGTCAACGCCCAGCGACCTGGCGACAGCCGCCGGCGCTTCTCCGGCGGACAGTCGGGCGGTGACTTTCTGGGCTGATGCCTGATCCTTTACCGGGATCTGCACCAGCGTACGGGTCTCCGGCTTGGAGAGCGTATCCTTCCGGAAATTGAAGCGCTTCTGGAGTTCAGCTGCGTCGATCGGCGCGTTCGCAACAGCGGCGGCGGCCGCCCCCGGCACGAACGGCACAACGGTGAAGACCCGCATTTCCGGGACCATCAGATCGCTCTTGCTCTCCTTGATGAAGGCGAGCAGCTGGGCGTCGCTGGGCGCTGCGGGTTGCGGAACGCTTTGCGGCGTCACCACAAAGTAGGCGAGGTCACGGGATTCCAGGGCGAACACCGAGCCCAGAGCGCCATAGGCGCGGGGCACGTTGAAGCCGTTCTGAATGGCGACCGCCCAGTGTTGTGAAGCCATCTCGTCGCCCAGCACACGGTCGAAGCCCTGCTTGGTGTAACCGTTCTCGGTCAGACGCGCGGTGAATGTCTTGTCGTCAAAGGCGCCGGTGATCGGATTGAAGAAGTCCGGGATCTTGCTGATCTGGGCGAGGATGAGCTTGTCGGAAGGCCGGATGCCGATCTTGTGCAGCAGTTCGGAGAATGCCTCGCGGGTCGCCAGGCCGTTCAGGACCGTGGAGTCGAGATTGTTCTGCTCCGCCATTTCCGTGGTGATCGGTTGGCCGGCCTGCTGTTCGGTGCGTTTCTTGTAGCGATCATATTCGCGCCGGAACTCGGCGGAATCGACGCTCCGTGAGCCCGCCTTGATGACCTCGTCGCCGCGAATGGCGTCGACGCTGTACTGGCTCATGCCAAAACCCGCCATGGCGACAATGACCAGGCCCAGGATGATCCGGGTGAACCAGGACGTGGCAGAAGTCTTCTTCTCGGCGGGCATTGTGGTCCTTTCCCGGGACGGGCGTGGGCGACGGTATAGTGGAGGCGGCTTCCGTCCGGCAAGCACGTGACAGACAAGTTGTCTTGGCTTAACCGCCCCATAAGGCGATTTCAGGGAGATGCACGTGACGAGGCCACAGCCGTTGATCGCGGGAAACTGGAAGATGAACGGCGTGGGCGCCTCTCTGGGCGAGGCCTACATGATCGCCGGAGGCCTGGGGGACACCACAGCGCGGGTGGCGATCTGCCCGCCGGCGACACTGGTTCAGCGGTTGGCGGAGGTGCTGGCTGACAGCGCTGTGCTGGTCGGAGGGCAGGACTGCCGCCCTGAAGCGTCCGGCGCGTTCACCGGCGATGTGTCAGCCGAGCAACTGGCCGACGCGGGCGCGAGGTTGGTGGTCCTCGGGCACTCCGAACGCCGCGCCGGATACGGAGAGACTGACGAGCTCGTGGCGCACAAGGTCGAGGCGGCCCTCCGGGCCGGCCTGGAGCCGATTATTTGCGTGGGTGAGACACTGGAACAGCGCAGGGGCGGGCAGGCGCTTGCGGTCGTGACCGGTCAGGTCCGAGGCTCGCTGCCTGACGCGTTGAAGGGCAAAGCCTTCTGCGTTGCCTATGAGCCGGTCTGGGCAATCGGTACGGGATTGACGCCGACGACGCCGGAGATCGAGGAGGTTCACCGCGCGATCCGCGAAACCCTGGTCGCGATGTTTGGCGAAGCGGGCAGGGGCGTTGCGATTCTTTACGGCGGCTCGGTGAAGGCGTCCAACGCGGCCGAGATCCTGAAAGCCGATGAGGTGGGTGGCGCTCTGGTGGGTGGGGCTTCGCTGAAGGCCGCGGACTTTCTCGGTATCATCCAGGCCGCGTGACGCGATCCCTGCCGACCATTGTTACGGGCGTCGCCACGCACTAGCTATGGCCTTGGCTTGGGCATGATGATAGAGCGCCCGCTTCATTTCGGCGGGCGTTTGTCCGTCATGACGCATCGAGAGATCCCGGGATGCTGCTGAACCTGCTGTTGGTGATCGAGGTCATCGTCGCCTTTTTCCTGATTGTCGTGGTGTTGCTGCAACGCTCTGAGGGTGGCGCGCTGGGCGTTGGCGGTGGTCCGTCGGGCTTTATGACGGCCCGTGGCGCCGGTGACCTGCTGACGCGGACGACCTGGATTCTGGGTGCGACCTTCTTTGTCCTCAGCCTGACCCTGACGATTGTGGCAGGCCGGGAACGCGGTTCGGCCTCCGTCGTGGACCGGATGAAGGTCAACGCCATCAATCCGGCCGAACTGGCCAAGCCGCCTGAGCCGCCGGCCGGCACGGCGCAACCTGGACCGGCCGGCAGCGCGCCCGTGCCGCTTCAGGCGCCGACGCCCACCCTCAACAGCCCGTTCGGCTCCATTCCGGCGACCGAGCCACCGCCGGTTGTTCCGGAAAAGAAGTAAGTCAGGGATAGCGACAAATCCGTCGAGGATTCGTGGCCGAATCGCGGCTACTCTGGACCCCCATGGCCCGGTACATTTTCATCACCGGCGGCGTGGTCTCCTCCCTGGGTAAAGGTCTGGCGTCCGCCGCTCTTGGCGCGCTTCTGCAGGCGCGAGGCTACAAGGTCCGCCTGCGCAAGCTCGATCCGTATCTCAACGTGGATCCGGGGACGATGAGCCCGACTCAGCACGGCGAGGTGTTCGTCACCGACGACGGCGCCGAGACTGACCTTGATCTGGGGCACTACGAGCGTTTCACCGGGGTCAATGCCACACGCGCTGACAACATCACCACCGGGCAGATCTACAAGACCATCATCGAGAAGGAGCGGCGGGGGGACTACCTCGGCGCAACCGTGCAGGTGATCCCGCACGTGACCGGCGAGATCAAGGATTTCGTCCTCAGCGACCCGGGCGATGGCGTCGACTTCGTACTGGTCGAGGTGGGCGGCACCGTCGGCGATATTGAGGGGCTGCCGTTCTTCGAGGCCATTCGCCAGCTTGGCCAGGAGCTGCCGCGCGGCCACGCCTGTTTCATACATCTGACCCTGCTGCCCTACATCAAGACCGCCGGCGAGATGAAGACCAAGCCGACACAGCACTCGGTCAAGGAACTGAGGTCGATCGGTATCCAGCCCGACATCCTGCTGTGCAGGTGTGAGATGGAAATCCCGGACAGCGAGCGCCGCAAGCTCGGTCAGTTCTGCAACGTGCGGCCCAGCGCCGTGATCCAGGCGATGGACTCGCCCAACATATATGCCGTGCCGCTGGACTATCACCGGGAGGGTCTCGACACCGAGGTCCTCGATGTCTTCGGCATGCTGGACCGGGCCCCAAAGCCGGATCTGACCCGCTGGGAGCAGATCTCGCACACGCTGAGCCATCCCGACGGCGAGGTGAACATCGCCATCGTCGGCAAGTACACGGCGCTGACGGACGCCTACAAATCCCTGATCGAAGCCCTGATCCACGGCGGCGTGGCCAACAACGTCCGTGTGAAATTCGACTGGATCGAAGGCGAGGTCTTCGAGAAGGAAGAGGCGATGATCAGCGAGCGGCTGACCAACGTCCATGGCGTTCTGGTGCCCGGCGCGTTTGGGGAGCGTGGCTCGGAGGGCATGATCCGCGCCGTCAAGTTCGCCCGCGAACACGCCATCCCGTATTTCGGTATCTGTTTCGGCATGCAGATGGCCATGATCGAGGCGGCGCGGAATCTGGCGGGAATCAAGCAGGCGTCCTCGACTGAATTTGGCCCGACTTCGGAGCCTATCGTAGGCCTGATGACGGAGTGGGTCCGCGGAAACGAGAAGGAAGTCCGCCAGGAAGGCGGCGACTTCGGCGGCACCATGCGGTGCGGCGCCTATGATGCAGTTCTGGCGCCCGGCAGCCGGGTAGCCGGGATCTATGGCAAACCGGTGATTTCTGAACGGCATCGGCACCGCTACGAGGTCAATATCGGGTACCGCGATGCGATCGAGAGCACGGGGCTGAAGTTTTCGGGCCTGTCGCCGGATGGTGTCCTGCCGGAGCTCTGCGAGCGCTCGGATCATCCCTGGTTCGTCGGCGTCCAGTTTCACCCGGAACTGAAGAGCCGGCCCTTTGATCCGCATCCATTGTTCGCGAGCTTTATTGGCGCGACCAAGGTGCGAAGCAGACTTGTTTGATCGCCTGAGCCTCGCGGCTTGATCGCAAGCGGGCTTTCATGCATAAGCCCGCGCTCATCGGCGGCCCGAGGGTTCTTTCTCCTTGGCGGCCGCCGTATCCATTTCTACGCCGAAGAGAATTTCCGATGGCTGTTCCGAAACGCAAAACTTCCCCCTCGCGGCGCAACATGCGTCGCTCGCACCACGCGCTGGGTCCTAACTCCTTTCATGAGGACAAGGAAACCGGCGAGCTGAAGCGTCCGCACCACGTCGATCTGAAGACCGGCATGTACAAGGGCCGCCAGGTTCTGACGCCCAAGGAAGACTAGGCGACATCAGACGCTCGTTATTCAGGCGCCGGCCGTAAGGCCGGCGTTTTTGATTCCGGTCGTCATTGCGCTGACATTCTGGTGAGTTAGCAGGTGTCATGACCCTTTCCCGCCGCCATCTCATTTCAGCCGCCGCCACCGGAGCCGCGTTCGCGGGCTTTTCGAGGCTGGCCGGTGCGCAACCCGCGTCGCGGCGCGTCAGTCCTGACGCTGACCCCTATCTGAATGAGGTCGCCGGCTACGGGCCTCTGGCGATGGATCCGCAGGGCCTGTTCGATTTGCCGGAAGGCTTCTCCTACACGGTCGTGTCGCGGGCCGGTGAAGCCATGAGCGACGGCCTGGTCACGCCTCGAAAGATGGACGGGATGGGTTGCTTTCCGCTGGATGCGGACAGGGTGGTGCTGGTCCGGAACCACGAGCTCAAGACAACTGATGTGGAGCATGGTCCCTTCGGAAGCCGGCACGCACTGGCGACGAAACTGGATCGGTCACGGGTCTATGGCTTTGACAAGGACGATCAGGCGCTCAGCGGCGGCACGACCTCGCTGATCTATGACTTGCGCAAACGGCGTCTGGAGAGTTCGCACCTCAGCCTGGCTGGTACGCTCGTCAACTGCAGCGGCGGCGCCACGCCCTGGAACAGTTGGCTGTCCTGCGAGGAGACGGTGGATCCGGTCACCCTGACGGCGGGCGGCCCCGCCGGGCTGAAGTCTCATGGCTGGGTCTTTGAGGTTCCGAGCAGCGCCCGCGGGCTTGCTGATCCGACGCCGATCCTGGGCATGGGCCGGTTCCGTCACGAAGCGGTCTGCATCGATCCGCGCACCGGGATCGCCTATCTCACGGAGGATGAGGGCGCGGGCCTGTTCTACCGTTACCTCCCAGAGGATCGTCGGGTTCTGCAAAAGGGCGGGCGACTGCAGGCCCTGGCCTTCCGCGATCGCCCGGAAGGTGGTGACAGCCGCAACTGGACAAGCCCGGAGATGGCGCCGGGCGCCTGGCGCGACGTGGTCTGGGTCGACATGGACGGGGTCGACAATCCCGACAATGCCCTGAAGGCCCGCGGCCATGCCAAGGGGGCGGTGCTGTTCGCCAGGGGCGAGGGCGTGTTCTTCGGCCAGAACGAACTCTACTTCACCTGCACAAATGGCGGCCCGAAGCGGCTTGGGCAGATCATGCGCTACCGGCCCAGCCGCTTTGAGGGTGATCCGCGCGAGCGGGACGAGCCGGGAAAGCTGCAGCTTTTTGTAGAGTCTCTCGACAAGCGGGTCGTGAACATGGCCGACAACATCGCCGTGGCCCCTTGGGGCGATCTGATTGTCTGCGAGGACAAGGCCGGCGCCGGCGGCGTGAACTATCTGCGGGCCGTGACGCCGGCGGGCAAGACCTACACCCTCGGCCGTCAGGCCCAGGCGGAGCCCGGCGATGTCGGCGCCAACACCGAACTGGCCGGGGCATGCTTCTCGCCGGACGGGACCACGCTGTTCGTCAACGTCTACTGGCCCGGCATGACGGTTGCGATCGTCGGACCCTGGGGCCAGCGGCAGGCCTGAGGCCTATTGGTTGCGGCCCCGCGCCTGCACGGCGGCGCGTCGTTCAGCCACCATCTCCGGCGTGACCTGGCGATTGTGCACGACAGAGCGGTCGTGTTCGAGCTGCAGGCCCTCGCCCATGGCGAGATCGTAACCGTCATCGATCATGGCCTTGTAGGTCACGAGCATGTCGCCATCGATGTCGGCCATCTGGGCGGCGAGTTGCAAGGCCGCCGGCATCAGGTCGGCAGGTTCGACAATGCGATTGATCAGGCCCCACTCGTAGGCCTTTGCGGCGTCCAGGAAGTTGCCTGTGAGAGACAGTTCCTTGGCGCGATAGGGGCCGATGGCGCGGCTCAGCTTCTGCGACAGGCCCCAGCCGGGGGTGATACCAACCCGGGCGTGGGTATCGGCGAAGCGGGCGTTGGTGGAGCAGATCAGCACATCGCAGGCCAGCGCCACCTCGAAGCCGCCCGTGATCGCGACACCGTTGATGGCGCCGATGATGGGCTTGGAACAGGACAGCACCGCCTGCGCGGGGTTTTCATCGGCGCTGGTGGCGTTCGCTGCGCCCATGCCGAGCGGATCGGTGGAGAGTTCCTTCAGGTCGAGCCCGGCGGTGAAGGCGCGCTCGCCGGCGCCGGTCAGGATGATCACCCGGACCTCCGGGTCCTGATCGAGCCCGGTAATGGCCCGGCTCAGCGCGGCCCGAAGCGCCTTGGACAGCGCGTTCATCGCTTCGGGGCGGTTCAGGGTGACGACAGCGACGCCGTCCAGGGGCTTTTCGATCAACAGCATTCGGGTGTTCTCCAGAAGCCTCGCATCAGCCGTTTCGGGCCTCTCAAGTCAAGCCAGCGTTGCCCGATTGGGCGAAGCTGGGTAAGCGTCCGACCGTTCCTCCCGGAGTGCGCCATGACCGAAATCGTCGACATCACCGCCCGTGAAATCCTGGATAGCCGGGGTAACCCGACGGTGGAGGTGGACGTGGTCCTCGAGGACGGCTCGATGGGGCGCGCCGCCGTGCCCTCGGGCGCCTCGACCGGCGCCTATGAGGCCGTTGAGAAGCGCGACGGGGACAAGGCCCGCTTTGGCGGCAAGGGCGTCCTGAAGGCCCTGGAGGCCGTCAACGGCGAGATCTATGACGCCCTGTCGGGGAGCGACGCCGAAGATCAGCGCCGGATCGACCGGATCCTGATCGACCTGGACGGTACCCACAACAAGGCCCGGCTGGGCGCGAACGCGATCCTGGGGGTCAGCCTGGCGACCGCCAAGGCGGCGGCCAGCTCGGCGGCGCTGCCGCTCTACAAGTATGTGGGTGGGGTTTCGGCTCGGGTGTTGCCGGTGCCGATGATGAACATCATCAACGGCGGTGCGCACGCTGATAATCCGATCGACATCCAGGAATTCATGATCCTGCCGACCGGCGCGGACACCTTCGCCGAAGCGCTGCGGATGGGCGCGGAGATCTTTCACGCCTTGAAGGCGCAGCTGAAGGCTGCGGGCCACAACACCAATGTCGGCGATGAGGGCGGGTTCGCCCCGAACATCGGTAGCGCCGAGGCGGCCCTGGCCTTCATCGTCAAGGCCGGCGAGAGCGCAGGCTTCAAGGTGGGCGCGGACTTCAACCTGGGGCTCGACGTGGCGGCCACCGAGTTCTTCAAGGGCGGCCAGTACGTCATGGAGGGCGAGGGCAAGAGCGTATCCCCGGCAGGGATGGTCGACTATCTGGCCGACCTGGCCGCCAAGTTCCCGATCGTGACCATCGAGGATGGCTGCTCCGAGGATGACTTCGAGGGCTGGAAGCTGCTCACCGACCGTCTGGGCGGCCAGATCCAGCTGGTGGGCGACGATCTCTTTGTGACAAACCCTGAGCGTCTGGGCATGGGCATCGGCAAGGGCCTGGCCAATTCGATCCTGGTGAAGGTCAACCAGATCGGCACCTTGTCCGAGACCCTTGACGCCGTCGATCTGGCCCACCGCAACAGCTACACCGCCGTGATGAGCCACCGTTCGGGCGAGACCGAGGATTCCACCATCGCCGACCTGGCCGTGGCCACCAACTGCGGTCAGATCAAGACCGGCTCACTGGCGCGTTCGGACCGGACGGCGAAGTACAACCAGCTGCTGCGCATCGAGGAAGAACTGGGCGACCAGGCGGTCTATGCCGGCAGGGGCGCGCTCAGGCGCCTGTAGAGGTCGCGGCCACGCTCTTGAGCTGAGGGATCAGGAGCGACCCGCCCCCTCCACCCCCTGCATCGTGAGCGATGGGGGACGTAAGGCTTCTAAGCCCCCAGCAGCCGTGCGGCGCGCGGGGCGAAGTAGCTGATCACGCCCGCCGCGCCCGCGCGTTTGAAGGCGCCCAGGCTCTCCAGGATCGCGCGCTCCTCGTCCAGCCAGCCGTTCTGGGCCGCCGCCATCAGCATGGCGTACTCGCCGGACACCTGGAACGCGAAGGTTGGCACGTGGAACGCCTCCACCACCCGCTGGACGATGTCCAGATAGGGCATGCCGGGCTTCACCATCACCATGTCGGCGCCCTCGGCGATGTCGAGGGCCACCTCGCGCAGCGCCTCGTCGGAGTTGGCGGCGTCCATCTGGTAGGTCTTCTTGTCGCCCGGGTTGTCCACCGAGCCGGTTCCCAGCTTTCCGGAACCGATGGCCTCGCGGTAGGGACCATAGAAGGCCGACGCATATTTGGCGGCGTAGGACATGATCATCACATCCTGCAGGCCCTCGGCCTCGAGCGCCTTGCGGAGCGCACCGCAGCGGCCGTCCATCATGTCGGAGGGCGCCAGGATGTCGCAGCCGGCCTTGGCCTGCATGATCCCCTGGGCGACCAGGGTCTCGATGGTCTGGTCATTGAGGATGCGGCCGTTTTCGATCAGGCCGTCGTGGCCGTGGTCGGTGAAGGGGTCCAGCGCCACGTCGCACATGATGCCGACCTCGGGGGCGGCGTCCTTCATGGCTTTCACCGCGGTGGCGACGATGCCGTTGGGGTCATGGGCCAGGGTGCCGGCGGCGTCCTTCTTGGCTCCGTCGATGTGCGGGAAGACGGCGATGGCCGGGATGCCCAGCGCGCGGGCTTCCTTCGCTGCGGCGGCGCAGTCCTTCACCGACAGGCGACTGACGCCGGGCATCGAGCCCACGGGGATAGTCCCTTCGCCCTCATGCACCACTATCGACCAGATCAGATCGGCCGGCGTCAGCACGGTCTCGCGGACCAGACGGCGGACCCAGTCGGCTTGCCGCAGGCGGCGAAGACGCAGGGCGGGGTAGGCGGCGAGGGGGGCATGGGTCATGTCCGGGATTTGAACCCGATGGCGCGGGGAGGCAAGTCCTCGGCCCTGTCATCCTAGAGGTAGACCTCAAGCCCGGGGCTCGTGATCCTGGGCGAACCCGGACGCATCAACGGCGTAGGGTCAGGATCCTTGCGAGCGCGGCGACGCCGATCACCGCCAGAAAACCCAGGGTTATCCCCGGCGTCTCGACCGCAAGCGCGATCAGCAGCGCCAGGCTGATGAGGGTGCTGAAGATGATCGGCAATGGAAAGAGTGGCGTGCGGAAGGGGCGAGGCAGGTCTGGTTCCGTCCGACGCAGACGCAGGGCCGCGAGGTTGACCAGGATGTTCACGACCAGCGCCGCCGGCACCGTCAGGGCAAGCAGCGTCTGGTAACTGCCGCTTGCGGCGAGCGCCGCACCTGGCAGGGCGACCGCCAAGAGCGCGCGACGGGGCGCTCCGTCCCCTGACACCACGCTCAACGCCCGGGGCAGAACGCCGTCACGCGCCATACCGAAGGCGGTGCGCGAGCAGAACATTACGAAGAGATTGGTGACCGCGAGGGCGGAGATGGCCGCGAAGATGGATGTCACCTGTTCGGCTCCGTCGCCCAGAAGGCTGCGCATGGCTTCAGCCACCGGTAGGTTGGACGCCGCCATCTCTGCGGGGCTCATTGCGTGGAGAAGCGCCGCATTGATGGCGACATAGGTGACCGTTACGAGGACAATCCCGCCAAACACCGTGCGGGGGAGGTCGCGCCCGGGGTTCGGCATCTCCTCGCAGAAGTAGGTTGCGCTGTTCCAGCCGTCATAGGTATTGCGGATCGCCCGCAGCGCGATGACCAGGGCGCCGAACGTGAGCGCTGGCGGCAGACCGTCAGCTGGGCCGCGCTCGGCCGGTGACGAAGGCACCAGGAGTCCGATGATCGCGATCAGCGCCAGGCCCTTCAGCAGGCTGCCGAGCGTCTGGCTGGCTCCGCCGACGCGGGTGCCAATCAGGTTCACACCCAGAAATGCAAGAACGATCGCTGGGGCCAGTACAGAAATCGGGGCGCCGGCCATCGGTCCGATACGTTGGACAAACTCAGCGGACACGACCGCCAGAAATCCGATCGCGCCAATGTTATTCAGCGCATCGGCCCAGCCGGTAATCGTCCCGCCAACAGGACCAAAGCTGCGATCGGCGAAGGCATAGGGCCCACCCGCCCTCGGCGTGGCCGCCGCCATCTCCACGTGGGCGCAGGCGTCCAGGACACACAACAGACCGACAACCGTCCACATCACAAGGATTAACGTCGGGTGCGGCACGGCGCCCGCGACGATACCCGGCGTTCGCAGGATACCCTGCCCAACCATTCCTCCGACCGTGACGGCGAGCGCGAAGGCGACGCCCAGTCCCTTGACCAGGGTTGTCCCGCCTATGGCTACGCCCGGATCGCCGACGCCGTGCGGTATTCTCTCTGGCGTATGGGCGTTGGTCGACATGGCGTCACCTGGAAGCAATAGGCGCGGTCCCCGGTGTCCGCCCCTCTATGAGTTGGGCTAAACCAGGCTCAAACCTGCAGGAACTGCACATTTTTGATGGCGGACGGTCCAGGCTTGCAGAGCCTGGCTTGGGGTCTTCCCGTCTGAAGATGCGAGGTTGGCCCTATTTCCCCGCTCTGACTTCGCGTTCTCAGGCTGTATTGGCGCTAACTCGCTGATGCGATTTCCCCAGTTGGGTGCATGACCTCTGGCGCGAGCCAATCCGGATCCTGCCGACACTGCGTCTCACCCGCGGGGACGTTGACATTCCGCATCCTGCGCGCGACTCCCCAGTCATGGATTTCAACCTCACCGAAGACCAGCGCGCGATCGAGGATGCCGCCCGCGTGTTCGCCGTCGCCGAGCTGGCGCCGCACTCGGCCCGCTGGGACGAGGAGAGCCACTTTCCCGTCGATGTGATGCGCAAGGCCGCCGAACTGGGCTTTGCCGGGCTCTATGTCCGCGAGGACGTGGGTGGCTCGGCGCTCAGTCGGCTCGACGCCTCCATCGTGTTTGAACAGTTGAGCTATGGTGACGTCTCAACGGCGGCCTTTATCTCGATCCACAACATGGCCTCGTGGATGATCGACCGGTTCGGCTCGGAGGAGCTTCGCCGCCGTTACCTGCCGCGCCTGACAACCATGGAACTGATCGCCTCCTACGCCCTGACCGAGCCGGGGTCCGGATCGGACGCCGCCGCCATGAAGACCACGGCCCGCAAGGACGGTGACCACTATGTCCTGAATGGCGGCAAGGCGTTTATCTCCGGAGCCGGGACGTCCGATATTTATCTCGTCATGGCCAGAAGCGGCGGCCCGGGCGCCAAGGGGGTGTCGGCCTTTGTCGTGGAGAACGGCACGCCTGGCCTGTCATTCGGGGCGCCGGAGCGGAAGATGGGCTGGAACTCCCAGCCCACGGCCCAGGTCAATTTCGACGACTGCCGCGTGCCTGTCGCCAACCGGATCGGCGAGGAGGGCGAGGGGTTCAAGTTCGCCATGGCGGGGCTGGATGGCGGGCGTATCAACATCGCGTCCTGTTCGCTGGGCGGGGCGGGCTTCGCGCTGGATACCGCCAGGACCTACCTCGAGACCCGTAGCCAGTTCGGTCAGGCCTTGAAGGAATTCCAGGGATTGCAGTGGCGCTTCGCCGACATGGCCACCGAACTGGACGCGGCCCGCCTGATGGTGCGCCGCGCCGCCCACGCCCTGGATCAGAAGCACCCCAAGGCCACCCAGTACTGCGCCATGGCCAAGCGCTTCGCCACCGATGCCGGCTTCGAAGTTGCGAACCAGGCGCTGCAACTGCACGGCGGCTATGGCTACCTGCGCGACTATCCGCTGGAACGGATTGTGCGCGACCTCAGGGTCCATCAGATCCTGGAAGGCACCAATGAGATCATGCGGGTGATCACGGCGCGGGAGCTGTTTCGGTAGCTTGTTTCGTGCTAGTCAGACCATAATGGTCAGATTTGGAGCTTCGTCGTGCGTGAAGTTGGATTGCTCGAAGCCAAGACACACCTTTCTGCTCTTGTCGCGGATGTGGAGCGCGGGGGGGGAACCATTGTCATTACCCGTCATGGCAAACCGGTGGCGGAGCTAAAGCCGTCCCGGGCGGCGGCTGCCCCGCAGAGACGTCTCACCGGCCCCGAGCTCGCCGAGCGGTTTCGCAAGCTGCGGGAACGTATTTCGCGTGAGAGCCCGGAAACCGACAACCTGACCTGGGAGGAAATTCGTGACTGGCGCCGCGAATGACGCCGGTCATCCTGGACGCTTCTGCCGCGCTGGCGTTCCTGCTCGCAGCGCAGTCGACGCCAGCCGCCAGATCCTTTCTGGCTGAGTCCGCGGAATTTGAGTTTCTCGCCCCTGCGATCTTCACGTGGGAGGTTACCAACGTCCTGCAACGCCATGCGATTCGAGGGCTGAGCGCGGGAGCGTTCGAACAGGCGTTGATCGAGCTGGCCGAGTTACAGGTCACGGTCGAGCCCCCCATGCTGGACGCGGAGGTCCAGGTCCTGGCGCGTGACGCGTTTTCCCTGGAGTTGAGCGTATTCGACGCTGCCTACCTCAAGCTGGCCGTTGATCAGGGTGCTGCCTTGGCAAGCCGAGATGCGCGGTTGCTGTCAGTCGCCCTTCGCCATGTGAAATGCTTTGATTTGAGATGAAACCCTGAACATGGCCGCTGAACCCGAAGTTCTTACCCGCCTCGAGGGCCGCGTCGGGCGGATCACGCTGAACCGCCCGGGCGCGCTGCATGCGCTCACCACCAACATGTGCCGGCTGATGACCGACGCCCTGCTGGCCTGGCGGGACGATCCTGACGTTGCGCTGGTGATGTTCGATCATTCCGGCGAGCGGGGGTTCTGCGCCGGGGGCGATATCCGGATGCTGGCCAACAGCGGGGCGGGAGATGGCCGCGAGGCGCGCGAGTTCTTCTTCATCGAGTACCGGCTGAACGACCTGCTGTTCCGCTATCCCAAGCCGACGCTCGCGATCATGGACGGCATCACCATGGGCGGTGGCGTTGGACTGGCGCAGCCCTGTCGCTATCGCCTGGCCACGGAGCGCACCACCTTCGCCATGCCCGAGACGGGCATCGGACTGTTCCCCGACGTGGGCGGTGGCTGGTATCTGAGCCGCATGCCGGACCATCTGGGCCTGTGGCTGGCGTTGACGGGCGCGCGGATCAAGGCGGCGGATTGCGAACTGCTGGGGATCGCCACGGATTTCGTGGAAAGCGCCCGGGTCGCCGAGCTCAAGGCCGCAATCATGGCCGATCCTGAGGGTGTCGAGACCCTGCTGACGGAATTCGAGGCGGACGCGGGTCGTCCACCCGTTGCCGCGCATCAGGACGAAATCGCGCGCATCTTCGGCGCCAGTAGCGTGGAGGCTATTGTCGGGGGGCTTGAGGCCGCCGGATCGGACTGGGCGCTGGAGCAGCTCAAGACCCTGGCCACCAAATCCCCGCAGACTTTGAAGGTGGCCTTCCGTCAGCTCCAGCTGGGCCGGGCGGTGGCCACCTTCGCCGACAACATGGCCATGGAGTACCGGATCGGCGCCCGGGTGGTTCAGCGCCACGATTTTCTCGAGGGTGTGCGGGCCGTGATCGTCGACAAGGACAACGCGCCGAAGTGGGACCCGCCCACGCTGGAAGCCGTCAGTGAGGACCTGCTGGACGGCATTTTTGCGCCGCTCCCTTCCGCAGAAGCCTGGTCGCCTCTAACGTGAGCGTGCGGTGATCGAACGGTGGTCGCCAGGAGGAACATCCAGATGAGATCGAACCTGTTGCTGGTGGCTGCCGCGGCCATGGCGCTGTCGTCGGGGTTGGCCCAGGCTGCACCGTCCGCCGCAATCGTCGCCGCCGTCGCCGACAAGGGGCGCCCCGAGGCCGACACCAAGCGCGACGCAGACCGCAAGCCTGCTGAAATGCTGGAGTTCGCCGGGGTGAAGCCCGGATCAAAGGTCGCAGACTTCATTCCTGGCGGCGGTTACTTCACCCGGATCTTCGCCAAGGCCGTGGGTCCAAAGGGCAAGGTCTTCGCCGTGACCAATCCGCCGCCTGCCAACGCGACCACGCCGCCGGCGATCTTCGGCATCGCCGCTGACCCGCAATATGGAAACATAACGGTCGTCCAGACCGGCATCGCCAACTTTGCCGTGCCTGACCAGGTGGATGTATTCTGGACCGCCCAGAATTATCACGACCTTTTCGCCCGGGCCCGGAACATCGACGTTTCCAAGGTCGACAAGCTGATCTTCGACGCCATCAAGCCTGGTGGCGTCTTTATCGTGCTGGATCATGCCGCCGCGCCCGGCACGCCCATCGACCCGGACGACAAGTTGCATCGCATCGATCCGGCCCATGTGAAGGCCCAGCTGATCAGCTCGGGGTTTAGGTTCGAGGGCGAGAGCACCGTGCTACGGAACCCCAATGACGACCATACCAAGGGCGTCTTCGATCCCGCGATCCGCGGCAAGACGGATCAGTTCATCTACAAGTTCCGCAAGCCAAAATAGGCATATCAGATATGGCAATGACCCGCGTCGCGTTCATCGGTCTGGGCAATATGGGCGGCGGGATGGCCGCCAACCAGGTCAAGTCGGGGCGCGAGGTCGTGGCCTTTGACCTGTCGGCGGCGGCGCTTGAAAAGGCGCGGGCTGCCGGTTGCCGGATCGCCGGGTCGGTCTCCGAGGCCGTCCAGGCCGCTGACGCGGTAATCACCATGCTGCCGGCGGGGCCGCATGTCCGCCAGGTTTACGCAGAACAGATCCTGCCCAATGCGCCGACCACGGCGCTGCTGATCGATTCCTCGACCATCGACGTGGAAAGCGCCCGGGCTGTCGCCGTGCAGGCAAGGACGGCGGGCTTTCGATTCGCCGATGCGCCGGTTTCGGGCGGGACGGCCGCGGCTGAAGCCGGGACGCTGGCGTTCATGGTCGGCTGTGATGAAGCCGACTTCGGCGTGATCGAGGACGCCATCGCCCCCATGTCCCGGGTGACAATGCGGGCGGGCGATCATGGCGCGGGGCAGGCGGCCAAGATCTGCAACAACATGGTGCTCGGCATCTCGATGATCGGGGTGTGTGAGGCGTTTGCGCTGGCGGAGAAACTTGGACTTGAGGGCGAGCGCTTCTTCGACATCGCTTCGAAGTCGTCCGGCCAGTGCTGGAGCCTCACCAGCTATTGTCCCTGGCCCGGCCCTGTGCCGACGGCGCCGTCGAACCGGAACTATGAAGGCGGGTTCGCCACCGCAATGATGCTGAAGGATCTCAAGCTGGCCCAGGAGGCGGCCGCAAGGTCGGGCGCGGCGGCGCCTCTGGGCGCGGCGGCGGAGGGGCTCTATGCGCTGTTTGACCGGCTGGGCGGGTCGGACAAGGATTTCTCCGCCATCCTCGAAATGCTCAGGGGCCGGTCGCCGGCCTGAGGGGTTTGATTCCAGTCAAGGCGGCTCGCCGTTCACGAAATGTAGTGTCCGCTTACGAAGGGTCATCGCACCAGCCCTTCGATTTTATGGACAAGGTGAAATCGTGGCGCCAAAAGGCTGGCGTATTCAGGGACCGGTCAGCACGGCGAGTGCGATCGGAAGTCATGTCGATGGACTACAGGCAAGCGTTCCACACCGCATTGGATCGGGTTCGGTCCGAGGGCCGATATCGGGTCTTCGCCGACCTGAAGCGTCATCGGGGCCAGTTCCCCAAAGCGACCTGGACGCGTGAAGACGGCGGTCAGTCCGAGGTGACGGTCTGGTGTTCCAACGACTATCTGGGCCAGGGGCAGAATCCGGTGGTGCTGGACGCCATGCACGCGGCCATCGAGGAAGCCGGCGCCGGCTCGGGCGGCACGCGCAATATCTCCGGGACCACCCACTATCACGTCGAACTTGAGTGCGAGCTGGCGGACCTTCACCAGAAGGAATCGGCTCTTCTGTTCACGTCGGGCTATGTGTCGAACGAGGCATCGCTCTCGACGCTGTACAAGATTCTGCCCGGGTTGCTGATTTTCTCGGATGAGCTCAACCACAATTCCATGATCAGCGGGATTCGCGCCGGCAAGCGCGAGCAGCGGATCGTGTTCCGGCACAACGATCTGGCCCACCTGGAAGAGCTGCTGGCCGCCGCCGATCCGGCGCTGCCCAAGCTGATCGCCTTCGAGAGCGTCTACTCCATGGACGGCGATATTGCCGACATGGCCGGCACCGTGGCGCTGGCCAAAAAGTACGGCGCCATGACCTATCTGGACGAGGTCCATGCGGTGGGCATGTATGGCCCGCGCGGCGCCGGCGTGGCCGAGCGTGATGGCGTGATGGGCGATATCGACATCATCGAAGGCACCCTGGGCAAGGCGTTCGGCGTCATGGGCGGCTACATCGCTGCGGACACTGTCATCGTGGATGCGATCCGCAGCTATGCCGACGGCTTCATCTTCACCACCTCGCTGCCGCCGGCCATCGCTGCAGGCGCCGTGGCCTCGATCCGCTACCTCAAGGAACACAACGAGGTCCGCATCGCCCACCAGGCGCGCGCCGCAGCCCTGAAGGCGCGGATGCTCAAGGCCGGCCTGCCGGTCATGCCCTCGGTGAGCCATATCGTTCCGGTGCTGGTGGGAGACCCCGTCCACTGCAAGATGATCTCGGACATCCTGCTGGAAGAGCATGGGGTCTACGTGCAGCCGATCAACTATCCCACCGTGCCCCGCGGCACCGAGCGGCTGCGGTTCACCCCGTCGCCTGCCCATACCGACGGTATGATGGATGAACTGGTCGAGACCCTGGAAAAGCTCTGGGATCGCTGTAACGTCCAGCGCATGGGCGGCTACGCGGCCTGACCTCGGGTCTTCCCCAACCGGCCGTGATGGCCTATAGCGCAGCCGTCCTTGTGTGACTGGCGATGAAGGTGGGTGACCACCGGGGAGCGCGAGGACGTTAAGCGCCGCTCGCCTGGGCCGATCTCAAGTCGATCTGCATCAAGGAGCCGCTGCATGACTGTCCACGTCCAGACATCCCCCAACGGGTTTTTCACCGCCGGCGTAGACCAGGCCGACCCCGCGATCGCGGCGGTCCTCAAGGGCGAACTCACGCGCCAGCAGGAGCAGATCGAGCTGATCGCCTCGGAAAACATCGTCTCCCAGGCGGTGCTGGACGTCCAAGGATCGGTGCTCACCAACAAGTACGCCGAAGGCTATCCGGGCAAGCGGTACTACGGTGGCTGCGAGGTGGTGGACGAGGCCGAGGTCCTGGCCATCGACCGCGCCAGACAGTTGTTCGGGTGCGAGTACGCCAACGTCCAGTCCCACTCGGGCAGCCAGGCCAATCAGGCCGTCTTCATGGTCACCATGAAGCCCGGTGACACCTTCATGGGCATGAACCTGGACCACGGGGGACACCTGACCCACGGCAAGAGTGTCAACCAGTCCGGCAAGTGGTTCGCCCCTGTGGCCTATGGCGTCCGCGCCCAGGACCACCTGATCGACTACGACGAGGCCGCCGAGGTGGCCCGCGCCAGTAATCCCAAGGTGATCATCGCCGGTGGTTCGGCCTATTCCCGCCAGATCGACTTCAGGAAGTTCCGCGAAATCGCTGATGAGGTGGGCGCCATCCTGATGTGCGACGTGGCGCACTACGCTGGCCTGATCGTGGCGGGCGAGTACCCCAACCCGTTTCCCCACGCCCACATCGTCACCACCACCACCCACAAGACCCTGCGCGGACCCCGCGGCGGTCTGATCCTGACCAACGACAAGAAGCTGGCCAAGAAGATCGACAGCGCCGTCTTCCCCGGCCTGCAGGGCGGCCCCTTGATGCACGTGATCGCCGCCAAGGCCGTGGCGTTCGGCGAGGCCCTGCGCCCCGAGTTCAAGACCTATGCGAAACAGGTCATCGAAAACGCCCGCGCGCTCGCCGACAGCCTGCAGAGCGTGGGCTTCCGGATCGTCTCGGGCGGTACCGACAGTCACCTGATGCTGGTCGACCTGACGCCCAAGAACGTCAGCGGCGCCGCCGCCGAGATCGCCCTGGAGCGCGCCGGCATCACCACCAACAAGAACTCGATCCCCGGCGACCCGCTGCCGCCGATGCAGACGTCCGGCCTGCGCGTCGGAACGCCGGCCGGCACCACCCGCGGTTTTGGCCCGGCTGAATTCCGCCAGGTCGGCAAATGGATCGGCGAGGTTCTCGACGCCGTCTCCACCGGCGAGGACACCACCGCCATCGAGCAGAAGGTCCGCCGCGAGGTGGTCGAAATGACAGGGCGCTTCCCCATCTACCGCTAATAGCGTTTACTGAGCGGGAAGGGGGCCAGATCATGCGTTGCCCGTTCTGCGGACACGAAGAAACCCAGGTGAAGGACAGCCGGCCGTCGGAAGACGGCGCGGCCATCCGTCGTCGGCGCATGTGCCCCTCCTGCGAGGGCCGGTTCACCACTTTCGAACGCGTGCAGCTGCGCGAACTGACCATCCTCAAGCGCTCCGGCCGCCGTGCACCCTTCGACCGTGACAAGCTGGCCCGCTCACTCTCGGTGGCGCTGCGCAAGCGCCCGGTTGAGCCCGAGCGGGTGGAACGCATGATCAGCGCCATCGTGCGCCAGCTGGAAAGCATGGGCGAAACCGAGCTCGCCTCCTCGACCATCGGCGAGCTGATCATGAAGCACCTGAAGCAACTCGATGACGTCGCCTACGTCCGATACGCCTCGGTCTATCGCGATTTCAGGGAGACGGAGGACTTCGCACGCTTCCTTGGCGAGGAGGGACTGAGCGAGGGGGCCGGGGACGAGCGGTAAAGGCGCCGGAGCTGGGGCGCAGATGAGTTTGGGGCCCGATGGTCGGGGCGCTACCGCCGATAGACCTCGCGGCGATTGCCCAGCCGGATCACGGTCACGAGCATGACGCCGTCGTTGAGGTCGGCAATGATCCGCCAATCGCCGACCCGATATTTCCAGAAATCGCCGAACTCCTTGCCCCGCAGGGCTTCGCCGATGCTGCGCGGATCTTCGAGCACGGCGATCCGGTCCCGCAGAAAGGTCAGGATGCGTTTTGCGATTTGCGGATCGAGTTTGCGGAGCTGTCTGGCGGCGCTGTCGGAAATTTCAACGCGCCAGGCCATACTCATCCAGCAGTTCGCTCAATGGTATGCTGGCCTCCGCGCCGGCCCGAATACGGTCGCGAACCTCGGACGACAGGTGAGCATCCTCGAGGTCGTCGATATGTTCGACAATGGCTTCGGTGGCGTAGAAGGTCTTTGAACGCCCTGTCAGCGTCGAGAGCGCTGCGAGACGCGCTTCAACCTGGGCAGGCAGTCTGAGCGACATTGGCATAACCCCACCGATAGCAAAGCGATACATGTATCGCAAGATGGTCCAAAGGTCCTGGTTCACGCAGCCGTTCGGGACGGCGCTAACCTGGCGTGGATCGGTCCAAGCCTTGCCCCGCCTGCGCGCTTGCCCCTAAACAGGGCTGGCATGAGCGTCACCCTGAAGCTTGCCACGTCGCTGGACGGTCGCATCGCCACGGCGGCGGGTGAAAGCCGCTGGATCACGTGTGAGGCGTCACGCGAGCAGGTGCATCGCCTGCGGGCCGATCACAATGCAGTGCTGGTCGGGATCGAGACGGCGCTGGCCGATGATCCCGAGTTGACGGTGCGGCTGCCGGGCTATGCGGGTCGCCAGCCGGCCCGGGTGGTGCTGGACACGCATCAGCGGCTGGATGCCGGTAGCCGGCTCGCGAAGACCGCGCGGGACCTTCCGACCTATGTGGTGGCGACCGGTGCAGCCGAGCCCCGGTTGTCGGACGTCGGCGTTCGGGTATTGACCGTACCGGCCGGTCCGGACGGTCGGCCGGACCTTGCAGCCGTGGTTCAACGCCTGGCGGCAGAGGGGCTTTCGGACCTGTTCGTCGAGGGTGGCGGGCAGGTGGCGGGTGGTTTTCTGAGGGCCCGGCTGGTGGATAAGCTGGAGTGGTTCCGGGCGCCGATCCTGCTGGGTGGTGAGGGAAGACCGGCCATCGGCGAACTTGGCGTTGCGGCGCTGGCCGCGGCGCCCCATTTCCGACGGGTGGAGGTCCAGGCGCTGGGCGATGACCTCTGGGAACGCTACGCGAGGGGCTGAATGTTTACCGGGATTGTCACAGACGTCGGGCGCGTGCGCAGCGTGCAGCAAACTAACCGGGATCTGCGGTTTGAAATCGAGACCGGGTTCGACACGGCCACGATCGATATCGGGGCCTCGGTCAGTCACGCCGGCTGCTGCCTGACCGTGGTGGACAAGGGACCGGGCTGGTTCGCGGTAGAGGTCTCGGGCGAGACGTTGTCGATGACCACCCTGTCTGACTGGGTCGAGGGCCGCCCGGTCAATCTGGAGCGCGCCGCGCGGGTAGGCGACGAACTGGGCGGGCATATCGTGTCGGGCCATGTGGACGGCGTGGGCGAGGTGCTGTCCATCGAGAGCGAGGGCGGATCGCATCGGGTTCGGATCCGGACGCCGAAGCCGCTGCACCGGTTCATCGCGGCCAAGGGCTCCATCACCGTCGAGGGCGTTTCACTGACGGTGAATGAGGTGGAAGACGATGTCTTTGGGGTCAATCTGATCCCGCACACCTGGGATGTGACATCACTGGGCAGCCTGAAGGTTGGCGCCCGCGTCAATCTCGAGATCGATATGCTGGCGCGCTATCTCGCCCGCTGGAGAGAAACAGCCTAAGGAGCGGCCTCAAACCGCCGAGGCGAGCCACATGACCGAAGAGCCCATCCGTATCCTGATCGTGGAAGCCCGCTTCTATGAAGACCTGGCCGACGCCTTGCTTGAGGGCGCGACGCAGGCGCTTGAAGCCTTCGGTGCCGAGTATGACGTGATCACGGTGCCGGGCGCGCTGGAGATCCCGGGCGCCATCGCCATCGCCGAGGAGGGCGGACATCGCCCGGTGGGCAAGCTGTACGACGGCTATGTGGCGCTGGGCACGGTGATCCGGGGCGAGACTTATCACTTCGAGATCGTGTCGAACGAGTCGGCCCGCGGGATCATGGACCTGACGACGAGCAGACGCATCTGCATCGGCAACGGGATCCTGACCACCGAGGACGAGGACCAGGCCTGGGCCCGGGCCCGCGTTAGCGAGGGCGACAAGGGCGGCGGCGCGGCGCGGGCGGCGTTGAGCATGATCGCGCTCAAGCAACAGCTGTACGGCGCGGCGCGATGAGCGCGCGACAGTCCCGGTCGGTGGCCCGTCTGGCCGCCGTGCAGGCGCTCTACCAGATGGAGGTATCGTCCATCGGGGTGGAGCACGTGATCCGCGAATTCACCGAGCACCGGTTTGACCGGGATGCGGATGGAATCGATCTGGCGGCGGCGGATGAGGCCTTTTTTGCAGAGCTGGTGCGCGGGGTGGTTGCCGAACAGACGCGCGTGGATGCGGCCATCGTCAAGCGGCTGGCCGAGGGCTGGCGGCTGGAGCGGCTGGACGCCACGGTGCGCGCGATCCTGCGGGCCGGGGCGTTTGAGCTGGCCAACCGTCCGGATGTTCCCACCGAGGTGGCCATCGACGAGTATGTGGACGTGGCCAAGAGCTTCTTCGAGGGAAGCGAGCCGGGCTTTGTGAACGGCGCGCTGGATGGGGTGGCCAGGGATGTCCGGCCGGCCTGACGGTGCGCTCGATGAGTTCGGGGAGATCGGTCGGCTGTTCCGGCCGCTGACGCGCGGTGCGCCCGGCGCACTGGGCCTGCTGGACGACGCGGCCCTGGTCGCGTCCCGACCCGGGCATGAACTGGTCATCACCAAGGACGCCATCGTTGAAGGGGTCCATTTCCTGAGTGGTGAGGATCCGGTCCTGGTCGGGCGGCGGCTGGCGCAGGTGAATCTGTCGGACCTGGCGGCCAAGGGCGCGGAGCCTTTTGCGGTGTTTCTGGCGATCGCCTGGCCGCCCGCCTACGGCGCGGCTCAGCGTGAGGCGTTTGCCCGGGGCCTTGGCGAGGACCTGCGAGAGGCAGGGGTCAGCCTGCTGGGCGGCGATACCGTGGGAACACCCGGACCGCTGACGGCCAGCCTGACCGCGCTGGGCTGGGTTCCCGAGGGCGGAATGGTGCGGCGCACCGGCGCCCAACCGGGAGATCGGCTTATGGTCAGTGGTCATATCGGCGACGCCTGGCTGGGGCTGGCGGCGGCGCGCGGCGGCCTGGCGGACCCCGATGGATTCCTGGCCCGGCGGTATCGCAACCCGCGGGCGCGGCTTGATCTGGCGGCTGCAGTGCGCGCCCATGCGTCGGCTGCGGCGGACGTGTCGGACGGCCTGATCGCCGACGCGGGGCATCTGGCGCGGGCGGGTGTCGTGGGGCTGCGGATCGATCTGGATTACCTGCCGATCTCCGGCGCCGCGCGTGCCTGGCTCAACGCGCAGCCTGCGGAATCGGCGGCACGGATCGCGCTGGCCAGCGGTGGCGACGACTACGAGATTATATTGACGGCCCCGGTGGCTTTGCCGGGCTTCACCGTGATCGGCGAGGTGGTGGCCGGGGAGGGCGTGTCTGTCTTCGTGGGCGGTGCGCGTGTGGATCCTGGATCCGGCGGCTGGAGCCACAAATGAGCCCGGCCATGCTGCCGCGACAGGAGCCTTCGATGCGCAAGCCAAACATCATCATCATCATGGCGGACGATCTTGGCTACGGCGACGTCGGTTGCGATGGCGGGACCCATATCCGCACGCCGAACCTTGACCGGATGGCGGCGGAGGGCGTGCGGTTTACGGACTTCTACGCCTCGGCCAACGTCTGCACGCCGTCGCGGGCGGGATTGCTGACGGGGCGATATGCGATTCGTTCCGGCCTCGCGCACGAGGTGATCCAGCCCGCCGACACCACGGGATTGCCGCGCAGCGAGGTCACCATCGCCCAGGCCTTGAAGCCTCATTACGCCACCGCGCTGATCGGCAAGTGGCATCTGGGCCACGTGGCGCCGCACTGGCCGCCGACATTGTACGGGTTCGACCGGTTCTTTGGTGTGCCCTACAGCCATGACATGCGCCCGCTGGCGCTGTTCGAAGGTACCGGCGAGGATGTGACGGCGCACGACGACAAGGTCGACATGGCCCGGCTGACGCAGCGGTTTTTCGAACAGACCCTGGCGTTTGCGGAAGCCAACCGCGACGCGCCCTTTTTCATCCTGCTGAACCTGACCGCGCCTCACATCCCCCTTCGTCCCAATCCCGACGATCTGACCGGGTCGCCGGCAGGCGACTATGGCGAGGTGGTCGAGGAGATAGACACCAACATCGGTCGACTGCTCGCCCGTCTGAAGGACCTGGGTCTGGATGAAGATACGCTGGTGATGTTCACCTCGGACAACGGGCCATGGTTTGAAGGCTCGTCCGGGCCGTTCCGGGACCGCAAGGGCGGAGCGGCATGGGAGGGCGGCTACCGCGTTCCGTTCATTGCGCGCCAGCCCGGGCGGATCCCGGCGGGCCGGGTGGAGCATGGATTGGCCAGCAACCTCGACCTCCTGCCGACCGCGCTGGGCCTGGCGGGACTCGAGCCTCTATCGGCTGAACTGGACGGCCGGGACATCTCTGGTCTGCTCAACGGAGAGGCCATGTCACCCCACGATCAGATCGCACTGTTCAACAACAACCACGTCGTGGCGATCCGCACTGCGCGCTGGAAGCTGGTGACGCGTTCATACTACCGCACGTTCGATGCTCCGCTGGACGGCTTGCCCCTGTTGTTCGACATGGAGGCTGACCCCGGCGAGACCTACAGCGTTGCACGCAATCATCCCGAGGTGCTGGCGGATATGCGCCGACGACTGGCTGACGCCCGCGCGTTCTACGAACCGATGGCGGCGATGTTTCCGCCCCACGTCGCCCCGGCCAGCGCGGCCGACCATCCGGACTAGACGAAGTCGAACCGCACGGCGGAGCGCCCGAAATCGAGTGAGACTTTCTCGAACTGGCTGAGCAGATCCATGCCCAGCAACAGCGCCGGCGTGTCCTTGAGACCCCAGACGTCAAAGACATGCATCTCGGCGAAGGTGACCGGCACGTTGCCCAGTCGCAGCCCACCGAGTCGCAGGAACGGCAGGAAAACGGTCTCGCCAGTGAAGGACTCGCCGGCCAGTGTTTCCATCATCACCACCTCGGGCGCGCTGCGGTCCACGGTACCGGACGCCTGTTCCTCGCGGCGGACCATGTCACGCAACAGACGATTGCACATGGAGCCCTGGGCGCCCGAATCGATGATGGCGCTGATCGGCTTCCCGCTCAGGTCCGCGTCGACGATGGTCAGTTGTCCCCTGCGGCGGCGCGCCGGCACCACGACCGTTCGACCGGGCTCATCCCGGTCTGAGCGCGACTTGGTGATCTCCATCTTGCGACCCTTGAAGTCCAGGGTAAGGCGCTGGCCCTTGAGCCAGTCCACGCCAAGTATGCCGTCGATCTCGGGCGCCTTGATCGGGAGGGTGGGCGCGCGCACGTTTCTACGGTTTCGCGGTCCGATCTGCAGGACATCGAGCTTCACGATGGGCCTCGATCGCGCGCCCACCACCGTATGCACCCGGGCCTGTTCCGTGCTGACGAGATTCAACTCATCAGCGAGGCGACGCGAAACGCAGCTGATGTTTGCTCCCGTATCCAGAAGGAAACTGAACGGTCCCTGCCCATTGATACCAACCGGCGCCATCATGTGGTCGTTCCGGCTCTGCTGCGTGCCGAGTTCCGTCGGAGGCTCGTCCGCGTCGGGGAGTTCAGTCTGCGGGGTCTCGGCAGGCGCCTTGGCAGCTGCGCGTGTCAGCGGCGCGGCCATTGCGCCGGCTGCCAGCAAGCCCAACGCCGCTCCGCGACGGGTTGGAGACATACTCCGTGCTCCTGAAACTTGAACCAGGGGGTCGAGCCTAACAGTTCTGATGCCAACTCGCCACGCGGATGGTTCACGGAAACCTTGCCGCAAGGATTTGGGCCCACCCTGTGACAATGAAAGCCATCCTGAAAATTTCTGTTGCGGCAGCACTTCTGACCAGCCTTTCCGGTCCGGCGATGGCGGCCGGGGCAAAGAAGGAAGAGAAGGGCGTCGACGCCCAGTATGTCGATCTCAAGACGGTGGCCTTGCCTATCTTGTCCAAGAATTCCGTCGTGAATCATGTGTTTGTCAGTTTGCGGATCAATCTGACCAGTGCCGCCAACGCCGGGCGGATCAGAGAGATGGAGCCGCTCTTCCGGGATGCTCTGGTTCGATCAGCCCACCGGGCCCCCTTTACCCTGGCATCCGATCTCACCAAGGTTGATGCGCCGCGGCTGATCGCCACCATAACCCGGGAGGCGAACGCCATCGCCGGACCCGGGCAGATCCGGTCGGTGGTGATCTCCTCCCAGGTTCCTCGTCGACGTACGCCGTTGACCCCCGCCTGACCCCCTCTATCCTTTCGATCGGCCAGCGGTTGCGCGAGACCGCCAAACCCGAGTAGTTTCCGCCGTCTTTCCCGGGGCGCACTCCTGCGCCCTGGTTCTTGTTGGGGAAACGCGAAGAGGCAGAGGGCCTGCAGACGTCGCCTGTCGCGGACGTCGGATGGTCTCTCTCACGCGATCGCAAAGGGGCGTCTGAATTATGAGTTCTGTTCTACCGTTGGTCATAGTGGCCGGGGTCCTGGCGGTGCTTTACGGCATCCTCCAGACCGTTCTGCTGCTGCGCGCCTCACCGGGCAACGCCCGGATGCAGGAAATCGCAGCCGCGATCCAGGAAGGGGCCGAGGCCTATCTGAAGCGTCAGTACACCGCGATCGGGATCGTGGGTGCGGTGGTGCTGGTCGCATTGTTCCTGCTCCTCGGCGGCTATGCGGCCGCGGGTTTCCTGATCGGCGCCGTGCTGTCCGGGGCTGCGGGCTTCGCCGGGATGCTGATTTCGGTCCGCGCCAATGTGCGCACGGCCCAGGCGGCGTCTGAAAGTCTGGCGAAAGGCCTGAAGCTGGCCTTCACCTCGGGCGCCATCACGGGCCTGCTTGTGGCCGGTTTCGCCCTCATCGGCGTGGCGGGTTACTACGCCTTCCTGACCGGTACCCAGGGTCTGGCGCCGTCGGATCGCCACGTGATCGACGGTCTGGTCTCGCTCGGCTTCGGCGCCTCGCTGATCTCGATCTTCGCCCGTCTCGGCGGCGGCATCTTCACCAAGGGTGCTGACGTCGGCGGCGACATGGTCGGCAAGGTCGAAGCCGGTATCCCCGAGGATGACCCGCGTAACGCCGCCACGATTGCCGACAACGTGGGCGACAACGTCGGCGACTGCGCCGGCATGGCCGCCGACCTGTTCGAGACCTATGCGGTGACCACGGTCGCCACCATGGTGCTGGCCGCGATCTTCTTCGGCAGTTCAGCCATGCTGGGCAACGTCATGTTGCTGCCGCTGGCCATCTGCGGCGTGTGCATCATCACCTCGATCATCGGCACCTTCGCCGTGCGTCTGGGCAAGAGCGGCTCGATCATGGGCGCGCTCTACCAGGGCCTGATCGTCACCGGCGTGCTGTCGGCGATTGCGCTCTACTTCCTGATCCCGTCGCTGGTCACCGAAACGCTGACCGTCAACGCCGGCACCCCGCTCGAGAAGAGCTTCGACGCCATGTCACTGTTCTGGTGTTCGATGGCGGGACTGGTGATCACGGCGCTGATCGTGATGATCACCGAGTACTACACCGGCACCAATTTCCGGCCGGTGAAGTCGGTGGCGCAAGCCTCGGTCTCGGGTCACGGCACGAACGTCATCCAGGGCCTGGCGATGAGCCTGGAAGCCTGCGCGGCTCCGGCCATCGTGATCATCGTGGGCATCATCGTGACCTACAACCTGGCGGGCCTGTTCGGCATCGCCATCGCCACGACGGCCATGTTGTCGCTGGCGGGTTTCGTGGTTGCGCTCGACGCCTTCGGTCCGGTCACGGACAATGCCGGTGGCATCGCCGAAATGGCCGGGCTGCCGCCTGAAGTCCGCGTGACGACAGACGCCCTCGATGCCGTCGGCAACACCACCAAGGCCGTAACCAAGGGTTATGCCATCGGTTCGGCCGGCCTGGGCGCGCTTGTGCTCTTCGCCGCCTATACCGAAGACCTGAAGTACTTCGCCGCCAACGCGCTGCCGGGCTCCTTCTTCCATGAGATGGGACCCGTTGCCTTCGATCTGTCCAACCCCTACGTCGTGGTCGGGCTGCTGTTCGGTGGTCTGCTGCCGTTCCTGTTCGGTGGCATGTCGATGACGGCCGTCGGGCGCGCGGCGCAGTCCGTGGTGGTAGAGGTTCGTCGTCAGTTCCGGGAAAATCCCGGGATCATGACCGGCGAGGTCAAGCCGGAGTATGGTCGCGCGGTCGACATCCTGACGAAGGCGGCGATCCGGGAAATGATTGTCCCGTCGCTGCTGCCTGTCGCATCTCCGATCGTGCTGTTCTTCGTGATCAATGCGATCGCCGGGAAGGTGGATGCGTTTGCCTGCGTCGGCGCAATGCTGATGGGCGTGATCGTCACCGGCCTGTTCGTCGCCATCTCGATGACCTCGGGCGGCGGCGCCTGGGACAACGCCAAGAAGGTGATCGAAGAAGGTTTCACCGACAGTGACGGCGTCGTTCACGGCAAGGGTTCCGAGGCGCACAAGGCCGCGGTGACCGGCGACACCGTCGGCGACCCCTACAAGGACACCTCGGGTCCCGCGGTGAACCCGATGATCAAGATCACCAACATCGTGGCCCTTCTGTTGCTGGCGGTTCTCGCCGCCCAGTAACTGAAAGCCTCGCCCAAGACCGAAGCGCCCCGGAGAGCGATCTCCGGGGCGTTTTTGTTGCCAACGATGAACAGGCATGGAGCCGCAACGACGATGACAATCCTGCGTCCCGCCCATGCGACCGACGCCGCGAGGCTTAGCGCGATCCTCTACGACACGTTCGAGAGAACCTGGCTTCCGCAGATCAGCAGCGCAGCCGCTGATGCGTTCCGGCATGAAGATCGCCCGGCGCACTACATCTCCGCGCGCGGCCTGGGTTTCCAGGTGGCGGAGCGGGAGGGTCACGTGGTCGGCTTTGTGGACTGGGAGGAGGACTTCGTGAACGCCCTGCACGTCCACTCGAGTTGCCTCCGGACCGGCGTTGGGGCTCACCTCATGGATCTTGCAGAACGCGAAATCGCAAAGGATGACTTTACGTCGGTGCGGTTGGAAACCGACACCTTCAACACCCGCAGCCAGGCTTTCTACGCCGCCCGCGGCTACCGTGAGGCTGACAGATATCCCGATCTGGAATGGAACAGCGGCCTGACCACCTTACTGCTGGTCAAACCGCTCCGGTGAGCGCGGCTGAGCGGTCCGGCGGTATCAGCGCCGGTCGCCGGGCCGCGACCCGGGTACGCCCTCATCATCCTGCGGCAACAGACCACCCTGGCCGACGCTGCCCAGCAGCTGCTCAAGGATGGTCATCTCGCGGCCGCGGGTCGGGGTCTCGCGGGTGTTGAACGCAATGACCTTGCCGTCCTTGAGCGTGTAGGTGTTCACCGCATCGACCAGTTCGCTGTCCTTGTTGAACGCGATAGCGGTCACATTGCGCGCCGTGACCTTGGGCTTTTGAAACGCGACACGCTGTTTGACCTGGTTCACGTAAAACCAGACGTTCGGGTCAAAGGTCGAAGTAACCGAGGGCGAACCCAGCTTGGCGCGCACGGTGGACTTGGTGTCCGTACCCACCTGAACGTCTTTCGGATCCGAATCGATCGCCTGGAACCCCGAATAGCTGGTGATCGGGGCGCAGGCGGTGAGGCCCGTGGTCGCCAGAAATGCGGCGGCGAGGGCGGCGGTGGCGGCGCGTCGGAACATTGCGACTTTCTGCGAGGTTGGCTCGTGACCGGTTATAGAGGCTTTGACCTATCCTTGGCGGCCCCTTAGTTCAATGCCGCCCTATATAGAGCGCTCGGGGCGAAATCGAGGCCACCCATGTTAAACCGACTGTTCAAGGCTCGCCCTGCAAAACTGGCCGGCGAGGCGCTGTACCCGCTGGTGGTGGCGCAGGCCCGATCTCCGGGCCTCTACGCCGAGCTTGGGGCTCCCGATACCCGGGAGGGGCGGTTCGAGCTTTATAGTCTGCATGTGTACCTGATCCTCGAGCGCCTGAAGTCCCAGGGTGAGCAGGCGAGCGAAACGGCGCAGGCGTTGTTTGACGCCTATCTCTCCGCGCTGGACAACACCCTTAGGGAAATGGGCGTAGGCGATATGAGCATCAGCAAGCGGATGCGGAAACTGGGCGAGGCGTTCTACGGGCGTATCGGTCTCTATGAGGCTGGCCTGGCTGCCTTGCCGGACACGGGCCCGCTGGAAGCCATGCTGGCCAGAACCGTCTACGCCGGTGTGGATCCGGGCAAGGCGCCACAACTTGCGGCCTACCTCCTGGCGCAGCGGACGGCGCTCGCCGGGCAACCGCTCGAGGTCTTCTATGCGGGCGAGATCCGGTGGGCGAACCTGTGAGCGAAGCGTGGAACCGGATCGTGAAGCTTCACGAGGTGAGTCGCGGCCCCCTGAAGCTCACGCTTGAAGCCGGTGGCGCCGAGCGCGCGGTGATCGCCCGGCGGCTGGATCTGGAAAGTCTTTCATCGTTTCGAGCGGGGATCACGGTAGCGCCCTGGCTAGATGGCCTTGAGCTTTCAGGGCGTTTCGACGCCGTGGTGGAACAGATCTGCGGCGTCAGCCTTGAGCCGTTCGAGACCTCGGTCAGCGGTGACATCGCGGTGCGCATCGTGCCCGCCGGGAGCGCCCATGCGCCGCCCCCGGAAGAGGGTGACCTCGAATTTGACGCCGACAGTCCGGATGCGCCGGATGTTATCGCCGACGACGCCGTGGATATCGCGGAGTATCTGGTCGAGCATCTGTCTCTCGAGCTCGATCCCTTCCCAAGAAAGCCGGGCGTGACATTCGACTACGCGCCGCCAACCGAGGATCTCTCGCCCTTTGCGGCGCTCAGAAAGCTGGCTGAGCCAAAGGCATAGTTTCCACTCGGCAATGGGCCGGGGTATGGTCGCGCCGATTCCGGCATCCGGCCGCGACCTTTGCCACTCGATACTGACCGCAGGTCGAGACGGGGAAAGGTCCGAAGCAAAGGCTGCGCTATCGGTCCTGAATCGATGGTGTGGCGGGGGACGAAGGCGCCGATTTGACTGAACCTCTTGTGATATCTGTCGATGCCATGGGTGGGGACCACGGACCATCCGTGGTGATCCCTGCCTGTGTCCAGGCCCTGGGCGCGATGCCGAAGCTGCGACTGCTGCTGCACGGTGACGAGGCGATGATCCGCGCCGAGCTTGGCCGCCATGCCGGCCATGCTGACCGCATCGAGGTCCGTCACGCCGATCGCGTCATCGCCATGGACGAGAAGCCGGCGCAGGCCATGCGTCGCGGCAAGGGCACCTCGATGTGGGGCGCCATTGAAGCGATCCGCGAGGGCCGTGCAGCCGCGGCCATTTCGGCCGGCAACACCGGGGCGCTCATGGCGATCTCGAAACTGATCCTGCGCATGAGCGCAGAGCTGGATCGACCGGCTCTTGTGGCGAGCATTCCCAACGCCCGGGGGCAGACCACATTCCTGGATGTCGGGGCGAACGTGGACTGCAACGCCGCGCGACTGGTGGAGTTCGCGATCATGGGCGTGGCCTATCATCGGGCCGCGCATGGCGTTGATCGGCCCACCGTGGGCCTCTTGAATGTCGGATCGGAGGAGATGAAGGGCCACGAGGAGGTCCGTGAAGCAAACCGCATTCTGCGCGAGGGTCAGCTCGACCTGGATTATCGTGGGTTTGTCGAGGGTGACGATATCACCGCAGGCACTGTCGAGGTTGTGGTGACCGACGGCTTCACCGGGAATGTCGCCCTGAAGGCGATGGAGGGGGCTGCGCGGTTCATGTACGACGAGTTGCGCCATGCGCTGACATCCGGGCCGGTCACCAGTCTGGGCGCCTTGCTCGCGCGGCCGTCGCTCAGGAAGTTCCGCGACAAGATGACCCCGTCGCCGGCGGCGCCCCTGCTGGGGCTGAATGGTCTTGTCCTGAAATGTCATGGCGGCGCGGATGTCCGGGATTTCGCCAAAGCCATCCAGGCCGCCTGTGATTTGGCCCAGAGCGGCTTCGCCGCCGAAATCGAACAGAATATGAAGCGCTTGCCCGAGGCCCTGGTGGGCATTGCGCCCGCCACCGTCGAGGGAGCTGTCTGAAATGGCGGGAGTTGTCCGCAGTGTGGTGACAGGCGTTGGCGGGTATCTGCCGGAGAGGGTCGTCACCAACGCCGAACTTTCGACCCGGGTCGACACCACTGATGAATGGATCCGCGAGCGTACGGGCATTCATCAACGCCATCAGGCGGCGGACGACCAGCCGGTCTCCGACCTGGCGGTCGAGGCGGCGCGCCGGGCGCTGGAGGCCGCTGGCCGGACACCGGCGGACGTAGATCTGATCATCGTCGCCACCACCACGCCTGACCTGACCTTCCCGGCGGTGGCGGCCATCGTGCAGCGAAAGCTGGGATGTCCGATCGGGATCGCCTTCGATGTGCAGGCGGTCTGCTCGGGGTTTGTCTATGCCCTGTCGGTGGCGGACGGGTTCGTGGCGCGCAACCGGGCGAAGTGCGCGCTGGTGATCGGGGCCGAAACCATGACCCGGCTGATGGACTGGACCGACCGCACCACCTGCGTGCTGTTCGGTGACGGCGCGGGCGCTGTGGTTCTGGAACCGGGCGAGGGGCAGGGGACGACGGCGGATCGCGGCCTGCTGGGCCTGGCCTTGCGCGCGGACGGCACCAAACAGGACCTGCTTTATGTGGACGGAGGTGTCTCCACCAACCGCCAGACCGGCTATCTGCGGATGCTGGGCAATCAGGTGTTCCGCCATGCCGTGGTCAACATCTCCGAGGCGGTGACCGCAGCGGCGGCGGATGCCGGGGTCGAGGTCTCGGATGTCGACTGGTTCATCCCGCACCAGGCCAACCAGCGCATCCTTGAAGGCGTGGCCAAGCGCCTGGGGATCGATGAGACCAAGGTGATCTCCACCGTGGCCATCCATGCGAACACGTCGGCAGCCTCGATCCCGCTTGCGCTGGATCATGGCATCAAGGATGGCCGCATCAAGCCGGGGCAGCTTCTGCTGCTGGAGGCCATGGGCGGTGGGCTGACCTGGGGCGCCTGCGTTCTGCGACTTTAGCCGACTGCCGCGCCAAAGTACGCCGCGCGACTTGCAGTCTTTGTCACAATGGGACACTCAGGAAGAACGAGCAAAATGAGAACGGGGTCAGAGCGGTCATGAAGGGTGCGACGGTCACGCGGGCGGATCTCTGTGAGTCCGTCCACGAGCAGGTAGGCCTGACCCGGCAGGATTCGTCAGAACTGGTCGAGCGCGTGCTGGAACTGATGTGCGTGGCGCTGGAAAACGGCAAGCAGGTCAAGCTCTCGGGCTTTGGCGTGTTTCAGGTGCGGGCCAAACGCGCCCGGATGGGCCGCAATCCCAAGACCGGCGAGCCCGCCGCCATCGAACCTCGCCGGGTGATCGGTTTCCGTGCCTCGCAGGTGATGAAGGCCCGCGTCGACCGCGCGCTGTCGCGGTAGGGACGGGATCGACCTGTGGCCAAGGGCCCCGAAGCCTTCCGGACCATTTCCGAAGCTGCGGAAGAGCTCAGCGTGCCGCAACATGTCCTGCGGTTCTGGGAAACCAGGTTCGGTTTCATCAAGCCGATGAAGCGCGCCGGCGGTCGCCGGTTCTATCGTCCGGTGGATATACAGGTGCTGGCCGGCGTGCGCCGCCTGCTCCACGACGAAGGCTACACCATCAAGGGCGTCCAGAAACTGCACCGCGAGCAGGGCATCAAGGTGTTGATGGCTGCGGGTGCGGCGGAGGGCGCCGTGGCTGCCAGCCCGCCGCCGCCGCCGCGTGCTGCACAGGCGACCGGCGTATCGCCGCTGCTCCTGGCCCTGCGCGATCTGGAAACCGCCAAAGCCCGCCTGGACGGGCTGCTTCGGACCTGAGGAAGAATCTCGCCGCCGGCCGCTGGTCGGAGCGACAGGATTTGAACCTGCGACCCCTTGACCCCCAGTCAAGTGCGCTACCAAGCTGCGCCACGCTCCGAAGGGCCCGGCGGCGAGGCGCGTCTTCTAGCGGATGGGCAGATGAGAGCAACGACAAAGTTGGTGGCGGCGTTCGCCGCACTTATTGCAGGCCCGGCCGCCGCTGAGCCAGCCGACGAGCCGATTTGGGCGCGGCTTCCATCGCCAAGTCAGGTTCTCCAAGCCTATCCGCAAACCGCCAAGGGCGTTCCAGGCGGCAAAGCCACGATTAATTGTGTGCCGAGCCCAGCTGGAAATCTCACTAACTGCAGTGTTCTGAGCGAAAATCCCCCCGGCGTAGGGTTTGGCGCGGCAGCAGTGGAACTCGCGGCAGGTTTTCGCATGACCCCAAAGGCTGCGATGCAGAATGCCTCCGGAATTGTTTTCCCGATCCGCTTTATGCCTCCTGATCCCGCGCCGCCATGGCGTGATGCCAAATTCAAGTCGTCGGGCGACTACCGGGAATATGGTGTTGCAGGACCCTTCTATCCCGAGCGCGCCGCACGTTACGAAGTCGGTGGTGAAGTCGTCATGGATTGCCGGGTGGCAGCCGACGACCAGTTGAAGGACTGCAAGATTCTCGACGTCCGGCCAGTTGATTGGGGTTTTGATGAAGCGGTGGTGCGAATGATCCTAAAGGGATGGATAAGTGCAGGCGCGGCGCCCGTCGGAATTGCACGGCCTGCCGACGACATCTGGCGTTTCAAGGTGCTCTTCCGCGACAGGAAGGGGCGATTTAAGAATTAGTTGAACTCACTCTCTCGGCCGCCTAGCCCTTCGGCTCGCGCTCCATCCATCGAAACAGGGGAAACAGCGGCACGCCCCACAGGGTGCCGGCTATGGCGTAGTAGACCAGTTGGGCCGCCCAGTGTCTGGGCACGTGATCCCCGACCGACGAAACCACCACGACGTAAAACAGCAGGAACGCCAGGATGGCGACCAGACCGACCAGTTTTCGAAGGCGCATTGGCATATGCGCCTCATAGCGGGCTGGAGGCTTCGAGGTAAGCCCGCTATAGGGGCTTCCCGATTCAAATATGGAAGTGCGCGAGCCGCGCCGATGACCTCGTTCCTGCGTTCCGACCGTTCACGACCTGTCGCGATCTGGCTGCTTGTGGTGGCCCTGCTGGTATTGGGGATGGTCATCGTCGGTGGCGCAACCCGACTGACCGACTCCGGGCTCTCGATCACCGAGTGGAAGCCGGTGACCGGCGCCTTGCCGCCGCTGTCGCTGGCCGACTGGCTGGCCGAGTTCGCGCTCTACAAACAGATCCCCCAGTACAGCCAGCTGAACGCCGGCATGAGCCTGGAGGAGTTCAAGGTCATTTACTGGTGGGAGTGGTCGCACCGGGCGCTGGGTCGGTTTGTGGGCGTGGTGTTTGCGCTTCCCTTCGCCTGGTTTGCGCTCCGACGCGAGATTCCCCGGCGGCTGTTCTGGCGGATTGGCGGAATCTTTGTGCTGGGCGGCCTGCAGGGCGCGGTCGGCTGGTGGATGGTGGCCAGCGGGCTTTCGGAGCGCGTCTCCGTCGCGCCGGAGCGGCTGATGGTTCACCTGGGGCTGGCGTTCGCCCTGCTGGGGTTGCTGGTCTGGACGGCGCTGGACGCCTGGGCCGGGGCGCCGCGGTCGAAGCCCAACGATGGCTGGAGCCGGGCATCGGCGGTGATGATCGGGCTGATCTACCTTCAGATCCTGCTCGGGGCCCTGGTGGCGGGCAACGACGCGGGTTTCGTCTACAACGACTGGCCGATGATGAACGGCGCGCTGATCCCGGATGACTATCCCGGCGCGACCCTGTGGGCGACCGTGGCGCATACGCAAGGGCCGGTACAACTTCATCACCGGCTGTTGGCCTATGTGCTGGCGCTCATGGCTGTCGGTATGGGTATCGCCGCGTTGCGGTCGCGCCGTTTGTCTTCGGGCGAGAAGCTGCTCGGTATGGGCCTGGCCGGGGCTGTGATCCTGCAGGGCGTGCTCGGAATAGTCACCCTGATGGCCGGTGCGCCAGTCGGCCTGGGGATCGCCCATCAGCTGGCGGCGGCGTTCCTCTTGATCCTGGCGGTGGCCTTCGCCTGGCGGGTCCGTCGCAGCTGATCTGTGCAGGTCACAGGAAATACACCCGGTATTATAATACCGCATCAAATATGCTGCATAATTTCAATAAGATAAGGCGCAATCGGCGTTTCGTTGCGGGTTGACAGCGAGCCTTCCACCCGGCATATGCCCCCGCTCACGTCGGGTGCGCACCCAGCACGCCCGAACAGGTTCTATGGACACACCCTCATGCTGAAGAGCACTACGGCTTCGCTGAAGCCTGCCGAGGTCGAGAAGAAGTGGATCGTTGTCGACGCTCAGGACGCCGTTGTCGGTCGTCTGGCCTCGGTCATCGCCATGCGTCTTCGCGGCAAGCACCGGCCCGATTACACGCCGCACGTCGATTGCGGTGACTTCGTTGTCGTCGTCAACGCCGACAAGGTGAAGATGACCGGCAAGAAGCTGGCCGACAAGATCTACTACTGGCACACGGGCCACCCCGGCGGCGTCAAGAAGCGCACCGCGGGCCAGCTGCTGGCGGGCAAGTACCCCGAGCGGGTGCTGGAGAAGGCCGTCGAGCGCATGCTGCCCAAGGAAAGCCCCCTGGCGCGCAAGCAACTCACCCATCTGCGCATCTACAATGCCGGCGAGCATCCGCACGCGGCGCAGAACCCCGAGACCATCGCGTTCGCCGATCTGAACGCCAAGAACGTGCGGAGCGCCTGATGTCGGAAGCCACCACGACCGAAGCCACCGGCTTCGACGCCCTGAAGGGCATGGGTACGCAGGCTGAGCCCGTTGTCCATGTCCAGAAGCTGGACGCCCATGGCCGCGCCTATGCGACCGGCAAGCGCAAGAACGCCGTGGCCCGCGTCTGGCTCAAGCCTGGCAAGGGCAAGATCACCATTCACGGCAGCGAAGACCCCAAGCACAAGGACGGCCGTGACCAGACGGTCTATTTCGCCCGTCCGGTGCTGCGGATGATGATCGCCCAGCCGTTCCAGGTCACCGACCGGGTCGGCCAGTTCGACGTGGACATCACGGTTACCGGTTCGGGTCTCTCGGGCCAGGCCGGTGCGATCCGCCACGCCATCTCCAAGGCGCTTACCTATTATGAGCCCGGCCTGCGCGCCGTGCTGAAGCCGCATGGCTTCCTGACCCGCGACAGTCGCGTGGTCGAGCGGAAGAAGTACGGCAAGGCGAAAGCCCGACGCAGCTTCCAGTTCTCGAAGCGCTAACCGCGCGCGACGACAACTCGCGTTTACGGATCGGGGCGCTTCGGGAAACCGGAGCGCCCTTTTTCTTTGGCTGGACACTGACCTTATGACCCACACGATCTTCATCGACGGCGAAGCCGGCACCACGGGGCTCCAGATCCGGGAGCGTCTGGCTGGACGCAGCGACCTGCAGGTGGTCTCCATCGATCCGGCGCGGCGCAAGGACGCCGATGCCCGCGCCGAACTGCTGAACGGCGTGGACGCTGTGGTGCTTTGCCTGCCTGATGATGCGTCGCGGGAAGCCGTTGGTCTGATCACGTCCAGCACCGTCAAGGTGGTGGATGCGTCGACGGCCTACAGGACGGCGCCGGACTGGGCCTACGGCTTTGCCGAGATGTCAGAGACCCAGCGCCAGACCATCGGTAAGGCGACGCGGGTGTCGAACCCCGGCTGTTATCCCACCGGCTTCATCGCCCTGGTCCGGCCCCTGGTCGCAGCAGGCCTGATTCCGGCGGACTTCCCGCTGACGGTGAACGCGATCTCCGGCTATTCCGGCGGCGGAAAGGGCCTGATCGGCGAATTCGAGGGCCAGCCCGCGGCCGCGGGCACGGATGACGCCTTCCGCGCCTACGGCCTGACGCTGGCGCACAAGCATTTGCCCGAGATGCAAATTCACAGCGGACTGGCCCATCCGCCGGTTTTCGCCCCGTCTGTTGGGCGCTTCGCCCAGGGCATGCTTGTCGAGGTGCCGCTTCAGCTTTGGGCCATGCCGGGTGCGCCGTCGCCCGGGGATCTGCACGACGCCCTTGCGCGGGCCTATGCCGACGAACGCTTTGTGGGTGTGGCGAGCCTTACCGAAACTGCGGAACTCCAGTCGGTGCGGGCCGGCGCTGCAGGCTATGTGGCGGCCTTTGATCCCCAATCCCTGAATGGCAGCAATCGGATGCGGCTCTTCGTCTTTGGCAACGCGGCCGGAACGCAGGCCCGGCTGGTGGCGATCCTCGACAATCTGGGGAAGGGCGCTTCCGGCGCGGCGGTGCAGAACCTCAACCTGATGCTGGGTCTGCCGGAGGAAGCCGGACTGTGATCCTGCGTCCGGCCGAGATGCGCGATGCCCGTGCAATGGGGACGCTGCACATCCTGGCCATGCGAACCCTGACGTTTCTACCGCAATTGCACACCATCGAAGAGGCGGTCGCGTGGATGGGCGGCGAGATTCTGCCAAAAGAGCCAGCCTGGTTGGCGGAGGCCGATGGCGTCGTCGCAGGCTACGTCGTGTTCACCGATGATTGGATCAACCAGCTTTACGTTCATCCGGACCGACACGGGCAGGGGTTCGGCGCCGCGTTGCTGGCGCATGTCCTGGCCTTCGGAGCGCCGAAGCAGCTATGGACCTTCCAGCAGAACGAACGCGCCCGCCGTTTCTATGAGGCCCGCGGCTTCAGGGCCGTCGAGTTCACCGACGGTGAGGCCAACGAGGAAAAGACCCCCGATGTGCGCTATGAATGGCGGCCTTCATCCGTGTAACCTTCCGCCCACTTCGGACGTATGAGTGAACATGAGACACCTTTGCCCTGACCGCCGGACCTTGCTGATCGCCACCGCTGGTGCGCTGCTCAGTCCCGCCCTGGCCTCCGCCGCCACGAAAGCGGCTGACCCCTTCGCGAATTCGCCGTTCCGCAGGCTGAGCGATGCCGAGTGGCGCAAACGGTTACCGGTCGCCAGCTATCTTGTGCTCCGTAAGGAAGATACCGAGCGGGCCGGAACCAGTCCGTTGAACCGCGAGAAGCGCAAGGGCACGTTTGTCTGCCTCGGCTGCGACCTGCCGCTCTTCAAGTCTGACACCAAGTACGAGAGCGGCACTGGCTGGCCCAGCTTCTTCCGCGCCTTGCCCGGCGCAGTGGCCGAAAAGATCGACTACAAGATCGGCGTGCCGCGCACAGAGTATCATTGCGCACGGTGCCTGGGGCATCAGGGCCACGTGTTTCCGGACGGCCCACGGCCTACCGGCCTGCGTTACTGCAACAACGGCGTGGCGCTGAGATTCGTCCCCGCCTGAGGTTGACCTCCGTGCAAGCTGGACCATGGTGTCCGGCGACATTGGGGGATTGATCATGCTGGACCGCGCGCCCTTGCGGGAAGTTCGCGACTTCTATTGCGATAGCCGTCAGTGGGATGCCTACAGGCCCCGCAACGGCGACGTCGTGATCGCCACCGCCCCGAAGGTCGGCACCACCTGGACCCAGCAGATCGTAAATCTACTGATCTTCCAGAACGCTGAGCCCAGGCCGCTGACGATGATGTCCCCCTGGATCGACTGCCGGATCCAGATGCCGCCCGAAGTGATGATGCAGATCATTGAGGCGCAGGATCATCGACGGTTCCTTAAGTCGCATCTTCCTTTGGACGGACTGCCGATCCACAACGAGGTCCGCTACATCCATGTCGCCCGTGGCGGCCGTGATGCCTGCATGTCGTTTCTCAATCACATCAACGGGTACAATGACGACGTCTGGGGTCGTCTGGATGCAGCCGGCCTGGGCGACCCGGAAATCGGAATCCCCAAGCCGCGGCCGCCGCGTTCAGCCCGTGAATTCTTTCATCACTGGATCGCGCCCACGGAGACCAGCGCCCTGGAGTTGATGTCACAGGCGTTCTTCTCGATCGAACGGTCCTACTGGAAGGAGCGCGCCCGCCCCAACCTGCTGCTGGTGCACTACAATGACCTGAAGGCTGACCTGCAGGGCGAGATGGCGCGGATCGCTGCATTCCTTGAGATGGATATCCCGCAGGAGATCTGGCCTGAGCTGGTTGACGCAGCGACCTTTGAATCGATGCAGCGGGACGGCGAGGCCCTGCTGCCGGGCATGGAGATGGGCTTCACCGAAGGCGTGAAGACCTTCCTCAACAAGGGCACCAACAACCGCTGGCAAGGCGTGCTGACGGATGAGGACAATGCGCTCTACCAGGCGCGCGTCGAACAGGAGCTTTCACCCGGTCTGCGCGCCTGGCTGGAAGCTGGCAGGCTGGCGGTGGGAGATCCACGGGACCTGGCCGACTGAAGTCTTCAGGTTTTCGCGCCGCCCGGCGGACGTGGCGGCTCGGGCGGAGCCGGCGCGGCCGGAGCCGCCGCCGCGCCCTGAGTGACACGGCCTGCTCCCGAGATTTCCGTTTCAAGCGATTTGGGGTTGGTGAGCAACCGGACATCCCCCGACCCGGATATCTCCAGCTGCGCGCTTTCCGTGGGAGCGATGATGGCGTCCGCAGACCCTGAAACCTCCACTCGCACCGACTTTGACTTCAGCGCACCCAGGTTGGCGTCACCGGCGCCCGACAGATCAAGGGTCACTTCATCGGCCGTTCCTGTCGCCGTCACTTCGGCGGATCCGGATACATCGATGCTCAGCCGGGGTTGATTGTACCCCTCGATAGACAGGGTATTGCGCCCCGACAGGTCGAAATCGGAAATTGCGGGCGCCCGGATCACCACCTTGAGCGTGGGATAGCCGCGCCGACCGTGACGGGCGCCATGCTCATAGCGAAGGCTGTCGCCGCGGATGACAACGTCGTTCACGACTTTTTCCGGACCGGTGATGACTACGCTCGAGGGACCGGCAGACTGGATGTATTGAATATCGGCCGCCAGATCGACATCGAGCCGACTGGCGCCGGACCAGGGCAAGGTCCGCGTGGCTTGCGGTCCCAGGTCACGTTGTTGACTGGAGCCGTCATCGTCGTCCCAGCCCAGATGTTTGCCCTTCCAGGAGCCACCCTCGGCCCAGTGCCACCCACCTCGGGTCAAGGCGTCGGGCCCACCGATGGCGACGGCTGCGGCCAGCGAGCCCAGCGACAGCACGAAGCCGACGACGGCGATCATGATGAGAACGCGGATCATGTTCTGAACCTCCCGGACTTCAGGACTGGAGCGCCGGCTTCAGAAGCCGGTAGTGAAGCCGCCCGTACCAGACGAGGGCGTTGATGATGCCGATCGACACGAGGCTGAGGACCGCGCCGCCCGATGCCGCGCCGGCCATCAGGCCAATACCCGCCAGCAGCGCGGTGATCGCGCCGCCCGGCGGATCCATGAACGGGCCGGCGGCGAAGACTACGCCACCCGCGAAGAACACCGCGATCACCGCGATGATCAGTCCGAACAGTGTGGCGCCCACCGTCATGAGGATCGGCAGAAGGATTAGAATGTCGATGGCGCCCAGGCCCAGCACGGCGAAGACCGCCGCGGCTGCGGAAGAGGGGCTGCGCTCCTCTTTCCAGCGGGTCAGCGTGCTCTCCGCGTGGAGTTCGCGGGCCAGCCGGGCGGGATCGCCCAACGCTTCGGCGACCTCCGCCTCGGTTCGGCCGGCGGCAGCGCCATCGGCGAAGTGAGTATCATAGTCGGCGACGATGTCGGCGATGGCTTGCGGCGGCAGGCCGCGCAGGCCTTCCCGCAGCCTGGCGATGAACGCCTGACGAGTCATTTTGCCCCTCCAAGAATGTCTTCGACCGCCCCGGAGAACGAGCTCCAGGCGGCCTGTTGGCTGATGAAGCTGCGTTTGCCCGCCTCACTCAGCTTGTAATATTTGCGCGGCGGCCCGGCCGGGCTCTCGACGAGATAGGTCTCGACCAGCCCGTCGGTCTGCAGACGCCGCATCAGCGGATAGATGGTGCCTTCCCCCATGCCGATGGCGTCGGCCAGGCGGGCGGCGATCTCGTAGGCGTAGTTGTCTTGTCGGTGAAGGAGGGCGAGCACACATAGCTCGAGCGCTCCTTTCTTCAGCTGGATCTCAATGGCTTCTGGCACGTCCGAGCCTCCTTGAATGACCCATCAGGTACCGCAAGGTATTGGGCGAAGCAAGGTACTGCGCATTAAACGTTAGTAATCTGAAACATGGGGAGCCGCCGGCGTGTCCGATCCGGCTCGACGGGCTCAGGGTTGCCCGATCTTCACCTCAGCTCTTGACCTTCACATACTCGCCCGGCGCATCACCCAGCGGCTTGAATGGTCCCTGTGCGGGATCGCGGGCCGGGACCATCCCGCCGGACCGCTCACCAAGCCAGGCGGCCCAGTGCGGCCACCAGGATCCAGGATGTTCCTCGGCGCCGGCCTGCCATTCCTCCAGAGAGTCGGGCAGGGCGGGGTTGATCCAGTGCTGGTACTTGCGGGCGACGGGGGCATTGATCACCCCGGCGATATGGCCGGAGCCCGCCATGGTGAAAGTGGTCGGACCGCCGAAGAGTTTAGCCCCTTTGAAGACCGAGCGAGCGGGCGCGATGTGATCTTCCTTGGACGACTGCACATAGATGGGCGTCTTCACCTGGCTGAGATCGATGCGGACGTTGTCCAGCACCAGATCACCCTTGGCCATGGCGTTCTCGCCGTAGAACTTGCGCAGATAGAAGGTGTGCAAGGTCTTTGGCATCCGGGTCTGGTCGGAATTCCAGAACAGCAGGTCGAAGGGCTTTGGTTCCTTGCCGAGCAGGTAGTTGTTGACGAAGAACGACCAGATCAGGTCGTTGCCGCGCAGGGCGTTGAACGTGTCGGCCATGGTCGCGCCGGAAAGCACGCCGCCGCCCTCGTCCATCTTGGATTCCAGGTCCTTCAACCAGTCCTCGTTGGTGAACAGCAGCAGATCTCCGGCCTCGGAGAAATCCTGCTGGGCCGCGAAGAAGGTGGCCGAGCCGATGGAGGTGTCGCCCTTCACCGCCATATGGGCGAGGGTTGCTGAGAGAAGGGTGCCGCCGATGCAATATCCGACGGTGTTCACACGATCGACCCCTGTCTGCTTCAGGACCGCGCCGACGCCCTCGTAGATGCCCTGGCGCATGTAGTCTTCGAAGGTCTTGGTCGCCAGTGACGAGTCCGGGTTCACCCACGAGGCGACGAACACGGTAATGCCCTGGCTGGCCAGCCAGCGGATCAGCGAATTCTCGGGCCTCAGATCCATGATGTAGAACTTGTTGATCCACGGCGGGAAGATCAGCAGCGGGATCTCGTAAACCTGCTCCGTCGATGGAGAAAATTGCAACAGTTCGATGATTTCATTGCGGAAAACAACTTTCCCCGGCGCCGTCGCGACATTCTCGCCGATCTTGAACATCTCGTAGTCGGTCTGGGCGATGGAAAGCGCGCCGCCGCCGCGGTTCAGGTCTGCCTGGAAATTTTCCATGCCCTTGAGTAGGCTCTGGCCGCCTGTGGCCATGACCTCGCGCAGCGCGGTCGGATTGGAGGCCAGGAAGTTCGACGGGGCGAAGGCGTCCGTCAGCATCCGCATGAAGAACTCGACGCGCCGCTTTTCCAGTGGGTCGACGCCCTCGACGTCCGAGACCATGTCGTTCAGGAAATTGGCCGTCAGCAGGTAGGACTGCTTGATCGCGTCAAACACAGGGTTGTCGGACCAGTCGGGGTCCAGGAACCGCTTGTCCCCCTTGGACGGCGTCACGACCGGGTCGGCAGCGTCGCCCGTCGCCCGCCGGGCTGTTGTTTGCCAGAGGTCGAGATACTTTGAAAACAGATCGGCCTGCGCCCGCATCATGCGGTCAGGTTGCGCCGCCAGCCGCCCCATCACCTGGGTCAGGGCGGGGCCGACATGGAACGGGTCCGGAGACAACGCGGCGGGTCGTTCGGCCTGACGCAGGGCCATCTCGGCAATGGCGCCCTGTGCGGTCAGCGCGGCGCGCGCCAGGTTCATGGACAAGGCCTCGATCTGTGCCCGCTGCTCGGGGTTGAAGGCTGCACTCTCGAACTTTGGCGGCGCCTGTGACGAGGGCTTCGGTTGTGGCGGCGCTTCCGCAGCGCTGGCCTCGACCTTGGCGGCCCGAGCCTTCTTGACGCCCTTCGAGCCCGCCTTCTTGCCCCCTTTGCGCGGGGCCTCCGAGGTCTGCTCTTTCATCCTGTGGTCCTCCAGAACGGCGCGTATATCGGTCGCGCTCTTTCGCGTGATGCAATCATCGCATAAGACCGGGGTCGAAATGAATGCGTCGCGCCCGTTTTTTCCGAAAGTCGCCGGCCTGACCCGGCCGCTGGCGCTTGTCGCCGGTTGCGCGGTGCTGAGCGCATGCGTCTCGACGCCCTTTCGGGAAGCCGTCGTCGATCCGAAATCCGCCGTCGCCGGCGATGTGGAACGTCTGACGCCGGGTGAAGGCAAGTTCCCGACCTTTGCCGACATTCCAAAGACGCCGAAGGATGTTCGACCGCTCGCCCAGTACGGTTTGGCGGCTCGCGGTCTGACCGCGGCGGGCGATAATCTGATGCGCGCCACCGCGCCGGAGACCTGGACCCTTCAGGCTACAGAAGCCTTCGTAGAAAAGGCCCGTCGTGACGCCGGCCCCGAAATTGAACCGCCCAAGCCCGGTGAGGCAGAGGCTTTCGCGCGCGAACTCCGGGAGCGAGCTACCCCGCCTCCGCCACGGTGAGCGCGGCGAGAGGCAAAAAATCCCTGAACCGGCTTGGCTGACTTCCGCCTGGAGTCTATCCAACGCTTTACATCAGCTCGCAGACCGGCCGCACGGACGCTTGCGGCGAAAGAGCTTTAGCAATGACACCTGAATTCCACCGTATCCGCAGACTTCCGCCCTACGTCCTCGAAGAGGTCAACCGCATCAAGGCGCGCCTGCGCGCCGAGGGCGTGGACATCATCGATTTCGGCATGGGCAATCCCGACATGCCGACGCCGAAGCACATCGTCGAAAAGATGATCGAGACGGCGCGCGATCCCAAGGCCGGCCGCTATTCCGCCTCCAAGGGGATCGTCGGCCTTCGTCGCGCGATGGCGAGCTACTATGACCGCCGGTTTGGCGTGAAGCTGAACCCCGACACCGAGGTGATCGCCACCCTGGGTTCGAAGGAAGGCTTCGCCAACCTGGCTCAGGCGCTGACGGCGCCCGGCGATGTGATTATCTGCCCGAACCCCGCCTATCCGATCCATGCCTACGGCTTCATCATGGCTGGCGGGGTTATCCGCCATGTGCCGGCGCTGTCGCCCGAGGAGTATCTGGCCGGGGTCAGCCGGGCCGTGAAACACTCTGCGCCGCCCCCCACCGTGTTGATTCTGTCCTACCCGTCGAACCCGACGGCCCAGTGCGTGGATCTCGACTTCTACCGCGACGCCATAGCGTTGGCCCGCAAGCACGACATGCTGGTTATCTCGGACATCGCCTATTCGGAGATCTATTTCGACGACAATCCGCCGCCGTCCGTGCTGCAGATCGAGGGCGCCAAGGATATCGCCGTCGAGGTGAACTCCTTGTCGAAGACCTTCGCCATGGCCGGCTGGCGCGTCGGCATGGTGGTGGGGAACGCCCGCATCTGCTCGGCCCTGGCGCGGGTGAAGTCCTATCTGGACTACGGCGCCTATACGCCGATCCAGGTGGCTGCCGCTGCGGCGCTGAACGGGCCAACCGATTGCATCGAGGAAATCCGGGGCATCTACAAGGCGCGCCGCGACACCCTGATTGATTCCATGCGCCGCGCGGGTTGGGACATTCCGGCTCCCCCGGCGTCCATGTTCGCCTGGGCTCCGGTGCCCGAGCAATTCAAGGAAGCGGGTTCGTTGCTGTTCTCCAAGCTGCTGATCGAGGAGGCGGGCGTGGCTGTGGCGCCTGGTGTCGGCTTCGGCGAGTATGGTGAGGGCTATGTCCGGGTTGGGCTGGTCGAAAACGAACACCGCATCCGTCAGGCAGCTCGCAACGTGAAGAAGTTCCTGTCCAACGCCGACGAAATCCTGGGTCGCTCCCACAACGCCCTGGCCGCCCAATGACGGTCGCCAGGGCCTGGAGGATCGGCGTTGCGGGCCTGGGCACCGTCGGCGCAGCGCTGCTGGACCTGATCGACACGCGGAAGGGTTTTGCGCCCATCGACGGCGTTGTTTCCGTGTCGGCGGTCTCGGCAAGGTCCCGCAGTCGCCCCCGATCCTGCGATATCTCGGGCAAGATCTGGTACGATGATCCGGTGGCCCTGGCGTCGTCTTCGGACTGCGACATCTTTGTCGAGTTGATCGGCGGCTCGGACGGCCCGGCCAAGGCTGCGGTCGAGGCGGCCCTGAAATCCGGAAAGCCGGTGATCACAGCCAACAAGGCGCTGATCGCGGTGCATGGCGCCGAACTCGCCGCCCTGGCCGAAGAGGTCGGCGTGCCCTTGTTGTTCGAAGCCGCTGTCATGGGCGGCGTGCCGGCCGTCAAGGTGGTCCGTGAGGCGCTAGTCGGCGACGATATCCAGTCCATCGTCGGAATCCTGAACGGGACCTGCAACTACATCCTGACCGAGATGGAGGCGACGGGCCGTTCGTTCGCCGACGTCCTCGCTGAAGCCCAGCGTCTGGGCTATGCAGAGGCGGACCCCACTACCGATGTCGGCGGCTTCGATGCGGCTCACAAGATCAGTATCCTGGCGGCCCTGGCCTTCAACTGCACCCCCAATTTCGACGCGACCGAGGTCGAGGGTATTGAACAGGTCGAGTTGCTCGATATCCAGATGGCCAAGGATCTGGGCTATCGCATCAAGCTGATCGCGTCGGCCGAACGGGTGGAGGGTAGCGCCCTGGTCCGGGTCCATCCGTCGCTGACCCCGCTTGGCCATCCGCTGGCTCAGGCCGGCGGTGCGCTGAACGCGCTCTTCATCGAAAGCACCCGGCTTGGCCGGATCTATCTGCAGGGCCCCGGCGCCGGGGCGGGTCCCACCGCAGTGGCGGTGGCTGCGGACATCGCTGACGCGCTGCTGGCTACGCGGCGGCCGGTGTTCCAGGGCCCTGCGCGTACGCTTCCGCAAATTGAGGCTGTAGACCCGTCGCGCCTGATGTGCCGGGCCTATCTGCGGTTCCTCGTAAAGGATGAGCCGGGGGTGATCGCCGCGGTCTCGGAGACACTGGCTGAGGCGGGCGTGTCGATCGAGAGCTTCCTGCAGAAGCCGGTGGAGGGCGCAGCTGGCGTGCCCATCGTGCTGACCACCCATTCCGTGGCCGAATCGGTCCTCATGGCTGCGGTGGAGCGGATTGCCGCCCTTTCGGCAGTCCTGGATCGGCCCCGTATGTTCCGTATCGCACGTATCTGAGACTTTAAGACATTCGTGCTTTAAGGCGCGGACCAAAGGGTTGGACATTCAAAATGAGCTCTGAAGTTCTGGACCGCAGCCTCGTTCTGGACGCTGTGCGCGTCTGCGAGATTGCGGCGATTGCGGCCTGGACGATGGTCGGGCGCGGCGACGAGAAGGAGGCCGATCAGGCCGCCGTGGACGCCATGCGAACAGCGCTGAACGATCTGGAGATCGACGGCGAGATCGTCATCGGTGAAGGCGAGCGTGACGAGGCGCCGATGCTCTATATCGGCGAGAAGGTCGGCAAGGGCGGCAAGCACAAGATCGACATCGCCCTCGATCCGCTGGAAGGCACCACGCTGACCGCCAAGGCGATGGCCAACGCACTGGCGGTGATGGCCTGGGCGCCGAAGGGCACCATGTTGAATGCGCCGGACACCTACATGGACAAGATCGCCTGCGGCCCTGGCTATCCGGCAGGGGTCATCGACCTGGACAAGAGCCCGGCGGAGAACGTCAGGGCGTTGGCGGCAGCCAAGGGTGTTGTGGCCTCCGAGATCACCGTGTGTGTGCTGGACAGGCCGCGCCACGCCGAAATCATCGCCGGACTGCGTGAGGTGGGCGCTCGCGTCTATCTGATCACCGATGGCGATGTGGCCGGCGTCATGAACACCGCCGATCCGGAAACGGGTGTGGACCTCTACCTTGGCTCTGGCGGCGCGCCGGAAGGCGTTCTGGCCTGCGCAGCGCTGAAATGCGTGGGCGGACAGTTCCAGGGCCGACTGGTGTTCCGCAACGCCGACGAGCGCACCCGCGCCGACCGGGTGGGAATCACCGACCTGGACAAGAAGTACGACCTTCACGAGATGGTCCGGGCTGATGCGATCTTCTGCGCGACCGGCGTCACCAAGGGCGCGCTCCTCGACGGGGTCACGGTGAAGGACGGTTTCGTCCATACCCACACCCTGGTGATGAATTCGGCAACCCGCACGGTCCGGGAAGTGCGGATGAAGCGGCCGGTCTGACGCTTCGACTGGCGACTCGCGTCAGCAGGGCCGATACTCACCGTTTGAGAACGGCCTGAGCGGATGGAACACGGCGACATGGCCGACGGCGGCGCGCACCCTGAGGGATATCTGGGTGTATCCCGATCCCTGTCGGGACGGCTGTGGCGCGAGCGGCCTGCGGATCCGGAAACCACGCGCCGGCATCAGCTGACGCATGGCCTGTCAGAGCCGCTGGCGCGGGCGCTGGCGTCGCGTGGCGTCTCGGCGGAGCAGGGCGCCGACTTCCTCAATCCGACCCTGAAGGCGCTGTTCCCTGATCCCTCGTCCTTTGCGGATATGGATCGCGCCGCCGGCCTGCTGGTTGACGCCCTGGTCGCCCGGCGCAAGGTGGCGGTATTCGCAGACTATGACGTCGATGGCGCCTCGTCCGCGGCCCAGCTGGTGCGCTGGTTCCGGGCCATGGGCCTGGAGATTTCCATCTATGTGCCTGACCGGATTCTCGAGGGTTATGGCCCGTCTCCGGCGGCGTTCCGGCGCCTGAAGGATGAGGGCGCGGACCTCGTCATTACGGTGGACTGCGGTGCGGCGGCCCACGACGCTCTGGCGTTTGCGGCGACGATCGAGCTGCCTGTGGTGGTGGTCGACCATCACCTTATGCGCCCCGGCGAGATCCCCGCGGTGGCTGCGCTCGTCAATCCCAATCGGCCGGATTGCCGTTCGGGGCAGGGGCACCTGGCCGCCGCCGGGGTGGTGTTCGTCCTGTTGGCGGCGCTTAACCGTGAAGCCCGCCGTCGTGGACTGTTTGCGGCTGCGGCGGAACCCGACCTTCGCGCCTGGCTGGATCTCGCCGCCATGGGCGCCATCTGCGACGTGACGCAGCTCAGCGGGTTCAATCGCGCCCTGGCGAGCCAGGGCCTGAAGGTCATGTCCGGCTGGGGCAATCCCGGACTGAAGGCGTTGAAGGATGTTTCCAAGGCCGAAGGACCGGCATCGGTGTTCCATGTGGGCTTCCTGCTGGGTCCCCGGATCAATGCCGGCGGCCGAATCGGCCGCGCCGATCTGGGCGCCCGCCTGCTCTCGACCGATGATCCGCAGGAGGCCGCCGCGCTGGCGGCCGAGCTCGATGAGCTCAATGGCTCTCGCAAGACGGTCGAGCAGGAGGTGCAGGAGGCCGCCGTTCGCCACATCGAACGGACCAGCAATCAGGCCGACGCGCCTTGCCTCGTGGTGGCCGAGGACGGCTGGCATCCCGGCGTGATCGGCATCGTGGCCGGACGGCTTCGGGAACGCTATCGCAAGCCGGTGATCGTCATTGGCATCGACCGGCCCGGCAACGTGGGCAAAGGCTCCGGCCGGTCTCAGCCCGGTGTAAATCTGGGGTGGGCGGTGCAGGCGGCCTATGAGCAGGGATTGCTGCTCTCCGGCGGCGGGCACGCCATGGCGGCGGGTCTGTCGGTGCGCCCCGACACTATCCCCGAACTGCGGGCCTTCCTCTGCGAGATGATGGCGGGAGAGTGCGAGATCGCTGCAGCCGAGGACGCGCTGGAGTTTGATGCGCTGATCACGACGCGGGGGGCGGATCGAACCCTGTGGACGGACTTCCAGCGCCTGGCCCCCTTTGGACCCGGCAATCCCGAACCCCTGTTCGCGCTGGCGGACGCCCGTGTCGAGCGTCCGATGGCGCTTCGCGGTGGGCATGTCCGGTGCACGCTCGTGGATCGGACCGGCGGCCGGCTCAAGGCCATCGCCTGGCGCTGCGAGGACACCGATCTGGGCCGCCGCCTGCTCTCCGAGGGGGGGCATATTCATGTGGCCGGGCGCCTCAAGCCCGACGACTGGCAGGGCCGCGAAGGCGTCCAGCTGGAGATCGAGGACGTGGCTGACCCCCGACAGCTATGAGGCTGCGGGCCTCGGCTTGCGCCTCAATTCGAAGGCGTCTATAGAGCGCGCCTCGCGCCGAGTGGTCCCTTCGTCTATCGGTTAGGACGCCAGGTTTTCAACCTGGAGAGAGGGGTTCGACTCCCCTAGGGACTGCCACGCGATTTCCCCTCCGGGGTGTTTGCTCTTGACCTGTAGCGAGAGCATCCCGGTGGTTTCCCATTGACGCCCGCCAGCTAACGAGAACACTCTTGTCCCTGACGCCTGCAAAAGGCGTCGAAGGTAGCGGGCCGGGGGGCGTATGGCTGGTTACGAGATCGAGCAGGACGACGGGCCGCCTGTGAGAATCTGCGGGCGCGTCAAATGGTTCGACGCAGGCAAGGGCTATGGGTTCATCGTGCCGGATGATCCTACCCAGACCGATCTCAAGGACGTATTGCTCCACGTCACCAGCCTGCGGCCTTCCGGTCGCGAGAGCTGCCCGGAAGGCGCCACCATCACCTGCGATGTCGTCCGCCGTTCCAAGGGTTGGCAGGTGGCGGAGGTGGTCCTCGTGGATGAATCCTCGGCGCTACTCAGTGAGCGGCACACCGATGACCCGATGAGACTTCGGCCGGAGGGCTATGTCGCGCGGTCGCCACGCCCTATCGTCGAGGCCAACGGCCCGATGGAGGAAGCCCGGGTCAAGTGGTTCAACCGGGCCAAGGGTTATGGTTTCGTCGTGCGCGACAACGAACCCGGCGATATCTTTGTCCACATCGAAACGCTGCGGCGTTCGGGTATCGAGGATCTGCTGCCGGGTGAGCGGGTGATGGTCCAGTTCGCCGACGGCCCGAAGGGGCTGGTGGTGGCCGACATCGAGGCCGCCAGCCTCTGATCCGCCGCTTGCGCGGGCCCGGCATTGGTCGCAAACACGGCGACGGACCGGATCGGGAGTCTCCCTTGCCGTTGCATCATCACCTGAGAGCGTGGGTCGCGCTCGTCGTCGCCTGTCTGGCGCTGCCGGCCGGCGGCCCCGCCGCAGCCGCCCTTCCGGTGTTCGGGGTGACCATCAAGGCGACCTATCCCCACGACCCCCGCGCCTATACCCAGGGCCTGCTGTTTCTGGATGGCGCGCTCTACGAAAGCACGGGCCAGATCGGTCAGTCCAACATCCGGCGGGTGCGCCTCTCTGACGGGGCTGTGCTGCAGTCCCAGTCCATTTCGCCCACCATGTTCGGAGAGGGCATGGTCAACTGGGGTGGGGAGCTGATCAGCGTCACCTGGCGCGACCAGGTCGGGTTCCGCTGGGATCGCAAGACCTTCGCGTTGAAGTCGACCTTCAGCTACCCGGGAGAGGGCTGGGGCCTGACGCAGGACGGCAAACATCTGATTCTCAGCGACGGCACCCCGGTCCTGCGGTTTCTCGATCCCATGACCTTCCGCGAGGTGCGCCGGGTCCGGGTCACCGCCGAGGGCCGGCCGTTGCGAAACCTGAACGAGATCGAATGGGTGAAGGGCGAGGTCTACGCCAACATCTGGCAAACCAACCTGATCGCCCGGATCGACCCGAAGACCGGCGTCGTCAGGAGCGTGATCGACCTTTCCGAACTGCCCGAGGCCGCGCGGCGCCGCGACACCGACGCCGTGCCCAACGGGATCGCCTATGACGCCAAACAGGACCGGCTGTTTGTCACGGGCAAGAACTGGCCCCGACTCTACGAGATCAGCCTGAAACCCAGAGCCGCCACCCGATGACCGACGAAGACGATGTGATCCCTGAGCCCCCTGAGGGCTTTATCCGCTCCAACGGCCGCGGCGCGTTCTCCACCCGCAACGGCCCCTATTTCCACCGGCTGGGCGAGGGGCGTTCCGTCGAACAGGCGTTCTTCGCCCTGCCGCGCCACACCAACGGCATCGGCATCGTCCACGGCGGCATGCTGTCGGCGTTTGCGGATGGGCTTCTGGCCGGCGCTGTGGGCCGCGGCTCGGGCAAGATCGCCGTGACCATCCACCTGTCCCTCGACTACCTGCACATGGCCCGCAAGGGCGACTGGGTGATCGGAGAGGCCACCATGAGCCGCGCCACCCGCGATGTCGCCTTCGCCGACGGGCGTCTGCATGTGCGCGGCGTGGACATCGTCCGCTGCTCGGGCGTGTTCAAACTTATGGATCGATCCACATAATCGGCGAGTTAGGTTTGCGGAAATTGTGAAACGCCCATAATGCAGGGCTCCAACGCAATCGGGGCGTAGCGCAGCCTGGTAGCGCATCTGGTTTGGGACCAGAGGGTCGGGAGTTCGAATCTCTCCGCCCCGACCAGCGTTGGACAGGACAGTTGGGAACACGAGCATGTTTGCGCGCATCTTCCGCCCGGCCAAGACCGCCATGCAATCCGGACGCGCCAAGGCCGCCACCTGGGTGCTGGAGTTCGAACCCAGCGACGCGCGCCGGTCGGACCCGCTGATGGGCTGGACCCAGACGGGCGACACAGAATCCAGCCAGGTCCGCCTGAGCTTCGAGACCAAGGAAGAGGCCGTCCGCTACGCCGAGAGCCACGGGATCGCCTTTCAACTCTTCGACCCCAAGCCCGCCAAGCGGATCCTCAAGGCCTACGCCGACAACTTCGCCTTCGGTCGAAGAACCCCCTGGACCCATTAGGGTTCGCACCGGGCGCCCTTAGCTCAACCGGATAGAGCACCCGCCTTCTAAGCGGGCGGTTGCAGGTTCGAGTCCTGCAGGGCGCGCTAATTCAAAGGGGAAGTAAGTCGCATCAACCACGGCCGTGCGGGCGCAATCTCAAGTTGCCAATCGGAGTCAGCGCCAGATAATCTTGTTTCAGTCTCCCGGGGATTGAGGGCGTCATGGGGCTGGATCTGATCGTCGAGAGCTGCGCGCGGGCGGGCCACGAGGCGGAATGGCGGCGAATTATTGAACGCAGTTTTGGCGACGAGGAATTGACCGAACAGGAAACCAACCGTTTCCAGGAAATCAGCATTCCAGCGTATGAGCGGCTCGACGCGCCACGGGTAGGATATGACCCGGCCGCCAACGACTGGATCGTCGCTGTCAGGAAGGCCCAGACAGCGGACGAAGTGGCCGCAGTCCTCAAGGAATTCCACGGCTACTTCGCCGTTGCTCTGGTGAAAAGCGATGGCGTCCCAGCCTACAGCCACGCAGGTCGTTATGAAGGTGTCGATGAAACCAGTTTTCGAGGCTCTCTTCTATCCGACTGCAAGAGCGTGCTGAACAAGCAGCTGATTGCAGCTGCCTGGGAACACAGGTTTCCCGAGTCCGCGATAGAGTACGGCCAAGCGCTGCTTGCGGCGGCCAGGGCGGCGACTGAATCAGGGCCGCAGCCAGCCGAAAAGACAGGCCTCCTGGCGCAGATGGGGTTGGGGTTTAAGCCCCGACCGGACAATTTCACGCACGAGGAGCAGATCGAGATCGTCGACGCTGCGGGCCGATGGTTCATCTTCTGGGGTGAGAGAGGGCACGCCATTCGCGCGTGGACGTGAGGCTTTCGGAACTCTGGTAGCTCTGGCAGACGACCCGCCATCTGCTAAAGACCCCCATGGCCTGGACCCGCCGATACGACGACGCCGAACCCCAGAGGATCAACAAGTGGTTGGCCCAGAGCGGCGTATGCTCGCGCCGCGAGGCTGAAGCCCTGATCGGCGAGGGCCTGATCTATATCGACGGCGAGCGGGTGGAGGATGCGGGACGCAAGATCCTGCAGGGCCAGACCCTGACGCTGACCGACAAGGCCGAAGGGCGGCTGGAAGGCTTCACCGCCGTTCTGAACAAACCGGTGGGCTATGTCTCCGGCCAGCCGGAGCCCGGCTACACCCCCGCCGTCCGCCTGCTGACCAAGGAAGCCCTGGTGGGCGAGAGCATCACCATTCCGGACTCAAGGATGAGCCTGCCGCCGCTGGGGCGCCTGGATCTGGATAGCCACGGCCTGCTGATCCTCTCCAACGACGGCGTCCTGGCCAAGGCCGTGATTGGCCCGCAGTCGGAACTGGACAAGGAATATGTGGTCCGGGTCGCGGGCCGCATCGACCCGCCCAAGATCGCGCTGCTGCAGCACGGCCTGGAACTGGACGGCCGCCAGCTCAAGCCGGCAAAGGTGACGGCCCAGGGGCAGGTCCTGCGCTTCATCCTCACCGAGGGGCGCAATCGCCAGATCCGCCGGATGTGCGAGTTGCTGGATCTGCGGGTCATGGATCTGCTGCGGGTGCGGATCGGGCCGCTGGCTCTGGGCGATCTGCCGGAAGGGCGTTGGCGGGTGCTGACGCCGGATGAACGGCAGGCGATGATCGCGGCGTCGCAGGGGCGGTAGGGGATTGAGGCTTACACTTGGGACGCGATGACCACCTGTGAGCGGACCTCGCCAACTCCTGCCGTGGGGGTAGCGAACGTCCGCGTACGCACGCATAGCTGCGGGATGGATGCTTTTTCCGCCAAGCCGTTTGTGGAAGCCTCGCGTCGAGCGTTTCCGTTCGGCATTGCCGCTTTGGCAAATGCAGCGGCTTCGGAGTTATCACCTTTCATCGATGACACCTATCGGCGTCCATCTGAGCCGATCTGCATCAAGGGAAAGATTATTGCCGTTCCCCAGCGATTGCACTTCGTTGGCCTATCCGCAGACTCCGATAGACTGAACAGTCTCAATCCAGCGTCCCACTGCCTCATTACCCGCGCAACAGATGGCCGCTTACGTCAGCAAGCCCTCCGGTTTGTAGTCGACCATCAAAGCTCGTGGGTAGCGCCGTTTGTCCTCGTGTTGCTCGGCGAATACGTTATCGAGATCGTCGAAGACGTTCGAGATGCGCTCCCAGTTCTGGATCGATCAGTTTATGCCAATCTCGTTCGCGAGAACCGCCCGAGTGTGCAGAGGCTCCGTGCGAAGGCGACCAGTTATTGGAATGCATATTACCGCCATCGGTACCCTCAGAAACGGGACTACCCTGGCCTCCAGGCAATCGACGAAATCGAAAGGTGGGCGGTCTGAAAGCGGACAGCTGCCAAACAGTCCATCTCGGGACCCCTATGTCAGGTTCGATCCGCGAGCGTCTCCACCCAATCCCGCTCGTCCCGGCGAATGCCGGGAGGTGGATTCTCGTTTGAAGTGCAACAGGTGCTTGGAGAAGACCTCAACCGGGGTGCGGAAGTCCAGGCATTGTCGCGGGGTGTTGTTGAAGGCGACGACGGCGGCGGCGATCTGGTCGGGATC
>CAIVVM010000041.1 GCA_903909375.1 uncultured Alphaproteobacteria bacterium
CGAGGAGGTCGAGCCCGCGCGTGAGAAGGCGATCCTGCTGGGCGTGAAGCCGGAGTATGCCTTCGTGGAGGATGTCCGAGAGGAATTCGTCCGCGACTACGTCTTCCCGATGTTCCGGGCCAACACGGTCTATGAGGGCCAGTACCTGCTGGGCACATCTATCGCGCGGCCCCTCATCGCCAAGAAGCAGATCGAGATCGCGCGCAAGATCGGCGCCGACGCCGTGGCGCACGGCGCCACCGGCAAGGGCAATGACCAGGTGCGCTTCGAGCTGGCCTACTATGCGCTGGAGCCGGACATCCACGTGATCGCGCCCTGGCGTGACTGGGACTTCAAGAGCCGCGAGGCCTTGCTGGCTTTCGCCGAGCAGCATCAGATCCCGATCACCAAGGACAAGCGGGGCGAGGCGCCCTTCAGCGTCGACGCCAACCTGCTGCACTCCTCGTCCGAAGGTAAGGTCCTTGAAGACCCGGCCGTCGAGGCGCCCGAGTTTGTCCACATGCGCACCATCGCCCCGGAGGACGCGCCCGATACGCCGACCTACTTCACCATCGACTTTGAAAAGGGCGATGCGGTCGCCATCGACGGCGTGGCGATGTCGCCGGCGACCATTCTGACCAAGCTGAACCAGCTGGGGCACGACAACGGCGTGGGCCGCCTCGACCTGGTCGAAAACCGTTTCGTCGGCATGAAATCGCGGGGCGTGTACGAGACGCCGGGTGGAAGCATCCTGATCGTGGCGCACCGGGGTATCGAGAGCATCACCCTCGACCGCGGATCCATGCATCTGAAGGACGAGCTGATGCCGAAGTACGCCTCGCTGGTCTACAACGGCTTCTGGTTCTCGCCCGAGCGCGAAATGCTGCAGGCGGCCATTGATCACAGCCAGCAGATGGTCACCGGCCAGGTCCGGGTGAAGCTCTACAAGGGCAATGTCAGCGTCGTGGGCCGTACAAGTCCCTATTCGCTCTATGATCAGGAACTGGTGACCTTCGAGGAGGGCGCCGTGGCCTATGACCACCGCGACGCGGCGGGCTTCATCAAGCTCAATGCGCTGCGGTTGCGGGTGAAAGCCAACCGCGACCGGCGCGCAAAAGGGTAGGTTCCCCTCGGGCCCGTTCGGCGCCAAGCTCTGCAGCAATGGCGGCGCGTGCCCGCCAATTTCTGGAGGACTCCTGAATGCCGCCTTATGCCTATGTCGCCCTCGTCACCCTGCTGGCGTTGCTGGCCTATTTCTGGATGGGCCTGCAGGTGGGTCGCGCCCGCGGCAAGAGCGGGATTCAGGCGCCGGCGATGACCGGTGACCCCGAGCTCGAGCGCACCATCCGCGCGCACTACAACACCCTGGAATGGCTACCGCTGTTCCTCGTCCCGCTGTGGCTGTTCGCCATGTTCTGGGACGAAGGCATCGCCGCCGCCGTCGGCGTTGTCTGGATCGTGGGACGCGTGATCTATCAGCGGGGCTATGTGGCCGATGCGGGCAAGCGCAGCACCGGGTTCCTGATCCAGGCCCTGGCCGTAGCGGTGCTCCTGTTCGGGTCGCTGGGCCGGGTCATCTATCTGCTGGCGACCGGCGCCAGCGTCTGACGACACGCAACCACATTTGCGGCAAGATGTTGTGGTTCGTACACCTCGTCGTGATCGCAGTTGAGCTGAAGGCGCAAAGAATGTTTGGACGATCCCTCGCCCTCTCGGTGGTGCTGGCGACAGGCCTCGCGGCCTGCGCAACCCCAACGCCCTATCAACCGGTTGTGATGGGCAAGGCGTCGCTGGGCGGCTTCTCGGAGCAGCGGGTCGAGGCCAATCGCTTCCGCGTCAGCTTCAACGGCAATTCGCTGACCAGCCGTGAGACGGTCGAGGGCTACCTGTTGTTCCGGGCCGCCGAGCTGACCACCCAGAACGGCTATGACTGGTTCACCATCGTCGAGCGCGATACCGACAAGAAGACCCGGACCTATGTGGAGCCGGATCCCTTCTACCGACCCTGGTATGGCAGCTACGGCCTGTGGCGACCCTCCTGGCGCTACTATGGCGGCGGTTTCGGCTGGCGCGGCTGGGACCCGTTCTGGGGCGGCGCCTTCCTGGGTGACCGGGTCGATGTGCGGACCATCGAGAAGTACGAGGCCTCTGCCGAAATCCTGATGCAGAAGGGGGCCAAACCCGAAGGCGACGCCAGCGCGTTTGACGCCCGTGCCGTGACTGAAAACCTGCGCCCCCGGATCAAGTATCCAGAGACAAAATAAGGCGCGCCTGCGTCCGGATCATTGTCCGCCACGAATAGGGACTGACCGCTGCATTCGCGAACCCGTCGCGTTTGCCGCCCATTGCGCTATGCTGGGTCCGGTCTGGAGGGTGAGCGGATGCGCATGGCGCAGCGACAGCGCCTGAATGTTGGAACCAGGGCTTGGCGCGCCGCGCTGGCCGGGGTCGCGTTTGTCATCAGCCTGGGTCTTGCCCCCGGCGCCTGGGCCGCCCAGCGTGTCGCCCTGGTGGTCGGCGTGTCGAAGTACGACAAGGTGCCCAGCCTCAACAACCCCGCCAGGGACGTAAGGCTCGTACAGGCCACGCTGCAGAAGCTGGGCTTCACCGTGACCGTGCTCACCGACCCCAGCCGCGCGTCGCTGATCGAAGGTCTCGGCGAGTTTGAGGAGGCGGCCAAGGGGTCCGAGGCGGCGGTGATCTATTACGCCGGCCATGGCGCCATGATCGACGGCGTGAACTATCTGCTGCCGAAGGACGCGGTGATCACCAACAAGTCGTCTTTGACCGGAACGGCGGTGGAGTCGGCTCGCCTTGGCCAGTCGATGATGGGCGCCAAGGCCGTCCGGCTGATCATCCTGGACGCCTGCCGGAACAATCCCACTGCCACCCGCAGCCTGGGCGGGAACAGCCGGGGACTGACACGGGAGACCGGTCCCACCAGCGTGGCGGTGGTCACCCTGATGGCGGCCGGCCCGGGACAGGTGGCCCAGGACGGTGCGGCCGGCGCCGCCAACAGCCCCTTCGCCATCGCTCTGGCCCAGGGCCTTACCCGACCCGGCATCACCGTTGGCGAGCTCCCCAGCTATGTGCAGGCCGAGGTCGAGCGAATGACCGAGGGCGAACAGACCCCGGACCTGCAAGGTATCTGGCCCAATGTGCACTGGAGTTTCGACCCCAACGGCCCGCCAAACCTGGTTGCAGCGGCCGGGGCTGATCCCGTCAAGATCAAGTGGGAGAAGGACCAGGTCTTCTGGACCTCGATCAAGGACTCCGACGATCCCGCCGACTTCAAGGCCTACATGGACGCCCAGGATCGTGGCGAAATTTCCGGCGCGTTCCGCAAGCTGGCCTCCAATCGCATCCGCGCCCTGGAGAAGTTGCCGGCCGGATCGTTCCAGGTGGCTTCGCGGTCCGCCCAGCCGGGCCAGGATCTGGTGGTCACCGCCCGTGACGCATTCGGGCGCGGCGACTATGCAGCCGCCTCCCGCGACTGGTCTGCCGCTGCCAGTGCGGGCAATGGCGCGGCCATGTACAACCTCGGTGTCATGTCGCTGTCCGGCAAGGGCGCGACCAAGGACATCGCCGCCGCCGCCCGCTGGTTCAAGGCCTCGGCTGGAGCGGGCCACTCGGGAGGTATGGTCAACTGGGGCCTTTGCCTGCTGAACGGCTTCGGAACGGCGAAGGACGAGGCCTCCGGGTTCAGGTTCATTCAGGATGCCGCCAACCGGGGCTCTGCCAACGCCATGGGCTTGTTGGCCGAAGCCTACTACCGCGGCCGCGGCGTTGCGGCGGATCCGCGGCAGGGCGCGAGCTGGCTGCAGCGGGCGGTGGATGCCGGCGATGGCCCCTCGATCGCCCAGCTGGCCGACGCCTATGACCGGGGCGATGGCCTCGTCCGCGACGGGCGTCGCGCGTTCGGCCTCTACCAGCGCGCCGCCACCGCTGGCGACACCGAGGCCATGGTCCACCTGGGCTATGCCTACGAAGATGGTGAGGCCGTGCCGAAGGATGAGATCCAGGCTGCCACCTGGTATCAACGCGCCGCCGAGGCCGGCAACAGCGAGGGCATGTCCAGCCTGGCGGTGATGTTCGAGAGCGGGGTGGGCCTGCCGCAGGACGAGTTGCGGGCGGCGGAGTACTATCGCGCCGCTGCTGATCTGGGCGATGCCCGAGGCTATCTGGGTCTCGGCAGCCTGACCGCGCGCGGCGCCGGCGTACGCGCCAACCCTGCCGAGGCGGTGCGCCTCTTCCAGCAGGCGGCGAACAAGGGCAGCGCGCTGGCGTTGCGCAACCTGGGGCTCATGTACGAGACCGGCCAGGGCGTGCGCGCCGACCGGTCGAAAGCCGTCGATTTCTATCGCAAGGCCCTTGCGGCTGGCGACGCAGGCGCGCGAGATGAGTTGCAGCGCCTCGGCGTGCGGTGACCAGGAGGCTGACGGCATGGGCGGCTATCTGAAGGACCGGCGTTTGCGCATTGCGGTCAGCGCCGCTGTGCTGGTCAGTCTGAACCTGAATCCGGTCATGGCCCAGAGCCAGGGCAAGGACGCCGTCCTGAACGCCTGCTCGCCCCAGCGCGAAGGTCTCATCAAGCTGGACCGCGAGTACGACGAACTCAAGCGTTCCAAGACCAACGCAGCTCTTGGCGAGGGCCTGAAACAGGGCGCTGCTGTACTGGCCAAAGGCGTGATGAGCGGCGGCCTCGGCCGTCGCAGTGGAGGGTTCGGCGGCGCCCTGGGCGGCCTTGGCGGTGTTATGGGTGCGGTCGGCAGCATGGCGGTCCAGCAACAGGCCCAGCAGGCCAACACCACTTCCGGCGCGGCGCCAGCCTCGGTGTTTGGCCCAGATCTCCTGTCCAGCGCCATAGGCCTTAATGTTCCTGGCATCAGCGGCGGCGGTGACATGCGGGGCTATGCGGCCCTGGCCGTACTGGTGGCGATCGTCGCCACGGCCGAAGCCTATGCCCAGCTGAAGGAGCAGGAAGCCGGCGGCGACCTGCGCAAGGCCTCATTCAATATCGACCAGGACGCAGCCAAACAGCTCACCGTGGCCCGCCAGATCGCCGATGACGGTCAGGCCCTCGTCGATTGCCGTACCCAGCAGGCTGTCGACATCAACTCACGCCTGGCCAGCGCCAGCAACGACAAGGATCGCCGCGCGGTCCGCCGCGAACGCACCGAGTTGATGGGCGCGCTCAAGAAGGATGTGGACCTCACCGGAGAGGTGGTCGACCAGCACACCACCATGGCCAAGACCTTCACACAGGGCCGCGCCATGACGGATGGCGCGTCGGAGGCCGATGTGCTGGGCGGCCAGGCGCCGGCCTATGCGGCGGCTCCTGCCGTCACGCGACTGTCGATGCCCAAGGCCTCGGCGGCGCCGTCGGGGGATGATCAGGCTGCGGCGCAGGCCCCGGCCGCCCCGGCGCCGGCCATGGTGGCGATCCGCGCCACAGTGGTGCGATCCGCGCCTGTGGCCTCCGCGCCGTCCGTGATGAACCTGCCCGTGGGTCGCGAGGTGAAGCCCACTACCGCCAAGGCCGATGGCGGTTGGTGGGAGATCGACGTCGCCGGCCAGCCCGGCTACGTCCGCGCCGCGGATCTCGGGCCGCCCGGGTCCGCCCCTGCGCCCGTCCAGGCCGCCGCCAAGGGAAAGGGCCCCCGCCCCGCTGCGATGGCGAAGGCCCCGCCGCCCCCGCCCGCCCCGGCCGGCCCCACCAACATTCGCGCCTACAACCAGCAGGTCATCGCCGCCCGTGACAACGGCAAGGGCCGACTTTCCAGTCTGATGACCGATATCCAGACCAGCCAGCGGCGCGAGAGCGTCCTCTACGCCTGGATGGAACGTCTGACGCGCGGATAGGCGCTTGCGGAGACATCCGCGGGCTCGCCGATTGACCTGGACGGCGGCGCTGTCCAAGGTCCGTCCACAAAATGAACTGTATAGTTATCCGGGCCGTAACCATGCGTGTTGAAGTCACTCGAGGACAAGCCTGGCGATGGGCGGCTTCGGCGTTCGTCCTGGCGGGGTTGGCAGGTCCAGCCATGGCCCAGCCGACGCAGCCTGCGCCCGTTTCCGACGGCCAGACGGTCTATCCGGCCGCCTTCTTCGCGCCCTACAACCCGGTGAACGCCAGTGACATGGTCGCCCGCGTGCCGGGCTTCGAGCTCAAGGACGGCGATGAGCGGCGCGGCTTCGCCTCCGCCGGCAATCTGCTGATCAATGGCGAACGTCCCAGTTCCAAAACCGCAGCGTCAGAACTTCTGAAGCGGATCCCCGCCAGTAACGTGACACGGATCGAGCTGCTCTCCGGCTCGAGCGCCGGCCTCGACGTGCGCGGCCAGTCGCAACTCGTCAATGTCGTGGTGACGCAAACCGCGGCGAAGGGCGGCGGAACGACCTGGTCGCTCGGCCTGCGGCATCTGCAATACTCCAATCGTGTGGGCTGGCTGGTGCAGGCTTCCAGAGCCGTACAGCTCTCGCCACAGGCCGAACTCGGCCTCGATGTTCAGTTCCCGAACCTGCTGGGGCGGGGAGACAGCCGCGACAGGCTTGTCAACGCCAGCGGCGTGCAAACGGGCGCGCGGCGGCTGCTTGGCAAGCCGCAGAACATCGGCGCCCAGGGTTCCGCGACCCTGCGCTGGCGTCCCACGTCAATTGACACGGTGAACGCCAATATCCAGCTCGCGCCCACATGGAACCACCTGGACACCATCCAGTCCGAGGTGACGGGAACTGGCGCCCCGCGCAGCCTGCTGATCGGCCGCTCCGACTTCGAGGCCAACTATACCGGAGAGCTTGGTGCGGACTGGGAGCGCCAGCTTGGCGGTGGCCTGTCGGCCAAGCTGGTGACCCTGATCTCCAACGGCAGCGTCGATCAGCGCGACGTGTTCAACATCCAGAATTTTCCCGCCACCTTGATCACGCGCACCCAGGACCGGACCACCCGGAATGGAGAGCGTATCGCGCGCGGTCGTATCAAGTGGACCGTGAACCCGGCGCACACGCTCGAGTTCGGCGGCGAGGGGGCCTTCAACTATCGCGACACAACCTTCAACATCACCAACCAGATCGGCGGCCGGCCGGTGGTCAAGGTGCCGCTCGCGGTCTCCGACGCGCGCGTCGAGGAGACCCGGGGCGAGGTCTTCGCCACCGACATCTGGACGGTCTCGCCCGCCCTGACCCTGGAGTACGGCCTCAGCGTCGAGGCCTCCCGTATCACCCAAGCCGGCGATCAGCAGAAGGAACGCAGCTTTCGCTTTGTGAAGCCGCGCGCCACGGCGACCTGGACCATGGGGCCGGCTGGCACGCTGCGCGCCAGCCTGGCCCGCGACGTCGCCCAGCTTGATTTCGCGGAGTTCTCCAGCACCGTCGATTTCGTCAACGCCGCCGCGACCCAGGGAAACCCCAATCTGGTTCCCGAGAAGGCCTGGAAGGCGCGACTGGAGTGGGAAACCCGTCTCGCGCCCCGCACCGCCCTGACGGTCGCAGCCTTCGCCGATCGGGTGGACGATGTTCGCGACCTGGTCGAGATCGCCGGCGCCGACGCCTTCGGCAACATCGGCCGCGGCAGCCGCCTGGGCCTGGAGGCGCGCGCCGCCACGCCGCTGGCCTTCATCGGTCTTCCGAACGCCGAACTCCGGTTCAACGGCGTGTGGCAACGCACGCGGGTGACCGATCCGATCACTGGCGAGAAGCGCTCGTTCTCGGTGCCGCTGGAACGCCAGGGCGCCACGTCCGGCAGCCCGACGCTCAACCTGGGCAACAAGGACTGGGCCTATGTGCTCACCTTCCGCCAGAGCATGCCGTCCTGGCAGCTCTCGTGGGGCGCCTCGGTTATCGATTGGTCGGACCGCAACGAGTACCGGCGCGTCGAGGTCATTTCCTATGAACGCCCACTCCCAAAACTCGACCTCTTCATCGAGACCACGGCGATCCGGCCCGTGACGGCCCGGCTGTTCGTCAACAATCTCCTGTCGCCCCGGGAAACCCGAACCCGGGAATTCTACCTTGGTAGCCGTGCTGGCGGAGTCACTGAGCGGCTGGAGATTCGCAAAGCGCTTGGCGGGCCTGAGGGCCTGCGGACCGCGGGGTTCCAGGTTTCAGGCCGGTTCTGATCGGGAGGGAATCGATCCCCCGTTGCGTGTGGAAAAGAGCCCCAAGCAAGCGCCGCAGCCTGGAGCGAGCCCTTCATCGGTCTGAACTCGACCGGCTGGGGCCGGAAGACCGGCCTCAGCGTCTGACGAAATCTCGTCGGCGTCTCAATTCCGGCGGGGTCCCGCCTGACAGTGGAACCGGGCTATCTCAACCCATACGTGGTGCGCACCGGCCGCGACCGGGTGGATCACATGCCTGACCCTCAACACCCGGTTCTGACCCGGCGCCTGAGGCGGAAGATAAGTCTCGAGATCCTGGGAAAATTGGAGCGGGCGAAGAGATTCGAACTCTCGACCCCAACCTTGGCAAGGTTGTGCTCTACCACTGAGCTACGCCCGCGCTCCGTAGGGGGAAATCGACCCCCAAATGCGAGAGGCGGCTATATGGCAGAGGCCCTTGCGCTTGGCAAGCCGGGCGCGGCCCCAATCCGTCAGCCGCGTTTCGGGGTCTTCAATTTGCGCTTGTTGACGTGGCCCTCGGGGTTGGGGGCGTCGACCTCTCCCGGGAACTCACCCTTGAAGTAGTAGCGTTGCCATGCGGCCTTGGTGGCCTCGGGGTCGCCCCGGAAGATCTTCTGGTTGAATTCGGAGCGGTGCTTTTCCCAGACATCATACTGGTGGCGCAGCTCGGGGTCGGAATCCATGCGGCGGATCACCGGCTGGATGTCGTGCAGCATCTTGTCCTGCACCAGGGTGATGAAACAGAAGGGCTCGCCCTTTTCGAAGCGCACTCGTCCCGGCCGGGTGAACAGCCAGTTCATGGTGAAGGGAAAGGGCAGCCAGTCGGTTTCCACCACTCCGGCCAGCGCCTGGATGCCGTCCTTGGGCTGATTGGGCGGACCCATAGCCATCATCGACCAGCCGGGCGGCGTGCGGAACAGATAGCCGGGGTGCATTGTCAGCACGCCATGGCTGAAGTGGCTGGTGGCCAGGCGGTGGAAGTCCGGGTTCGGATAATCAGGCTTCAGCGTAATGTCGGCCTGCATCAGCCCGCCGTTCCACTCGGCGGTAAAGGCGACGGGGCACAGGATCTCCCAGCCGGACGAATTCGCCATGTTGAGCGGCAGGCAGCGGTAGGGGTGGCGCGAGGTAAAGCTGTCCATCCAGGCGCGCTGCGGCCGGCCAGGCACGATTTCCGGCGGGCGCTCGGTTGTGGGGAAGCACTCAAGCTCCATGCGCGGCTGGGTCATGCGGGCGAGGTCCTTCCGGCATCTGATTGACGATAGGGACCCATACGTCTGGATCGCCATATTGGAAATCCGTTCAACCCTATCACCATCGCCCGACAGGCGTCAGTCATGCTGCGCGTTGCCCTCGCCTTGGCCGACAGATCCGATATGAAAGCGGGTGATGAAGACCCGCAGTGACCTCCTGACCTTCCTTGCCGGGCTCGGCGTCGAGGCCGGGACCTACGACCACCCTGCGGTCTTCACCGTCGGCGAGGGTGAGGCCATCAAGCCGGCCATTACGGGCGCCCACACCAAAAATCTGTTCCTGAAAGACGACCGGGGTCAGCTCTGGCTGATCTCGGCGGAAAGCCACGCCACCATCGATCTGAAGAACCTGCACCGCATCATCGGGTCGGGGCGGCTGTCGTTCGGCAAGCCGGAAGTGATGGTGGAGACACTCGGTGTGACGCCGGGGTCCGTTACGGCGTTTGGCCTGATCAACGATGTGGATCATCGAGTCAGGTTCGTTCTCGACCGGACCCTTGCCGAGGCCGATCACGTCAATTTCCACCCCCTCACCAATACCGCGACGACGACAATCAGCGGCGCAGGCTTTAGACGGTTTCTCGCGGCTCTTGAGGTCACGCCGACAATCGTGGATTTCGCCACAACGTCCGTGGTTTCGATAGCTCAGGATTGAAGCCGGCGGCTGCTGCGACCATGTTGCGTGATGTCGACCCGCACGGGTCAGGAAGAGGACTATTCAGGCCATGACCCTGATCGGTGAAACACAAGGCGGGCCCGTCGCCGACCTCATCAAGGACGCCACCGACGCCACCTTCATGGCCGACGTGGTCGAGGCGTCGAAGACGACGCCGGTCATCGTGGATTTCTGGGCCACCTGGTGTGGTCCATGCCGACAGCTGGGCCCGGCGCTTGAAAAGGCGGTGACTGCGGCCAAGGGCAAGGTGAAGCTGGTCAAGGTGGATATCGACAAGAACCCGGCCTATGCGGGCCAGCTTCGGGTGCAGTCGATACCTGCCGTGTTCGCCTTTGTGGACGGCCGGCCGGTGGACACCTTCTCGGGCGCCTTGCCCGAGAGCCAGGTGAAGGCGTTCGTGGACAGGGTCGCCAAGCTGGGTCGCGGAGGCGCTTCGCCGGCCGACCAGCTGCTGGAAATGGCCCGCGAGTCGCTGGAGCTGGGTGATCTGGGCGGCGCCGCCCAGGCCTACGCCCAGGTGCTGCAGATGGACCCGGCCAATGTGAAGGCCATCGGCGGCATGGCCCGGCTTTATCAGCAGGCCGGAGACCTGGAGCGTGCCGCCGAGGTACTGGCGCTGGCCCCGGCGGACGCGAAGGATCCGGATATCGCCAGCGTCCGGGCGGCGCTGGCCCTGGCGGCAGAGGCGCCTTCGGAGACCGCCGCGTTCGAGGCGCGTCTGGCGGCCGACGCCGACGACCACGAGGCGCGCCTGGAACTGGCCAAGGCTCTGGCTGGTTCGGGCCACATGACAGAGGCGGTGGACCAGCTGATCGAGATCATCCGGCGCGACCGCGTCTGGAACGACGAAGCGGCCCGCAAACAGCTCCTGATCGTATTTGAAGCGGCCGGGCAAATGTCTGATGTCGCCAAACAAGGGCGACGCAAACTCTCTGCCATCCTTTTCAGTTGAAGGTCGCCATGGCTCCCTACCGCCAAACCGCCGATCTGCCCCAGTTGATCCCGGTGTTTCCCCTGGACGGCGCGCTGCTGTTGCCCGGCGGCGAACTGCCGTTGCAGATTTTCGAGCCGCGCTATCTCAACATGATCGACGATGTCATGGCCGGGGATCGGGTGATCGGCATGATCCAGACCCGCCAGGGCGGCGACCGGGAGCGGCCAAAGCTGGCCGATGTCGGCTGCGTCGGCCGGATCACCAGTTACAACGAGACCTCGGACGGTCGTTATCTGATCACGCTTACCGGGGTTTGCCGGTTCGAGGCCGGCGAGGAGCTTGATCTGCGGCTGCCCTACCGACAGTTGCGCGCCCGCTACACGCGGTTTGGCGGAGATCTAGGCCAGGACGAAGACCTGGAGGCGTCGGCGCTGGCCCGCGCCCGGTTCGCTCGCGCCCTGAAGCGCTACCTCAACCTTCGACAACTCGACATTGATTGGGAGAGCGCCCAGGAGGCGCCGCTGGAGGCCCTGGTCAACAGCCTCTGCATGGGCCTGCCCTTTGAGCCCGCCGAGAAGCAGGCTTTCCTGGAGACCCCCGATCTGGCGGGTCGGTTCGAGATCCTGACCACTCTGCTGGAGATCGACGCCGGAGATCCGGATGACGAGCCGCCGCGCCTGCAGTAAGGGTCAGCAATGAGCAACCCCGAGACAAACGTCGAGGTCGACCCCCGACTCCTGGAGATCCTGATCTGCCCGGTCAGCCGGGGGCCGCTGACCTATGACCGCGAAAAGGCCGAGCTTGTCAGCGCCAAGGCCCGGCTGGCCTATCCGATCCGTGACGGCGTGCCGATCATGCTCCCGGAAGACGCCCGCGATCTGGGCGAAGGGGAATAGCCCTACCGCCGCTACAGGGCCTCGCCGCGCAGCAGCCTTGGCAAATCCCCAACTGCGCCGCCGGCTTCCTGCATGAAGAACTTTCTGGCCGGCGCGATCCGGTTCACCGCCGCCATGCCCACGCCCCGGACCAGCCGGAGCAGCGGATTGTCGTTTGAAAACAGGCGTACGAACAGATCCGTGCCCACCGCGAGGGTAACGGTGTCAAAGGTGCGCCAGGCGGCATAGCGCGCCAGCACCACCTCCGAGCCAATGTCCTCGCCCAATCGAATGGCGTCGACCAGCACCTCGGCCAGGGCGGCGGCGCCTTTCAGTCCCAGGTTCAGGCCCTGGCCGGCGATGGGATGGATGCCGTGGGCCGAATCCCCCAGGAGGGCGACGCGTGGGGCCACGAATCGCTCGGCCAGCTGCAGGCTGAGCGGATAGGTGAAGATCGGCCCCTCGACCGTGATTTCGCCCAGGAACTCACCGAACCGCCGCGCCAGATGGGCCTGGAACACCTCCGGCCGGGCTGTCTTCAGCGCCTCACCCCGCGCAGTACTCTCGGTCCACACCAGGCTGGCCCGATTGTCGGTCAACGGCAGGATCGCGAACGGGCCGCCGGGCAGGAAATACTCATGCGCCACGCCGCCGTGCGGCCGTTCCATCCGTACGGTCGCCACCACGCCGGTCTGTGGATAGTCCCAGCCGACAGCCCCAATCCCTGCGGCTGAGCGGATCACCGATCCGCGCCCCTCAGCGCCGACCACAAGCGGCGCGTTTAAAACCCGACCGTCCTGCAGGGTCACCGTAGACTCACGGGCGCTGACGTCTGCCTGGACCACGCGGGCCGGCGCCATCACCTCGATCCCGGCGCGCTTCACGGCGCCAGCCAGCACCGCACGGATATGACGGTTCTCCAGCAGATAGCCCAGCGGCTCCCCCTCGGAGCGGTCCGCGATCTCGGCGGAGTCGAAGCGCAGGAAGAAAGGGGTTGGCGCCCCTGCGGACGCGCCCGGCGTCCGGCCGTCGGTCACCAGGATCTGTTCGATCCGCTCGGCATGGGGTTCCAGCGCCTCGGCCAGGCCCAGGGCCCGCCATTGCCGAAACGCAGAGTAGGCGATGGCTGACGCGCGACCATCGAACGTGGGGGCGATCTGGTCGTCGAACGGCACCGGGTCGATCAGCAATGGCCGCAGCCCCGCCTGGGCCAAGGCCAGCGCCAAAGTCGACCCGGCGATCCCGGCGCCGGCGATGATCACATCGGGTTGGGCTGAGCCCGTCATCTTGCGATCCGCCTATTCGGCCTCATCTTCGGAGAAGCCCATGATGTGGAAGCCGGCGTCCACATGAATTACCTCGCCGGTGGTGGACTTGCCGAGGTCAGACAGCAGCCACAACGCAGCCCCGGCCACGCCCTCCATGGAGGTGTCTTCCTTCATGGCCGATAGCGAACGGCCCTTGGCCAGCATGCCGCGACCGCCCGAGATGCCCGCCAGCGACAGCGTCTTCATGGCGCCGGGTGATAGCGCGTTGACGCGGATGCCCTTCGGCCCGAGGTCGCGGGCGGCATAGCGCACCGCCGCCTCCAGCGCCGCCTTGGCGACACCCATGGTGTTGTAGTTCGGGATCGCCCGCTCCGAGCCCATGTAGGTAAGCGTCAGGATGGAGCCGCCGGTCTCCGGCATCAGCTCGGCGGCGCGTCGGGCGCAATCCACAAAACTGAACGCAGAGATATTCATCGCCCGCAGGAAACCGTCGCGCGTCGTATTGTCGACAAAGCTGCCCTTCAGCTCGTCCTTGTTGGCGAAGGCGATGGCGTGGACAAAAAAATCGATCTGGCCGAAGGCCTGCTTCACCACATCAAAGGCGGCGTCCATGGCCGCGTCATCCGTGACATCGACAGGGGCAAGCACCTTTACGCCGATGCTGTCGGCCAGGGGCTGTACGCGACGCTCCATGCCGGGCAGGTGCAGGAAGGCGATCTCCGCGCCCTGGGCGGCCAGCTGGCTGGCGATCCCCCAGGCGATGGACTGGTGGTTGGCCACGCCGGTCACAACCCCGCGCTTGCCCTTCATCAGGTTACCGGTGGGCATCTGATAATCGTCGGCCACGTCGCGTTCTCCCTTGTTGAGGCGGGTTTTGAACGGGGACAAGCCGAAGGGCAAGGGAGTGCTCGCGGTCAGGGCTCGCGGGACAGGCGATCCATCACCTCGGCGGGGTCATGCCCCAGCGCCCTGACGCGGCCTTCCCACCGCTCCAGCGCCGTGTCGTAGTAGTCGAAGATGCACGGATAGCAGCCGCGCTGGCAGCACGTCTCCGGGTCCGGCGGGACAGGCGGCTTTGGCAGGAGCGGTTCCGCCGCCACGCGGGCCTCAGAGCCTGGCCATCACCAGGCAGCCGTTGGTGCCGCCAAAGCCGAACGAATTACTCATCACCGTCTCCAGTGGCTTGTCCGAGCGTTCCCGCAGGATAGGCAGGTCGGCGAAGGCCGGATCCAGGGTCTCGATGTGAGCGCTCTCGCAGGCAAAGCCGTTGTTCAGCATTAGCAGGCTGTAGATCGCCTCCTGCGCGCCGGCGGCGCCCAGGCTGTGGCCCGTCAGGGACTTGGTTGAGGAGATCAGCGGCGGCTTGTCGCCGAAGACGGACCGAACCGCCTCCATCTCCTTGATGTCGCCCACCGGGGTCGAGGTGCCGTGCGGGTTCAGGTAGTCGATGTTACGGCCACCGACGGTGGACATCGCCAGCTTCATGCACCGCGCCGCGCCCTCGCCGGAGGGCGCCACCATGTCGAAGCCGTCGGAGTTGGCGCCATAGCCCACGATCTCGCCATAGATCTTCGCGCCGCGGGCCCTGGCGTATTCCAGCTCTTCAAGCACCAGGATGCCTGCGCCGCCGGCGATCACGAAACCGTCGCGGTTCAGGTCATAGGCGCGGCTGGCCACGGCCGGCGTCGCGTTGAAGTTGCTGCTCATGGCGCCCATGGCGTCGAACATGACGCTGAGGGTCCAGTCCAGTTCCTCGACGCCGCCAGCGAACACCACATCCTGCTTGCCCATCAGGATCTGCTCGTATCCGACGCCGATGCAGTGGGCCGAGGTGGCGCAGGCCGACGAAATCGAGAAGTTGAGACCCCGGATCTTGAACCATGTCGACAGCGTCGCCGAGGCGCCGGAGCTCATGGCCTTGGGCACCGCGAAGGGCCCCACGCGCTTCGGACCGCGCTCCCGCGCCGTCGCGGCGGCTTCGACGATCACCCGGGTCGAGGGCCCACCCGCGCCGACCACCAGGCCCGTACGTTCGTTGGAGACCTGGTTCTCTTCAAGGCCGGAATCGGCGATGGCCTGTTCCATCGCAATATGGCCAAAGCCTGTACCCTGGGCCAGGAAGCGCGCGGCGCGCCGGTCCACCATCGCCTCCCAGTCGATCTGGGGCGGGGCGTGAACCTGGCTACGGAAGCCAAGCTCGGCATACTCCGGAGCGGCGACGATGCCGGACCTGGCCTCCCTGAGTGAAGCCAGAACCTCGTTGGTGTTGTTTCCGATGGACGAGACGATGCCCATCCCTGTGACGACGACGCGGCGCATCAGAGCGTCTTCTCCCTGTGTGTTGGCTTTCAGCCTTGTTCCTTGAAGAGGCCGACCCGCAGATCCTTGGCCTCATAGATGGGTTTGCCGTCGGCAAGCAGCACCGCGTCACCGATGCCCATCACCAGCCGACGAAGGATCACGCGCTTCATGTCGATCTGGTAGGTGACCTTCTTGATATCGGGCGTGACCTCGCCCGTGAACCGCACTTCCCCGCAACCCAGCGCACGGCCACGCCCCGGCGCGCCGCTCCAGCCCAGGAAGAAACCGACCAGTTGCCACATGGCGTCCAGACCCAGGCAGCCCGGCATCACCGGATCGTTGATGAAATGACAGTCGAAGAACCACAGGCCTGGCCGGACATCGAGTTCTGCCTCGATATGGCCCTTGCCGTGCGGGCCGCCGTCCGCGTTGATTTCGATGATCCGGTCGAACATCAGCATCGGCGGCGCCGGGAGCTGGGCGTTGCCGGGTCCGAACATCTCGCCGCGACCACATGCAATGAGCTCCTCATAGGAGAAGCTGGAAGGCCGGGCTGCCGGATCGCTCATCGAGAAGGCTTTCAACTAAAGAGCATCAGGGCCTAGCACAGGCCTGCCCGCCGCCTCAACGACATTGCAATGCGTCGGATGTGCCCCAGAGGCTGCCCACAGGGACCCAGCCCTTAGCGCCCGGCGCCTTCACGCGGCACCAGCCTTTTTCGCACCGGTCCAGCTCGGCCATCGCGCGTACGTTCAGATAGGCGGAGGGCGTGGCGTCGGACTTGGCCGAGCGGTAGATCGGCGCTGGCGTCTTGCGGGTATTGATGACTGTGCGCCGCCCATCCGTCAGGCGTTTGTGAATCCAGGCGACCTGGCCCTCGGGGTCACAGACCCGCCGCCACGCCGTAGTCTCGGCAATCACCTGCAGGGGAAGGCCCTTGGCGCGATAGACGAACAACAGCTTGTGATCATCTCCCGGGCCGGCGCGTGCGTTCACATTGCCGAATTTCAGGGTGATATAGCGCGGCACGGCGTAGCCGGAGGGCGTCTGGCGCTCCGCCGCCGCCATCGAGGGCAAAAGGCAAAGCGCCGCCACAGCGCCAAGACCCACTCGATTCGTCCGCTGATCACTCAAGCCGCACACCCCGCCTTGGCCCTGCTCACGCCGTTTGCTAGGGTCCGGAAATTGAGCGCCCGGGAGCGGCGCCTGAAGCAATCCTTTTTTCGTAGGCACATGGCCCCCCGCAAGCCGAAAGTCATCGTCACCCGCAGATTGCCGGACTCGGTTGAGACCCGCATGCGCGAACTGTTCGACGCCGAACTCAACGTCTCCGATGAGCCGATGAGCCGCAAGGCCCTGATCGAAGCGATGGGGCGCTGCGATGTTCTGGCGTCCACCATAACCGACCGGATCGACGCCGGATTGATCGAAAAGGCCGGAGAAAGGCTGAAGCTGATCGCCAACTTCGGCGCCGGGGTCGATCACATTGACGTGGCCGCCGCCGCCGCGCGGGGGATTCTCGTCACCAACACGCCCGGCGTGCTCACCGAAGACACCGCCGACCTCACCATGACCCTGATGATGGTCACCCTGCGCCGTGTGATCGAGGGGTCCAACGCCGTGCAGTCCGGCGAGTTCGCCGGATGGGCGCCCACCTGGATGCTGGGTCGGCGAATCACCGGCAAACGGCTGGGAATCATCGGCATGGGCCGGATCGGCACGGCGGTCGCGCGGCGCGCCAAGGCGTTCGGTCTGCAGATTCACTACCACAACCGCAAACCGGTCAGCTCCCGGGTGGCGGAGGAACTGGGCGCCACCTACTGGGACAGCCTGGACCAGATGCTGGCCCGGATGGACATCATCTCAGTCCATTCCCCGCACACGCCGGCCACCTATCACCTTCTGTCCGGGCGGCGGCTGAAACTGATGCCGAAGCACGCCATTCTGATCAATACGGCCCGGGGCGAGATCATCGACGAGGTAGCCCTGGCGGATCTGCTGGCCTCCGGCGACCTGGCCGGCGCCGGGCTCGACGTGTTCGAGCAGGAACCCCGGGTGAATCCCAAGCTCCTGAAAAACCCCAACGCCGTGCTGCTGCCGCACATGGGTTCGGCCACCGTCGAGGCACGGGTCGAGATGGGCGAGAAGGTAATCATCAACATCAAGGTCTGGATGGACGGCGAGAAGCCGCCGGACCGGGTGTTGCCGCAGATGCTCTGAGGCGCTCCTAAGTCGATGCTTTAGCCGCTCTCCTCCCCCGTCGGGGGAGGGGGACCGCGCGAAGCGGGGTGGAAGGGGCTTGCCGGGAGCAGCGTGCCTGACATTCTGACCCTATGTACGCCCCGAGGACGACAATCCGTCGCGCGCGGTCGCTTCGCCGCCGGAGGCCCGCCTGTGGGTCGCGCTGCGTGGGAAAACCCAGGGAATGCGGTTTCGCCGCCAACATCCTATCGGTCCCTATGTGCTCGACTTCTATTGCGACGCCGCCAAGCTCTGCGTTGAAGTTGATGGGCAGACGCACTGGCTGGGCGATGCTCAGGCGCGCGACGCGGAACGCGACGCCTGGCTGGCGTTGCATGGAATCCGGACGCTGCGCATCTCGGCGAGCCTGGTGTTTGAGGATATGGACGCCGCGCTTCGGATGATCGAGGCGCACACATAGGCGCTCCGTGCGACGGCGGCCCCCTCCACCCCGCTCCGCGCGGTCCCCCTCCCCCGACGGGGGAGGAGAACGGCGGTCGCCGCGTCAGGCCATCAGTTGAAGGCCTTGTTCATCTCGAGAGCATTCAATCGGTCAAGCATCGACAATGTCGTAATCAGCATGAAGAGACCCGAGGCCAAAATGCCGAGGCCTGGAAATAACGAACTGATCGTCCAGAACCACGGGTTTATACGACGCTTCCTTGCCATGATGAATACAATAGTTGCGTAAATCGATTGAATGACCATGAGCGGAAGAAATCAAATGAGCATTGATTGCATGGCTTTCTCCAACAGGGCTAGGCAAACATAACGTCCTGATACAAGTTGGCCCAGACTTGATCCACAAGACCGCAAGAGCTACCGGTCCTTGGTCCGGAGAGCTACATTGGCAGGCCAGCCCGCATCAGGTTATGCCGGGGCATGGCCGCGCCCAAGACCCTCATCGCCCCCTCGATCCTCGCCGCCGATTTCGCGCGGCTCGGCGAGGAAGTCCGCGCCATCGAGGCCGCCGGGGCGGACTGGGTGCACGTGGATGTGATGGACGGGCACTTTGTGCCCAACATCACGATCGGCCCGGACGTCGTGAAGGCGCTCAGGCCTCACGCGAAGATCCCGTTTGACGTTCACCTGATGATTTCGCCGGCTGATCCCTATCTCGAGGCGTTCCGCGCGGCCGGCGCTGACTACATCAGCGTCCACCCCGAGGCGGGCCCACACCTGAATCGCACGCTGAAGCGCATACGCGAGCTCGGCGCAAAGGCCGGCGTGGTGTTCAACCCCTCCACGGATCCCGCGGTGATCCAGTGGATGATGGACGAGGTGGACCTTATCCTGGTGATGTCCATCAACCCCGGCTTCGGCGGCCAGACGTTCATGCACTCCCAACTGGCGAAGATCACCGCGCTCAGGGCCATGATTGACGCCACAGGTCGCGACATCCCGCTGGAGGTGGACGGCGGGGTCACGCCGGATACGGCGAGGCTTTGCGTTGCGGCGGGCGCCACGGCTCTGGTGGCCGGAACCGCCGTGTTCCGGGGCGGGGCGGCGAATTATGCCGCCAACATCGCCGCGCTTCGTGGCTGACAGGCGCGCGGTGGCCGGTTCACCCCGTCTTGGTCGTCCTCCGGGGTTGGACCTGGCGCTGGCCCTTGCTGTGGCCACAGGCCGGGCGATCACCGAGGAGTGGCGCGGGTCCGATCTGCATCGCTGGCTCTCCAACCGGCCAGCGCCCGACGGCTTCGCCCTGCAGCCGCGTGACTACAGACCGGCGTATGTCGAAGCCGGGCGCGGGGTACTGGCCGGCGTCTTCGCGCTGGGCGGCGCAACCCTGGCTGTGGGCGCCGGCGGCGACCCGTGGGATCGCCCCAGCCCCGACCGACCCTTTGCCGAGGCCCTGCACCGGTTCGACTGGTTGCCCGACCTCATCGCGGTTGGTCCCGAGGGCGCGGCTGAGGCGCTGAGGCTGGTGCTGGAATGGCGCCGGCTGTTCGGCCGCTGGAACAGCTTTGCCTGGGATCCCAAGGTGATGGCCCGGCGCGTCTACAACCTGGCCTGCGCCGGCCCCAGCCTGACCGCGCGCGCCTCCGATGCCGAAACCGCCCAGATCGCCGCCGACCTCGCGCGGCAGGCCCGCGACCTTCTGCGCCGTCGCTTCGGGCCGGGGGCTGCGGAGAGCGCCACAGCCGCCGCGGTGGCCGGTGTCGCCCTGAAAGGCGCGGCCGGGACGAAGCTGCTGGATCGGGCGCTGGAGCGACTGGCCCGGACGCTTCCCCGCGCTGTTCGGCCAGATGGCGCGCACGCGTCGCGCAAGGCGTCGACGACGCTCGAGTTGTTGTTCGACCTCCAGACCCTGGATGAGGCGATGGCCCAGCGGGGCCTGGCCGCACCCGAGGCTGTGCAGAGGGCGATCGATGGTCTGGCGGCCGCGGTCCGATATTTCACGCTTGCCGATGGCGGACTGGCGACGGGCCAGGGCGGCGGCCTGCGCAGCGCCACCTACGTGGCGGCGGCCCGCGCCCTGGATACCGTCGGTGACCGGCCGCTGGAGAGCGCCCTGGGCGGCTATCAACGGATGGAGTCGCGGCGCCTGCAGGTGGTCGCCGATGCCAACCCCCCTGCGTCCGGTCCCTGGAGTCCCGATGCGACGGCCACGCCGTTGGCCATCCAGGTGCTGGTCGGCGGACATCGGTTGATCGAATTCCAGTCGGGTCGAACACTGGAGACGGCGTCCTCCGTCCAGGTGGCCGATGGCCGGCTTGGCGATGAAATCACCAGCTTCCCGGCCCGCGTCCTGGGACCAAGGCTGGCGAACGCTGACACCCTGGTGGAGGTCCAGCGCCATGAGTCCCCCGGCGCGGTCTGGCTGGATATGGCGCACCACGGCTGGAGCCGCGCCTATGGGCTCATACATCAGCGGCGCCTCTATCTGGACCTGGAGGCGGGCGACCTCCGGGGCGAGGACCGGCTCACGCCGACGGCCCGCGCGCAGGGGCCGGATGGCCGGCACTTCGTATCCTATGCCCTGCGGTTTCAGCTTCACCCGGGCGTCAGGGCGCTGGTCGCCCAGGATCGCCGCAGCGTCCTGCTGCGCATACCAGGTGAGGCTGAGGGCTGGGTTCTTCGCAACGACGGACTGGATATGGACCTGGAGCCTGCGCCCAGGTCGGATCGCCCAGGACAGCAACTGGTTCTACGAGGAAATCGTCGCGCCGATTCCGGCGCGCGGGTGCGGTGGCGCTTGTCTCCGGCGCGGCCGGCGGCGGCCATGGCCTCACCCGCGTTTACGCGGACCGCAGATTTGATCGACGGGGAGCCACCCCGCGTTGACGTGACGTCGTCCGGGGCCTAATCCCGCCCTGTCTCGCGTGACTGGCGATAGAGGTGGGTGACCACCGGGGAGCGCGATGACGACACCTGCCGCTCGCCTGGGCTCCCTTCACAACTGAAGCCCGGAGTCCGCGATGCCCGCCGCCCCTGATTTCCCGCCCGCCCCCGATCGTGTGAAAGTCCGCCGCGCCCTTTTGTCGGTGTCCGACAAGACAGGCCTGGTCGAGGCGGCGCGCACCCTGGCGGCGCTGGGGGTTGAACTGGTCTCCACCGGCGGCACCCGAAAGGCCATCGCCGACGCCGGTCTGCCGGTGAAGGATATCGCCGATCTCACCGGGTTCCCCGAGATGATGGATGGCCGGGTCAAGACCCTGCACCCCGTGGTTCACGGCGGCCTGCTGGGCGTGCGCGACGCGCCGGAACACAAGGCGGCGATGGAACTCCACGGCATTGGCGCCATCGACCTCGTCTATGTGAACCTCTACCCGTTCGAACAGACGGTCGCGGCAGGCGCTGATTTCGATACCTGCGTCGAGAACATCGACATCGGCGGCCCGGCTATGATCCGCTCTGCCGCCAAGAACCACGGCTATGTGGCGGTCTGCACCGATCCTGCGGATATGGCTGAGGTTCTGGCCGAACTGGCGGATGGCGGCGCCACGTCCCTTGCCCTGCGGCGTCGCCTCGCCGCGCGGGCCTATGGCCGCACAGCCACCTATGACGCCTCGATCGCCTCCTGGTTCGCCCACGAGCTGGGTGAGTTTGCGCCCGCGCGATTCTCTATCGGCGGCCAGCTGGCCCAGACCATGCGCTATGGCGAGAACCCGCATCAGGACGCAGCCGTCTACCGCTTTCCCAACCCGCCGGTGGGCGTGGCGACGGCCACCCAGCTGCAGGGCAAGGAACTCAGCTACAACAACATCAACGACACCGACGCAGCCTTCGAGCTGATCGCCGAGTTCGACCCGGCGGTCGGCCCGGCGTGCGCGATCATCAAACATGCAAACCCCTGCGGGCTGGCCACCGGCGCCACCATGCTCGAGGCCTATCAGCGCGCCCTGGCCTGCGACCCGACCAGCGCGTTCGGCGGCATCGTCGCGCTCAACGGACGGCTGGACGCGGCCACAGCGGCCCAGCTTCTGGAGGTCTTCACCGAAGTGGTGATTGCGCCGGCGGCTGACGATGACGCCGTCGCCCTGTTCCGCAAGAAGAAGAACGTGCGCCTGCTGGTGACCGGCGGCCTGCCCGACCCTTCCGTGCCCGGGCGGACCTTCAAGTCCGTGTCAGGCGGCTTCCTCACCCAGACCCGCGACACTGCGCACCTGACCCCGGCGGACCTCAAGGTGGTCACCCGGCGTGCGCCTACCGAAGAGGAGGTGGCCGACATGCTGTTCGCCTTCACGGTGGCCAAGCACGTCAAGTCCAACGCCATCGTCTATGCGCGGGCGGGCCAGACGCTCGGCATCGGGGCCGGCCAGATGAACCGCAAGGACTCAGCACGCATCGCCGCGCTTCGGGCCGCCGATTTCGGTCTGGACCTGAAGGGCTCGGCCTGCGCCTCGGAAGCCTTCTTCCCCTTCCCCGACGGCCTGATCCAGGCGGCGGACGCCGGCTGCACCGCCATCATCCAGCCCGGCGGCTCAATCGGTGATCAGGCCGTTATCGACGCCGCCGACGAACGCGGCCTGGCCATGGTGTTCACCGGCGTGCGCGTGTTCCGGCACTGACCCCTCTATCCGTCCCTTCGGCGCGACGGCTCTACCGCCGTCGCTTCCGACCGATAGCTGCTTCCGCCGCCAGCTCCCGCAACGCCGCGTTGGCGATGGTGAACTTGGCGAAAGACCAGGCGCCGCCGGCTTCGATCTCGCCGACCGTCCGGCTCGCCGCCAGGGTCAGGTCCGGGTGCAGCGACGACCAGGCGACTACCGCGCGCCGCGCCTCGGCGTCATTGTCGCCGGCCTGGGCGTTGCCCGCGAAGGTCATGATGGCGCGCGTCAGTTGCGCCTGTTCCGCCAGGAGATCCTCGATCAGACGCCGCAGCGCGGTGCGTTCAAAGATGTCGCCGGCCCGGTACTCGCCCGCCGCTGTTCTGAGCCGGTCAAAGGCGAAGGCGGCGTCAGTGGCGTAGTAGAGCCGCGCCACATTCGGCAGCGGCCAGCTGGACGCCTCGGCCAGGTCCACCAAATCGGCGGCATTGGTCAGCGGTCCCAGAACCGAGACTTTCTGCGCCAGACCGGCCGGGGCGCCCAGATCGGTGATCTCGCCGATCCGCAGTTCCACGGAGCCGCGCTCGGCGGGGGACAGGATATCCGGCATCAGGCCGTTCAGGCTGCGGAACCCGGGCGCATAACGGGCGGCCAGTTCCGCGATCCCCAGGTTTTCACGCCCGGCCCGACGCGCCAGCCAGAAGGTGGCGCCCCGAAGCGCCGCGCTCAACCGGCGGAACAGCGCCATCTGTCCGGCGGCCGGAACCTTGAGATCCAGCGCCGCCACCGCCGCCCACAGGCGTTCAAAGTCCAGCGCCTGCTTGGCGACCTCATAGCCGTTGATCAGGGCGGTCACATCACAGTTGGCCGAGGTCATGGTCCGTGTCGGGAAGCTGGGACCGCAGCGGTTGACGATGTCGTTGGCGATCACCGTGGCGATGATATCCGGACGCAGCCGATGGCTGTGAATGGCCTCCCGGTACTTCCGCAGCGGCTTTGGAAAATAGGCCTCCAGTCGCCCCTCGAAGAACGGGTCTTCGGTGGCCCGGGTGGTGGCGATCTCGCGCTTCAGCTCCAGCTTGCCATAGGCCAGCAGCACGGCCAGTTCCGGCCGCGAGAGGCCGCGGCCGGCCTTCCGCCGCTCGGCGATGGCCGTAGCATCGGGAAGCCCCTCCACAGCGCGGTCCAGCCGCCCGCCCTGCTCCAGCTCGACCATGAACCGGGCGTGGGGCTCGAGCTCGCGAACGGTGTCCATCTCCAGCAGCGAGAGCGCCAGGGTCTGGTCGTAGTTGTGGGCCAGCACGAGGCTGGCGACGTCCCCGGTCATGTTTGGCAGCAGCCTGTTGCGCTGCGCCCGCGTCAACTTGCCCTGACGTTCCAGAATGCCGGTGGTGATCTTGATGTTCACCTCGTGATCGGACGAATCTACCCCGGCGGAGTTGTCGATGGCGTCGGTCTCGACCCGGCCGCCGGCTTCGGCGAACTCGATCCGGCCTGCCTGGGTCAGACCCAGGTTCGCGCCTTCGCCGATCACCTTCACGCGCAGATCAGCGCCGTTGACCCGGACGGCGTCATTGGCCTTGTCGCCGGCGTCGACGTGGCCCTCCTGGCGAGCCTTCACATAGGTGCCGATGCCGCCGAGGTAGAGCAGGTCTGCGGGCGCCTTCAGGATCAGGTTGATCACCTCGGCGGGCGACAGGCTTTCGGCCCGGGTTCCCAGAATGGTCCGGACCTCCGGCGTCAGCGGAATGGTCTTCAGCGACCGGGCGAAGACCCCGCCGCCTTTCGACATCGCCTTGCGGCTGTAGTCGTCCCAGGACGAGCGGGGCAGGGCGAACATCCGTTCGCGTTCCAGATAGCTTTTTGCGGGGTCAGGGTCGGGATCGAGGAAGATGTGACGGTGGTCAAAGGCGGCCAGCAGCCGGATCTGGCGCGACAGCAACATGCCGTTGCCGAACACGTCGCCCGACATGTCGCCGCAACCGACGACCGTGAAGGGCTCCGACTGGATGTCCTTGCCCATCTCGCGGAAGTGGCGTTTGACCGCCTCCCAGGCGCCGCGCGCCGTGATGCCCATGGCCTTGTGGTCGTAGCCAACCGAGCCGCCGGAGGCGAAGGCGTCACCCAGCCAGAAACCGTAGGATTCAGCCACGCCGTTGGCGATGTCGGAGAAGGTCGCGGTGCCCTTGTCAGCGGCGACCACCAGGTAGGGATCATCCCCGTCATGGACGATGACCCCGTCCGGATGGGTGACCTTGCCCTGGGCGGTCAGGTTGTCGGTCAGGTCCAGCAGGCCGGACAGAAAGGTCTTGTAGGCGCTGACCGCCTCGGCCCGCATGGCGTCTGGCGGGCCTTTCGGTAGTTGTTTCGGGTAGAAGCCGCCCTTCGATCCCACGGGCACGATCACCGCATTCTTGACCTGCTGGGCCTTGACCAGACCCAGCACCTCGGTGCGGAAATCGTCGCGCCGGTCCGACCAGCGCAGGCCTCCCCTGGCCACCGAGCCAAAGCGCAGGTGCACGCCCTCCACCGCGGTCGACCAGACGAAGATTTCGCGGAACGGTCGGGGGGCGGGCAGGTCGGCCAGGGTGTCGCTGGCGACCTTGAACGAGATGTAGGGTTTGGCGGCGCCATCGGGCGTCTGCTGATAGAAGTTCGTCCGCTGGATGGCCTCCACCAGCAGGGCGAGGCGGCGCAGCACCCGGTCGTCGTCCAGGCTTTCCACCGACTGAAGCGCTTCGACGATATCCGCCATGACCTCAACCGCGCGGGCCTTGCGCGCCGCGAGATCAGCCACGATCGCAGGATCAAACTTGATCCGGAACAGGTCGAGAATCAGCCGTGTGACGCCGGGGTGGCTCGCAAGGGCCCATTCCTGCACCCGCTGCGACGGATCCAGTCCGGACTGCTGACGATAGCGGGCCAGGGCACGGATCAGCGCGGCGTCGCGCCAGGGCAGCGCCAGCGCCATCACCAGTCGGTTGAACCCGTCGTTCTCCGTCTGGCCGGTCCAGACCGCAGCCACAGCGTCCTCAAAGGCGGCCTTGATTTCAGCAAAGACGAGATCGCCGCCACGGGGATCCTCGATCTCGAAATCATGCACCCAGACGGGTGCGGCGCCCCGGGGTGAAACCCTGAACCCTGCCTCGGCGATCGCCTTCAGGCCCATGCTTTCCAGGATCGGCAACACGTCGGCCAGGTGCGCGGGCTCACCGCGCCGATAGAGCTTCAACCGGAACTGCAGCGGGCCATCTGCGCCCGTCCGGTAGGCCCGTGCGCAGATGGCGCGGTCGGCCGGGAAGGTGTCGATGACGGCCACATCGTCCAGCGCCTGCGCCGCGTCGAAGCGGTCCCGGTAGCCGGCCGGAAAGGCCTCGTGAAAACGCTGCACGGTGGTTGAAACATGATCCGGGCCAGGGCCGCCCGCGCGCACAACGGCGGCAAACCTGTCGTCCCATGTTCTTGCGGCCTCGGTGATCTCGGCTTCAACCCGCCGCAGATCGGGCTCAAGATGCTGGCCCGGTGTGAAGCCGATGATGTAGTGAACCCGCGCCAGCGGGCTGTCGCTGAAGCTCGGATAGTAGGCCGACAACCGTCCGCCATAGGCCTTCGTGAGGATGTCGCCCGCCCGCCGCCGCAGATCTGAATCGTAGCGGTCCCGGGGCACGAACAGTAGGACGGATACGAACCGGTCGAAGGGATCCGCGCGCACGAACAGCTTGATCCGCGGACGATCCGACAGATGCAGGATGCCGACCGCCTGGGCCAGCATCTCATCCTCGCTGATCTGGAACAGTTCGTCGCGGGGGTGGTTTTCGACGATGTTGCGCAGGCGCTTTTCGTTGTAGCTGCCGGGCGAGGCGGCGACCCGCGCCACCACCCTGGCAACCTTTTCCCGGATCAGCGGCACGGCGTTGGCGGGCTGGTCGTAGGCCTCGGCCGTGAACAGCCCGACGAAGCGGACCTCGCCGCTCGGCAAGCCGTCGGCGCCGTAGCGTTTGACCCCCACGTAGTCCATGTAGCCGCGCCGGTGGACCCGGCTCTTGACGTTGGACTTGGCGATGGTCAGCGCCGGGTCGCGGACAATGCGGTCCTCAACCTGCCGCATCAGCACGGCAGGCTCATTGGCGCGCCGCAGCACGGTGCGCTCGGGGTCGCGCAGTACGCCCAGGCCGTCGCGCGGCTGATAGAGGGGTTCCTCCGGCGCATAGGCGCCGTTCTTCAGGCGTGGATACTCATAGACCCGGGCGCCCAGAAACACGAAGTGCTCGGCATGCAGCCACTTCAGGAAGTCGATCTCCTGAGGCTGGGCCTTGCCGGAGCGCGCCAGCTCCTCGACGGCCTGATCCATCAACGCCAGCATGGCGGGGAAGTCATCGACCGCCGCGCGCACATCTTCCAGCGTGGCCTTCACCCCGTCGATCAGGGCACGCTCGCGGTCTTCGCCGACCGGTTCCAGGAAAACCTGAATCATGGATTCCCTGCGCAGAGCGCCGTCAGCGGTCCGCTGTCCGCGCCGGTCGCGACCCACATCGACGACCGGATGAAACATCGCCCGCACCGACAGGCCCTGATCGGAGAGCTCACCCATCACGCTGTCGACCAGAAAGGGCGCGTCGTCCTGGACGATTTCCAGGCGGTCCAGCCCGGCGTCCAGCGCCGGGGTCAGGCGGATATTCGGGGTCCGTCCCTTGCGGTCCCGGGCGCGGCGCCAGAAATCGCCGAGGTTGCGGGCAAGCCCGGCCGTCGAAAGTTCGGGGGTGTCGTCCGGCTGGGCGTCGGCGGCGGCCTGTCTTGCAAAGGCCTTTGCGGCTTTCGGCGAAGGATCTTCCGACAGCTCGGCGGCCAGCGCCCGGGTCAGGCCTGTTCCGCTACGGGATGGCGCGCTCATGATCGGATTCCGGAAACGAGAACGCCGCCGGAGGAGAGTTTCCGGCGGCGCAGGGTTCGACCGTGGGGGTCCGGCGAACCGCTGGGGGCTCGTTCCGTCCTGGGGGGAGGGGGACGGTGATGCCTGTCGGGCGATTGTTCCGTCCGATGGAGATCAGATAGGAATGACGCGGTCACAGTTTAAGTCCCCGATCACAAGTTCTTGTTGGGCGGCCGGGATGCTGGCTTGGATGCGGTCGCCTCGGCGCCCCTGGTTTTCGCGGGGCCCGGCTGTCCGTCCGCCGACAACAGCACGGCGACCCATCTGGCCCCATTGAACTGGGCCAGCACGACCATCATGACTGTCGTCAGGGGTGTCGAGAGGAACGCGCCGGGCAAGCCCCACACCGCGCTCCAGAAGGCCAGCGCGAGCAGCAGGACCAACGGATCCATATTCAGGCTGCGACCCTGCATTCGGGGCTGGATCACATTGCCCACGAACATCCCGATGACCTGCAGCACCCCGAACAGCACCAGCGCCTGCCAGAGCGTATCGAACTGCACGAGGGCGAAGATCGGCGGCAGGGCGACCGCAACGATCCCGCCCACCACCGGAATATAGGACGCGATGAAGATCAGGATGGCCCAGAACAGGGCGTTGTCCAGACCGACCAGCGCCATGGCGATCCACGAGGTCACGGCGATCATCAGGCCGGTGACCGTCTGGACCCACAGGTATTGCTCAACCCCATCGCGGATGCGCAGGAAGGCGGCCGTGGCCTCATGGCGCTCTTCGCGCGTGCCGAACAGGGCGACTGCCTTGCGCTCCCACCCCCTCCGGGAGGCGAGGATGAAGCCGAGGTAGACCAGAACGAAGGCGGCTGTTGACGCAAAGCTCTGTAGACCGCCCGCGACCTGACCCAGGTGGCTGGCGGGGTCCAGGCGCTGGACAAGCTGTGTCATCGTCGGTGGAATATCCACGCCGATCAGGCCAGCGACCCGGGCAATCAGCCCGTTGAGCTTCGGCGCATAGGTGATCAGCTGCGCCCCGAAACTGGTGGCGTTGTCGACAATGAAGAAGGCCGCACCCACGAAGATCGCGACCGACAGGAGGATCGCCAGGGGCATCGCGGCGCGCACTGAAACCCCGGGAAGTCGCGCCTGCAGCGCGCGGGCGAACCCGTCGATCATCAGGGCCACAAACACCGCCAGCGCGAGCGGCGTCAGGATATCGGCCAGCACATAGAGAACGCCACCCCCGGCGATTGTCGCGAGGATCACCAGGGCGTTGCGTGACGTCTGGTCGGCGGTGACGGCGGACATGGCGACTCTCGAGACCTGCAGGGGGAGGGTCTCTGGCGGGCGGATGCGGTTTGGTCTACCCCTGTTTCGCCGCCATGGGGAGAGGATTTGCCCGATTTCCTCGCCCAAAGGGCGCGTTGATCTGACGTCTTGCCGGGGGTGGCGGCCTGGCTCGCGCCCGGCTAGTTTCCCGCAACTCCAGCTGGCTTCCCGAGGATCAATCCATGGCCGACAACGGTGTCCTGATCGGCTTTTCCGACCACCCGGAGTTGCTGTTGCTCAACCGCTCGAACCGGCACGGCCTCGTGGCCGGGGCGACGGGCACCGGCAAGACCGTGACGCTCCAGATTCTGGCTCAGGGTTTCTCGGACGCCGGCGTTCCGGTCTTCGCCGCAGACGTAAAGGGCGACCTTTCCGGGATCAGCGCCATCGGGGCGCCCAACGAAAAGATGCTGGCGCGCGCCGCCGCCATGAACCTCGAGATCAAGCCTGCCGCTGCGCCCACGGTGTTCTGGGACCTGTTCGGTGAGGCTGGCCACCCCATCCGCGCCACGGTCTCGGAAATGGGACCGCTGCTGATCTCCCGGATGCTTGAACTCAATGATGTCCAGGAGGGCGTGCTCTCGGTGGTTTTCCGCGCCGCCGATGAGGCGGGCCTGCTGCTGCTGGACCTGAAGGACCTTCAGGCCGCCCTGGCCCACGCCGCCGAAAACGCCAAGGACCTGTCGGCCCGCTATGGCAACATCTCGCCCGCCACCATCGCCACGATCCAGCGCGGCCTGCTGGTGCTGGAGGACCAGGGCGGTACGAACCTGTTCGGCGAGCCGGCGCTGCAGCTTTCCGACATCATGCGGACCGATGCCTCGGGCAAGGGCTACATCAACCTGCTGGCGGCCAACAAGCTGATCGCCAATCCGCGCCTCTACGCCACCTTCCTGCTTTGGCTGATGAGCGAGCTCTTCGAGGAGCTGCCTGAAATCGGCGATCCGGACAAACCCCGCCTCGTCTTCTTCTTCGATGAAGCCCACCTGTTGTTCCGCGATGCGCCCAGGCCGCTGCTGGAAAAGGTGGAACAGGTGGTCCGCCTGATCCGCTCCAAGGGCGTCGGCGTCTATTTCATCACACAGAACCCGGCGGACATCCCCGACACTGTCCTTGGTCAGCTTGGCAACCGCATCCAGCACGCCCTGCGCGCCTACACCCCCGCCGACCAGCGCGGCCTGCGCGCCGCCTCCGACAGCTTCCGGCCCAACCCCGCCTTCGACACCGCCGAGGCGATCCAGGCGCTCGGCGTCGGCGAGGCTCTGGTTTCGGTGCTGGACGAAAAGGGCGCGCCCACCGTGGTTCAGAAGACCATGATCCGCCCACCCAACTCGCGGATGGGTCCCGCGCTGCCGGCGGAGCGCGCGGCCATCATGGGCCAGAGCCCGGTGCGCGGCCTCTATGACAGGGCGCTGGATCGTGAATCTGCGTTTGAGGTGCTTAAGAAGGCGCGCGCCGCGGCAACCGCCGCAGAGGCCAGGGCCGCGGAACCGGAAGTGGAAGACGAGCCCGAGCGCCGGGCGCCGGCCGCGCGGGCCTCCAACCGCCAGGGCATGGGGGAGGCCTTCGCCAAGTCCATGCTGCGCACGATCGGCAGCCAGGTAGGCCGCGAACTGATCCGCGGCGTACTGGGCGGCCTGCTGGGCTCCAGCCGCCCGGTGCGCCGGCGGCGGTAGAAAAAGTAAACCGCAGAACACGCAGAAGGTCGCAGAAACATTCTGCGTTTTCTGCGCCTTCTGCGGTCGAAACCTGACAGCTCCGCTTTCGCGGCGGCGTGTTTTCTAGCGCGGCGCCATCCGGATCGCGCCGTCCAGGCGGACGTCTTCGCCGTTGAAGTAGCCGTTGGTGATCATGGTCAGCGCCAGATGGGCGTATTCAGGCGCCTGGCCAAGGCGCTTGGGGAAGGGCACCGAGGCCGACAGCGCGTCCTTCACCTGCGGCGGGGCGCCGGCCATCAGCGGCGTTTCGAAGATGCCGGGCAGAATGCAGTTCACCCGGATGCCGTCGCCGGCCAGGTCGCGGGCGATCGGCAGGGTCATGCCGACGACGCCGCCCTTGGAGGCGGAATAGGCCGCTTGGCCGATCTGGCCGTCTTCCGCCGCCACCGAGGCGGTGTTGACGATGGCGCCGCGCTCACCGTTGATCGGCTCCAGGTCCAGCATGCCCTTCGCCGACTTGGCGATGCAGCGGAAGGTGCCGACCAGGTTGATCTGGATGATCCAGTTGAACGCGTCGAGCGGGAAGTGCTTGGTCTCGCCTGACTGCTTGTCGCGGCTGGCGGTCTTGAAGGCGTTGCCGGTCCCGGCGCAGTTCACCAGGATCCGCTCCTGACCGTTCGCCGCGCGGGCCTTGGCGAAGGCGGCGTCCACGTCTTCCTCGGAGGTGACATTGCATTTGCAGAAGACGCCGCCCACATCCTTGGCGACGGCCTCACCCTTGGTTTCATTCATGTCGAAGATCGCGACCTTCACGCCCTGGGCCGCCAGGGCGCGGACCGTGGCTTCGCCGAGGCCGGAGGCGCCGCCGGTGACAACCGCTGCAACGGATGAATTGAGTTCCATGGAAATTCCGATCTCGTCTGGTGGCTTGAAATTTGGCGCAGGCTTACTCCGATGAGCGGCGGCAAAAAAGCGTCACCCGACGTCACCTTCGATCCCCACTCGGTGATCTCACCCGACAAGGCCCTGGTCCCCTCGGTGATCGCGGTGAACGAGGAACGCGTCGCCACCGGCTTCTGGCCCAAGATCCGCAAGGTCGCGGCCAGAATCCCGTTCGCCCGCGATGCGCTTTCGGTCTGGCACTGCGCCCGCGACGAGGAAACACCACTGGCCGCCAAGGGCATGATGCTGGCGGCCCTGGCCTATTTCGTGATGCCGGTGGACGTGGTTCCGGACTTCATCGCCGGCCTGGGCTTCACCGACGACGCCGCGGTTTTCGCAGCCCTGGTTGCGGTGCTCGGGCGAAACCTCAAGCCGAAGCATCGTGAGGCGGCCCAGCAGGACCTGGATCGATTACAGGGCGACTAGGCGCTCCCTTCTCCTCACCCGCCAGGGGAGGAGAAGGGAGCGCCACCGGCCAGAGTTTTCGCCGACGCCCCTGGCCGACGACCCCTACCGCTCCCCCTCCGCCACAGCCGACAGCCTGGCCGACCTCGCCAGTTGCTGTTCCCGGATCGTGATGAACAGGGTCGACGCCACGATGATGACGGCGCCGATCAGGGTCCAGATGGTCGGGATCTCGCTGAAGAGGAGGTATCCCGCGCCCGCGCTGAAGATCAGGCGGGTATAGTCGATGGGGGCCATGGCGGCGGCGTCTCCCAACTGCATGCCCTTGATGTAACAGGCCTGGGTGATCGTCCCCATCACGCCCATCAGGCATAGCAGGCCCAGATCGAGCGGCTCGGGCCAGCGCCAGGTCAGGAAGGCGCCGGGGATGGCCAGCACCAGACCCAGCGTCGCGCCCCAGACCAGCAGGACGGTGGGTGAATGGTCCCGCGTCATCACCTTCATGCCGGTGATCGTCAGGGCGAACAGGAAAGAGGCCGCCAGCATCGCCAGCGCCGGCAGGCCCAGCGAAAACTCGCCGCCGGCGCCCGGCCGGATCATAACCAGCACGCCGAGGAAGCCGACCACCGCCGCCCCGATCCGCAGGGCGCCCACCTGCTCGCGCACCACAAACGCCGCCAGCGGCACCAGCCAGAGGTTGCGGGTGAACGACAGCGCATTGGCGTCGGCCAGCGGCATCTCCTGGAACGCATAGAAGGACAGCATCATCCCGATGGTCCCGGCCCCGGATCGAAACAGCAAAAGCCCGGGTCGCGTGGTGGCGAACGCCGCACCGCGATGGTGCAGGATGATTGGCAGCAACACGGCAAATCCAGCCGCCTGACGGTAGAAGGTCTGAAGCGCCGGCGGGTAGTCATCACCCAGATATTTGATCAGCACCGTCATGCCCGCAAAGCCCACGGCAGAGCCCAGCATCCACAGGGCGCCCTGCAGATTGGGGGTCAGGCCGCGCGGGGTGGTGGCCTCGCTCATGATCGGCTCCGGGACAGGATGGGTCTGTTCCCTATCGTGCGGGCGCCGTGCCGCAAAGGTCTCGCCGGCCAGAATTGCGTGCGTCCGCCGCCGAAACGGCTTTCCCTTTGTCCCTTCTGGCTCTACGCCGCGCGGCATGTTGCAAGGTCTGTCCTCCACTGCCCGTGACGCCCGAAGCTGGCCGTTCGAACAGGCGCGACTGCTGCTCGACCGCATCGCGCGACTGCGCCTGTCGGATTCAGAGCGTGATCTGGCCTCGGCCCTCTTCATGCAGGGCAAGTTCTACGACGCCGTCGCCACCCTGCCGGCCCTGGCCAAACCCGTAATCTTCCAGTGCGGCTACGGCGCCTCGGGCCTGCCGCACCTGGGCACCTTCGGCGAGGCCACCCGGCCCACCATCGTGCGCAACGCCTTCCGGGCCCTCACCGAAGATGCGATCCCCACGCGGCTGATCGTGTTCTCCGACGACATGGACGGCCTGCGCAAGATCCCGGACAACGTGCCCAACCGCGAGATGCTGGAAGAGGACCGCGACAAGCCGGTCACCAGCGTGCGCGACCCGTTCGGCGAGTATGAAAGCTTCGGCGCCCACAACAATGCCAGGCTCCGGGCGTTCCTCGATGGCTTCGGCTTCGACTACACCTTCATGTCGTCCACCGAGACCTACAGGTCAGGCCGCTTCGATGAGGTGCTGCTGCGCATGCTTGAGCGCTTCGACGCGGTGCAGGCGATTATGCTGCCGACGCTGGGCGAGGAACGCCGTGCCACCTATTCGCCGTTCCTGCCCATCAGCCCGAAGACAGGCCGCGTCCTGCAGGCGCCGACCCTTGAGCGCAATGTCGAGGCTGGAACCATCGTCTTCGCCGATGAGGATGGAACCCTGACCGAGGTCCCGGTCACCGGCGGCCACGTCAAGCTGCAGTGGCGCCCCGACTGGGCCGCGCGCTGGACGGCGCTGGAGGTCGACTTCGAGGCTTCGGGCAAGGACCTGGTCGACAGCGTCCGCGTCTCGAACCGCATCGTGAAGGCGCTGGGCGGCGAGCCCCCGGAGGCCTTCCACTTCGAACTGTTCATGGACGAGCAGAACCAGAAGATCTCCAAGTCCAAGGGCAACGGCCTGACCATGGAGGAGTGGCTGCGCTACGGCACGCCCGAGAGCCTGACCTACTACATGTTCCAGTCGCCCAAGTCGGCCAAGCGGCTCTACTTCGACGTGATCCCCAAGGCGACGGACGAATATCTGCAGCAACTTGATGCGCTCAACCGCAAGAAAGCCGAGGGCGACAACGCCGTCCAGGTCGACAACCCGGCCTGGCACGTCCACCGCGGCGCCCCGCCCGAGCGCGGCTCGCCCGTCAGCTTCTCGCTGCTGCTGAACCTGGTCTCGGCGGCCGATGCCTCGACCAAGGACCTGCTCTGGGCCTTCATCGCCCGCTACCTGCCCGGCGCGACCCCGGCTTCCGAGCCCCTGCTGGACCAGCTGGCCGGCTACGCGATCCACTACTACGAGGACTTCGTGAAGCCCGCGAAGCGCTTCCGGGCGCCCACTGACGTCGAACGCGCCGCCATGCAGGCCCTTGTCGCCAGGCTGAAGGCCCTGCCTCCCGGCGCCGACGCCGAGGCGATCCAGAACGAGGTCTTCGCCGTCGGCAAGGACGCCGGCTTCGAGCCGCTGCGCCTCTGGTTCACCGCCCTCTACGAGGTCCTGCTGGGCCAGAGCCAGGGCCCCCGCTTCGGCTCCTTCGCCGCCATCTTCGGCGTCGACCGCACCATCGCCCTGATCGAGCGGGCGCTGGCGGGCGAGCTGGCCGCGTAACGCGCCGAAGCACGCACACCCCGTCGTTCAGGGCTACGTTTTCCTTCGCCCCTTGTGGGAGAAGGTGGGCCGCGCAAGCGGCTCGGATGAGGGGTCGAAAGCCGATTCAGGATGGGTCATCCTGAGCCATGGCTCGCTCCACGACTGTTCCTTGGGCCCGCGCGAAGCTGGGGGCTCGGTGCGAGCCCCCACCTCGCCTCAGCGCTCATCATCCCCGATCGGCATGCCCGGGGGCGCTTCAGGTCTGCGCCTGGGCTGGGCCAGCATGCGCGCCAGCTCCGCCCGGTCGGAAATCAGCGCCGCGAGCGTCAGTCGGGCCGCACGGTCCGAGGGGTCTGCTCCGGGCCTGGCCTTCAGCTTCACGGCCAGGTCGGCCAGCCGCTGATTGATCTCGGCCTTGGCCGCAGGGCCCACCTCGGGCCGATAGACGGCGAAGGCCAGCTCCATGACAGTGCGCGTCTGCACCCGGCGGGCGATCTCGGCCAGCCGCCCGCTGGCGGGTGCGAAGGCCTGCGCAAGAAGCTGGTCGACCACGTCGCCAACGCCTGGCTGCGCGGCGTCGCGCCGATGCTGGTCGGTCAGGCGGGCCAGTCTCGAGGGCGCCAGGATCGCGTCCAGCACCAGCCCCGCGCCCACGTCGGCCGCCACAAGGCTGCCGAACACCGGGCCGCCGGCGCCGTCGAACACTTCGATCTCATACTGCCGGTCGGTCTCGCCGGACTGACCCGACGAGAGCAGCGGGATCAGGCTCTCGGGCGTGTCCAGCGCCTCGGGCGTCATGGCCGCCAGCAGGCCGGCCAGCGCTGTCCGCTGCCGATCCGCGGGGGCCACCCTGGCGACCATCGCCGCGTCGCCCTTGACCGCATAGGCGAAATCGACCCCGCCCAGCACCTTGGCCGCGGCTTCCAGCTGATAGCGATGCAACAGGTAGATTGGCACATATTTGCGCTTCAGCGCCTGGGCGGCTTCGCCGGGCCGCAACGCCCGGGGTCCGAAACTGTCGATGGCCACGCGGCGCACCTGAAGCATCCGGGCCAGTTCCGCCACCGGGTCGGCGCCATCGTCCCAGATCGCGCCATGCGGCTGGCCTGAGCCCACCGGCCGCGCGTCGGCGTCGCCGACATAGCGCAGGGTCTCAAGCGCCTTCGCCGCCTTGGCGGTGGCGTCACCGTCGCCGTACAGCCAGTCGACAATGAACCGGTCCCAGGCGCCCACGCCCACGCCGTAGGCGTCCGACAGGTCAATCTGCCCGCCGGTCAGCTTCACGCGCGGCGCCGGATAATCCATCACCGAGGCGCGGTCCTGGCTGGAGGCCGCGAAATTGTGCGCAAAGCCCAGGGAGTGGCCCACCTCATGGGCGGCCAGCTGCCGGATGCGCGCCAGCGACACCTGGATCGGGTCGTTCGGCCCGCCCTTGCCGCTCTGGTCAGCTCCCACCAGGCCCTCGAAGATCAGCATGTCCTGACGCACGCGCAGCGAGCCCAGCAGCACCGAGCCCTTGATGATCTCGCCGGTGCGCGGATCGGTCACCGCCTGCCCGTAGGACCAGCCCCGGGTCGCGCGATTGACCCAGTTGATCACGTTGTAGCGCACGTCCAGCGGGTCGGCGCCTTCCGGCATGATCTCGACCCGATAGGCGTCCTTGTAGCCCGCCGCCTCGAACGCCCTCGCCCACCAGGCCGCGCCTTCCTGCAGGGCGCTGCGCACCGGCTCCGGCGCCGCGCGGTCGACGTAGAAGATGATCGGCTTCCTCACGGGCGATACAGCGGCCGCAGGGTCCGTCTTCTCCAGGCGGAAGCGTCGTGCGTAACGCTGGACAATGTCCTGGTTGAGGGGTGCGCCGTAGTCGAGGATCAGGCCGTCGTTGGCGCCCGAGCGCGGATCAAAGATTCGGGGTTCGAAGCCCGGGCCGGGCAGCTTGATCAGGCTGTGGCGCACCGTAAGGGTCACCAGCCTGGCGTCCGGCGCAATGTTGCGGGTCTCCGCGCCGGGCGTGTCCGAGGCGAAGGTCTGCAAGGCTTCGAACTCAAGGTTCTCGGGAAACACCCGCACCGCGGCCGGGTCGGCCAGCGACAGGTCCGCCACCAGTTTGAATCCCGGCTCGCCGCCCCGTTTCAGGGCCTCGGCGATCCCCATGACGTCACGGGTCAGCAGGCTGGATATGTCGACGATGAGCCGCCCGTCAGCGGTGGTCGATTCAACCTTGCCCGCCCAGATGACCGAGGTGGCGAAGGCCTCCCGCGCTGCGGTCTGTTCCTCTCGCGGTGCGCTGGAAGCCCTGAATCTGGGGTTTTCCAGTTCAGCGATCACGCGCCCGCCCACCTGTCGGAAGGCCAGGATTTGGGTGTCGCCCAATCGCGCCCGGTCCAGCCCGATGGGCGCCGAGCCTAGGCCGGTTCTGAGTGCGGTGACATAGAGGTAGCGCCCGGCGACCCCTTGTGCGTCAGGCGCCGGCAGCGCCAGCAGGATCCGGCCCTTGCCGCGGTCCAGATAGACCGGGATCAGGCCGTCCTGCCGCGTGAGCCCCGCGACTGTGTCTGCCGGGGGAGCGGCAGGCGCCGCATGGGCGACATTGGCCAGAGCCAGAACCAATCCCAAACCGGCCGTCGCCCAGAAACGTCTCTTCACCCGTCGCCTCCCCTGATGTCCCGGAGTCTATCCGGGAGGCTGACGATTGTCCGCATTGACGCTGCGTCAGGGTTTGTCGTCACAGGTGTCCATTTCCTCCCCCTATGGGATCGCTGCGCAATCCAGCGTGACCGAGAGGCTCCGACTCCAAGGCGCCCAAGACCCCCTTCGCCCCTTGTGGGAGAAGGTGGCAGGCGAAGCCTGACGGATGAGGGGTCACGCCAGTCTATCGGAATGATTTCAAGGATTTGCTTGAGAGATTTATCGACCCCTCATCCGAGCCGCTTACGCGGCCCACCTTCTCCCACAAGGGGCGAAGGCGCGCGTGGGCGGCCTCTCATCACCAATCTGGAATAGCGCAACGATCCCCCTATGGGGAAGGGGACTGCCCGAAGGGGGGTCGAGGGGGTGCCTCGCATGGCGCAGTGGCGGTGGGTCAGTACGGGGTCAAGGTGTCGCCGCAACGCCCACCGTAACGCCGCTTGTGCACCCAATTCCCGGTGGACCAATCCTGCCCGTTACGGCTGGACGTCAGATCAATCCCAGCTCTCGCGCCTTGAACACAGCTTCGGCGCGGTTGACGGCGCCCAGCACGGCGATCGCCGCAGACGTGTGGGCCTTGATCGTGGCCGGCGACAGGTCGAGATCGCGGGCGATTTCCTTGTTGGAATGCCCGGTCGAGATCAGCCTGAGCACGTCGATCTGGCGCGCTGTCAGGCGCGTGGTTCGGGGGGGTGTTCCCACGCCCTGTCCGGCTGCGATCTCGATAAGGCGGGGCGGTATATAGCGACCGCCGGCCAGGATCAGGCGGATCGCCGCCTCGATCACGGCGCTCTTCGAGGTCTTGGGCGCGAAACCCGAGACGCCCAGGGCGAACAGGGTCAGTAGAGTGGCGTCGTCCTCGTCGCCGGTGACGATCAGGATGGGGGTATCGGGCGCGATCTCGCGCAGCCGCCCGATACCGTCGACCGGCGAGGCGCCCGGCATGATCAGGTCTGACAGGATCAGGTCGTGGCTTTCGGCGGCGGCCTGCCAGGCCGAGGGATAGTCGGCGCACTGCACGACCACGGCGTCCGGCCAGTTCAGCGCCACGGCGCCAGCCAGCGCCTCGCGCAGCATGGCATGGTCGTCACAGATCAGGCAGGAACGCACGTGAGAAGGCCCTCCGTTGGCGAAGGCCAGAAGATCATCAGAACACTGACATCAGCCTAACGGCAGGTCGATCCAGAAGGCGGCGCCGTTTCTCCAGCGCGGCTCGTGGCCAGCGCTGCCGCCCATAAGCTCGGCGATGCGCCGGCAGGAGGCCAGACCCAGCCCGAAGCCGCCGCGGATCTCATCGCCATGGTTCGAGCCCTGGACATGATCCTCGAACAGTCGAGGCCGGTCGGCGTCCGGGATGCCGACACCGTTATCAATGACCCACACCCGGACGCGATCGCCATTCCGCCGCGCGCCGACCAGCACCCGGCGCGCCTTGGCGTGGCGGATGGCGTTTGCCACCAGGTTTCCCAGGGCGCGCTCCGCCAGAGCGCTGTCCGCCATGACGACAAACCGGGTGGACAAGGCGTCGATGACCACGCCCTTCAGTCGTGCGGCGGGCTCGTGCATCTCGGCGACGCGGGCGATCAGGGGGCCCAGGGGCAGCGGCGCCAAGCGGGCCTCGACCTCGCCGGATTCCAGCCGCAGGTGATCCATCATCTGGCCCAGCAGATGCTCGGTGTTGTCGAATGCCCAGCGTACGTTTCGGACCGCCCGCTCACGTGCCGGGCCGGCGGGGCTTTGCAGCACCTGATCAAAGAACAGGCGGGCGGCCTGCAGCGGCTGACCCAGATCGTGAGATGCCGAGGCGAGAAACCGGGTGCGGGCGTCGCGGGCCGCCTCGGCGGCCTGGGCGGCGTCCCAGGCATAGTCAACCCACCCCTGCACAACCTCCCGCAGCAGCAGAAGCGCGATGGTGAAGGACATCACGAATATAATTACAGGTATCGCGAACTCGTCGCCAGAGACGGCGAACATGATGACGATCCCGACAGGAATGAAGGCCGGAGCAAGGGTCGACCAGATATCGCGGCGCCCGAGGCGCGGCGTCAGGATGGTGCCGATTGCCTCCACCGCTACAGGGGCCAGACAGACCATCGTCACCACCAGCCGCAACGCTTCCGAGGCGTAGGGCATCACCAGCGCAAATGCCGTGACCGTAGCAACGTTTCCGAACCAGAAGACCTGGGTGGTGTGCCCGTACCAGGCCTCGGCGGTATCCTCGGTGATTTTCCGCGTTACCCGCAGGATCACGATCGAGACCGCCCACCAAAGATTGAACCCGCCATAAACGAGGTCGAATAGCAGCATCCGGGCTGGCGGGACCACCGGTCCAAGCCAGACGTGTACGAAGACGATCGCGCCAGTGACGGTCAGAATCGCCAGAGCCTGAAGGCTGATCATCAAACTCATGATCGTGCGGTCACCGGTTCCCCCTGGCTGTCAGCTTGAGCCGATCAGCGGCGCGCGCAAGGGGCTAGGCCATCCGGCTAGGCCATTCGGCCAATGGGCGGGGGACAGACCGTCACGTAGGGTTGGGCTCCCTAAGGCCTCACCGCAGAGCCTTCAATCCATGCCCGGGATTTACGTTCGGAACAATCACCTCGTCCCGCGGCGGATCGTTTTTGAGTTTAGGAGACCTTTATCCTCATGAAAAAACTTATCCATTTGAAAATAAGGACGATCTTCGTCGCGACAGCCATTGCCGCAATGCCTCTTGTGGCCAGTCCTGCCATGGCCGCCACTGCGGTGCAGAGCTTCAGCGGAGGAGCGCTTTTCGGTTTTAACTCAGGGGGTGAAACGGTCGGCTTCACCTTCAGCACCAGCGACGACCTGCTCGTCACCCAGCTCGGCTGGTATGCACCTAACGGCACACTGGTATCGTCTCGCCCGGTCGGCATCTGGAACTCGGGCGGTACTCTTCTGGGATCAACGACCGTCAGCGCAGGCGCCCCGGACGGTACCGGGTTCCGTTACGCCACAACTACGCCCATTTCGCTGTTCGCCGGCCAGCAGTACTTCATCGGCGGAAGGGACACGCAAGCAGATGGTGACGGCTATATCAGCAGTGTCTCGGGTCTGGTGATGGGTCCCAGCATCACCTTCCGTGGATCAGCGCGTAACAGCGGCAGCGGCTTCACGTTTCCGAACGTAATAGACGCGACCACGACGAATGGCCGCTTCGGAGCGAACTTCCAGTACACGGTCCAGTCCGGCGCCGTTCCGGAACCCGCCGCCTGGGCTCTGATGATCGGCGGCTTCGGCTTGGCCGGCGCGATGCTACGTCGGCGGCGGGTGGTTGCCTCATCGCTGGCCAGATAGAGGGCCAGGTTCGCAATCTCCTGAGCCGGTAATCGCGGTGACAGTTGCAACAATCCCCAAACCATCTTGCGCCCGGAAGTTCGACGCCGGGTCATGGCGACCGTCACCGCAATTCCCGCTCACCGGCTCACGCAAGTATTGACCCAACGTCTGTCCCTTGACGTAAACGGAAACCAACGCCTAGTCTGGCTCCAACAAGCCATACCAGCGGAGGACCTGTCATGCCTGCCGATCTGCGCCGCCTGCCCCGGACCTATTCGATCCGGCAGCTCTGCCTTGAGTTCAAATGCACGCCGCGCGCGCTGCGCTTCTATGAGGACAAGGGTCTGCTCAACCCGTCGCGGGATGGCATGAACCGGGTCTATTCCTATCGTGATCGCGGGCGTCTGGTGCTGATCCTGCGTGGCAAGCGCGTGGGCCTGTCATTGCTTGAAATCGGCGAGATCCTCGACCTCTATGACGCCGATGACACCGGCGCCCAGCAGGCGGCGACGTCGCTTCGCAAGTTCAACGAGCGGATCGTCGCCCTCGAGCAGCAGAAGACCGACATCGACGACGCCATCGCCCAGCTTCAGGCGGGGGTCTCCGACATCGAGAAGCGTCTTTCCGAAACCCGGCCGGATCTGCTGCCCCGCGCCGCCGATTACGATCAGGTGCTGCGCCGTCAGCTGGACGGGGCCGGCCACAGCGAGGCCTGACATCTCGCGCCGAGCCGCGACAAACCGGCGTGGGCCGGTCTAGAATAGACCGGTTCATTCCTGGCGATCCGGAGCCCCCATGACCTATCAAGCCCCCGTGCGGGATTACGTGTTCCTGCTGCGCGATGTGCTGCAGCTTGAGCGGTACGCCAACCTCCCGGCCTTCGCCGACGCCTCCATGGACACCGTCGAGGCGATCCTCGAGGAGGCGGGCAAGTTCACCTCCGAGGTGCTGGCCCCGCTCAATGTCGTGGGCGACAAGGAGGGCTGCACCTGGAGCCCGGACTTCTCGGTCAGGACGCCCACCGGCTTCAAGGATGCCTACACCAAGCTGGTCGAAGGCGGCTGGCCAGCGCTGGGGTCGGATCCGGCCTATGGCGGCCAGGGCCTGCCCCATGTGGTGAACCTGGCGTACTCCGAGATGTCCTCGTCGGCCAACATGGCGTTTTCCATGTACCCCGGCCTGACGCACGGCTGCTATTCGGCGATCCATGTCGGCGGCTCCGACGAGCAGAAGGCGCTCTACCTGCCCAAGCTGGCCTCATTCCAGTGGGCCGGCACCATGAACCTGACCGAGCCCCACTGCGGCACGGACCTGGGCCTGCTGCGCACCAGGGCGGTCCCGCAGGCGGACGGAACCTACAGAATCTCCGGCCAGAAAATCTGGATCTCTGGCGGCGAGCAGGACCTCACCGAGAATATCATCCACCTGGTGCTGGCCCGGATCGAGGGCGCGCCGGCCGGCACCCGGGGCATCAGCCTGTTCATCGTGCCGAAGTTCATCCCCGATGCGGACGGCAATCCGGGCGCCCGCAATTCGGTGAACTGCCTGGGCCTGGAAGAAAAGATGGGTATCCACGGCAACGCCACCTGCGTCATCGCCCACGAGGAGGCCACCGGCTGGCTGATCGGCGAGGAGAACCGGGGCCTGGCCGTGATGTTCGTGATGATGAACGAGGCGCGACTGGGGGTGGGCCTGCAGGGGATCGCCCAGGCCGAGGCCGCCTATCAGGCCGCCGCCGCCTTCGCCAAGGATCGCCTGCAGGGCCGCTCCCTGACCGGCCCGAAGAATCCCGACGGCCCGGCCGACCCGATCATCGTCCACCCGGATGTCCGCCGGATGCTGATGGAGGCCCGCGCCTTCATCGAGGGCGGCCGCGCCTTCATGGCCTGGACCTCGCTCCACGGCGACCTCAGCCACGCCAGTCCCGATGAGGCCGTCCGCCAGAAGGGTCGCGACTACATGGGCCTGATGACGCCGGTGGTGAAAGCCTTCCTGACCGACCGCGGCTTCAACGTCTGTTCCGACGCCATGCAGGTACACGGCGGCTCCGGCTTCACGGAGCATTTCCCGGTCAGCCAGTATCTGCGAGACGTCCGCATCGCCCTGATATACGAGGGCACAAACGGGGTCCAAGCCCTTGATTTAGTTGGAAGAAAACTGGCTGCCGACGGTGGCCGCGGGGTCATGGCCTTCTTCGCCGAACTTGACGATTTCATGTCCGGAAACGAGGCCCAGCCCGACATGGCGACCTTCATAACCGGCCTGGCCGCGGCCAAGGCCGAACTGCAGGAGGCCACCATGTGGCTGATGCAGAACGGCCTGGCCAACCCGGACAACGCCGGCGCCGCCTCCACCGACTATCTGCACCTCTTCGGCCTGACGGCGCTGGCCTACATGTGGTCGCTGCAGGCCAAGGCCGCCCTTGCCCGGATCGCCGCCGGCGACACCGACCCCTTCTACGAGACCAAGCTGACCATCGCTCGCTACTACATCCAGCGCATCCTGCCGGAGACCAGCAGCCGCCTGGCCAAGCTGAAGACCGGCTCTGAACTGCTGATGGCCCTGCCGGCCGAAGCCTTCTGATGGCCAGCTACCGCGCCACCATCGACTGGTCGCTGGAAGACGGCGCAGACTTTGCAAAGGGTCGCTACAGCCGCGCCCACACGGTCACCTTCCAGCAGCACGTGATGCCCGCCACAGCGTCCGCCCACGTGGTCGGCAAATGGGCGGCGCCGGGCGCGGTCGACCCGGAAGAAATGTTCGTGGCGGCCCTCAGCAACTGCCACATGCTCACCTTCCTGCATGTGGCCCGGCTGAAGGGCTTCGTCATCACCCGTTACCGGGACGAAGCCGTGGGCGTAATGGAACGGACACCCGAGGGTCGCATGGCGGTGACCCGCGTCACCCTGCATCCGGCGATCACCTATGCGGGCCCGCGCCCCACGGATGCCGAGCGCGATGCGATGCACCACGAGGCCCACGAGGAATGCTTCATCGCCAATTCGGTGAAGACCGAGGTGTTGGTGGAAGAGGTCGGGGATTAGGGCTCCGGGGACGAAGGCCTGAGAAGTGCGTTCAAGCGCCCTTCCAGTCCAACTCCATCCCGTAACTCGCACTCCCAAAGGGTCGCCGTTCGCCAGTCAAGAGCCCTCAGCTCATTTTGGTTTCGGTTATCCCGAGCCCGGTTCCGCGCCACCTTGGCCACCCAGTAGTCGAGGTTCTGCTTCGGCACGCGAGACCCCCGCGCGCAGTCGTGCCCATGCCAGAAGCAGCCGTGAACAAAGATCGCCAGCCGGCGCGCAGGCATGACGATGTCCGGGCAGCCAGGCAGGTCCTTGCGGTGAAGACGGTAGCGTACGCCCAATCGCGTCAGGGCCTTCCGCACGATCATCTCCGGGGCGGTGTCTTTGCCTCTCACGCGCCGCATGACCGCCGAGCGTTTCTCGGCAGAGTAGACGTCGGTGGTTTCGCTCACAGCCCGTCGAACAGCGCGGTCGAGACGTAGCGCTCGGCGAAGCTGGGGATGATCGCCACGATCAGCTTTCCCTCCATCTCTGGGCGGCTGGCGATCTCGAAGGCGGCGGTGATAGCCGCTCCGGATGAGATGCCGCCGGGAATGCCTTCCTCGCGCGCCATCCGCCGCGCCATGGCGAAACTGTCGTCGTTGGAGACCTGGACGATATCGTCGATGATGCCGCGGTCCAGGATGCCGGGCACGAACCCGGCGCCAATGCCCTGGATCTTGTGCGGCGCGGGCGAGCCGCCGGACAGGACGGGTGACGCTGAAGGTTCAACTGCAACCATGCGGATCGAGGGTTTGCGCGCCTTCAGCACCTGGCCCACGCCCGTGATGGTTCCGCCTGTCCCGACGCCGGAGATCACGGCGTCCACCTTCCCGTCTGTATCGTTCCATATTTCCTCGGCGGTCGAGACCCGGTGTATCAACGGGTTGGCGCCGTTCTCGAACTGCTGCGGCATCACCGCGCCTGGCGTGGCCTCGACGATCTCCCGAGCCCGGGCCACGGCGCCGGACATGCCTTTCTCCGCCGGGGTCAGCTCCAGCTGGGCGCCCAGGATCAACAGCATCTTGCGCCGTTCCATCGACATGCTTTCGGGCATCACCAGGGTGCACTTGTAGCCCTTGGCGGCGCAAACGAAAGCTAGCGCGATACCGGTGTTGCCCGAGGTGGGTTCCACCACCCGCCCGCCGGGCTTGAGCAGGCCCAAAGCCTCCAGGCTCTCGACCATCGACACCCCGATTCGGTCTTTCACCGAGGCCAGCGGGTTGAAAAACTCCAGCTTGGCGACCACCTCGCCCCTGGGCTTCAGCGCCGCCGTCAGATGTGGCAGTCGGACCAGCGGCGTGTCCCCGATCAGGTCTAGTACCGAGTCGTAGATCCTGCCTCGCCCGGTGCGACGATAGCGGGCGGCGTCGTAAGCGGGAGCGGCGGTGGTCATGGCTGTCGGTTCTCGTTGCGATCGGCGATGGACGCAAACCTAAGCCTTCCGGCGCGGATTGGAAGCGGCCAGGGCCGGGGTCCGGTTCAGATTTACTCTGCCGCCATGGCGGATGACACGGCCAGCAACGGCTCGAGCAGCTCTTGAGCCAACCAGCGCACCACGGGAACCGCAACGCCGTCGCCCGCCACATGCAACGCACCGGTCGCGGTCGCGGGCAGTCGATAGCTGTCGGGAAGACCCATCAGCCGGGCCGCCTCACGAGGCGTCAGCAGCCGACTACGAATCTGATCCGGCTCCACCACCAGGATCGCCTGCCGGGAGGAGCCCCCGCGCGGCGTTCTCAGACAGCCGGCCAATCCATCGAAGCGAACTTCTGCGCGCTGGATCGGCAAGCCGTTTTCGATCCGTGTCCGACGGAAAACCGCCCCGACCCTGGGGGCGGAAAGGGTGTCGATCCGGGTGCGATGCAGGGGGTTCATGAGCGATAGGAGCCGCGCGGTCTGATCGACCGTATGCCACGCGACCGCTACATCAGGCTCCAGCAAGGCGGCAAGCTCGGTGTTGCGCCGGGGCGGCGCCGACAACCCCCACCACATCCAGTGACGGGCCAACGCGGTCGATAGCCGGGCGTGCGCCGCCCTGACGGCTCGCGTGTGAAACGGGCTGTCGCCGATCAACCCTGGGGCCGCATCTCTCGTCGCGATCACGAACACCCGCGGTCGCGACTGAGGGAGCAGAACGGCGGCGTCGATCTCCAGCGCTCCGAAACGATAGCCCCGACCGGCCAGCGCCGCGCCCAGCGCCTCAAAGTCTGCACCGTCGTTGGAGGTGAGCAAGCCAGACACGTTTTCGATGACCAGTAGTCGGGGCGCACGGCCACCCTCGTCCAGCGCTTCCATCAGCCGCCAGAATCCGAAGAAGGCCGAGGACCTTCCCCCGGCCAGCCCGGCGCGCCCGCCCGCGAGGCTGAAGTCCTGACAGGGACTTGAAGCCCAGGCGAGATCGGTGCGACCGGGCAGGTCTTCCGTCGATAGCGCCCAAACATCGCCCTCGTGAAAATGGGTGGCTGAGTCCGGAAAGTTGGCGCGGTAGGTGGCAGACTTCACCGGGTCAAAGTCGTTGGCGAAGGCGCACTGCCAGCGCTCGCCGAGACCGAGCCGCGCCATTCCGCCGCCAGCGAAGAACTCATAGAAGGTGAAAGGGCGCGTCACAGCGGTGGAGGGTAGCGTGATTTGCGGCAGGATCACGCGGATGAAACGCAGCCTCGCAATCCTGGCCCTGTTGGCCCTGACAGCGTGTCAACCGCAGGACCCTACCGGCGCCCCGGCGCCGCCGCCCGCGGATGCACCAGTCGCCGCAAGGCCCCCTGTGATGGTGTCGGACTTCAGCCAGCCGATGACGGCGGTAGGCACGGAACCATTCTGGTCCGTTAAGGTGGAAGGAACCCGGTTCACCCTGAGCCGCCCGGGTGAACGAGACATGGTCGCCGAGGCGCCAGGGGCCGCGATCAAGCCCGGTCAGGCCCAATGGTTCGCCAGGGCCGCCGATGGCCGCACCCTGGCGGTGACGTTCTACGTCAGCGCCTGCTCGGATGGGATGAGCGAGCGCGCCTATCCCATGACCGCCGAGGTCACTCTTGACGGGTCTGCGGCGATGTATGGGTGCGTAATCAAGTCTGCCGAGATGGCGCCTGAACGCGGGTCTACGGCAGGTCCATGAAGCTTGGGCCGCCGAAGGTCCGGCCGACTTCCAGGATCGTCAGGTCGAACGCAAAGTTGCCATCGCTGATCTCGGTCAGTCCGTAGAGGCCTGCCAAGCTGGCAGGGTCGATGGCGAGGTCGGCCGGCGAGGCGGTTTGATCTCCGAAGTCAGCGAGGGGCGACGTGGAGGCCAGGCTGCTGTCGTCGCCCATACAGCTGGTGTAATCCGCAAGCAGGGCGGTCAACTCGTCGTTGATGCTGACGGAGATTTTGAGCATCGCGAACATGAGTGCGTCCTGCGGGTTGGCGCGTATTCGATGCGTCGCAGAAGGACCTCGCGGCGGTAAAGATCGCGGGAAGCGATAGCGTTAACTTCAGGCCTCGATCCGGTAACCTTGGCCGAAGATCTCGGCCTGACCCTTGACCTACCCCGGTGAATGCGCGGCAAATGTCGCTCAGGCCGACCACACGCGCGGTCCAGGAGAAACGCCATGGATAAGGTATTCGACCTCGTGGTGAGGGGCGGGACCGTTGTTGACGGCACAGGGGCGCCAACCTTCGAGGCTGATGTCGGCGTCCGTGACGGACGGATCGTCGCCGTCGGCAAGATTATCGGAACAGGCGCAGAGGAGATCGACGCGCGGGGCAAGATCGTGACCCCTGGGTTTGTCGATATCCACACCCACTATGATGGCCAGGCCACCTGGGACGAACGGATGCAGCCCTCGTCATGGCACGGGGTCACGAGCGTGGTGATGGGAAACTGCGGCGTAGGCTTCGCACCCTGCAGACCCGACGACCACGACCGGCTGATCCAGCTGATGGAGGGGGTCGAGGACATTCCGTTCCCGGTGTTGGCCGAGGGCTTGCCGTGGAACTGGGAAAGCTATCCCGAGTATCTGGACGCGCTGGCGCCCCGACGGTTCGACGTGGATATCGCCAGCCAGCTACCGCACGCCGCGCTTCGGGTGTTTGTCATGGGCGAGCGTGGTGTGAACCGGGAGCCCGCGACCGAAGCGGACATTCACGCGATGGCGGCGCTCGCCAGGCGCGCGATGGAGGCCGGCGCTATCGGCTTCGGCACTTCGCGAACGCTCAATCACCGGTCTTCGGACGGCTCGCCGATCGCCACGCTCACCGCCGGTGAGGACGAGCTGACCGGGATCGCCATGGGAATGGCGGCTGCAGGCAAGGGCGTGCTGCAGGTGGTCTCCGACTTCAACGATCCGGTCGAGGAGTTCGCCATGCTGCGGCGGATTGTGGCCAGGTCCGGGCGGCCGTTGTCGTTCTCCCTGCTTCAGAGCCCGCGGGAGCCGGAACAGTGGCGCTACATGCTGGAGCAGATGACTGAGGCCAAGGCCGCCGGCCTGCAGATCCGTGCCCAGGTCGCGACCCGGCCTGTGGGCGTGCTCTTCGGCCTGGAACTGACGGTGAACCCGTTCTCGAGCCATCCTGGCTATCGCGAGATCAAAGCCCTGTCGCTGGCCGAGCGCGTTGCGGCGTTAAGCGATCCCGTGTTCCGCGCCCGTTTGCTGGCTGAGGAAGCCGAGAACGCCCGGGCGCCTGGTCTGTCGCCGGCGCGGGCCTGGGACCGGATCTATCTGATGGGCGGCGACAATCCGGACTACGAACCCACGCCAGATCATTCCATTGCCGCCATCGCGGCCGGACGGGGCGTCGATCCCTATGCGTTGGCGCTGGATCATATGCTTACCGATCACGGCCGCGGCATGCTCTATCTACCGCTGCTGAACTACGCCCAGAACTCGCTGGATCCGGCCTATCAGATGCTTCAGCACGACTGTGTCGTGCCCGGCCTCTCTGACGGCGGCGCCCACGTGGGCATGATTTGCGACGGCAGTTTCCCGACCTCCAATCTGATTCACTGGACCCGCGACCGTACCCGAGGGCCGAAACTCAGCCTCGAACACATGATCAAGGGCCAGTGCCGCGACACAGCCGAGACCGTAGGCCTCTACGATCGAGGCCTGATCCAGCCTGGCTACCGCGCCGATCTCAACGTCATCGACTACGACAACCTCACGCTCAAATCTCCCAGCGTAGCCTATGACCTGCCGACCGGTGGCCGCCGGCTGATCCAGAGAGCCAACGGGTACACCGCCACCATTGTCGCGGGGCAGGTGACCTACAGGGATGGAACGCCAACCGACGCTCTGCCTGGCCGACTCCTGCGGGGCGGTCAGTCGACGCCGGCCGCCATGGCCGCAGAGTAGGGAGCCCTGCAATGAGCGCTGTCACGCCCGACTTCACGCCGCAGGTTCTGGAAACCGCCTGCGAATGGGCCGCGGCCCAGGTCTCCGATCCGGCAAAATGGACTGAAACGCTGTCGGCTGCCGAGGTCGAGGAACTGACCGCCGCGGTGGCTCACGCCCAGGCGGCCTCGGATAACTTTCTGGCGATCGGGAAAGTCGATTTCCCTCTGCCGACGCTCGGCCCGCGCCTGAATGCCATCGAGAAGGAACTGATCGACGGACGTGGCTTCGTTCGCATTCGCGGCCTGCCCCGCGATCGCTGGACCAATGATCAGATGAGCCTGGCCTACTGGGGTATCGGTGCGCACCTGGGCAAACCCTGGCCACAAAACGCCAAGGGCCACGTGCTCGGCGACGTCACCGACCATGGCAAGGCGCCAAACGATCCAACCTCGCGTGGCAATGAGGTGGGCCTCGTGGGCCTCGACTTCCACTGCGACGGTTCAGACCTGGTCGGCCTGATGTGCCTGCAGACGGGCGTTTCGGGCGGACTGTCGGCGGTCTGCAACTCGGTCGCCTTGCACAACCGGCTGGTCAGAGAACGCCCCGACCTTGCTGCTGAGCTCTACAAGCCCCAGCCCTTCGACTATCGAGGTGAACAGGCGCCCGGGAAACCCGGCTGGTATCTGATGCCCGTGTTCACCCGTCACGGCGACCGGCTTTTCATCCGGTTGATCCGCCCCTACATCCTGGCGTCGCAACGCCACGCCGATGCCCCGCGGCTGACGGACAAGGCCCGCGAGGCGCTCACCTGGATGCAGGACATGGCCGAAGGCGGCGCCTATTCGGTGATGATGGATTTCCAGCCCGGCGACATGCAGTTCATCAACAACTACCATGTACTTCATGGGCGGACGTCCTATGAGGATGACCGTGCCGCCGGCAAGATCCGGCACCTGAAGCGCCTGTGGCTCGAGACCGAAGTTCTGGCGGAGCGACCGCCCCAGTTCGTGAACCGCATGGGAAGCCACTGGGCCAGGACCCTCACCGTTAGCCGAATGGACGCAGGCAAATGACAGATCTCGTTTTGCGCCACGATCGCGATGGCGCCGTCACCCTGACACTCAATCGCCCGGACAAGCTTAACGCGCTGAATGTCGAGGTGTTCGTCGAGCTGGACGCCCATGTGAAGCAGCTGGCGGAAGAGACTGATACCGTCGGCCTGGTGATCCTGCGAGGCGCGGGGCGCTGCTTCTCGGCCGGGCACGACCTGGGCGATATCTCGGTCGGTGAGAAGCTGCCTGAACCCTACTATCAGTCCAAGGTGATCGAGCGGCTGGCCAACCTGCCGCAGCCGGTGATCTCGGCGGTTCACGGGCACTGCTACACGGGGGCGCTGGAACTCGCTCTAGTCGGCGACATCATCTTCGCCGCCGAGGGCGCCAAGTTCGCCGACACCCACGCCAAGTGGGCGCTCACGCCGGTCTGGGGTCTCAGTCAGCGTCTGCCACGGCGCGTGGGAACCTATCGGGCGCGCGAACTGATGCTGACCTGTCGCACGGTGGGCGGGGTGGAGGCCGAGCGGATCGGCCTTGCCGATATCTGTGTGCCGGACGCTGACTTCGATGTCCGGCTGGATGCGCTGGCGGCCCAGATCCTCGCCAACTCCTGGTTCAGCCACAGGGCCAACAAGGCGCTGCTGGTGGAAACGGACGGCCTGCCGATAGATGCTGGTCTCGCCCACGAGACCTTCCGGGGCCGGGGCCGCGGTCCCGACATGCAGGCCCGCATCGCCGGGTTCCAGAACAAGACGGTGAAGCAGGGGTAGAGGCTTCGCTAGCGGTGGCGCGCGGGCGCGGTTCTCTCCATAACCAGCGCATGTCTTTCGCTGTCGCCGAAGCTGAGCTCTCACCGCTGGACGCCGCCCGCGAGGTTCTTCGCCGGACATTCGGGCATGCCGAGTTCCGGGGGCTGCAAGCCGATGTGATCGCCGAGGTGCTGGCGGGGCGGAATGCCTTGGCGGTGCTGCCCACCGGCGGGGGCAAGAGCCTCTGCTACCAGATCCCCAGCCTGATCCGCCCCGGCCTAGGCCTGGTGGTCTCACCGCTGATCGCGCTGATGACCGACCAGGTCGCCGCCCTGGTACAGTCGGGCGTGGCCGCTGCGCGGCTGGATTCCAACATCGAACCCGAGGAGAAGGTCGAGACCTGGCGGCGGATCGACGCTGGCGAACTGGACATCCTTTACATCTCGCCCGAGGGGCTGATGCAGCCGTGGATGCAGGACCGGCTGAGCCGCATCCCGCTCTCGCTGATCGCCATCGATGAGGCCCACTGCGTCAGCCAGTGGGGCCATGACTTCCGGCCTGAATACCGGATGCTCGGGCGACTGGCCGATCTGTTCCCGGGCGTGCCGCGCCTGGCTGTGACCGCTACCGCTGACGCGCGGACACGCGAGGACATCCGTGCCGAACTGCGTCTGGAGAACGACGCCGAGTTCGTCGCCAGCTTTGCGCGGCCCGAACTGATCCTGTCGGCGGAGCGCAAGCGCGGGGCCGACAAGCGCGTGGTGGAACTGGTCACCGCTCGTCCGGGCCGTTCCGGCGTGGTCTATGCCGGCTCACGCGACAAGACCGAGAAGCTGGCCGAGTTGTTGCGGGCGGCGGGCGTGCCCGCCCTCGCCTATCATGCCGGCCTCGATAGGCGCCTCCGAGAGACCCGGCTGACCGAATTCCTGGAGGCCGATGCGGCCGTGATGGTGGCGACCATCGCCTTCGGCATGGGGGTGGACAAGCCCGATGTCCGCTACGTGATCCACGCCGACCCGCCAGGGTCCATCGAGGCCTATTGGCAGGAGATAGGCCGCGCGGGCCGCGACGGCGAGCCCGCCGAAGGCATCACCCTCTATGGCGCTGCCGACATGGCCTGGGCGTTGCGCCGCATCGCCGAGCGCGAGATGGATGATGCGGTCAAACAGGTGCAGGTGCGCAAGGTGCGCCAGCTCTACACCTTGCTGGACGGCGCCGGCTGTCGCGCGGCCACGGTGCGGCGCTATTTCGGCGAGGAGGGCGTGGAGGTCTGCGGCCAATGCGACCTCTGCACGGGATCGGTCGAGACCATCGACGCTACCCTTGCAGCCCAGAAGGCCCTGTCAGCAGCGGCCCGGCTGGGTGGTCGCTATGGGCGGGGTCGGCTGGTTGACCACCTGCTTGGCAAGACCAAGGACGTCAGCGAGCAGGAATCCTCACTCTCCACCTGGGGCATCGGGCAGGAACTTTCCACCAGCCAGTGGCGCGATCTGTGCGAGCAGTTGCTGTTCGAAGGCTTGCTGCGGGAGGATCCCAACGATGGCCGCCCCCTGGTCGGCGTGGGCGATGCCGAGGCCGTCCGCGCTGTTTTCCGGGGCGATCAACGGGTCATGATGCGCAAGCATCCCGACGGCGCCGAGGATGGCCCGCGCGCGCCTCGCAAGGGCAAACGCGCACGCACAGCCGCCGCCGCCCTGTCGCCTGCGGACCAGCCGCTGTTCGAAGCCCTGCGCGCCTGGCGCACCGCCCAGGCCAAGACCCAGCACGTGCCGCCCTATGTGATTTTCAGCGACCGCACCCTGACCGAGATCGCCACCGCCAGGCCCACCAGCCGCGCTGCGCTCGAACGCGTCAACGGTGTCGGCGAGGCCAAGCTGGCGCACTACGGCCAGGCGGTGCTGGAGCTGGTAGGTGGGTTCGAGGGCTAGGTTTGGCCGAAACGAAGAGGGGCTGCAGCGGCCATGCCGTGCGACCCCTCATCCGTCAGCCTGCCGCCACCACCTTCTCCCCCAAGGAGAGAAGGCAGATTGCGCAATCTGCCTAGAACTTGGCCTTCACTTCCACACCGATCGTGCGCGGGTCGTTGACGAAACCGGTCAGGTTGTTGAAGTCGATGCCGCCTTCGAGGCTTTTGTCGTTGGTGATGTTGCGGCCGAAGGCTGCGACCTCCCAGGCTTCGCCCGGCGCGCGATAGCCGATGCGCAGGCCGCCTTCCAGCAGCTTGGCGTCGTTGTACTCGGCCGATTCGTAGAGGAAGAAGTTGATCTTCGAGCGATAGGCCCAGTCGCTGAAGACGAACACCGAACCTTCACCCACCGGCCAGGAGTAGCCGGCTGTCACGCTGGCGATCCAGCGCGGCGCGTTGGGCAGGTTGTTGCCGTCGATCCGCACGGTGCCGGCGATGGGGCCGGCCGGATCACGAACGGTGCAGCCGCTGCCGCAAGGCTGGGTGAAGAGCGCCGGATCCTGGAGTTCCGTGTGATTGTAGGACAGGCCGGCCGTCAGCATCAGGCGATCCACCGGCTCGGCCTCGGCGTTGAACTCGAAGCCGTAGCCCGTCGCCTTGTCGGCGTTCAGCAGGCGGTTGAAGTTCGCGCCGCCGCCGACCGCTGTCACCTGCAGATCGTTGGCGCGATAGTAGAAGACGCTGGCGTCAAAACGTGCGCGCCCTTCCGCCGCCGTCCCCTTCACACCGGCTTCGTAGGACATCACGGTCTCTTTCTTGGCGACCGAGAGGGTGTCGCCGAACACCAGGCGACCCTGGATCGACGGCGCGCGGTAACCGCGGGCGACGCGGGCGTATAGGTTCAGGTCTTCCGTCGCCGCATAGGTGGCGCTGACGTTGAAGCTGACGTCGCTGGAGTTGGGGCTGGTGCGCAGGACGGCCGTGTTGGGCGCACCGAAGGGCGAGCGGGTGCGCTGGGCCAGGAAGTCCTTGCTGTCGTCGGAATAGCGGATGCCGCCAGCGACGTTCAGCTGTTCGGAGACGTCATAGTCGAGGTTGGCGAAGACGGCCCAGCTCTCTGTCTTCTGGCTCTGGTAAGCGCGACCATCGAGGGCGCCGCCTGCCAGGGTGTTGAAGCTGTAACTGTCGATCTTGATGCTTTCGTTGAAGTAGAAGGCGCCAACCGTATAGCCCAGCGGGCCGTTGTCGCCGGCCAGCCGGATTTCCTGGGTGAACTGGCCGTGGAAGGGCACGCCATCGGCGCTTTCCGACGGGAAGGGAATGAAGCCGGGGCCGAACGGCGGGGCGAACGAGGCGCCGAAGCCGCCGTCGATATCCGCACGGCTGTAGGTGTCGACGCGCTCGTAGGCGGTGATCGAAGTCAGCGCCGGCATGCCGTCGCCGAAGTGATAGGTGAGCTTCAGGTTGGCGCCGGAGGATTCCACCTTCTGGATGGCGCGGCTCTGGGCGTCCTGGCTGATGGTGTCGCGCTTGAAGCCTGTGGCGAAGTTGTTCGTGCCCCTCTGGATGATGTTGGCGCGGAACACGCGCGGTGTTCCGTTCAGGTGCTGATAATGCAGGTTCAGCAGCGCGCTGAACTCGGCGGTGGGCGTGTAGAGCAGCTGGCCGCGCAGGGCGTACTGGTCGTAGCCCTCCGAGTCGTTCTTGTCGCCAGAGCGCGTGTTGTCCACCCAGTCACTGCGGCGCTGGTAGAGGCCGGAGAGGCGGGCCGAGAGCACGTCGGCGACGATCGGGCCGGAGACTGCGCCTTCCAGGTTCATCGTGGAGAATGTGGCGTAGGAGGCTGAGCCGTAGCCTTCGAATTCCTTGGTCGGCTTGGCGCTTTCGAATTTCAGGACACCGGCCGGGGTGTTGCGGCCGAATAGGGTGCCCTGCGGGCCACGCAGCACTTCCACCTGGGCGATGTCGAACAGCGGGAAGCCCTTCAGCACCGGGTTTTCCAGCACCACCTCGTCATAGATGAAGGAGACCGGCTGACTGGCGTTGATATCGAAATCGGTGTTGCCGAGGCCGCGGATGTAGGGCCGCGGGAAGGTGCGGCCGAAGCTGGATTCCAGTGTCAGACTGGGAATGCGGGCCGACAGCATGCGGATGTCGCCGCCGCCCGAGCGGATGGCGTCCAGCTTCTGGCCGCTCACCGCCGTCACCGACAAGGGCACGTCGTTGATGTTTTCCGACTTCTTCTGGGCTGTGACGATCACTTCGCCGAGGGTGGTGGCATCATCAGCGGCCGCAGCCGTGTGCGGCGCGGCAAGCGCCAGGGCGAATGCGGAAAGGGACACACTGGCAACGAGCATGGCGCGGATCGACGCGGGCGACTTCATTTGTTGAGACCTCTGGCGTTGTTCGGCGAAGGGGAAGCCTCGCCTTCCGACGGTTCTGCTACACCAAGGCTGGCTGTTTCGGCTTCGAACTTGACGCCTGTGTCACAATTCTGTCGGGGTGCGTGCTCAGCAGGCAACAGTCGGTGGAATCACAGGCATGCGGTATGGCGGAACGAGCTGAGGAGAGCGCCTTGTGAATGACATCGAAATGAACGCGCTGGGCGCACAAGGGATGGCGGCGCTGGCGCGTGGTGGAAATGCCGAGGCGTTGCGATGCTTCAACGCCATCGTCGAGGCCGGACGCGCTGACGGAACCGTCTGGGTGGCGCTCGCCCTTGCCCGGCAGGCGTTTGGCGATCCTGAAGGCACGGCTCATGCGCTGGATGCGGCGCTGAAACTGGAGCCCCAGAACGTCCGGGCCCTGTTGATGAAGGGCGACCTGATGGCCGCCGCCGGCGACCGGCGCGCCGCTGTCAGCTTTTATGGTGCGGCGCTGGATCTGGTCCCTGATACCGCGGGCCTGCCGCCCGAGGCGATTTCCGAGATGGACCGGGTACGTGGCGCGCGCGACCGGCTGAATGAGGTCCTGCACGCTGACCTGACGCGCGGACTGTTGTCGCGGGGCTATGATCCTGCCAACGCCAGTCCCCGATTCAACGAGTCCCTCGACCTGCTGGCGGGTCGCAAACGGCGATACATCCAGGAGCCGCGGTCGTACTTCTTCCCCGGGCTACCGACGATCCAGGTCTATCCGCGCGAAAGCTTCCCCTGGCTGGATGCCATCGAGGCGGCGACCGCAGACATTCTGGCCGAGCTTCAGGCCCTCATGGCCGATGGCCCGGACATTTTCGCGCCCTACATTGAAGCTGAGGTCAATCGCCCGGCCACCCAGGCCGACCTGCTGGATGACGACACATGGACGGCTTGCTACCTCTGGCGTGACGGCGCGCCGGTCCCGGAGATTGCGGCGCGTTGCCCCAGGACCATGGCGGCGCTCGAACACGCCCCGCTGGAGCGGATCGCGGGACGCTCGCCTTTCGCGCTTTTCTCAAAGCTGACTCCCGGCGCCGTGATCGCCCCACACACCGGGTTTCACAACTCGCGACTGGTCGTGCACCTGCCGCTGATTGCGCCCAAGGGCTGCTGGTTCCGGGTCGGCAACGAGACCCTGACCTGGGAAACGGGAAAGGCCTTCGTCTTCGACGACACCATCGAGCACGAGGCCGCCAACGAGAGCGCGGAGACGCGCATCGTGCTGATCTTCAACATCTGGCGACCGGAACTCACGGAGGCCGAGCAGGGGCTGGTGGCCAGCTTGATGGAGGGCATCGCGGGGCTATAGGGCTTTACTCAGCGGGAACCATCCGCCACAGACCGCGCTCCCTCATGTGTGTGCACGAGAAAAGGCCCCTCCCCATGGACCTATCCAAAATCCCCGTCGGCGTAAATCCACCCTACGATGTCAACGCCATCATCGAGATCCCGCAAGGTGGTGAGCCGGTGAAGTACGAGATCGACAAGGAAAGCGGCGCCCTCTTCGTCGACCGGTTCCTGCACACGGCGATGTTCTACCCGGGCAACTATGGTTTCATCCCGCACACCCTCGCCGACGACGGCGACCCGATGGATATCATCGTGGTGGGCCAGACCCCGGTGGTTCCGGGCGCGATCATCCGCGCCCGACCCATTGGTTGCCTCATGATGACGGACGAAGCCGGCGGCGACGAAAAGGTGCTGGCGGTGCCGGTGGATGCGCTGCACCCGTTCTACACCGGCGTGGATAGCTGGCGCTCGCTGCCCAAGATCCTGACCGAGCAGATCGCCCACTTCTTCCAGCACTACAAGGACCTGGAAAAGGGCAAGTCGGTAGAGATCAGCCGCTGGGCCGACGCCGAGGAGACCGCCGAACTGATCCGGCAGTCCATCGAGCGCTACAAGGTGGCGGGTTAGGTTCTGAGGAAATCCAGGAACACAGGCGCGCAATCGCCGAGGCGTTTTTCCTCATAGCGGGTGGTTATGTGGTCGGCGGGCGGGTTGCGCCAGTCGCTGGCCTGATCGGCCGTCCAGTCAAAGGCGGGATTGGCAGAAATGACCTCCAGCGCCCAGTCCACATAGTGGGCGACGTCGCTGGCGAACCGCAATCGCCCGCCCCGCTTCAGCAGGCGCGCGAAGTCCTCGACTGTGTCGGTCTGAACCAGACGGCGCTTGTGGTGCCGGGCTTTGGGCCAGGGGTCCGGGAACAGGATGAACACGCGATCCAGGCAGGCGTCGGGTAGCCGCGCGATCAGTTCACGGACATCGCCATCCTGGAGGCGCACGTTGTTCAGCAACTGCTCATCGATGTGGCGCACAGCGCTGGCGACGCCGTTCAGGAAGGGTTCTGCGCCAAGGATCAACACGTCCGGCGCCCGCGCTGCCTGGGCGGCCATATGCTCGCCGCCGCCGAACCCGATCTCCAGCCAGACCTCTCGGGCGTCGGGCATCAGCGCCGGGAGGTCGACGGCGCCCGCCGGTATCCGAAGGCCCGGCAGGCGGCTTTCCACAAGAGCCGCCTGTCGCGGCTTGATGGGGCGCGACTTCAGCCGGCCATAAGATCTAAGCAGGGGGTGGGCGTCGGACATGGCGCCGTCTAGCTCATCACGCCTGCGGCGTGAACAGCCAGAGTCCGGCCGCGCCTGCAAGTCCCAGCCAGATCAGGATCACGACAACCCCTGCGACGCGGCTGACCGGTCGATCCGCAGCCGCCTCTGCCGCGGCGCGATTAGCAATCATCACCTCTGGCGGGACAAGCCTGAGCGTCAGCCAGAGCCCCGCCGGGACGATCAATAGGTCATCCAGAAGGCCCAGTACCGGAATGAAATCCGGTATCAGGTCGATGGGCGACAGCGCGTAGGCCGCGACCGCGAGCCCAAGAGCCTTGGCGTACCAGGGAGTCCGGGGATCGCGCGCGGCCAGCCAGACCGCGTGGGTGTCGCGTTTGAGCGACCGTGCCCACGCACCCAGGCTCACGGCGGGTTACGACAGCGCCTTCAGGGCCTCGACCAGATCGGTCTTTTCCCAGGAGAAGCCACCTTCGTTGTCAGGCTGGCGCCCGAAGTGGCCATAGGCCGCCGAGCGCGCGTAGATCGGACGGTTCAGCTTCAGGTGTTCGCGGATCGCGCGCGGGGTTGCACCGCCGATCATACCCGGCAGGGCCAGTTCCAGCTTTGCCGGATCAATCTCGCCCGTGTCGTGCAGGTCGACATAGAAGCTCAAGGGGTTGGCCACACCGATAGCATAGCTGATCTGGATGGTGCATTTGCGCGCGAGGCCAGCGGCCACCACATTCTTGGCCAGATAGCGGCAAGCATAGGCTGCCGAGCGGTCCACCTTGGTGGGATCCTTGCCCGAGAACGCGCCGCCGCCGTGCGGCGCGGCGCCGCCGTAGGTGTCGACGATGATCTTGCGGCCGGTCAGGCCGGCGTCGCCGTCCGGCCCGCCAATCTCGAAGCGGCCGGTGGGGTTGACGTGCCACTTGGTCTTTTTGGTGATCAATCCGGCAGGGATCACGCTCTCGACGTAGGGTCGGATCACCGCCTCCAGGCGCTTGGGCGTGGCCATGTGCAGACCGATACGCTTCTTGTGCTGGGTGGAGACCACGATCTGCAGGATCTCGACGGGGCGGCCGTCCTCGTAGCGAACCGTGACCTGGCTCTTGGCGTCCGGCTCCAGTACCGGGCACTCGCCCGAGTGCCGCACATCAGCCAGCTTCTTGAGGATGTCATGGCTGTATTGCAGCGTGGCCGGCATCAGGGCCGGGGTCTCGTCGCAGGCATAGCCGAACATGATGCCCTGGTCGCCGGCGCCTTCGTCCTTCTTTTCAGTGGCATCAACGCCCTGGGCGATATGCGCAGACTGCTCATGCAGGTGGCAGGCGTACTTGGCCTTGTTCCAGTGGAAGCCCTTCTGCTCGTAGCCAATGTCCTTGATCGCGGCGCGAACCTTGGGCTCGAGCGACTTCACGATCTCTTTGGTGAAGGCCTTGTTCTCGGATTTGGAGCCGCCCGGCTTGCTCGCGCGAACTTCCCCGGCCAGGACAATACGATTGGTGGTCACCAGGGTTTCGCAAGCGACCCGCGCTTCGGGGTCGGCGCTCAGGAAGGCGTCGACGACGGTGTCAGAAATCCGGTCGGCGACCTTGTCGGGGTGTCCCTCGGACACGCTTTCACTCGTGAAGATGTAGTTGGAACGGCTCAAGGGGTCGGGCTCCGGAATCTGGGGGAACAGGAATGCTGGCGGGAACCAATGTGGCGCAAGCCTATAAAGAAATCCTTATATCATGCCAAGGGCGAGCCTGAACCCAGGTCGGGACGCGCCGATCGACGACGTCTGCGGCCTGCAAGCCCGGCGCCAATCGACAGGGCCACCATTCCAAAAAAGAGACCGTCGCCAATGCGGCTATAAAGGGTGGGCGCCGCCGGTGCAGGCAGGCGCGCATCGATCACACCGGCTCGACCTAGTTCGAGCCTCAACCCCGGCAGTACCCGGCCCTGAGCATCAATGACCGCCGAGACCCCGGTGGGTGTGGACCGCACCATAGGCAGACCCTGCTCGATGGCCCGATAGCTTGCGATGTTGAGATGTTGCCAGGGGCCGCTGGTGGCGCCGAACCAGGCATCGTTCGAGATGTTGAGTATCCAGGCGGGTCTGGTTCCGCCGGACCCCAGCCCGGGAAATAGCGCTTCGTAGCAGATCAGAGGCTGCATCGCCGGAATTCCGGGGATCAGGAGCGGGCCTGGTCGGGGGCCGGGCGTGAAATCCTCCGGCATGCGAACGAGGCTGCGAATGCCCAGGCGACCTGCCAGATCACCCAGCGGCAGAAACTCGCCAAACGGCACCAGTCGATACTTGTCATAGTGACCCGTGACCTGAAGCGTCTGCCCATCGCGCTGAAACGCCATCAGGGTGTTGAAGTAGCGATAGTCTCCTTCCGCCGTCGGTTCGACGCGGTTTGCGCCCATCAGCAGGTGCTGGCCTGGCTTGAGGGCGTCGCGCAGGCGCGGGGCATAGGGCGATCCTGGCGCAATCAGGTCGTTGATAACCGCCGGCAGGGCGCCCTCGGGCCAGATGATAAGGTCCGGGACCCCGGACGCCGGGCGCTGCGTCAGGTCGACATAGTCCTGAAAGACCTGATCAAGATTTTCGGCCTTCCACTTTTCCTTCTGGTCGATATCGGCTTGCACGATGCGGATCAGCGGTGCGTCCGGCGTGTATAGCGTGCGTTCGGAGGCAGCCAGCCGGCCGGCTCCTCCGGCGAATAGGCCGATCAGCGCTATGCTCGCCGCCATCATCGCCCCCGCCTGGGCAAGGCGGGGCATTGGCAGCATCAGAAGCGCCGGCGTGGCGCTGATCGCAAGGGTGATCCAGGTCAGGCCATAGGCGCCGACGAGCGCGGCCGCCTGTGACGGCGCGCTGCCCGCCCGCCAGCTCTCACCCACCAGGTTCCAGGGGAACCCTGTGAGCACATGGCCCCGTAGCCACTCGGCCACGGCGAAAACACCGGCGAAAACCAGAACCTTCCAGACGCCGCCCGGCCGAGCCAGCCGGTAACCCAGACCAGCCAACCCCCAGAAAAGCGACAGCCCGCTCGCCATGAGTACAACCGCGAAGGGGGCCATCCAGCCGTAGACCCTTGGGTCCACCAGAAAAGGCTCAGCGATCCACCAGGTGGAGATCCCGAAGTAGCCCAGCCCGGCCAGCCACCCGAGCCAGAAACTGGACCTCAGAGGCCGTGCGCTGGTGACGGTTTCCAGCCTGAGCAGAATCAGACTGTAGCCCAGAAGACCCACGGCTACTCCAAACGGTGGATGCGCCAGGCCGGCCGCGAGACCGCCAAGCAGGGCCGTGAGCGGCGCATACCAGATAGGGCGGGTCACCTGGACCTCAGCTTGCGATCGTTGTGCGGGCCGTCGAACGGTGCACGCGAACGCGGGTCACCCGCCGCGGGGAGGCGGCCAGAACCTCCAGAGTATAGCCGTCCGGATGCTCGATCCGTTCGCGTCGCTTCGGCACACGACCGGCCAGCGCATTGATCAGACCGGCCACCGTATCGATTTCCTCGTCCAGGTCCTCCGGCGCCAGATCTACACCCTCTCCGATGGCCTGCTCCAGCTCTTCCAGCGGCGCGCGACCGTCGACAATCCAGCCATCGTCGTCCTCAACCACCGGCATGTAGGCCTGATCACTCTCGTCGTCGTGCTCGTCCTCGATATCGCCGACCAGCGTTTCCAGCAGGTCCTCCAGCGTCACGAGACCGTCGACGCCGCCGAACTCGTCTATGACCAAAGCCATGTGACTGCGCTTGGCCCTCATGGTGGTCAGCAGCCGCGTTGCGGCCATCGACGGAGGCACATAGAGCACCTCGCGGACCAGGCTGTGGCGGCTCGTCAGGATACGGTCCGTGGGTTTCGGCTTCCGGGTCGTGCGGGCCAGAAGCTTGAAGACGTCCTTGACATGAACCACGCCCACCGGCTCATCGAGTGTGTCGCGATAAACCGGCATGCGACTGTGCTCGGCGTCCACGAATCGCGCCACCAGCTCGGCGAAGGTGCTGCTGCGGTCCACGCCAACAATGTCCGTGCGCGGCTTCATAACATCTTCCACCCGCAAGGCCTGGAATGCGCGCGCCTGGGTGACCAGTTCGCCACCGGTTTCCATGGTCGGGTCCGGCCCATCGTCCGCGGCATGTTCCGTTGTTCGGCGAAAGGCGTCGAACAGCTCCGCCAGGCCCCGCCAGAGGCGCGAGCCATTTCGACGGGATCGATCAGGATCGGTCATGCTCTCCCTCGCCGGCGCCATAGGGGTCGGAAACCCCCAGCCTGGCCAGCACCGCACGCTCGAGGTCTTCCATGACCTCGGCTTCATCATCGCTCATGTGGTCGAATCCGAGAAGGTGCAGAACGCCATGCACCGTCAGATGTTGTAAATGGTCCGCGAGTGATTTGCCCTGTTCGAAGGCCTCTCGGGCGCAGACCCCATAGGCCAGGGCGATGTCGCCCAGCAGATTTTCAGGATTTGGACCCGCCGGGAACGACAGCACGTTGGTGGGGGCCGACTTGTCGCGGAAGCGAGCGTTGAGGTCCTGAACCGAGGCGTCATCGGTCAGCAGCACGGAGATGTTATCTCCCCCGGCGGGTTGATCTCCGGCCCCCAGCGCCGCCGCCGCCGCCGCCCGCACCAGCGTTTCGGCCTCAGGCAGGGCGTCAGTCCAGGCGGAATACTCGACTTCGATGTCGATCAAACTGTGCGCCCGCGCCTGGCCGCATCGTCGTCGTAGGCGCGCACGATACGCTCGACCAACGGATGTCGCACCACGTCCTCGGCTTCGAACCGGGTGACACCGATCCCTTTCACGCCCTCCAGCAGGCCGACGGCGTGAGCCAGACCGGAATCGTTCGGGTGCGGCAGATCGATCTGGGTGGGATCACCCGTGACCGCCATGCGCGAACCCTCGCCCAGCCGGGTCAGCACCATCTTCATCTGGGCGCGGGAAGCGTTCTGGGCCTCGTCGACGATCACGAAGGCCTGACTCAGCGTGCGGCCGCGAAGGAAGGCGATGGGCGCGACCTCGATCTCGCCCTTTTCGCGGCGGCGGCGCAGTTGCTCGGCGCCAAGGATATCGGTCAACGCCTCCCAGACCGGCGCCATATATGGATCGACCTTCTCGTTGAGATCGCCGGGCAGGAAGCCCAGCCGCTCGCCCGCTTCGACGGCTGGTCGCGAGACGATCAGGCGGTCCACGTCACCGCGCAACAGCATGCCCGCGCCATGGGCCACCGCCAGAAACGTCTTGCCGGTTCCTGCTGGACCAAGCCCGAACACCAGATCACAGCGCCCCAGCGCCTCAAGGTAGCGGGCCTGGTTTGGCGTCTTGGGCGCCACCTGGCCGCGACGACCCACTGGCAGGGACTGGCCGGCCGCGCCGCGCGCGCCGGTTCCGCCGCGAGCCTGCCCGATGGCAACCCGCACGTCAGCATCGGCGACTTCAAGACCCTGGTCGGCACGATCGGCGATGGCCTGGACGGCCTTCTTCGCCTGACCGCGGGCCCTGGTGTCGCCGCTGAGCGACACGCCGCCGCCAGGTGTTTCAACAAGAACGCCAAACGCGTCCTCGATCAGGGCTACATGTCGGCTGTTGGTTCCGGCCACCGCGCGGACTGCGACGTCGGACAGCGGGATGAACTCCGGCGCGCGGCTCATGCGGGCGTCAGGGCCTCGGTCAGCACGCCTGACAGGCTCATGCGGGCTGCGGCCTCGATCCTCACCGGCACGATCTGGCCGATCATATGCGGCGCCGCCATGGCATGGACCGCCTGCAGATAGGGGCTGCGGCCGATCAGCTGACCCTCATGGCGGCCCGGGCGCTCGAACAACACAGGCAGGATCCGGCCCACCTGGCTCTGGTTGAACGCGCGCGCCTGTTCGTCCAGCAGGGCGTTGAGGCGCGCCAGCCGCTCGTCCTTGACCTCTTCGGCCACCTGGCCCGGCATGGCCGCAGCCGGGGTGCCGGGACGCCGGGAGTATTTGAACGTGAAGGCCGAGGCGTAGTTCACATCGCGGACCAGCTGCAGTGTCGCCTCGAAGTCGGATTCCCTTTCGCCCGGAAACCCCACGATGAAGTCGCCGGAGATCGCCATGTCGGCCCGGCTCGCGCGGATCTTCTCGATCAATCGAACATAGCTTTCCGCCGTATGGGCGCGGTTCATGGCCTTCAGGATCTTGTCCGACCCCGACTGCACCGGCAGGTGCAGATAGGGCATCAGCGCGTCCAGATCGCCGTGCGCGGCGATCAAGGCGTCGTCCATGTCGCGCGGGTGGCTCGTGGTATAGCGAATGCGGTCGACGCCCGGGATTTCCGCCAGCCGTCTGGCCAGACCGGCCAGGCCCTCACCCTCGTCGTTGGCGCCGTTGTAGGCGTTGACGTTCTGGCCCAGCAGGGTGATCTCGCGCACGCCCTGCGCCGCCAGGGACCGGGCCTCGGCCTCGATGTCCTCGGCCGGCCGCGACCACTCCCCGCCGCGCGTATAGGGCACGACACAGAATGTGCAGAACTTGTCGCACCCTTCCTGCACCGTCAGGAATGCGGTCACGCCGGTCGGCCTGCGGGTCGCCGACAGGACGTCGAACTTCTTCTCCGGCGCAAAATCCGCCGACAGCCGTTCACCCCGGGCGCGGTGACTACGTGCGATCAACTCCGGAAGCTGGTGATAGGCCTGCGGCCCAACCACCAGATCCACGGCGGGCTGGCGGCGCATGATCTCTTCGCCCTCGGCCTGGGCGACGCAACCTGCGACGGCGATCGTCATCGTCTGACCTTCGGCGCGTCGGGCGTCCTTCATCTCGCGGATCTTGCCGAGCTCGGAATAGACCTTCTCGGTGGCCTTCTCGCGGATGTGGCAGGTGTTCAGCACCACCAGGTCTGCGTTCGCCGGATCATCGGTCATGCCATAGCCCAGAGGGCTGAGGACATCAGCCATCCGCTCGCTGTCATAGACGTTCATCTGACAGCCGTAGGTCTTTATGTAGAGGCGCTTGGGCGGCGCGGGCGCGGACATTCCGGGGTTATGGGGGCGCGGCCGCCGGGGCGCAAGTTTCGCGCTGCCCATCTGGCGGAACGGGCCTTCTCACAGACCCGTCGAAAGCGTATGCCGCGCCTCCGCAAATGCAGCATCACGGGACCGCGCATGGACACCCAGACCCTGGTCGAGACGCTTCAGCTTGAACGGCTCGAGGTCAATCTGTTCCGCGGCACCACGTCGGACGAGGAAGCCCGCGAACGCATCTATGGCGGCCAGGTGATCGCCCAGGCGTTGCTGGCGGCCTATGAGACCGTAGAGGATCGGGTCTGCCATTCCCTGCACTGCTATTTCATCCGGCCCGGCGATCCCAATGTGCCGATCGTCTTCGACGTGGATCGCTCCCGCGATGGCGGCAGTTTCACGACCCGGCGGGTGATCGCCGTCCAGCACGGCAAGCAGATCTTCAACCTCGCCGCCTCCTTTCAGGTGCCGGAACAGGGTTACGAGCACCAGTCCGGGATGCCCAAGGCGCCGCACTGGGACGATGTCGAGGACGACACCGAGCGCCAGCGCGTTCTGCTGAAAGGCGCGCCGCCGGAGGCCAAGGCCTGGCTGGATCGTCCCCAACCCATCGAAATGCGCACTGTAGGCGGTCGCATGGATTCTGCCCCCAAGGCTCGCGAGCCGGTCCAGCAACTTTGGTTCCGCGCTCGCGACGCCATCGGCGCGGACCCGCACATGCATCAGGTGATCCTGGCCTACGCTTCCGACATGAGCCTGCTGGGCACCTCGGTGCAGCCGCATGGCGTCAGCTGGCGCACACCGGGCTTTCAGTCGGCCAGCCTTGACCACGCCATGTGGTTCCACAATCCGACCGACTTCAACGAATGGCATCTCTACCACCAGGAAAGCCCCTCGGCCTCAGGCGGGCGCGGGTTCAACCTGGGTTCGATCTACCGGGCGTCAGATGGCGTGCTGGTGGCGTCGTGCGCGCAGGAAGGGCTGATGCGGATGCGCCGGGCGAAGTAGTTAGTTCCTACTTTGTTCTTTATTTCCTGTGTCTCTGGAGTTAAGATGCGACGGAAGGATTGGCGCGGCTGCGCGTCATCGTCGCAGAGGGGAGATTTCGGATGTCTGGCAACCAGAGGGCGCGCGGCGGCGCGCGGCGGGAGACCATTAAGGAGTTTATGGCGCGTAGAGTGCGTGAGGTCGCCAGCCTTGGCGGAGCGGCCGAAGCGGCCTCGTATGAGGCGGTCAAGAAGGCCATCCGGGCAGGGCAAGACTACCGATTGATGACGCCCGGCGAGGTCTTGGCCTACGGCTCAGGCCTCGTGCGGCGTCCGAAGACGTCAGCGGTCTCTCCAACCGCGAAGGCGCCGGCGCGCGCCAAGCCCCGAGGATTGGACGATAGCGCGACGGCAAAAGCCGTAATAGGCACACTGGCCTATGCGGCCGGACTCGCTCCGGGGGCGGTTCGGGGAGCGGTGCATACAGGCGAAAGCGCTCTTGAGGCCGCACTGTTCGCGCAACGGTTGGCGAACCCCCTGGACCAGTTGTTAAGCTCGCCCGGTCAGTCTGCGGTTGCTCAGGTGTCCAACGCCGGTCGATTGGTCGCTGATTCCGTGGTGAAGGGCGCGCAGGATCCGTCGAAGGTGCGTGACGATTTGACGGCTGCTTTCCAAGATTTTCGCGTGAAGCACGATCCGACAGCCACGGCGGTCGCCGATACGCTGACTGGTGAGATGAAGCGCACATTTGCACTTGGCATGAACGGCGGTGAACTGGTCTTTGATGGCGGGTCGCTATTGGTAGGTGGCGCTGCCATCCGGGGCGCCGCGGGCCTCGGTAAAGCGGCCGAGGCGGCAGGTGCGGTCGAGCGTGCACAACTGGCGGCGAGGCCGGGCCTGGCCGCCAATTTCGAGCGTTCGTACCCGAAGAGCGGAATGAGTCATCACATCATTGAGCGGGCGGCAAAACTTCCGGCTTGGCTTGGTGGCGGCCACTACCCCCGATGGCTCACTGAGAGCGAGTTCAACAAGATTCGTCACGATCCTGGAATTACAGTGCGCGACCTCTATCGCAACCACGTCGGTGCCGGCGGAATAGATCATTTCAGGGGTGGGCCGGTCGGTCGAGCGTATGGAGGGGGTGGCTGGTCCGCCCGTACTCTCGGCTGGGACACCTACGGTCCACTCGACCGCTTGAACTACGGGACCTCCCCTTACACAAAGGCCGTGGTCGGTCCCGTCCTGATCGGCGGTACGGCTGAGAAGCGCAGGCAAGGCGGTGCGCCATGACCTTGCGATACTGTGCAGAGTTCGAGACAAGCTTGCCTGAGGTTGGCGGTGACCCCCTGGACGAAGGCGTAGAGCCATGCGGAGGAAATGTCGCCATCGCGATCCGCGAGCTCTTTGGCCGGTTGGGGTACGACGCCGATCCGCCCGAAAATGCCGGCGAGCACGGATGGGAGTTCGTGGTTCGGGTAAAGGGTTATCCCAAGGGCTGTCGTCTTTTGTGTACGGTCACTTTCATTCACGCCTACGATCTGACGCTTGCAAATACGTCGTGGTGGGACAGGGTCCGCAAAAAGCACCCCGCACCCTATGTCGCGACCCTGCGCGCGCTGGCGCGGGAGTTGGCCGCGGACCCGAGGTTCATGGACGTGCGCTGGTATGATCCTCTGGGCGGTCCTGCGGAACCAATACGGGCACCCCATCCGGTGGATGGGGTTTAGCTACCCGCAGAAGAGAGTTGCAGTCACACGCTGACCGAGGGCAAGGCCGTTTATCCGAACGTCGCCGTGCTACTCAACCTCGTCGGGCGTTACACCCACAATGACCCCGTCCGCAATTCTCACCTCGGGCACAGCTTCGCGGGTGAAGGGCAGATACCATGTCGCCCCATGTTCAGGCTGGACTTCCAGCAAGTCGCCGGCGCCGAAGTCCTGCACCGCCTTCACCTTGCCCAGCGGCTCGCCATCCGGCGACACGACCGCCAGTCCGATCAGGTCGGTGACATAGAACTCGTCGTCGTCGGGCTCGGGCAGATCGGCGCGGGTGATGTAGAGTTTCAGGCCGCGCAGGGCCTCGGCCTGATCGCGGGTCTGGACCTCGCGGGTCCAGACCACGACGCTGCCCTTAGAGGCGCGGCCCGACGTGATGGTAAGGCCGGGCGAACCGTCCTCACGCAGCAACGCACCATAGTCCACCAGAGCCAGCGGCTCGGCGGTAAAGCTGGTGATGCGGATCTCGCCGCGGACCCCGAAAGCGCCCGCGACACGACCCACCTGGATGAGATCCTGGCTCATCCAGTCGCACCCTAGGCCTGGGCTTCGCCTTCGGCGGCGGGGGCTTCTTCGGCAGCTGCAGGTTCAGCGGCCGCTTCAGTCGCAGCTTCTTCCGCCGGGGCGGCTTCAGCAGCGGGGGCTTCCTCAGCGACCGGCTCTTCGACGACCGGCGGCGGCGGGTTGGCGGCGGTTTCAGCGGCGGCGGCGGCGCGATCGGCCTCCTTCTGAGCCTTCTCCTCAGCGCGCTCGTTGGCCTTGCGGCCCGGCTTGCCCTTGGTCGGATTGTTGCTGGCGGTCCATTTCACAACGCCGACCTTGCCGAGCTCGCGTGCCACGCGGTCGGTGGGCTGGGCGCCCTTGGCCATCCACTCCTGGATACGCTCGACCTTCAGGACCACGCGGTTCGGATCGTCCTTCTTGAGCAGCGGGTTGTAGGTTCCTACCTTCTCGATGAAGCGGCCATCGCGGGGCGAGTGGCTGTCAGCGATCACGACGGAATAATAGGGGCGCTTCTTGGTGCCGCCACGGGCGAGACGAATTTTCAACATGGGATAGGTCCTTGGTTTTCTGTCTATTTCTTGAAGGGATTAAAGCCTTGCGGCAGGCCGCCGCCGCCGAGGCCGGGGAGTTTCGGCATGCCGCCGGGTATGGATTTCAGCTTCGCGGCCATCTCTTCCATCTGCTCGGGCGTTGGCGCCTGGCCGCCGCCCATCTGGGCCAGTTTCGACATATCCATGCCGCCGCCGCCCAGCATCTTTGCCATCTGGCCAAAGCCCTTGCCGCCGTTCTTGCTCAGCGACTTGAAGGTGTCGGCCATTTGCCGGTGCTGTTTCAGCAGGCGGTTGATCTCGGCCACGTCGACTCCGGCGCCCTTGGCCACGCGGCGTTTGCGTGAGGCGGCCAGGATGTCCGGCTTTGAACGTTCCTGCTTCGTCATCGACGAGATGATCGCCAGCTGGCGATCGAAGGTCTTGTCGGTCAGACCGCTCTGGGCGATCTGTTGCTTCATCTTCTGTACGCCGGGCAGCAGGCCCATCATGCCTTCCATGCCGCCCATGCGCTTCATCTGGCTGAGCTGGTCGGCCATCATGTCGAGGTCAAACTGGCCCTTGGCCAGCTTGCGGGCCGTGGCTTCCGCCTTGGCCATGTCGAGTTCTTGCGTCGCCTTCTCGACCAGGGCGACCACGTCGCCCTGACCCAGGATACGGCCCGCGATACGCTGGGCATCGAAGACGTCGAGGCCGTCGATCTTTTCCGACACGCCGAGGAACTTGATCGGCAGACCGGTAACGGCGCGCATGGAGAGGGCTGCGCCGCCCCGGCCATCGCCATCGGCCCGGGTCAGCACCAGGCCCGTCAGCGGCAGGCGCTCATGGAAGGCCTTGGCGGTGCGCACCGCGTCCTGACCGGTCAGGGCGTCGGCGACCAGCAGGGTTTCGGCGGGGCTGGAGATCTTCGCGATCTCGGCCGCCTCGCTCATCATCGCCTCGTCCAGCGTGGTGCGGCCGGCGGTGTCGAGGATCAGGATATCGAAGCCCTGGAGGCGGGCCGACTGCATGGCGCGGCGGGCGATGTCGGGCGCGGCCTGGCCGGCGACGATGGGCAGGAAGCTGGCGCCGGCCTGCTCAGCCAGCATGCCCAGCTGCTCCATCGCGGCGGGGCGCCGCGTGTCCAGCGAGGCCATCAGGACCTTCTTGCGCTCGCGCACAAGCCGCAGCGCCAGCTTGCCCGCGGTGGTGGTCTTGCCCGAGCCCTGAAGGCCGGCCATCAGGATCACCGACGGCGGATTCAGCGAGATGTTGAGGCCCTCGGCCTCGCCGGTCCCGCCCAGCATGTCGACCAGGCCGTCGTAGGTGATCTTGACCACCTGATCGGCGGGGCGCACCGAGCGGATCACGGCCTCGCCGGTGGCGGCCTCGGTCGCCTTGGCGATGAAGTCGCGCACTACTGGCAGGGCGACATCGGCCTCGAGCAGGGCGACGCGGATCTCGCGCATCACCTCGGCGACGTCCTTTTCGGACAGCACACCGCGGCCCGAGAGCCGGTCAAAAACCGAGGACAGCCGATCTGTCAGCGCGTCGAACAAACTCGTCTCCTATAGCCCAAACGCAGTCGACCCCCGTGGACGATCACGTCGACGGGGGGCCTCGCCGCCCTCGTCCCAGATAAGGCCTGGGGGTCGTGGCGGTAGAGGGCGCTGACCAAGGTTGGCGCCGGAAGGGCCGGCTTATGCGCCGAAGAGGGGGTTCAGGTCAAGGAAGGGGGCTTTTGCCGACAACACCGGTATGCCTGTCGCCTGCCCCGACACGGCTGGTTTCAATCTATCCTCGCCTCAATCGCATCGATATCCGGGTCGGAGAGCCCGAAATGGTGGCCGATCTCGTGGATCAGCACATGGGTGACCAGTTCCTCCAGCGTCACCTCGCCATTCTCGGCCCACTCGTCGAGTATGGGTCGACGATAGAGGAAGATCCGGCTCGGCTCGGGCTCGGCTCCGAAGCCGGAGCGCTCGGCCAGGCTGACCCCGGAATAGAGACCGGTCAATCCGAAAGGGTCCTCTATGCCCAGATCGGCCAGGACGTCTTCTTCCGGAAAATCATCTACTCTGATCACCACCTCACCGGCCAGCCTGCGAAAAATTTCGGGGAGGGCGGTGAAGGCGCGCCCCGCGATCTCGGCCAGGTCGTCGAGGCTGGGTGCGTGGCCGGTCACCGGGTTACTCATCAGGCATTACAATATGAGGCGCCTCTGGCGGCCGGATTTCAAACAGGCCGATATCCAGCGGCTGCTGTGGTTTGACAGGCCGCAGCGGCGTACGCGCAATCGCCTGCAGGGTCTCGGGCGTCAGTCCCTGTTTCGACTTGCGCGCCTGACGGGCCTGCGGCGCCTCCAGCGGTCGCTCGGCGGTGGCTATGCGCCAATAGGAGATGCTGAGGCGCCAGACCGTCTGCGTCGGCTGTGGCGGCGCCGGCCAGCGCTGGCCGTCCGCGAAGGTGGGTTCGACCGACCCGGGACGCGGCGCGCCCTCGGCCACCTGCTCGATCAGGCGGCAATAGCGCTCTTGCGGGTCTGGCGTAGAACCCGTCCGGTCGTCGTCCACGCGACCGGCGTAGGCGTCGAGCGCAGCAGCGCGGGTCGCGAAGGCCGGGCCAACGGCGTCGGTGGTGAAGACGACATCCTCTCCAGCGCGACGGCGCGCGTCGCTCATCCGGCCGGCGCGGCCGAGCGGGCGCAGCAGGGCCTGCTCGGCGTTGGCGGCCACCGGGTAGAGGATCGAAGTCATCTGGGCATTCTGGCGGAAAAACCTTTCCGAATGAACGCCCGTCGCGCGTGCGGGCGATCAAACCCCGGCCTAAGGTGCAGGAGACTGATTCGCCGGGGCGTTCATGAGTGCGCACGAACTGATGCTGGCGGCGGCGGCGGGCGCAGTCTGCCTGGCGCTTTCCACCGTCCTCTGGGCCTTTGCCCAGCGTCGCGCTGCGGATCGTCGCGTGGCGGACCTGATGATCCGCATCCGTCGCCTGGAGGCCGGGGCCGAAACCGCCCAGGCCTCGGCCGAGGCCTTTGATTCCGCTCTGCTGGCCGTAGAGGATGGCCATTGTCTGCTGGCCTCAGGCGAAGAGAGTCTGGGTGTTTGCTGCGAAGCCCTTGGCCTGGTCGGCGGCGATCCGCAGGCCATGCTCAACGCCCTGATGCGGGCAGATCCCGACCATGCGCGACGGCTCCGCGCCTTGTTCGAGCGCGGTGAACCCTGCGCCTTCGAGGTCAAGGGGCCGGGCGGCGTCTGTACTGTGGAGGGCCGCGCCGCCGGCGCGCTGGCCTGGTTGCGGGTGTCTGCGGTGCTCGGGGAAGACCCTGGCTTGCCCACCGCGCCGCGCTTCGCCGCCTTCCTTGACGCCCGTGTCAGCCCAGCCTGGATCGCGGCCGCCGATGGCTCGCCGGTATGGGTCAACGCCGCCTGGCTCAAGGCTGTGGACGCTGTCAGCCTCGATGACGCCGCGCGCCGCGGTGCGGCTTTTGATCGTGGCGCCGACGCCATCGCCAGCGAGGCGGCCAACCTTGGCCAACGTCGTGAGGCCATGCGCTGGCTGAGCCTAGGGGGCCGCCGCCGTGCGTTCCATATCGCCGCCCAGCCGCTGGAAGGTGGAGGCGTAGGCGTCTGGACCGAGGACCTCACCGATCTTGAGGAGGCCCGGGAGGACGCCAGACGCAATGTCGAGGCCCACGACGAGACGCTGAACCGTATCGACGACGCGGTGGTGATTTTCGACCAGGCCAAGCGGCTGAAGTTCCACAATACCGCCTTTGCCGAACTCTGGAATCTGGAGCCGGCCTGGCTGACCGAGCGGCCTACTCATGGCGAAGTACTGGATCGCCTGCGCCAGCGCCGCCGCATTCCCGAGACGGCCGACTACGCCAAATGGAAGGCCGCCGAGCTCGAGCACTACGAACATCTGGACGCGGCTCCCGACGACATGTGGAGTACGCCGGACGGGCGGACGTTGCGCGTGGCGCGGCAGCCGCATCCGATGGGCGGGCTGCTGCTGCTGTTTTCCGATATCACCGGCGAGTTGAAGATGAAGGCCCAGTACAACGCCTTGATCCAGGTCCAGCAGGCCACGCTCGACAAGCTCTCGGATGCGGTGGCGGTGTTCGGGTCCGACGGGCGGATCCGTCTCCACAACGAGAGCTTCGAGAAGTTCTGGAACATCACGCCGCTCCAGCTGGAGGCCGCAGGCGACTTCGAGGGCGTGGTTGAGCTTTGCGTCCACAAGCTGCACGACATGACGTTCTGGAAGGAACTGAAGGGCCGCGTCGCCGACCCCGACCCTTCCGCGCGCATGCCGATCACCGGCGAGGCCCAGACCTCCGACGACCGCACCCTGGAATACCGCTCACGGCCGCTGCCGGACGGCGCCACCCTGATCGCCTTCACCGACGTCACCGACGCGCGTCGGCTGGAAAGCGCACTGGCGGACCGCGAGCAGGCCCTGAGCGAAGCCGAGCGGCTGAAGCGGGATTTCGTCGGCAACGTCTCCTACGAGCTGCGTACGCCGCTCACGACCATCATCGGCTATTCCGAGATGCTGGAACACGCCGGAGACGCACTGCCCGCGCGCTCTCGCAGCCACGCGGCCGCAGTGAAAGCCGCCGCCATCCAGCTGGCCCGCTCCATCGACGACGTCCTCGACATGGCCCAGATCGACGCCGACGAGATGGCGCTAAATCTGACCGAAGTGAACGTGGCCGATCTCCTCAGCGAGGTCGTCGCTCGCTGGCGCGACGACACTGCCGTCGGTGGCATCCAGTATGTGCTGCAGAGGGCGGACGATGTTGGTGCTATCCGGGGAGATCGGCGCCGCCTGGCCCAGATCCTCGACCACCTGATCGAAAACGCCGTCGCCCAGACGCCCGCCGGCGGCACGGTGACGGTGGCGGCCCGCAAGACATCCGGCGAGGTTCAGCTCAAGGTCTCGGACACCGGACGAGGGATCCCGTTCCACGTGCAGGCGCACATCTTCGACCGATTCATCGGCCGCGAGCGCGGCGGGCCGGGCCTCGGGCTGGCGTTGGTCAAGGCACTGACCGAGCTGCACGGCGGCTGGGTGGCGCTCGAGAGCGAACCGGGCGCCGGCGCCACCTTCACCTGCCACCTGCCCGAAGAAACCCAGACCGTGAGCCAGCCCCGGCTGAGCTTTGGCTGAGCCGGTCAAACAGAAGGAACTGTCATGCGGATCATCGGCATAGCGGCCGCCCTGGCCCAGGCGCTACTCCAGCGCCTGGACGCCAACACCGTCAAGGAGCTGCGCAACTTCGCACCATGATGGGGCCTCAGATCGCCGTATAGCCGCCGTCTATGACCAGTTCGGCGCCGGTCATGAAGCTGCTCTCGTCTGAGGCCAGGAATACAATCCCATCCGCGATCTCCCGCGCGACACCCAGGCGGCCCATGGCGTGGCGCGAGATGATGCCGTCGCGCATTTCATTGCCATTCTCCGACTGCTGGATCGCGTTGATCACCATCGGGGTCTCGATGAAGCCCGGATGGACGGAATTCACCCGCACGCCCATGGGGGCCAGCTCAAGCGCGGTGGACTTGGTCAACATCAGTACCCCGCCCTTGGACGCGCAATAGGCCGGCGCCCCGGCCAGTCCGACTTTCCCGAGGATTGAGGACAGATTGATGATCGAGCCGCGGCCGGCCTCCACCATCACCGGCGCCGCCGCCTTCATGCCCAGGAAGGTGCCGTCGAGGTTGATGGAGATCATGTTCCGCCAGGCTTCGAACGTCACCTGAAGCAATGGTCCCCCGCCGCTGGCGATGCCGGCGCTGTTGACCAGAATATCCAGGCGACCGAACCGGGCCATGACGGCGGCGACCACCTCGGACCAGCGGGCCTCGTCGGTCACGTCCTGCGCCATGAACACGGCTGTGTGCCCCGCCGCGGTAATCTCGTCGGCCACCGCCTGTCCGGTCTCGACGGACATGTCGGTCAGTACGATGGCCGCACCCTCGCGCGCCAAACGGCGCGCGCTTTCCGCGCCGAGCCCTGACGCGCCACCTGTGATCAGCGCCACCTTGTCCTGAACCCGTCCCGCCATTGCTCCGCTCCCTCGTGCTGCTGTTTGAAACACTTTAGCCACTGCATGAGGGCCGAGTCCCGTGCTCCAACGCCCACCGGCAATTTCGGGATTGAATATAGTTTAGCACTAAATCATAATCATCGCAGGCGAAAGGCCCGCCATCGGGGCGTGATCTTCCGCGCCGGTGGAGCCAGACACACCATGCGTCCGTTCTATCTTGCAGGCGCCGTCCTGCTGCTGTTCCAGGCCTTCGGGATATTCCTGCCGATGAGCGTCCTCGGCGCCGCCATCGACTGGCCGGCCAGTCTCGATTTTCCGGCGGCCCAGGTGTTGCCGCTGATCCACGCCCAGGAGGAGGCCGTCCGTCTGGGCTATGGCCTCTATCTCGGCTGGTCGCTGACCTTCGCCGCGAGCGCCGCCCTGATCGTGGGCCTGGCCAGGGGCGACAAGCCCGTGAGTGCGCTGGCTACCCTGGCCATCGGGCTTGGCGTCGCCTCGGCGCTTGCGCGCGCGATCGGTATCGTGCGCTGGCTGACGGGCTCCAGCGCCCTGGCAGACGCCTATGCTCTTGCTCCCGCAGGCTCACCCGAACGCCTCGCCATCGAGACGACCCAGATGGCGATCAACGCCTACGGCGGTTCTGTCGGGGAGGATCTGGGCGTCTCCGCCTTTGCCGCCCTCTGGCTGGCCTTCGCCGGTGCGGTGATCCTGAAGGACAGGGGCCTCCCGGCCTGGCTGGGCTGGATCGCCTTCCCCGTCGCTACCGTCTCGGCCATGCCCGCCATAGCTCTCGTGGGTCTGCAGTCGCCCGTCGATGTGGTGGTCGCCACCACCGCCATGCTGCTCTGGATCGCCGCCGCGGCGGGTGTGCTGGGTCTGAGAGGCTTGAAAAGGGTTTGAGCCAGACCGGCTCATCGCCTATCCACGGCTCGTGACGTCGCTCCTCGGGGCGGCGTTGCAATGACATCGCGTCGGTAACGGGAATTGAGTGCGGTCGCCTGCGCGTCCAAATCTCAGGCTGTCCCTGCAACTGTAAGCGGCGAGCGTGATGCGCACGCGGTCTCTCATTCGGGGCTGCAGCCACTGGGACTGAACCGTCCATGCGGGAACGTTTTGGGAAGGCGCGCATCGGGCGTTGACCCGTGAGCCAGGAGACCGACCGGCGCGGGTCGCTCTTGCCGGGCTCAGGGATTGGCCAGGCGCGAAAAGACTTCGTCTGAGCGACGAACGTGCGGTCGGGGCCGCATCGGTGCTTGCCGGGGGACGCTCACGCGTCCGTCCGCCGGCGACGCCGACCGTTCGCGCGGACGCCCTGGCCATTCCTCGCTCGACGCCCGGAATGTGATTCTTGCCATGAGGGCCGCAATCTCTCTAACCGCCCTGGCTGCGGCGCTCGCTGCCGGCGCGGCCTCCGCCCAGACCCCGAAGTCCACCGAACTGGACACCCTCGTGGTCACCGCCACTCGCTCGGGCCAGGCACAAGACGCCGACCGGATCGGCGGCTCCGTCACCGTTCTTTCGCCCGAGATGCTCGCGCGCCGCCAGTTGCGCGACGTCTCCGACATCCTGCGCGATGTGCCGGGCGCAGCCGTCAGTCGCATCCCGGGCCAGACCCAGGTCCGCCTGCGCGGAACCGAGGGCAACCACACCCTGGTCCTGATCGACGGCATCGAGGTGTCGGACCCCTTCGCCGGGGAGTTCGACTTTGGCTCGCTGATCGCCGATGACGCTGCCCGCGTGGAGGTGCTGCGCGGCCAGCAGAGCGCCCTCTACGGCTCCGACGCCATCGGCGGCGTGATCCACTACATCACCGCCACCGGTCGTGAGGCGCAAGGCGCCAGCGCCCGGATCGAGGGCGGCTCATTTGGTAGCTTGAACGCCGCCGGCCGCATCGCCGGCGTCTCCGGCCACTTTGATGCGGCCCTTTCGGCCTCGCTCGTCACCACCGACGGCGCGCCCAACGCCCGGGACGGCGTGCGGGACCTGGATCGCAGGAGCGGGGCCATTTCGCTGAAATCCACCTGGTCGCCGGCGTCGCACCTGCGCCTCACTGCTGTGGGCCGCTACGCCCGCACCGAGGGCGACTTCAACGACAGCGACTCGCGAACCACCAGCCCGACCTTCGGCTACATCATCGACAGCCCCGGCGTTCGCTTCGAGAACAGGGCGTTCTATGGCCTCCTGCGGGGTGAGGGCGATCTGCTGGAGGGCCGCTGGACCCATGCCGTCTCAGCCCAGGTTGCTGACTTCCAGCGCGAGGGCTTCAATCTTCGCGGTCGCAGTTCCGGCAACGAAGGCCGCCGCACAAAGGGATCCTACGAAACCACCCTGCGGTTCGGCGACGCCACTGCGCGCCAGCGGGTCACCCTGGCGATCGACGCCGAGCGCGAGACCTTCCGCAACACCGATCCCTCCGGTTTCGCCTTTGCCGGCCGCCGCCGCGTGGAAAACCTCGGCCTGGTGGGTGAGTACGGCCTCGACCTGAACGATGCCGCCGCCGTCAGCGCCTCGGTCCGCCACGACGCCAACGATCGCTTCCGGGACGCCACCACCTGGCGCGTTCAAGTCAGCTACCTATTGGAGACCGGCACGCGCCTGCGCGCCGCCGCCGGCTCCGGCGTCAAGAACCCTGGCTTCTATGAGCTCTATGGCTTTGTTGACGGGCGCTTCATCGGCAACCCGAACCTCAAACCCGAACGCTCCGAAGGCTGGGAACTAGGCGTCGAACAAGCACTGGCGGAGGACGGTATACTCATCGGGGTCACGTATTTTGACAGCCGCCTGAAGGACGAGATCTTCACCACCTTCCCGCCGCCACGCTTCATCGCCTCGCCAGCCAACCGAGCCACCCGGTCGAAACAGCGCGGCGTCGAGACCTTCGTCCGCGCCCAACTCGCCCCGGCCTGGCGAATCGATGCGGCCTATACGCACCTGCGCGCCCGCGAAAACGGCGTCGAGGAGGTCCGGCGCCCCAACAACATCGCCAGCCTCGCCGTTGACTGGCGCGCGCCCGCAGACAAGGGCGGGATCAACCTCGTCGTCCGCTACACGGGCCGCCAGACCGACCTGGCTTTCATCAATCGCAACTTCGTGCCGTCCCGCGTGACCCTGGACGACTACGCGCTGGTCAACCTCAGCGGTGAGCTCAAGGTCAGCGCCAGCCTTATCCTGTTCGGACGGGTGGAGAACCTGTTCAGCGCCGACTACGAAGAGGTGTTCAGCTTCGCGAACCCCGGCCGCACGGCTTACGTCGGCCTGCGCGCGCGGTTCTGAGATCAGGGCCCGGCGACGGCGTGATGCATCTCGAGGCCGACGGCGTGGTTGCGGGGAAACCCCTTCCACGTCGCGCCAGGTCCGCCGGGACTGATCGCGCCATAGCCGGCCGGCCCGCCTGTGGGCCACTTCGTTGCGTTTGAAAACGGCGTATCGGTGGACAGGTACGCCAGCCGGCTTGCATCGCCCTTCACCCAATAGTCCAGGAAGGCGGTGATCATGTGCTGCTGGATCGCCGCCGTGCGCGCCTTGCTCCAGACCGGGTCCTCGAACCAGTCCTGGTCCCAGATCTGGCTGCGCATCTGATCGGGCGCGCCGTTCATGCCGATGTTGTGACCGCCGTTCTGGAACACCAGCAGATAGCGGTCAGCCCGCACTGCCTGTTCGAAGATCGTCCGCACCCCGTCGGCAAAGCCCACCGTGCGGTCGCGGTCCCCGCCGATCACCAGCAAGGGAGTCCTGAGTTTTGCCAGGCCATCAGCTCCCCAGGCCTTGAAGCTCCCGCCCCCCGCCGGGGCCATTACGGCCACGGCCTTCAGCCCCGGTATGGCGAAGTCACCCGCCCTGTCCCCGCCGCGCGCATAGGGCTTCATCTGTCCACCTGGCACGGCGAGCGCAGCTCGTCCTGCCGGATCAAGGCTGGCCCCGGCTACGGTCAGGGCGCCATAGCCGCCCATGGAATAGCCAACCACCGCCACGCGATCCGGATCCATGCCGGTGAGGGCCCCGTCCCGCGCCTGGGCGATCAGGGTCCGCGCCACAAAGCTGATGTCCAGCGGTCGCCTGAGCAGTGGCTGCCCGGCCTTGGACAGGTCGCTGATATCCGGATCGCGGTGATGGATCGCGGCCACCACATAGCCCTTGGAGGCCAGGTTCTCGGTCAGCCAGGTCATGGCCGCGGGCGTCCCGCTATAGCCGTGCGAGACGATCACTAGGGGGAACCGCCCTGCTACTGGCGCCGCGCCGCGCGCCGCCAGACCTTCCACTGTAAACGCCGCCGGCTTGCGCGGCGGCTCGCTGGGCAGGGTGTCAGCATAGGTCACGGTCCTGGCGCCCGTCCGCACCACCGCCGGGTACCAGATGTCCACGGGCAAAACCCGCTCCGCCCCGCCCGGCTGGTTGCGGTCGATGAGGGTGATCGCGCGCCAGCCCACCCCATGCGGCCCCAGCTTGGCCAACTCCGGCGCATCGACGCCGGGCCGGCTCAGCGGCGCCGCCGTCGCCCCGGCGCACCAGAGCGCCAGCGCCAGCCCGATCCACATTCTCAGCATTCTCCACCCTCCCCTGTACCCTGCGCCCGCTGTCGGCGGACGGCGAGGGCCGCGCCACATGGGCTCCCACGACTTTGGATCCCGCCATCCCGCAGACCAGGTCGAATTGCGGGCTCCGGAGATCTGAAGGCCTGGCTGGGAGTACCGATCAAGGCGGCGAAACTCGAGAATCCCCTACCGCGAAACCCACGGCGCCCGTTTGCCAGAGCCGCCCTTCGCCGCCGCCTGCTCGCGCTGGAACCGTCCGCCTCGCGGCGGCTTGGCCCGCGCAGCCAGAGCCGCCTTTTTCAGGCGGAGCACCCGCTGGATCGGGGTCTCGTCGGGATCATCGGACATGGCGGAACGATCGGGCCACGAACGCGCCGGCGCAAGGCAAAAAGCGGCGACCAACCTCTTCTCCCGCACGATGTGGGGGGAGCCGGGCAGGCAGTCGTTCTAGTGCTGGCTTTCCGGCAGGTTGACGACCAGGCCGTCAAGCGCGTCGCTCATCTTGATCTGGCAGGCCAGGCGACTGTTGGGCTCAACGCCCTCGGCAAAGTCCAGCATGGACTCTTCCATGGCCGACTTTGTACCGGTCTTGGCCAGCCATTCGTCCTTCACATAGACGTGGCAGGTGGCGCAGGCGCACGCCCCGCCGCAGTCGGCGTCGATGCCGGGGATGTTGTTCTTCACGGCGCCTTCCATGACGGTCAGGCCGGTCTTGACGTCGATGACGGTTTCGGTGCCGTCGTGCTGGATATAGGTGACTTTAGCCATACGCCCCTCATACGCCGCGTTCAGGCGGCGACCTCTTTCATGGAAATGGTTGGGTCCGCAAGTCTGGCTTTGTCCACCGGCTTGCGATTCAGGATCAGAAGCTTGCCCATCATGAACTCGGGCGGCGAATTGATCGCCTCCACGGATTGCACCTGGTCACCCTTCAGATGGAAAATTGCGAACTTCGCGGTCGCGGGATCGCCGCGCAGGATCACGCTGTCCGCGTCGAACGCGTAGCCGGCGATCTGCAGCTTCAGGTCAAACTGGTCAGACCACTGCCAGGGGCATTCCCCAGCCGGGCGCGGGCGACCCATGATTGCACATGCGGCCTGCTTGGCCTGCTCCAGGGCGTTGGGCACGCTTTCCATGCGGAACATGCGGTCGTAGATCGGCATCGGCCGGTAAGCTACGTCGCCGATCGCGAAGATGGCCGGGTCGGACGTGCGCGCGTCCAGGTCCACGACCACGCCGCGCGAGGTTTCCAGACCGGCAGCCTTGGCCAGTTCATCGTTGGGGTGCGCGCCGACCCCCACCACTGCAGCGTCGCAGGCGATCGTGCGACCATCGGCCAGGGTCACGCCGGTGACCTTGCCGTCCTGGCCGGCAAACCCGGTCACGCTGGCGCCCAGTTCGAAGCGCACGCCGTGTTTTTCGTGATAGCCCTTGAAGAAGGTCGAGAGCGGCTCAGCCGCTACGCGGGCCAGCAGGCGGGCCTCACGCTCGATCACCACCACCCGGGCGCCCAGGGCGCGACCGGAGGCGGCGACCTCCAGGCCGATATAGCCCCCGCCGACGACGGCCAGGGTCTTGCCGGGCCCGACTGCGGCCTTCAGCGCCTCGGCGTTGGCCGCCGTGCGCAGGAACAGGATGCCGTCGAGATCCGCGCCGGGGATCGGCAAGGCAATCGCCCGCGCGCCGGTTGCCAGGATCAGGATGTCGTAGTTCAACGCATCGCCGCTCGACAAGGCCACTGTCCTGGCCGCGCGATCAATCGCGGTCGCCACCACATCGGGTCGGAAGTCGATGTTGTTCTCTGCGTAGAATTCCAGTGGCTTCAGGGCCAGCGAGCCGGCGTCAGCCTCGCCCTTCAACCAGGCCTTGCTAAGTGGCGGGCGCTGATAGGGCGGGATCGGTTCATCGCCGATCAGGGTGATCGCACCCTCATGGCCATACTGGCGCAACAGAGCCGCAGCGGTTCCCCCTGCATGCCCCGCGCCCAGGATCACCACATGTGCGTCGCTCATACCCTACCCGATGCCCAAAAGTGACGGCGGCGTCAACTTAAGCCTCCTCGCCCCAACATATCAATGACGCCGCTGATGGTCCGATACCCGGGTGGTCAGGCAGCCAGTAGGGCATCGATTTCAAGGGCTTGCCGGCACATATGCGCCTGAATCAAGAAGCCCCGACCGAGGTGTGACGTCCTCGTGCCGGGGCGATGGTCTTGACGAGCGCCGTGACTGGAGATCCGGCGCGTCGCCTGCCGCAGCCCGAGCTGGCTGCGATTAGCCAAAGGACCTTAACACCAACATTGCCGTCGGCCAAATCACTTTCATTTGTGAGTCATGGGGGAAGGCGCGGTCCTGACGCTCTCCATCGTCAGGACCGCCCAGCCCTCTGCAGCGCGACCTTGGGCTCGGAACGCGCGCTGCATCTGACTGCTGCGCCCGGTCAGAGGCGCAATATCCGACCTGAACTTCTCCAGAAAGCTCAGGATCGTGGAAGAGACGTCACGCCGTAGAGCTTTCCCTACGCGGCCCCGAAAATTAAATTGCGGCGGAAAGCGTGATCCCCACCGTCACCGGCCGTTGCGGGGTGATCTGGCGAACGAGGCCAGGATTGAAGGGATTGCCGAACGCGAAGGTGTCGCTGAAAGAATCCAGCGGATTCAAAGCGTAAACCTGCAGGCCGACCGGTCGTCCGGCCAGTGCGCCGAAGACTTCGGCGGAAAGCTTGGTGCGTACGAACCCCCCGGTTTTCGGTTGGCTGGCATCGAAGGTGACTCGCGACGGGCCGACGTAGGTGACCTGACCGACCAGCCGCAGGGTCCAGTCGCCGATCAGCGCCTGCTCGTAGCTGACCAGGGCTCCTCCGGAAAAGGCGGGCGCGCCAGGCAGGGCGTTCACCACTCTGGCGGTGAAATCTGAATTGGCGTCCGAGATCCTGACCGCCGAAACGCGGCCATTGACCTGGGCCGTGAAGCCTCCCGCTCGCGCCGCGACCTCGGTCTCCATTCCCAATACCCGGGCGTCGCCGGCGTTGATGGTGTAGGGCACGCCGGAGGGGCGGTACTGGTCGGTCTGGATGTTGTTCCACATGTCATAGAACACCGACGAGTTCATCGACACAGCCCGCGAGAGTCCCTCCAGCTTCAGCCCGGCCTCGAGGTTGATCAGGCGGTCAGGCCGGAAGGTGGAACGCTTCTCCGCCAACGGCACCGCACCGCCGGAGTTGATGCCCCCCGACCGATAGCCTTCCGAGGCGACCGCATAGGCCATGTTCCCGGGGCTGATCGCCCAGGTCATCGAAATCTTCGGCGACACGCCCCGGAAGTCCACCGACCGATCCAGCGAGCGGGGTGCGAAGTTTTCCGAATCCACATCGGAACGGGTCCGGGTGTGGACGGCGAAGACGCGTGCGCCAAGGGCCACGGTGACATCCGGCGTCAGTCGATAGGATCCCTCTCCATAGGCGGCGAACTCGCGGATGCGGTCGCGCCGGTCGTCGCCGTACACCGGGATGAGCGGCACCCGTGGCAGCTGGACCGAGTATTCCGTCGGCGACGCGACGGCGGTGTAGGATCCATAGATTCCGGCCAGCCACTCCAGCGGTCCCGCGCCTCGGGAGGTCACATAGAGGTCCTGCACCAGCATCCGCGTTCGTGTCCGCTCGGAATAGGCCGAGGTCACCCCGGTCCGGGTGTAGAGGTCCTTGGTGGCGGTGGCGTCGAAAATGCTGCCGTAGCGATGTTGCACCACGCCGGTCGAGGAGACCAGATCACCCCAGCCCCAGGATCCCTTGATCGTCGCTGTCGCCAGCTCGATATCGTTCACATGCGGCTCGCGGATTCGGACGGCGCGCTTCAGCCCCATGCCAGGGGCGGTGTAGTGGGTATCGCGTGAGCGCAGGTGCTGGCCCGCCACCGTGAGCGTCGCCGACCAGGTGTCGTTGGGCTCGAAGGCCACCATAAGGCGGCCGCCGCGTCGGACCGTCTGATCGACGTTGCGGCGTTGCTGCAGGATGTCGTCCAGATAGCCGCCCTGAACCTCATCGTAGGCCGACAGCCTGACGCCCAGGTTGAGGGCCTCGATGGGCACATTCACATGACCTTCGACCGCGCCGCTGGGGGCGCCGCCCCGGGTGATGGCGCCTGTGGCGCGAACCTCGGCCGAGAAGTCCACGAGGTCGGGCTTGCGGGTGACAATCCGATAGACGCCGCTGAGCGAGCCCGCCCCGAACAGTGCGCCCTGGGGGCCCCGGGCCACCTCCAGTCGCTCCACATCAACCAGTCGCAGGTCGGGATCCGGCGCATTGTAGTTGACCGGGATCTCATCGAGGTAGGTGGCCACGGTCGATCGTGTCCGGCCGGTGTGGGCGCCGTCCGAAAGACCCCTCAGCAACAGCTTGTTGCGACCGGGGCCGAGGTTCGTCACCAGAACGCCGGCGAACTGGCTGGCCGCCTGCCCTGCGTCGGACGCGCCGGTGGCCTCCAGCCCCACGCGCGGTATGGTGGTGATGGCCACGGCCAGTTCGCGTGCATTGCGAACCCGCTTGGTGGCGGTGACCAGAACGTCGGTCACGGTGACGGGGGGATCCGGCTTCGGCGGCTCAATCCGCGGGATCGGAGAGATCTCCACTGCGCCGGGGGCGATCATGCGCCAGGTGCAGCGTGCGCCGGTCAGTGTCCTGGTGAGCGCCTGCTCCAGCGTCAGGGCGCCGGAAAGGCGGGTTGCCGAATAGCCCTCGCAGGACGCCGCGCCGATCAGGGTGACATTGGCCTGCTGGGCGATATCCAGTAGCGCCTCGGCGTAGGTCTGGGGTTCGATCTCGAAGCGGATACGCGCCGACGCAGCCTCGGCGGAGTCGCCGATTCCGAACACCGACGCCAGAAAGGCAGCGGCTACCAGATGCCGACGATCAAGGATATTCCGCTCCGACCTGACGCGCGCCCTACTTCCGGAGAAGCAGCAGCTTCTCGCCAGAAGGTATCGATCTTATAGGCAGCATCAAGCTCAGCCGCGCAACAACCGAAGCCTGGTCGTCCAGCACAATCACGCCAGTGACCGGCGTCCGGCCGAGCTCGGGATCGGAAACTTCGATCTGTTCGACAAACTGGCGGTTCAGGTCGGCCACCACATTGGCCAGCGGTTCAGCGCGATAAACCAGCCTACCGGACCGCCAGCTGAAGGTTTCCTGCGGATCGACCGCGCTCAACCTCTCAAGACCAGTCCGGTCAATCTCCAGCCTCTGGCCCGCGGTGAGCAGGAAGGCGCGGCCTGATGCCGCAGCCTTGGCCGGCCGGACATCCACCTTGCCGCGCGCGACCGTCACACTCAGCCCGTCATGACGATTACGGACATCGAACTGGGTTCCGACAACGCGGACAACATGGTTCGACGCCGCCACGGTGAATGGACGACCCGCGTCATGTGCGACGTCGAAGATCGCCTCGCCGTCGGCCAGGGTGACGCGCCGCGCGCTCCGGCTGAAGCTCACGCTGAGTTTGGTCTCGGCGTCCAGGTCGACCACCGAGCCGTCGGCCAGGGTGATCCGCTGATGCTGTCCCTTGCCCGTCGCGTAGCTCTGGATCGTCGGTACGGCCAGCAGCGAGGGCATGACCGCTATCGCCAGCCCCGCCGCAACGGCAAACCCGCCGCCGCCAACCAGCCAGCGGCGCGAGAGCCCGGGCCGGGCGACCGCCCGTGCAGGCCGGTTTGCCGCCGCCAGTTCGACCAGCACAGCTTCGGCTGCGGCCTCATACTCGTGCCAAAGCGCGAGCGCGCGTCGGTAGGCGCCTACGTTGGCCGACGATTCCGCCAGCCAGGTTTCGAATTCAATGGCGTCGGCTTCGGAGACATCGTCGCGCTGCAGGCGCGCGAGCCAGGCGCTGGCGTTCGCCATCGTCCCTTCCTCGTCGCTTACAATGCTAATCATCAGCCAGCCTGCTCGATCTGCGCCCTTTGCGCCGAACAGCGGAAGAGACGGCGCCGCGCCGCTCTACCCCTAGGTCGGGCGAAAGATTCATCGGTCCTCATGTGCGCAACCTCTGCGCCAGGTTGGCGATCGCCGCCTGGATGTGCTTCTCGACCATCTTGACGGACACTCCCATGGCGCGCGCCGTGTCGGCTTGGCTCTGTCCCTCCAGCTTGTGAAGCCGGAACGCCTGGCCCATCTTGGGGGGCAGGGCGGCCACCGCTTCGGCCAGTAGATGCACCCGTTCTTTCGCCACCAGCACCTCATCGGCCGCCGGTTCGCCGGCGACGTCCTCCCCGCCCACGGTGGCATGGGTGTCCATCCGCCATTGCCCGTTGCGTCGTGACGCGCGCTGCGTACTGCGGACATGGTCCACCATCAGGTTTGCAGCCATCCGATAGAGCATGGCCACCGGCGCCCGGACATCCGCTCCGGCGTCCACGGCCGCGACCTTGATGTAGAGATCCTGGATCAGGTCCTCGGCGGTCGCCATGCAGCGGGTCCGCGACGCCAGGAAGAGCAGAAGGCTCTCGCGCTTTTCGATCAGCGCGTCGAGGAGCGGGCCGTGCTCTCCCGCCTGTTCCGTCGACCCCGCCGGCGCCAAGACTACTCCCCAGGACCGTCGCGTCATTCGCGACCCTTCGTTGAGCGTTGAATGGCGAAAGTTAGCGCCTGAGCCAAGTGCTTTCACCCGACGGAAGGCGAATGTGATCCCTGGCTAGGCCTGATCCCGCGCCGTCCGCGCCAGAGCCGCCAGCGCCACAGCGGCGATCAGGGCGACCGGGGCCATCGAGAGGATCACCGCATCGGCGGTCACCCCGGCATTGCGCAATTCCCCGGCGATCAGAGGCCCGATGATCGACCCGAAACGGCCCACGGCTACTGCCGTACCGGCGCCGGCGGCCCGGACGTGGGCGGGGTAGAGCCGGGGCGCCACGGCATAGAGCGAGAACTGGGCGCCCATCACCAGAAACCCGGCGGCGGCCGAGAGGATCAGGATCAGCGGCGCGGCCCCGGCCGACGCCAGACCGGCCATGGCTGCGGCCAGTCCCAGATAGACCCCCACCAGCGGCCAGCGCCATCCGGCCCTGTCGGTCAGGGCGGCGATCCCCAGCGATCCAACCACCCCGGCCAGGTTGAACGCCATGGCGGCGGCAAAACCCTCGGCGGGCGCCTGGCCCTTGGCGATCACCAGCGTCGGCAGCCAGTTGAGCGCCAGGTAGAGCACCACCAGCGTCATCATGAAGACCAGCCACAACAGCACCGTCGGCAGTGCGCGACCCTCACCGAACAGGGCCCGCGTCAGGCTGTGATCCGCCCCGGCCTGGGGCTCGGGCCGCGTCTCCGGCAGCCAGCGGGCGATCAGCGGAAGCAGCAGCAACGGGATCACCCCGCCCGCGATGAAGATCATCCGCCAGTCCAGCGCCTCGCCGGACACCCGACCCACCAGCGCGGCAATGGCGCCGCCCGTCGGCATGCCGCAGAACATTGCCGCCACCGTGCCGGCCCTGCGCTCGGGCCGGGCGATCTCGGTAGCGATGGCGATCAGGTTCGGCATCGCCCCGCCAAAGCCGATGCCGGTGGCGAACCGGGCCCAGAGCAGGGTGTCGTAGGTGGGGCTGAACGCCGTCGCCAGCGAGAACAGGCCAAAGGCGGCGACCGAGGCCATCAGCACCGGCTTGCGGCCGATCCGGTCCGCGAACCAGCCGCCCGCAAAGGCGCCGATCACCAGGCCCACCATGGCCACGCTGGCGGCCCAGCCCTGCTGCGCCGGCGTCAGCCCCAGATCGGCCACCAGTTGCGGCGCGGCGATCCCGAACGCCTGGATGTCATAGCCCTCGATGGCGGCGATCAGGAAGCAGATCAGCACCACCAGGCCGGCGCCGGCGCGCGGGGCGGGGGTCTCGTTCAGGGTTCGGGCCATGGGCGACCTACTGCTTCAGACACATCCACCGCGTCCGGTGGAAATTGGGCGGGTTAGCGACCCAGCCGGTGACGCGCGGGCTGACAAGATTGCGGTTCACCACATAGAAGATCGGCGCGATCGCCTCCTCGTCCAGCATCAGCTGTTCGGCCTCGGCCAGGATCTGCGCGCGCTTGCCGATGTCCGGCTCCTGATCGGCGCGGGCCAGCAGGGCGTCATAGGCCGGGTTCTTGTAGTCGCCATAGTTCTGACCGCCGGTGTCGGATTTCAGCAGGCCAAGGAAGGTCACCGGATCGTTGAAGTCGGCGAACCAGCTCATGGAGCCCACCTCGAACGCGCGGTTGCGATAGGCCGCGAAGGCGACCGCGCCCTCGTTCTGCTGCAGCGTCACCTCCACCCCGATGGCCCGCCAGTCGGCCTGGACCGCCTCCATCAACAGCAGGGTGTTGGAGTTGTTGGCCGACAGGATGGTGATCTTCAGCGGCCGCTTTGCGGTATAGCCGGCCTCGGCCAGCAGGGCGCGCGCCTCGACCTGCCGCTCGGCGAACGGCGTGTCGGCCCAGCGCAGCCTTGGACCCTTGATATAGTTGGCGGTGATAGGCGGCACGAAGGCATAGGCCGGCTCCTGCCCGGCGCGCAGCAGCTCCCGGGTGATGAATTCCCGGTCGATGGTCATGGAGAGCGCCCTGCGCACCCGCCGGTCCTTGAAGGCCGTCACATCGCGGGTGTTGAACGACAGGTACGAGGTCGCGGTGCCCACATCCACGCGCACCGTCCCGGGCATCTCGGTCTTCAGGCGCTGATAGCGGTTGGACTGAAAGCTGGTGTTGATGTCGAGCTCCCCGCGAGCCACCTGCCGCTCGGCGCTCACCACATCGGGCGTAGGGTAATAGTTGATCCGATCCAGGCACACGTTCTTCGCGTCCCAGAACAGGGGGTTCTTCTCCACGGTGATCTTGTCGCCCAGCTTCCAGGCCGTCAGCCTGAAGGGCCCGTTGGATACATAGTTCCCCGGCTGCACCCAGGCATCGCCCAGCTTCTCCACCACGTGCCGGGGCGCCGGAAAGAAGCTCTGGTGCTTGGTCAGTTCCGGCAGATAGGGCGCGGGGTGCGCGAGCGTGATCTCCAGCGTCAGCGGGTCGATGGCCCGCACGCCCAGCGCGGTGAGCGGCGCCTTGCCCTCATTCACCGCCTGCCCGCCTTTGATCACATAGAGCAGGTAGGCGTAGATCGAGGCAGTCTTCGGATCCAGCGTGCGGCGCAGGCCAAACACGAAGTCATCCGCCGTGACGGGCGCCCCGTCCGACCACGTCGAGGGCCGCAGATGAAACGTCCAGACCAGCCCGTCGGCGCTGGTCTCCCAGTGGGTGGCGGCGCCGGGCATGGGCGAGGCGTCCGGCGCATCGGTGGTCAGCCCCATGATCAGATCACCGATAATCGTGGCCTCATCCACCAGATTGGCCTTGCCGGGATCCAGCGTCTGCGGCTCGGCATTGTTGCCATACTCCAGGCAGACCTTGCCGGCCGGGCACGCCGGCCGCTGCACCGTATCCTGACAGCCGGCCAGGGCGAGAGCGGCAAGGGAAGCGGCGAGGGGCAGGAGTCTGGGCAAGGCGGCGTCCGGTGCGAAGCGATGCGCCATAAGTCTACGCCGGAGGGGCGGATGTCGAGATGCGGTGAGGGTGATCGGCTGGATCCAGGTGGCGATAGTAGGGGAAGTCACTTGTGGCCGCGAAAGCGGACCCCTCCTCTGTCGCCAGAGGGGGGTGAGCCGACGTTGGCAGGGGCTAGTTGGACCGACCTCTCGGCGTTTCCGGACTGTGGATCCTTTGAGATCCGAGGCCGCCTATTGGTACGGCCCGGTTTGGGAGCTGGGGGACGCTCCCCGACAGGTCCTCGGCGATATCAGAACATACCCAAATGTCATTCTCATTGACGAGAAAGTCATCATGACACATACGTAGGTGTCAGAGCATAGGTCGGATCCAGTGCGAAACATTGCGTGCGGTGTGACCGGCCAATCGGAGGGATTCCCGTGAAACTCAGAGCTCAGCTCCTCGTCTTCTCCTGCATTACGTCGATGGCGGCGCTGCCGGCATGGGCGCAGTCTTCGGCTTCTGCAGGCCCGCAAGGCGGGGCTGGTCGGTCTCTCGCCGAAGCGGACGCCACAGTCGAGGCCATTGTGGTCACCGCGAGAAAGCGGGACGAGCGGCTCCAGGATGTTCCGGTCGCCGTCACAGCTTTCGGCAAGGGCGACATCCAGCGCTACAAGCTCAACAGTGTTGACGAACTTACCCGCCTGACGCCCGGGTTGCAGACGGCCGAGTCCGCTGTTTCGTCCGGCGGCTCCATCTCCTTGCGCGGCATCGGAAGTGGGTCGACGAACTATCTGGGCGATCAGGCGGTCTCGATCAACGTTGACGGCATGCAGGTCGGCACCCTGAACATCCGAAAGACAGCGCAGATCGACATGGCGCAGATCGAGGTGCTTCGGGGGCCACAGGCGCTGTTCTTCGGCAAAAACAGTCCAGGCGGCGTGATTTCCTTCAAGACGGCCGATCCGACATCCGATCAGGAAGGTGAAGTCAGCGCAGGCTTCGAGGCCGTTTCCGGTGACGCCTATGTCCAGGGGGTCATCTCGGGGCCCGTTTCCGACAAGATTCTTGTCAGGCTCGCTGGGCGGTACACGCGGCTGGACGGCTACTTCAATCTTAAATCCGTCCCGGCCAATGGCGACCCACTCGTCATTCCGGCAAGCGTCGATGAATATCCGGTTGGCGATGAGTATTTCAGTCGCCTGACTGTCATCGCCGAGCCAACCGACAACCTCAAGATAAACGCCAAGCTGACCTACTACGAATCCGAGGTCAAAGGTGGCTCGGCAACGATCGGTCAACGGGTCGCCTGCCCGCTGGGTGCGCCGCAATTGCAGCCATTCCACCCCTGCGTGGCCGACCGGGACATCTACGTCGGTGGAGGTCAGGCCGTGGCGTCGACCCTGGTTCCAGGCTCGCCAACGTCAGATCAACTTGGGCTGCGTCATAACAAACAGGTTCTCGGCACCGTGCAGGCCGACTACCAAATCTCGCCATCGCTGACAGCGACCTCGGTGACCGGCTATTACTGGTTTGATGAAATCAACGCGCACAACGCGACTGTTGGGCCCCGCGCCATACTTCTCGTGCCTTACCTTCCCTTCGAAATGCACCAGTTCACCCAGGAACTGCGGCTGGTTTCCAGTTTCGAGTCGAAACTGAACTTCACCGCTGGCGTCTTCTATGAGGCGCGGGACGCTTCGGGCGCGCAGGATGCTGTATTCTTCATAGGCCCTGCCCCCATCGTGGTTGGCACCGAGCGTTCGAAACAAGATCAAACCGCCTATTCCGCGTTTGGGCAACTGATCTGGAAGCCCGTCGAAAATCTCGAAATCTCAGGTGGCCTCAGGTATTCATACGAAAAAAAGAACATCGACTTCTTCTATCGCAATGTCGCCGTGACGGATCGTCTGAAACGCGACAACATCTCATTTCGAAACCTGTCGCCGGAATTGACTGGATCGTACCGTCTGTCACCTGATCTGATGGCCTTCGCCTCGTACAAGCGAGGATTCAAGTCCGGCGGATTCGATGCCGGGTTCACGAACGGCGCGCTCGGTCGCGCTGCGCCGAAGTCATTCAGCAACACCTTCAACGAGGAAATCGTCGACGGTTTTGAGGGCGGTCTAAAGGGATCGATCAGCGGCAGGATTTCGTTCAGCGCCACGGCCTACAGCTATGAATATAAGGATCTGCAGGTCGGCGCGTATGACCCCGTATCCATCTCGTTCAAGGTATTGAACGCTGCTGCCGCCAGGGTCCAGGGGCTTGAACTCGAGGGTAATTGGCGCACCCCGATCCGGGGCCTCTCCGCGCGAGCGACGGCCGCCTACAATGACGCTGAATTCAAGGAATTTCTTTCGGGCTGCTATGTGGGGCAGACCCCGACTCTGGGATGCAACCGAACCCCGAGTTCGGCCGGCGCATTCCAAGAGCAGGACCTGTCGGGGCGGCGCATGAATAACGCACCCCAGATCACCGCCTACGGTGGTGTTCTATACAATTTCCCAATTTCAGATGTCATCGACGTCGACCTCACCCTCGATGCAGAGTATTCGGACAGCTTCATTACAAATCTTAGACAGTCACCATTTGACAAGCAGGGCGCATATACAAAAATCAACGCGGGCGTCAGGTTTATCGACGCTGATCGCAAGTGGGAAATAAGCTTGCTGGCCCGAAATCTAACCAACGAATACACATATTCCAGCAGCGGCACGGTGACGTTCACCGGTAGCGGCAGCGGTGTCCCGAGCGCAAGACTGGGCGACACCAGCGCACCGGTGAATAGGGGTCGGGAAATCCTCATGAGCATGGCTTATCGCTTTTAACTCGCGACACCGAGGTTCCTGCGCGGGGGGGGGGCAACGCCCCCTTTCGCGTCGGGATGACCGAAACAGATTGGAATGCCAATGACAAAAAGGAAACCAGTCCTCGGGGGCCGGCTCATGATCGCCGGAAGCCTGGCGGCGGTGATGGGCGCAGGTCCCGCGGCCGCTGAGCCGGCGATTCAGCCCTCAAACAAGGCGTCAGATCGGCTGGAACAGATTTCCGCGGTTGTTCGACGCCAGATCGATGCCGGCCTCATTCCGGGCGCCATCGTCTACATCGCCGAACGGGGAAAGCCCGCCTATTTCGAGGCTCAGGGCTTTGCTGACCTGGAGGCTCGCAAACCAGTTGGTCCCGACTCGATCTTCCGGTTTTACTCCATGACCAAGCCATTGACCTGCGCAGCGGTGATGTCGCTCTACGACGATGGTCGGATTGGGCTGGATGATCCGGTCAAGACCTACCTGCCTGAGTTCAGCCGGATGACTGTGCGCACACCGTCGGGGATCGTTGAGGCGAATCGCGATCTCACGATCCGCGACCTGCTCACCCACACGTCGGGCCTGTCCTACGAAGTGACCAACAGCGCAGTCTCTGCAGATTACCGCGATGCTGATGTCTTCGCGATCCGAAACCGGCAGGCCGAGAGCCTCGAGTCTCACGTCAAGCGCCTGGCTCGACTTCCACTTGCCGCCCAGCCTGGCGCCGCCTGGAACTACGGGGAATCGATGGGCGTCCTCGGCAGGATCGTCGAGGTCGTGAGCGGCGAAACGTTCCGGGCCTACCTGAAGCGACGCGTTCTGGAACCGCTGGAAATGCGGGACACAGACTTCTTCGTGTCGCGCGAAAAGGCTGACCGCCTGGCCCAGCTCTATTCAAAGAGTCCGGCAACCGCCCTCGCGAATGCTCAAGACGCCGCCCAGTTCGGCGGCAGCTACCTGGTTCAGCCAAAGCTCGAGTACGGCGGAGCGGGATTGGTAGGAACAACCCGGGACTATATGAATTTCGCGCAGATGCTCCTAGACAAGGGGACCCACGGCGGGCGTCGCATCTTGTCCTCCAGGAGCGTGCGCCTCATGACCACGAATGCGCTTCCCAAGGCCTTGGGCGATCAGCCTCTCGCGGCATCAGGTCGCGCGCCCGGCGTCGGCTTCGGTTTCTGCGGTCTGGTTGTGGCGCACCGGAGTGGTGAAAGCCCTCCAGGCAATGTCGGCGAGTACGCTTGGGGAGGATGGGCCAGCACGAACTTCTGGATAGACCCCAAGCGCGACTTGGCAGGTTTGATCATGACCCAGGTTATTCCTGACGTACCAGGATCAGGCACGCTCTACGACGAGGTCCGCCAGGTTGTTTATGGGAACGCGGCGCAGCCCTGAGCCTGCCGCGCTGTTAATGACCTGACGCGGGCTTTTGCCTGATCCCATAGAGCAGGAAGTCGCTGATCTCGATCGCTGTTGAAACGCTGTCGGGGCGTTCGCTCGAAGGAAGGCGATGAGCCAGCGAATTGAACACGCCTGCGGAGGCGAGCGCGATCGGCTCCACATCCATATTGCGTATGCTTCCATCGCGTATCCCGCGACGAATCCTCGCCACCGACCGACGGAAAAGGGCCTGCGTGGCCTCGCTGAATTCTCGCTGCTGATCTGGACTGAAGATCTCATAGTTTGTCCCGAGGGACAGAGGTTGTAACTCGCCAAGTTGGGCGAGGACGTTGAGTGTCGAGCCGGTACGCGCCGATTCCAGCGCGGTAGGTTCGGCATCGGACACCGTCATGATCCGCTCGAACAGTTTGAATGAACGCTGATAGCAGAACGCCACGAATGATCGCTTCGTATCGAAGTAATGGTAGATCAGCCCCTTCGTCGCACCGACCTCGGCCGCCACGTCATCGAGTGAGACTCCATCGACGCCGCGCGAATTGAAAAGCTTGGAGCCGGCCCGCGCGAGTTCCTCCCACCGATCCTCGCGACTGAAGTCGGCATGAAGGTCCTCGAAACGGGCCTCAAGCGCCAGCGGCCTGCTCAACACAACATCGTTTGCGGCAACGCCGTCCAGAATCATGGGCGGTATCGCCGCGGCCATGCGGATCGCGAACACTTCATCGGAAATCTGGGCCCAGGTGCGCGAGAGTGTCGCCCAATCCAGAATTCCGAAGATGGTCTCGCAGGCCAGGCGAGCTCGGCAGGGACGAACAGAGCCATCAGCGATGCCTTGTTCTAGAAGATTGACCAAAGCTGCCACGTTTTTGGATCGGGCGCTCCGCACCTCCGCCTGATGCGCCTCCGGAAGAAACGAAATCTCATTGAGGACCGCCATCGGTGGGCGGCCATACTCAAGAGAAAACTGTACGAAGGCTGCTACCCGATCAAGCCCGCTGCCGGGGACGAGCGCCGCCCGACTCAGCGTGCGCTCAGTAAGGTCACAAGAGCGAATATAGCACTGGCGTGCGAGGTCCTCTCTATCTCGGCAATAGTTGTATAGGCTCGCTCGGCTAAGGCCTAGACGACGGGCCAGCTCCGGGAGTCGGGCGCTTGCAACGCCTCGGCGATTGAATTCCTGCGCCGCCTCGTCGAGAACAGCCGTATGCCTCGCGGCACGGGACGCGTCTCGCAACTTCGTTGATCGTTCCTTCGAAACGGCCATGCCGGGCTCCCTTCACAGGATTTTACCCAGACCCGTAAGCCTTTGACAGCAGGAACCGGCAGGCGTGCCGAAGCTTCCTTTTGAAGGTCCACCCCGCCCGGGCGCTCATTTGAAGGTGAGGGTAAGCGGACGCTTCCAAATTCCGTTCAGGGTCGTTTTTCACCGTCGGGTTCAGGCCAACAAGTAGACACTGGCATCCTGTTCCGGGAAGCAGACCTTCGGGACGGGCGAGATGAGCCATAGACCGACTGCGCCACGTACTCCCCGCCCCCTAACCCAAAGTCGCCCGGATCATCCACGCGTGCTTCTGATGCGCATCCACCCTCGCGTCGATCACCGCGGCTGTGACGTCGTCGGCGCCTTTGCGGGCGGCCCTGGCGGTGGCGATCAGGGTGGCGTGGTCGGCCAGCAGTTCCCGGAGCATGGCGTCGGCGGATTTCGCCGGGTCACCGTCCTGGATAGTCGAGAGTTTGGCGAAGGCGCCGTAGCCCTGGGGCGCGGTCTCGCCCAGGGCGCGGATGCGCTCGGCGATCAGGTCGATGGCGGTCCACATCTCGGTGTACTGCGTCATGAACAGGGTGTGCAGGCTGGAGAAGTTCGGGCCGCGAACGTTCCAGTGATAGCCGTGGGTCTTCAGATAGACCGCATAGGTGTCGGCCAGCAGGCCCGACAGGCCGGCGGCGATGGTTTTGTCAGGGCTGGACATGGGGCTCACTCCTTGGGTTCGGTCTGAAAATACGCCCGCAGGCAATTTGGTTCCAATCGATCTTTGTTTCATTTTCCATAGAACAGATCGATGACAGCGTGATGTCGCTTGGCGCCGCGCCGCCTTGGGTTATCGTCACGCCACGACAGCCCCTCAGAGGCTGCGCCCGGAGGCGACACCCATGAAGTTCACCTGGTTCAACCTGATGCCCTGGCCCTATCTTCCGGATGATTTCCGGGAGAAGAACCGCTCGGTCTGGGTGGATATCGACCAGAAGCTGTTCGATCCGGCCAAAAGCCATGAGGTCTACAACACCTACATGGATCTCCTCGAATACGCCGATACGCTCGGCTTTGACGGAGTTGGAGTGAACGAGCACCACCAGAACGGCTACGGCATCATGCCCAGCCCCAACATCATCGCCGCCGGCCTGGCGCGCCGCACCAAGGACGCGGCCATCGTGGTGCTGGGCAACTCCATCGCCCTCTACAACCCGCCGGTGCGGGTGGCCGAGGAGTTCGCCATGCTGGACTGCATCTCCGGCGGGCGGCTGGTGGCGGGGTTCCCGGTGGGCACCTCCATGGACACCAACTACTGCTACGGCCAGATCCCCTCGCTGACGCGGGAGAAGTACAACGAGGCCCACGACCTGATCATCAAGGCCTGGACCACGCGCGAACCCTTCGCCTTCAACGGCCGCTACAACAAGCTGCGCCACGTCAACATCTGGCCGCGCCCGATCCAGGAGCCGCGCCCGCCGGTGCATATCCCGGGCGGCGGGTCGGTGGAGACCTATGACTTCTGCATCGACAACACCTATTCCTATTCCTACCTCAGCTTCTCCGGCTACCTGCGCGCCCAGGCGCTGATGAATGGCTACTGGAAGCGGGTGGAGGAACGCGGCGTCGACAAGAGCCCGTATCGCGCGGGCTTCGCCCAGACCATCCTGGTGGCCGACACCGACGAGGAGGCTGAGCGGCTCTATTCCGAGCACGTCAGCTATTTCTACAACCGCTGCCTGCACGTCTATCCGGGGTTCGCCGATGCCCCCGGCTACCGCACCATCAAGACCATCCAGACCGGAGCGCTCTCGCAATACGCCCCGCCTACCGGCGGCTACACCCAGCTCACCTGGAAGGAACTGACCGAGCAGGGCCACGTGATCGCCGGCTCGCCGGAAACCGTGCGCCAGCGGATGGAGGACCTGATCAAGGGCCTGAACGTCGGCAACATCTTCTGCCTGATGCACGTGGGCAACATGCCCGCCGACAAGTGCATGTATTCCACCAAGCTGTTCGCCGAGAAGGTAATGCCGAAGCTTCGGAACATGTTCCCCGACTGGGAGGACGACAACCGCTTCTGGACCCAGCCGCTGAAGACCCGCGTCACCTCCGGCAGCCTGCCGAAACAGGCGCCGACCAGCGCCGAACTGGCCGCCACCTACGGCGTGGAGGCCTAGACCATGGAGCTGAAAACCGTATCGACCCACCACGTTCCGGTCCGCTACCTCGAGGGCGGCTCCGGCCCGCCGCTGGTCTTTCTGCATGGCGCCGGCGGGGTGACCACCGATGATCCGTTGCTGGCCGAGCTGGCTAAGACGCACCACGTCTACGCTCCGCTGATCCCCGGCTATGGCGACAGCGAGGAAGCGCCCGAGATCCGCGACATGCTGGATTTCACACTCCACACCTGGGACGTGGTGGCGGCGCTGGGCCTGAAGGATCCGGTCCTCGTGGGTCACTCCATGGGCGGCATGATCGCCGCCGAGATGGCCGCTGTGGCGCCCAACGATGTCTCGCGTCTGGCCCTGATCTGCCCGGCGGGCCTGTGGGACGACGAACACCCGATCGCCGATCTGTTCGCGACGCTGCCTTACGAGATGCCGGCGCTACTGTTCCATGACGCCGCAGCCGGCGCCGCCATGCTGACCGCCGGGCGCAATGTCACGGACCCTAATTTCCTGCAGACCTATCTGGTCACCAACGCCCGCCAGCTGGGCATGGCGGGACGCCTGCTGTTCCCGATCCCCGAGCGCGGACTCCAGCCGCGGATGTACCGGATCAAAGCGAAGACAGTGGTGATCGGGGGGGACTCAGATCGCCTGATCCCGCCGGTCTATGCGCACGGGTTCAAGAAGGGGATCGCTGGCTCGGAACTGGTCTCGATTCCTGAAGCCGGCCATATGGTGACGCTCGAGCGCCCTGCGCTGGTGGCCGACGCGATCCGTCGGTTGGGCTAGATGTGGCGCCTCAGGCGACGTTCGCGCGGTCGCCGACGGCTCTCGGAGATTCCGCAGGTTTGGCGCTTTTGCCGCGGGTATCCTGAAGGCACCAGGCGATCCGGCTCGCCAGCGCCTCGATGGTGAACGGCTTGATCAGAAACCCTGCGATGCCGAGGCTCGTGCACTCGCCCACATAGCGTGTGTCCGACATGGCTGACATCATGATGACCGGTAACTTCACAAGCTCCGGGTCAGCCCGGATGGCGCGCAGGACGCCCAGTCCATCCAGTCTGGGCATCAGGGAGTCGAGCACGACAACCGAAGGGCGTGTCCTGGATAGTATGTCGAGAGCTTCCAGACCGTCTTCCGCCTCCTGGATATCCCTATACCCCAGGGCCCGCAGGCCGGCGCGCAGAACCTGCCGGAGCGGCGCCTGATCGTCGACGAGCAGGATCTTCGCCTTCGCGTTTCGCATGCCGGATCGGGCCTCAATGAAGTACGCAAATGGACACCAAGCTTTGCTTACAACCGACGCCCGTTAAGATCGCGTTATCGACACTGCATATCTCAGGTAGCATGTTCCGCCCTGAATCCGGCGCGTCAGGGTGATTATGTGCCGGGGCCCGGGGACATAGAGCGGCTCTATGAGCAGTATAGAGGATATCATGTTGTCGTCCTCCTGATCGTAGGTCCATAACCTCCGCGCCAGACGCGCAGCGAAGGCCCGGAGCCTTGCGCACCCCAACAGGAGATGACCCATGTCGCTTGCCAGCAGCAAGACTATCGAGAACCTGAAGGCCGCCTTCGCCGGCGAGAGCCAGGCGAACCGTCGCTACCTCTATTTCGCCCAGAAGGCCGACGTTGAGGGCTACAATGACGTTGCCGCCGTGTTCCGCTCCACCGCCGAAGGCGAGACCGGCCACGCGCACGGCCACCTCGAGTTCATGGAAAGCGTCGGCGATCCGGCCACTGGCCTTCCGATCGGCCCCACCGGCGACAACCTGAAGGCCGCCATCGCCGGCGAGACGCACGAGTACACCGACATGTACCCGGGTATGGCCCGCACGGCCCGTGAAGAAGGTTACGACGAGATCGCCGACTGGTTCGAGACCCTGGCCAAGGCCGAGAAGTCCCACGCCGGCCGCTTCCAGCGCGCCCTGGACACCATGGACTAGGCGAAAACTCACGGGCGTCACCTTCTCCCCTTGCGGGAGAAGGTGGGCTCCGGAGGAGTTCGGGTGAGGGATAGATAGCCCTCTCCGAAAAGTCCTCAAGACTTGAACGTTCAACTGCCGCGCGACCCCTCATCCGAGCCGCTCGCGCGGCTCACCTTCCCTCGGAAGGGGAGAAGGCAAGAGGTGGCCTCCACCAGCAGCGCGTGATGCGGCGATCGCTTTTGGGCGAGGAGAAGGGCAAATTCGATGACCGATAATCCGACCTCATCCCCGCCTCGCGAAGGCAGCCTCGACGCGCCATTCCGCCGTCCCATCCTGTGGCAGGATGAGGACTATTACGACCTCGCCAAGGTCGAGGCCGAAATGGAGCGCGTGTTCGACATCTGTCACGGGTGCCGGCGCTGCTTCAATCTCTGCGACAGCTTCCCCAAACTGTTCGACATGGTCGACGACAGCCCGACCGGCGAACTCGATAGTGTCGACAAGAAAGACTACGCCAAGGTCGCCGACGCCTGCACGCTCTGCGACATGTGCTTCCTGACCAAGTGTCCCTATGTGCCGCCGCACGAATTCGACCTGGATTTCCCGCACCTGATCCTGCGCTACCGGGCGGCCAAGCGCCGCGCGGGTGAAAGGGACTTCGTGCGCGACCAACTGGGCCTGACGGATCGCAACGGCAAGCTGGCCAGGCCGGTTGCCGGCCTCGCAAACTGGGCCAGCGCCCGCGAGAACACGCCGCTCCGCAAGATGCTGGACGCCGTGGCCGGGATCGATGCCGAGGCCAGCCTGCCTCAGTACCACTCGAAGACAGCGGCGGACCGCCTTAAGACGCCCCTGACGCCCAACCCCGAGGGCCCGGCATTCGGACTGCGCAAGGTCGCGCTCTATGCCACCTGTTTCGTGGACTACAACGCCCCGGATACCGCCGTCGCCGCAGCCAAGGTGCTGGCGCTGCAAGGGGTCGAGGTCAAGCTGGTCTATCCGGAATGCTGCGGCATGCCCCAGCTGGAGGCCGGCGATGTGGCCGACGTGGCCGGCAAGGCCCAACGGGTAGCCGCCGTCTTCGCCCCCCTGATTGACGAGGGCTATCAGGTGGTCGCGCTGACCGCCTCTTGCGGGCTGATGATGAAGTTCGAGTGGCCGCTGATCCTGCCCGAGGACGGCGCCGTGAAACAGTTGGCGGCCGCCACGCGGGATATCTCCGAGTATGTGGTCGAATTATCGAAGTCGCTGGGGCTCGCTCCCGGTCTGTCGCCGGTCGAGGGCGGCGTCACCTTCCACCACTCCTGCCATTCCCGGGCCCAGAACATGGGCGCCAAGTCGGCGGAGATGCTGCGGCTGATTCCGGAGACCAAAGTCGACATCGTCGAGCGCTGCTCCGGCCACGGCGGCACCTTCGGCGTGATGAAAGACACACGTCCGATGGCGCTGAAGGTCGGGCGGCCGGCGGCGCGCCAGGTTGCAACCAAGGCCAACGCAATCCTTTGCTCCGACTGTCCGCTGGCCTGCAAGCACCTGGGCCAGATTCTGGCCGACGAGGCCAAGCCGGACAGTCCGAAAGCCCCCCGCGAAGCTCACCCTGTCGAGATCTTCGCCCAAGCCTATGGGATCCTCTGATGCCGTTGGAAAGCCGTATGATCAAAAAAGAAGACCTGTTGCCTGACGCAGAGTTCGCAAAACGTCGGAAGGAATGGCGGGCCGAGTTGCTGCCGTCCAAGCGGCTGCGCCGGGTGGCGCTGGGCCCCTATTGCACCTTCTATTTCGAGAGCTACGACACCATGCTCTTCCAGATCCAGGAGATGCTGCTGGTGGAAAAGGGTGGCGCGGCCCAGGTTCCCGACGAACTGGCCGCCTACAACCCGTTGATCCCCAATGGGTCCGAGCTGGTGGCCACGGTGATGTTCGAAATCGATGACCCGGTCCGGCGTGAAGCTGTGCTGGGGCGCCTCGGCGGCGCCGAGGGCTGCTTCTTCCTGCAGGTTGGGGCTGACAAGGTGATGAGTGTGCCCGAAGGCGATGTCGAGCGCACCCGCGAGGACGGCAAGACGTCTGCCGTCCACTTCCTGCGGTTCCCGCTCAGCCCGGCTCATATCGCCGTGTTCCGTGATCCGGCGACCCAGATCATGGTGGGCTGCGAACATGAGCGGTACGGTCACCTGGCCGCACTTTCGCCGGCCAGTCGTGCAGAACTGACGCGGGATTTCGCGTAAGGTCAGGATCTGCAACCTCGAAAGGCCCCCCATGAGCTGCTCACCCCTGATCCTCGGCCTCGCCGCCGCGCTCTGCCTTGCCTCCTCCGCCCAGGCCCAGATGACCAAGGCGCCTGCCGAGGTGAAGGCGGGCGCGTACAAACTTGACGCCAGCCATTCGAAAGTGACCTGGGCCGTCACCCACTTCGGCTTCTCCAGCTATGTGGGCCAGTTTCCGGATGTGAACGGGACGATGAAGCTCGACCCCGCCAACCTCAGCGCCACCGACCTTCAGGTGACAATCGACACCACGAAGATCGGCACGCTGAACGCCACCCTCGACAAGAACCTGAAGGCGCCGGGATTCCTGGATACGGCGAAGTTTCCGACGGCCTCGTTCAAATCAACCAAGGTCACCCGGACCGGCGACACGACCGCCGACATCCAGGGCGACCTTACGCTGAAGGACGTCACCAAGCCGGTGACACTCAAGGCGGTGTTCAATCAGGCGGGCGCGAACCCGCTGGACAAGGTTTACTCACTGGGGTTTGCCGCGACCACCACGATCAAGCGGTCTGACTTTGGCGTATCCGCCTACGTGCCGGCGATCGGCGACAACGTGACGCTGACCATAGATGTGGAATTCAAGGCGGTTCCGTAACGCGGCGCGAATATCATCACGGGCGGATCAATGATCCGCCCGTGACGTTTCTGGCCCTGGAGCTTCAGCCCTTCAGGTCGGAGAACTTCTTGCCCTCAGCGACCAGCTTTTCGAGTAGAGCGGCCGGCTTGAACTGATCGCCCATGGTCGCCTGGAACTCCTGCATCTTCTTCAGCACCACAGCCGGGCCGCCAATCAGGTCCCCGTAGAACATCGGGCCGCCGCGATAGACCGGCCAGCCGTAGCCGTTCACCCAGACCACATCGATGTCTGACGCCCGGATGGCCTTGCCTTCCTCGAGGATCTTCACCGCCTCGTTGATCATCGGATAGATGCAACGCTCCAGGATTTCCTCATCGTCGATCTTGCGGGGGTTGGCGCCGGATTTGACGATGAAGTCGTGGATCACCTTCTCGGTGAAGGCGCTGGGCTGAGCGTTGCGGTTCTCGTCGTAGTCGTAGTAACCGGCGCCCGTCTTCTGGCCGCGGCGGTCGGCTTCGCACAGCACGTCGCGGATCGTCTCGCCGTTGGACTTTTCCTTCACCCAGCCGATGTCGAGACCGGCAAGATCGCTCATGGCGAACGGGCCCATGGGGAAGCCGAAGTCGTAGAGCACCCGGTCCACGTCCCACGGCATGGCGCCTTCCAGCACCAGCTTCTGGGCTTCCCGCTGGCGCTGACCCAGGATCCGGTTGCCCACGAAGCCGGGGCAGACGCCGACCAGGGCGGCGATCTTGCCGATCTGCTTCGAGAGCTTCATCGAGGTCATGATCACGTCGTCCGCCGTATGGTCGGCGCGGACGATCTCCAGCAGCTTCATCACATTGGCCGGCGAGAAGAAGTGCAGGCCGATCACGTCCTGAGGACGCTTCGTCACCGAGGCGATCTCGTCGATATTGAGGCCCGACGTGTTGGTCGCCAGGATCGCGCCCGGCTTGCAGATGGCGTCCAGCTTCGTGAAGATGTCCTTCTTGATGTCCATCCGCTCGAACACGGCTTCGATCACCAGGTCGACGTCCGCAAACGCCTCTTCCATGGAGAGCGAGCCGGTGATCAGGCTGATGCGCTTGGCCGTCTCTTCGGGCTTGGCGGTGCGTGAGCGCTCATAGTTGCTGCGGATGGTGGCCAGGCCCCTGTCCAGCGGAGCCTGTTGCTGCTCGACGATCACCACCGGGATGCCGACGTTGGCGAAGTTCATCGCGATCCCGCCGCCCATGGTGCCTGCGCCGATCACGCCCACCTTCTTGATCGGCCGGAGCGGGATGTCATCGGCGATGCCGGGGATCTTCTGGGCCTGACGCTCTGCGAAGAAGTAGTAGCGCTGCGCCGCCGACTGGCTGCCCATCATCAGTTCGCCGAACAGCTTGCGCTCGGCTTTCAGACCTTCGTCGAAGCTGGCCGAATTCACCGCCGCCTCGATGCACTTGATGTTGGCTTCCGGCGCGGCGAAGCCCCGGAACTTGCGGGCGTTAGCCTTGCGGAACGCCGCGAAGATCTCCGGCTTGCCCCTGGCGGCCTCGAGCTTCGTGTTGTTCTCGCTGATCTTCACCAGCGGCTTGTTCTCGGCCACGCACTTGTTGGCGAAGGCCAGGGCGGCTTCCTTCAGCTTGCCCTCTTCCGCCAGCTCATCGACCAGACCCAGCTTCGCGGCCTCCGGCGCCGGCACATGGCGTCCGGACGTCATCATCTCCAGCGCGGTCTCGACGCCGACAACCCGGGGCAGGCGCTGGGTGCCCCCGGCGCCCGGCAGCAGACCAAGCGCCACTTCCGGCAGGCCCAGGCGGGCCGACGAAACAGCCACGCGGTAGTGGGCGCACAGCGCCACTTCCAGCCCGCCGCCCAGCGCCGTGCCGTGGATCGCGGCCACCACCGGAACCTTGGCGTTCTCCATCATGTCCTGAACGTCGAACAGCGAGGCGGTCGGCGTGCCCGCCGCCGCGCCAAACTCGCTGATATCGGCGCCGGCGATGAAGGTGCGGCCCTCGCAGATCAGCACTATGGCCTTGGCGTCGGACGCGCCCGCCGCCTTGAAGCCGTCATACAGGCCCTGACGGACATTGCCCGACAGCGCGTTCACCGGCGGTGAGTTGAGGGTGATCACGGCGACATCGCCGTCGCGGGTGAGCGTGGTCACCGAATTGATCTCGGTCATGGGGCGTCCTCAATCTGGTTGCGGGCCGCACATTGGAAACCCTGGCGGCCTCTGAATTCAAACGCTTGTTATAGGCCCCGCCGGGCGGGTCAAAGTCAAATGTGCAGCAAGGCTTTGCACGACGCGCCGATGGACTATGAAGGCGGCTCAAAGGGACGAAACAAAGAGGAACTGCGCATGGGCTCGAACCTGTTTTCACTGGACGGCAAGGTGGCGCTTGTCACCGGCGGCTCGCGCGGCATCGGCAAGATGATCGCCAAGGGCTACCTCGAGGCCGGCGCCGCCAAGGTCTATATCTCCTCACGAAAGGCGCCAGCCTGCCTTGAGACTGCCGAGGAACTGGGACCCCAGTGCATCGCGCTGCCGCAGGATGTGTCCACCGTGGACGGCTGCAAGGCCCTGACCGCCGCCTATCTGGCGAAGGAGGACAAGCTCGACATCCTGCTGAACAACGCCGGCGCCGCCTGGGGCGCGGATTTCGATGAATTCCCCGAGAGCGGCTGGGACAAGGTGGTGGACCTGAACCTGAAGTCGCCGTTCTTCCTGACCCAGGCCCTGCACGGCGCCCTGACGAAGGCGGGCACGCACGCGCGTCCCTCCAAGGTGATCAATGTGGCCTCCATCGACGGCATCCGCCTGAACCCGCAGGAGACCTATTCCTATCACGCCTCCAAGGCCGGCCTGATCTACCTGACCCGCCGGATGGCGGCGCGGCTGATCCAGGACAACATCGTCATGAGCGCCATCGCGCCCGGCGCCTTCGCCTCTGAGATGAACAAGGTCGCCCGCGACCAGGGCGACGAGATCGCCAAGCGTATCCCCGGCCGCCGGATTGGCACGGACGAGGACATGCAGGGCGTGGCCATCTACCTGGCCAGCCGCGCCGGCGACTATGTGGTGGGTGAGACCATTGCCGTGGACGGCGGCGTCTCGATGGCGAGCTTCGGCAGCCTCTAGGCGCATCCTGCGATCCCCTGCTCGCGTACAACATGGCAGGCGGGGGATTGTCGGCCGCAGGGCGGATGATGGAGGTGGCAAAACCGCCTCAGAGCCTGATCTCACCCCCTCCACCAGCTTCTTTGCGGCGATAGCGCATCGTTTCGCCGCGTTCTGCGCTATCTAGGGGTCAACGTCCTTGGAGCCCTTCACGCTTGACCGAGCCGAGGCCCCGCCCGTTCCGTATCCTGCGATTGATCGCCGCGCTGTTCTGCGTCGGGCTGGTGCTGCTCGCCGGGGCGCTGTGGCTGAACCGGCGGACGCTGGCGCGGGATGCGTTGACGGACTGGCTGCAGGCGCGGGGCCTGGCCTCGGAGGCTGAGGTCGAGGCGCTGGGGGCGACCACATTCGTTGCGCGGCTGCGGGTCGGCGATCCACGAGATCCGGAGTTTTCCACCGAGCGTGCCGAGGTGCGGTTTCGCCCGACCCTGGCTGGGGTGAAGGTGGTTTCGGTCAAGCTGCGCAAGCCGGTCCTGCGGGTCTCGGTGAGGAATGGCCGCCTGGGGTTCGGCCGCCTGGATCCGCTGGTCCAGGAGATTCTGCGCCAGCCACCGAGCGAGACCCTGCCCCGGTTCAGCGTCGATGATGGCGAACTGGTGCTGGCAACGGATTATGGTCCCGTCAGCCTGGCCGGCGACGTGCTGTTTGACGACAACCGGTTGAAGACGCTCACCGCCGTCGCCGGGCCAACCCGGCTCAAGGGGGCGGGGTTCGCCGTCACGGCGCGGTCGGCCGCTCTCAGCCTGGTCACCACGAACGCCGGTGTGGACCTGAACGTCTCGGCGGACGCACGGCTGGCCGCCCTTGGTGAGACCACAGCCAGCAATTCCAGGCTGAGGCTCAAGGCGCGGATCCCATATCCGGATCGCCGGACCGGCCGCTTCGATGGCCCGGTGACGGCGCGGGCGCAGATCACCAGCCTGCAACTCACCCGAACAGGGCAAAGCCTCGACCAGGGCGCGCTCTCGGCGGAGTTGGTCGGCCAGATGACGGGCGGCCTCGCAGACCTGGCCCTCAAGGGCGAGCTTGGCGCCCGAATGACTGCGGCGTCCGCAAAGGCTGGCGCGTCAGTGTCAAAGACAGTTCAGGCCAAGGCGAGCGCGCCAGATTTCAGCTGGTCACGCAAGGGCGGCGACCGACTTACCGCGACATTGAAGCTTGCGGTCGGCCTGGATGCCATTTCGTCCGGCGACCTTGCGCTCTCTGCGTTCACGGTCCGGGGTGCGGGGCCTGTGACGCTGGCGGCGGCTGGACCCACGGCGCAGCTGGCGATCTCCGCGAACTTTCGTGGCGGCTGGCGCGGCGGCGGGGCGGTGACTGCCCTCGACAGCCCCCAGGTCGCCGCCGTCAAGCGCGCGACGCGCGGCTTCCGGGTGAGCGCGCCGGATCTGGCCCTGACCTATGGCGAAGGCATAGGCGTGACCCTGGGACGGCCAGCCACCCTGATCCCGGATCGCGGCGGGCTGGTGCGCCTGTCGCCCGTCTCGGGTCGTCCGCTGATTGGGCCCCGGGGCGGGGCGTTCCGACTGCAGACGGATGGCGGGGGTCTGCCTTTGATCGATGCCGATGTCTCCCGCCTTGCCGTCACCGATGGCGTGGTCACCGCCGACGGCCGGCTGCGGGCCGGGGGGGCGGTCGGCCCGGTCGAGGGGGGCTCGGTCGATGCGGCCGGACGGCTGGTGCTTGCCTCGGGAGAACTGCGTTTCCAGCCGGATCGATGTGTCTTGCTGAAGGCGACCCGACTGGAGTTCGGGGCCAACGACATCGACGCACCCTCTGCCCGCCTGTGCGCCGCTGGTGGTCCCCTGTTCGCCGCCCGGGACGGCAGCTGGCGTCTGGCGGGCCGACTGGAAGGGGTCACTGCAACCGCGACGTTCGCCCAGGCCCAGGTCGACAGCGCCGCGGCCACTGTAGAGGCCACCTTCCGAAACGGTCGCGTCAAGGTCAGCACCCGGGTCGCCTCCGCCAGGCTTCGCGACACCGCCCCCAAGGCGCGGTTCAACCCCCTTGTCCTCAGTGGCGATATCGCCTTGGCCGACTTCATCTGGCAGGCAAGGCTGGCCGCCCGGTTGCCGGGCGGCCCGACCATCGGCCACGTGGACGTAACGCATGACACCGGCCTGGGCTTCGGCCTGGCCGTGCTCGACACTGACCTACTCCGGTTTGCGCCAGACGGCCTGCAGCCCATCCAGTTGTCTCCGCTCGTCGCGGCCATCGGGTCGCCGGCGCTGGGTTCGGCGCGCTTCCAGGGGCGGTTCGAATGGGCCCGGCAGGGCGCCGGAAGCCAGGGCGTCCTGACGGTCCCCGGACTGGACTTCCAGAGCGCCGCCGGCGCGGTCACCGGCCTCAGAGGCGAGATCCTGTTCACCAGCCTGGCGCCTCTGGTCGCAGCGCCGGGCCAGGAACTGGTGATTGATCGGGTCGAGTCCGTTCTTTCTTTCACCGCCCTGCGCGCCCGTTTTGGCCTGGCCGACAACCTGCTGAAGATCGCTGGCGGCGAGGCGACCGTGGGCGGCGGCAAGATCCGGGTCGAGAGCCTGGAGTACCCCTTGATGCCGGACGCCCCGACCAGGGGCATTTTGATCTTTGAAGGGGTTCAGCTTCATGACCTCGTCGAGGCCTCTCCGTTCGGCGACAAGATGGAGCTGGACGCCAGGGTCAGCGGACGCATGGCGTTTGAGACCCGCGATGGCCGGCTGCGCATCACGGGCGGGGAACTGAAGGCCGACCAGCCCGGCCGCATATCTATCGACCGCACGGCGCTGACCGGCGTTCAGGCCGACGGCGCGGCGCCGGCCGTCGCCACGGCCAACGATACCTTCACCGACTTCGCCTACCAGGCGATGGAGAACCTTGCCTTCGACAAGCTGGACGCCACCCTGGCCAGTCGCCCGGACGGCCGGCTGGGCGTCCTGTTCCACATTGTTGGGCGCCACGACCCGCCGCAGAAGCAACGGATCCGGCTGAGCATCATGGACATCATCCAGAAGCGCTTCATCGGTCGAAAGCTGCCGCTTCCGTCCGGAACCGGCGTAAACCTCACGCTCGACACGTCCCTGAATCTGGACGACCTGCTGGCCGATTACGCAGAGTATCGGAACCTTCACGGTTCAGGTCCCGTTCAGCCCTAGACCGTCACACTGGAGGCCATGATGAGAGTTTCGTCCACCAAGGGGGCCGCCACATGAGAGCAAAGCTGATTGCGCTCGCAGGCCTGATACTCGTCGGCCTGACGGCGTGTACGCCCACTGTCCGGGTGGAGGTCGCCCCGATCACGATTTACGCCAAGCTGGACGCCAACGTCCGGCTGCAGCTGGACGAGGACGTCAAGGCCTTGATCAGCAAGAACCCGAACCTCTTTTAAGGAGACATGACCATGCAGGGACGTGACTTCTTCAACGTCGGCGCCGCTGTTATGGCCGCGCTGGCCCTGACCCCCGCCGCCGCCATCGCGATGGACGCCAAGTCGGTCGTGGATGCTGCCAAGACGGCCGGCATCGTTGGCGAGCAGGCCGACGGTTTTCTGGGCTTCGTGAAGCCCTCTTCGGACCCCGCGCTGAAAGGGGCGGTGCAGGAGATCAATGAAGGCCGCGCCGCGCTCTACCGCCAGGCGGCTGCAAAGAATGGCGTGTCCGTCGAGGTGGCCGGAGCGTCAGCCTACACCACGGTGGTCCAGGCCCGGATCAAACCGGGTGAGCACTACAAGCCCAATGGCGGCGGCTGGATGGTGAAATAGCGCGTTTCCCCGGCTGGCCTCGCGGTCGGTTGCGGAGAGGCCCCTCACTCAGCGGGGAGCAATGGGCAGTGCGACCTCGTTGCGCCGCATCGGCGGCAGGGTCCAGGGCGGGTCATAGAACCAGGTGACCGGCGCGCCCGCCACGGTCCATCCCAGGGCCGCGACCTTCGCCTTCAGGTCTTCCGTCTTGCTCGCGACCGTGCCGCGACCCGCGAGGCCCGAGAACCGCAGCACGGCGAACCGCTGCGCAGGCAGTTCGGTGATCCGGACGAGGGCGCTGTTGGGTTTGGGCAAGGTCGCCAGCGTGTACTTGGCCGGCATGAAGAACTGAACCTTCCACTCGCCGCCCTGGCCGGCGGACTGCGCGACCGGCGCCGTCATGGCGATCGTCTCGGCGCGAGCCGGGGACTGGGCGACCGGAGAGGTCATGGCGATGGCGGCGCGGCCCTGGTTGGCCCCGAAAATGTAGCCGGCGATCACGCGGAATCCCTCATTCCGCGCCGAAACCTCGTCGCCTTTTACCGTCGTTTCCGCGACCAGCCTCGGGCTGTACTGCCGCAGTTCAACACCCCCGGATCGTTCCAGAACGGTGTAGGTCGGCTGCTCGGTAGCCGCTCGGGCTATACCGGACGGGAGCACCGTAGCCAGGGCGCCGACCGTCAGAGCGCCAAGTTTTGTGAAATCCATCATCTCTCCGATTTCGGGATAGACCTCGACCGCAGCCCGTGAGACCCAACGCAGCTATGACAGCGCCGGTTCCTGCCCAATGTAGATGGCTGCATCACGCCAGTCCAATGGTCGGGCCATGAGCTCCGTCGACACGGCCGCCATGGCGACCGCCCTGGCGTTGATGGGGCAATATGGCGATGACGCCGAGGTCATCGCCATGCTGCGCGCTGCCGAATACGCCGCCATGGGCGATGTCGATGGTCTGGCCCAATGGGACCAGATCCTGGCGTGCCTTGCCAGTCTCTCGGACGGCGTCATGCCCGATCAGCTGAACTGAAGCTCAGCCGCCGACGAACTGGGCCTTCCGCTGGCGCCGCCGTCGCGTGAGGATGTGCTCGGTATAGCCGTTGGGCTGGTTGCGGCCCTCGAACACCAGTTCAAGCGCGGCCTGGAACGCCACGCTGTCCGGGTTGCCGGCCATGGCCTGATAGAGCGGATCGGCGGCGTTCTGGCCGTCGACCACCGCTGCCATCCGGCTCATGGTCTCGTGCACCTGTGCCTCGGAGCAGACGCCGTGGTGAAGCCAGTTGGCGATGTGCTGGCTGGAGATCCGCAGGGTGGCGCGGTCTTCCATGAGGCCAACGTCGTGGATGTCCGGCACCTTGGAACAGCCGACGCCCTGGTCGATCCAGCGGACGACATAGCCCAGGATGCCCTGTGCGTTGTTGTCCAGTTCCTGCTGGACGTCCGCCGGGCTCCAGTTGGACTTCGCCAGCGGCGGGGTGAGCAGTTCGGTCAGGCCGGTCGGTTCGCCTGCCGCCGCCATGGTGGTCTGCAGGGCCGGGACGTCGACTTCATGGTAGTGCAACGCATGCAGTACAGCGGCCGTCGGCGAGGGCACCCAGGCAGTGTTCGCGCCCGCCTTCGGGTGACCGACCTTGGTCGCCAGCATGTCTTTCATCATGTCGGGCATGGCCCACATGCCCTTGCCGATCTGGGCGTGACCCGGGAACCCGGTCGCCAGACCGATCTCGACATTGCGCTTCTCATAGGCCGGCAGCCAGGCCTCGGCCTTGATGGCGTCCTTGCGGACCACCGGGCCGGCCTCCATCGCGGTATGGATCTCATCGCCTGTGCGATCGAGAAATCCGGTGTTGATGAAAACGATACGGTTTCGGGCCGCTTGGATACAGGCCTTGAGGTTGGCGCTGGTGCGGCGCTCCTCGTCCATGATGCCGATCTTGACGGTGTTACGTGCCAGGCCAAGTGCGTCCTCGACCTGATCGAACAGACCCATGGCCAGGGCCACCTCGTCGGGTCCGTGCATCTTGGGCTTCACGACATAGACGGAACCCGCCGGGCTGTTGCGGCGCGCGCCCTTTAGATCGTGGAGGGCGGCGGTGACGGTGATCAAGGCGTCGATGGCGGTCTCATAGACTGCCCTGCCGTTCAGGGTGATCATATCGGTCAGCATGTGGTGGCCCACATTGCGCACCAGCATCAGGCTGCGACCCTTCAGGGTGAGGTCGGCGCCGCCGGCCGTCCGATAGACGCGATCTGGGTCAAGGCGACGGGTTTCCGTTTGCCCGCCCTTGACGAAGCTGGCCGACAGATCGCCCCGCATCAGGCCCAGCCAGTTGCGGTAGACGCCCACCTTGTCCTCGGCGTCGACGGCGGCGACCGAGTCCTCGCAGTCCTGAATGGCGGTCAGCGCGGCTTCCACCAGCACGTCCGAAACGCCCGCGGCGTCATCCTTGCCGATGTTGTGGGTGCGGTCGATCTGGATCTCGAGGTGCAGGCTGTTGTGCGCCAGCAGAACGCCCTCCGGCGCGTCCGCCGCGCCACGCCATCCGACGAGCTGGGCAGGCGACGCCAGGGTAGCTTGGCGATCGCCGCTGAGACGTACCGACAGGGCGCCATTGTTCACCCGGTACTGGACAGCATCAGCATGCGACCCGTTCGACAGTGGTGCGACCCGGTCCAGCAGCCCCCGCGCAAAGGCGATTACCTTCGCGCCGCGGACCGGATCATAGCCCTTGCCGCCCGCGGGAGGCTCCAGGGCGTCGGTGCCATAGAGCGCATCATAAAGACTGCCCCAGCGGGCATTGGCGGCGTTCAGCGCGAACCGACCGTTGGAAACCGGCACCACCAGCTGCGGGCCCGCCGTGCAGGCAATCTCCGGGTCAACATTTTCGGTGCCGATCTGAAACGGCGACGGTTCTGGCAGGAGATAGCCGATTCCGGTCAGGAACGCGGTCTGTTCGGCGATGGACACCGTCTGGCCGCGCCGCTCAAGCCACCAGGTGTCGATCTGCGCCTGAAGGTCATCGCGCCGCGCCAGCAAGGCGGCGTTTTTTGGCGTGAAGTCAGTCAGGATCGCTTCCAGCGCGGCCCAGAAGGCTTCGGGCGCTACGCCGGTTCCCGGAAGTAGTTCCTGCTCCACGAAGGCGTGCAGAAGGTCGTCGACGGAGAGGATGTTGCTGATGTCCATGGGTGCACCGGATAGCAGAATGGCCTGAGGCGGAAACCCCAGGCCATTCGAGTTTCAGACGAATTCGCGAAGTCTTACGCGAACTGGCCCATCGTGTTGTGGACGCCGCCCGCCTTGAGGGCAGCTTCACCGGCAAAGTACTCCTTGTGGTCGTCGCCGATGTCCGAGCCGGACATGTTCTGGTGCTTCACGCAGGCGATGCCCTGGCGGATTTCCTGGCGCTGAACGCCCAGGACGTAGCCCAGCATGCCCTGGCTGCCGAAGTACTCCTTGGCCAGGTTATCGGTAGACAGTGCTGCGGTGTGATAGGTCGGCAGCGTGATCAGGTGGTGGAAGATCCCCGCCCGCTTGGCGCTGTCGGCCTGGAATGTGCGGATCCGCTCGTCGGCCTCGATGGCGAGCGTCGTGGTGTCGTAGTCCACGCTCATCAGCTTGTCGCGGTCATAGGCCGAGACGTCCTTGCCGGCGGCCTTGTAGGCGTCGAACACCTGCTGGCGGAAGTTCAGCGTCCAGTTGAAGGACGGGCTGTTGTTGTAGGCCAGCTTGGCGTTGGGAACGACTTCGCGGATGCGGTCGACCATGCCCGCGATCTGGGCGATGTGGGGCTTTTCGGTTTCGATCCAGAGAAGGTCCGCGCCGTTCTGCAGCGAGGTGATGCTGTCGAGGACGCAGCGGTCCTCGCCGGTGCCTTCGCGGAACTGGAACAGGTTCGACGGCAGGCGCTTGGGCCGCAGCAGTTTGCCGCCACGATTGATCACCACGTCGCCGTTCTTCATGTCGGCCGGGGCGATCTCCTCACAGTCGAGGAAGCTGTTGTACTGGTCGCCTATGTCGCCCGGCTCATGGCTGACGGCGATCTGCTTGGTCAGGCCGGCGCCCAGGCTGTCGGTGCGGGTGACGATGACGCCGTTGTCGACGCCCATTTCGAGGAAGGCGTAGCGGCAGGCGCGGACCTTGGCGAGGAAGTCCTCGTGCGGGACCGTGACCTTGCCGTCCTGGTGACCGCACTGCTTTTCGTCCGAGACCTGGTTCTCGATCTGCAGAGCGCAGGCGCCCGCCTCGATCATCTTCTTGGCCAGCAGGTAGGTGGCTTCCGCGTTGCCGAAGCCGGCGTCGATGTCGGCGATGATCGGAACGACGTGGCTCTCGTAGTTGTCGATCGCGTCGACCAGCTTCTGCTCCTTCGCCTTGTCACCGGCCTCACGGGCGGCGTCCAGGTCGCGGAACATCATGCCGAGCTCACGAGCGTCGGCCTGCTTGAGGAAGGTGTAGATCTCTTCGATCAGCGCCGGCACCGAGGTCTTCTCGTGCATCGACTGGTCGGGCAGCGGGCCGAAGTCGGAGCGGAGCGCGGCGACCATCCAGCCGGACAGGTAGATGTAGCGCTGCTTGGTCGTGCCGAAGTGCTTCTTGATCGAGATCATCTTCTGCTGGGCGACAAAGCCGTGCCAGCAGCCGAGGCTCTGGGTGTAGTTCGCCGGGTCGGCGTCATAGGCGGCCATGTCGGCGCGCATGATGCCGGCGGTGTACTTGGCGATCTCGAGGCCGGTCTTGAACCGGTTCTGCAGCCGCATCCGGGCCACGGACTCGGCGTTGATGCCGTCCCAGGTGCCGTTCTTGCTCTTGATGAGCCCGCTCATCTCGATGATGTGGTCTTGATACGCCATGTGCCTCTTCCGCATTGAGCCGGGGATTTGGGTGCCCCGGAGCATGAAGCGTGCCGTACAGCGCGACCCGGCCATAAAGGAAGGCGGCATCAGGTCTAGCTGTCAAACTTTACAGATTTTCGCTGTAATGCTGTAATGATCCTACAACCTGCGATCTGGATCACGACCATGCCGACAGAGCGCCGCCTGTATGTGGGCCCCAGCCTGCGCCGCCTGCGTCGGGACCTGGGATTGACCCAGGCCGATATGGCCGCTGACCTTGAGGTCTCGGCCTCCTATGTGGCGCTACTGGAGCGCAACCACCGGCCGTTGAGCGCCGAGATGCTGCTACGGCTGGCGCAGACCTACAAGCTGGACATGTCGACCCTGGCCGGCGCCGGCGCCGCCAACGAGACAGCGCGGCTGCAGGCGGTGCTGAAGGATCCGATGTTCGCCGACATCGATCTGCCCAGCCTCGAAACGGCGGACATGGCGAGCAATTTCCCGGGCGTGACCGAAGCTCTCCTGCGGCTCTACACGACCTATCAGGAGGAACAGCTGGCGCTGGCCGATCGGGGGGCGGAGCGGTTTGAGGCCGGCGACCAGGCAGACGTCACCGATCCGGTCGCCGAGTCCCGACGCTTTCTGGCGGCACGGCGCAACAGCTTTCCCGGACTCGACGACGCCGCAGAGCGGCTGGCCCAGGCTGTCAGCGGTCACGACAGCCTGACCGGGTACCTGAAGGCCCGCCATGGTCTGCGCGCGCGCCGCCTGCCCTCGAGCGTGATGGTGGGCTCGGTGCGCAGGCTGGATCGCCACCGCAAGGAGATCCTGCTGGACGACGGCCTCGACGCCGCCAGCCAGTCGTTCCAACTGGCCCTGCAACTGGCCTACCTCGAACTGCGGCCCGAGATCGATGTGGAACTGGAGGGCGGCAGCTTCGCCTCGGAGAGCGGTGAGCGGCTGACCCGGCGCGCGCTGGCCAGCTATGCGGCCGCCGCGATCCTGATGCCCTATTCCACCTTCGCCCGCGCGGTTGAGGCGCGACACTACGACGTTGAAGCCCTGGCCCGACAGTTCGGCGCCAGCTTTGAACAGACCGCGCACCGCCTCACCACCCTGCAGAAGCCGGGTCAGGAGCGTGTGCCGTTCTTCTTCATCCGGGTGGATCCGGCGGGTAATGTGTCGAAGCGGCTGGACGGGGCGGGGTTTCCGTTCGCGCGGCACGGCGGGGGTTGTCCGCTCTGGTCGGTGCACCAGGCCTTCACGACGCCGCGCCAGATCGTCACCCAGTGGCTGGAGTTGCCCGACGGCCAACGGTTCTTCTCCATCGCGCGCACCGTGACCGCCGGCGGGGGCGGGTTTGGCGCGCCCCGGGTCGAACGCGCCATCGCGCTGGGATGTGCTGCCGAGCACGCAGGGCGACTGATCTATACCCGCGACCGGCCGGGCCTTGGCGCAGAGGCGGCGACGCCCATCGGTGTGACCTGTCGCCTGTGCCACCGCACGGAATGTACGGCCCGCTCGGCGCCGCCGATCGGTCGTCAGATCCTCTCTGACGATGTCCGCCGGACCGGCGCTCCATTTGGATTTTCTGACACTTAACGTTGCGTCATTGAAATGTTAACGCTTGGCCACCCCTGCGTTCCAAGGCAAAGGGAGATTGCGCAAGGGAAACAAGCGGAAGATGGCTCAGGGTGGCGCCGTGGCGAAGGCCACGGATCGGTTCGAACGCAAGCGCGAGGCCATCCTTGATGCGGCCACGCGGATCCTGAACCGCAAAGGCATTAAAGGCCTGACGCTGGGCGACACCGCCGCCGCGGTCGATCTTTCCACCACCAGCGTCACTTACTATTTCCGCCGCAAGGATGATCTGGCGGCGGCCTGCATCTCCCGCGGGATAGAGACGTTGTTGGGAATCGCCGAGGCGGCGGTCACCGCGCCGACGCCGGCAGAGCGCCTCCATAGTTTCTTCAACCGCTATCTGGACGTCCTGAAGGCCACCGCTGCCGGGGAGGCGTCGCCACAGCCGATCATCTCGGAACTGCGAGCCCTGAGTTCGCCCCGCCGGGAAGAGGTGGCCCAGGCCTATGGGCGGCTGTTTCGCAAGGCCCGCCAGATTTTTGACCATCCGGACCTCTGCTGGATGTCGCGGGGCCGACGCACGGCCCGGACCCGGATGTTGCTGGAGCAGGTGTTCTGGGGCGGCGCATGGCTCAGCCGGTTTGACGCGGAGGACTATCCACGCATCCGCGACCGTATTGTCGATATCTTCCTGAACGGCCTGGCGCCAGAGGGCGCAGCCTGGGCGCCGACCGCCATCGCGCTGGAGGCCCGCGCCGCGCGCATCAGCCCGGAGCCGGGGCGCGAGACCTTCCTGCTGGCGGCCACGCGCCTGATCAACCTGCGTGGCTATCGCGGCGCCTCGGTAGACAAGATCTCGGCCGAGCTGAACGTCACCAAGGGCAGTTTCTATCATCATAATGATGCAAAGGATGACCTGGTGGTGGCCTGTTTCGAGCGCTCGTTCGAGGTGATGCGCAGCGCCCAGCGGCTGGCCATGGAACAACCGGGCACACAGTGGGAAAAGCTGTCGGCCTGCGCCGGCGCCCTCGCCGAGTTTCAGCTCTCCGATCATGGACCCTTGCTGCGCACTCACGCACTCACGGCCCTGCCGGAACAGATGCGCGGCGCCATGGTCGAGCAGTCCGATCGGGTCTCGGACCGCTTCGCTTCGATGATCTCGGACGGGATCGCCGAGGGCTCAATCCGACCGGTGGACCCGTTCATCGCCGCGCAGATGCTGAACGCTACCCTGAACGCCTGCGCGGAGCTGGGCTACCTGGTTCCCGACGTGAGGCCGAAAGCGGCGGCGGCGGTGTTCGTGCGCCCCCTGATGATGGGGATATTCAAACACTGAGTCGTTTCTCGTCCTCCACGCCCTTCAGATGCGCCAGGTTGGCCTCGTGGCGTTTGCGGTCGATGTCGTAGAAGAACAGCAGGCCGATGGAGATGCCGTATAGGCCGACGATCAGCGGGATGTAGGCCATCCCCAGACCGGTCAGGACTTCATCGGGCACCCCGCCCCGCTTGGCGTCGTCCGGGAACTGGACGAAGGCCAGGACGGCGGTGGCGACGAATATGCCCGTGCCCGAGATCATCTTGCGGAACAGGGCGTTGGCGGACATCAGCAGCCCCTCTGACCGGCGCCCCGTCTTGACCTCGGCGTCTTCCACCACGTCGGCGACAATGGCGGCCAGCAGCACGGCGGTGGCCGAGGCCAGGGTCGCGTTGATGATCTCCTCGCCATAGATCAGCCAGAGGAGTTCCGGCGTGCCGTTTTCCGGCGCCAGACCCAGCAGGCGCAGGGACACCGGCGTGATGTGGACGGCCACGGCGGTGGCGAACACCACGATGGCGCCATGCTTCTTGCCCAGCGCCTTGCCGACTATGGGCGCCAGACCCACGCCCAGGAAACCACCCACGACGCTGATGGTGGCCAGGGTGGCCAGTTGGGACTGTTTCAGCTCCCAGAAGTAGAGCCCGAAATAGATCTCGAGCCCGTTGCGTGCGCCGATCGCGATGGAAATGAAGATCGCCGAGACGGCCGCGGCGATGAAGGCGCGGTTGTTCAGCGTCTGGAGCACCTCGCGAAGCATGGCGCCCAGCGTGATCTTCCGCTGTGGCGCCACGTAAAGGTAGGGAATGCGGCTGGCCGTGCCGATCGTCGAGGCCAACACTGTGGCCAGGATGATCAGGGCGCCCGTGATCGAGTAGGCAAGATAGCCGTCGCGGGCCAGCACGCCGCCGGAGCCGTCAGGGTGCTCCTTAAGGAAAACCTGATAGGCCAGGATCGTCATCCCCAGCCCGCCGGCCACCGCGAAGAACTGGCGCAGTGACAGGAGATTGGTGCGCTCGTCGTAGTTACGGGCCAGCTCGGGGGCCAGCGCCTGATGCGGCGTCTCGAAGAAGGTGTCGAAGAAGCGCACCGAGAACAGGCAGACCGCCAGATAGATTGCGACGGCATTGTCGCTCCAGCCCTGCGGCGGGTTCCAGAGCAGGAAGAAGGCGATGGCGTAGGGCAGGGCGGCGGCCATCATGAAGGGGTGTCGCCGACCCCAGCGCGATCTCAGATTATCGGAAACCTGGCCGACAAATGGATCGATCACGGCATCGAAGACCAGGGCGACCATCAGGATCAGGCCAACCAGTTTGGGCGGCAGACCGATCACCTGATTGTAGAAGATCACCAGGAAGGTGGTCAGCGCCCGCGCCTTCAGATTGGTGGCGGCCGACCCCACTGCGTAAAGCAGCTTGGTTCCCATGCGCAAAGGCGGCGGCTCGCGGGTCGCTGCAGTCAATCCGATCCTCCCCCGCCCGTATGGCGGTGTTGCTGGACCGGGCGCACTTCCCCCTTTGGCACGGACCTTGATCGAACGTTGGGGCGTGTCAGAGCGGGCGTCAACGCCGATGATCTTTCGCCGATGACACATTGGCGCAGGCCGTCAGCCCGCGAGCAGGATCACCTTGCCCACGTGGCTGCCGCCCTCCAGGTGAGCGTGGGCGGCTGCGGCCTCCTCCAGGGGGAAGGTCTTGTCGATGGTGGGCTTGATCTTGCCGGCCGCGATCCAGGGCCAGACCACCCGTTCGACCTCAGCCGCCAACCGCGCTTTTTCGTCCGCGTCGCGCGGGCGCAGGGTGGAGCCGGTTATCACGGCCCGCTTCATCATGATCCGGAAGATGGGCAGGGTGACCTCGCCGCCGGCCTGGCTGGCGATATAGACGATCCGCCCGCCGGTGCGGATGGCGTCAAGGTTCTTGGGGAAATAGTCGCCGCCGACCATGTCCAGCACCACATCGACCCCGCCGTCGGCCTTGGCGACTTCGGCGAAATCTTCCGAGGTGGCGTCGACGGCAATATCGGCGCCCAGGGCGAGGGCGGCCTTGGCCTTGCCGGCGCCGCGGGCGGTGGCGATCACTCGCGCGCCGGCGGCCTTGGCCATCTGGATCGCGGTGGCCCCGATGCCCGATGTGGCGCCGTGCAGCAACAGGGTCTCGCCAGCCTTCAGCGACCCGTGCTCGAACACATTGGCGTAGACTGTGAAGACCGTCTCGGGCAGGCCTGCGGCCTCTTCAAAGCTGAACCCATCCGGGATCGGCAGCGCGTGGCGGGCGTCGCAGACCGCATATTCCGCATAGCCCCCGCCGCCCAGCAGGGCGCAGACCCGGTCACCGGATTTCCAGCGCCCCGCGCCGATGGCGACTTCACCGGCGACTTCCAGGCCCATGGTCGCCGGCGCTCCGGGCGGCGGCGGATACATGCCCATGCGCTGGATGATGTCGGGACGGTTGACGCCCGCTGCGCCCACGCGGATCAGGATCTCGCCCGGCTTCGGCTGCGGGATCGGCAACCGCTCCGGCCTCAGGGCAGAGGCGGGTCCCTTGCCGCCTTCAATGGCTATGGCGGTCATGGTCTCGGCTTCGAGCGGGCTCATGGGTGTTTCCTGAAACTTGCGCTGGCGGGTCTGTCGCGTTCAGATAGCGCCCTATGCCGGGACCGCAAAGGAGGGTTCACCCATGGAAGAGCCTGCGGAGGTGCGGATTGGTCGGGGCCAGCGCCTGGTGGAAGCCGTGCGCGAGGATCTGGAGCTCTATGGCGTGGCCGAGCTGGAAGAGCGACTCGAGGTGCTGGAGGCCGAAATGGCCCGGGTCCGGGCCCAGATTGACAAGAAGAAATCCGGCCGCGCCGCCGCCGACGCGCTGTTTTCCCTGCCCAAGGGCTGATGACCCCGTGGCATGGCCGTTGCAGGGGCTAGCCTTCGCGCCATTCGTTCAGCGTGTGGCAACGATAATCGTGTAGAGTTCAGAGCATGCAGGATACCGAGAGCCCCGATTGGCGCGATGACGTCATCCAGGATTTCGCCCGTTCGGAGCTTTTCGAGCGGACATTTCAGGAAGGTATGGCGCTGGTCGAGGAGACCGCCGCCTATCTGGACGGTGGCGGGCGCCAGGAATCCAAGCTGCTGTCGCGCAATGCCGCGCTGGCCTATGCCGCGGAAAGCATGCGCCTTACCACCCGGCTGATGCAGGTGGCCTCCTGGCTGCTGGTGCAGCGCGCCGTGCGTGAGGGTGACATGGCGCCGGCGGCGGCCTGCGAGGACCGCTATCGCCTGAACGCCGACACGGTGGTCCGTGCCGAGGTACTGGCCCCA
>CAIVVM010000042.1 GCA_903909375.1 uncultured Alphaproteobacteria bacterium
CCAGATCGCCGCCGCCGTCGTCGCCTTCAACAACACCCCGCGACAATGCCTGGACTTCCGCACCCCGGTTGAGGTCTTCTCCAAGCACCTGTTGCACTTCAAACGAGAATCCACCTCCCGGCATTCGCCGGGATGAGCGGGGGGAGGACGCAGGTCAAACTGCGTAGACACCACGCTAGAGGCTGGGGGTCGCCGCCGCAGGGGCGCCCAATGACGGCGCAGCCGCACCCGACGCGGCCGTCTGGCCCATGTTGCGTTCCATGGCCTCGAGGCTCTCGTTGATGCGCTTGATCTCGTCTGCCGTCGGCTGGCGACGCGGCGACATCAGCACGCCCATCACCCGCGTGCGCTCGCCCCGGGGCACGGTGGGGTCGACCACGCTATAGGTGCGCACCTCGCCGGCCACCGCCAGGGTGATGGTCCGCTCCGTGGGCACGCCCTGAAGCTCCGGCGACAGCACGCCGCCCTGGGTGCGCTGGTCCAGCCCGCCCAGAATCGACGGCGGCAGATAGGCCTCATTCCCCGCATAGCGACCGTTGAAGGCCGCCGGCTCGCCCCACGGTCCGGTCCAGCGGTAGAAGATGTGCTGGCCCACCTGGGTCATCTTCACCAGCGTCGGCGCCCAGTAGGGGGCCACATATTGCGCGTGATAGTGGGTGGCTGACCCCACCGTACTGTCGACATAGCCGCCCAGCGCCCGCTCGGCGACGGCCCGGGCGCGACGCCACAGGCCCGGCTCCGGCGCATAGGCCAGCGCCCCGTCGCAAGTGAAGGTGAACTGGCACCCGGTGATCCGCGCCGAGCCCTGATAGACCACGCCGCACACCGACTTTGGGTAAGCGGGATGCCGCATCCGGTTCAGCACCACCTGGGCCACGGCGGCCTGGCCGACCTCGGGTTCCCGGGCCGCCTCATAGTAAACCGCCTCGCTCAGGCACTGCAGCGCCCGCGCCCGATCCTCCGCGCCGCCCTTGAGTACAAACGGCCGCATCGGCCGGATCGGCAGACGCGAGAAGGGCCTGAGCGCATTGATCTCCTCGGCGACCGCCGCATCGCTCGCCGCGTCGTCCAGCCCCAGGTTCGGCACCTCGTCCAGGTCCAGCCGCTCCCAGCCCGGCGGCCGCGCCCACAGATCCGGCCGCCGCTGTCCCGGATCAAACCGCAGCGCCAGCGCCCGCATCGCCGGGTCCATGTTCGACGTCAGGGTCAGGCGGCCGTGCCCCGAGACCTGTTGCGAGACAAACCGCGCCTTGTCCTGCGCCAGCTGCTGGTGATCCGATGGCGCGCAGCCGGCGAGGCCCAGCACGGCCAGCACCAGGACCATCCCGGCCCTGGCGTCAGGCATTCGCGAGCTTCGGCGGATGGAGGTCATGGATCTCATACGGTGTCTGGCGTCGCATATAGGCGCAAAGGGTCGCGATTATGACCCTTCCCCCGCAAGTTTCGTGCAAGTGCTGGGGGTGGCGAGCGGGGGGTGCTGGCGGGGGCGTGAGCCTGTGTTGGCTTCAACGGTGACCTGTGGCGTTCGTCAGCGGCGGGGGATACGCATGCCGTCGCCATATCTCGCTTGAAGGGGGCGCGGTCATCCTCAGCCCCGGACTTGACGGGGCCGGACGGTTGAAACTCCATGCCTGACCATGACACGTCCCACGAATTCGAGCGCCGCCGCGCCCATCGAACAGATCGCCGACCAGATCCGGCGGCTCGGCGTGGGCGCGGGCCAGGCGGTGATGGTGCACGCCTCCCTGCGCGCGATCGGGCCTGTCGTCGGCGGCGCGGACGGCGTTCTGGACGCCCTGGAATCAGTTGTCGGCCCGTCGGGGGGCCTGATGATGGTGCTCGGGGCCAGGAACGACTGGGACTGGGTCAATGAACGGGACCCGGACGAGCGTGAGGCCCTGCTCCGGACCGCAGAGGCGTTTGACCCGGATGTCACCCCGGCCGACCCGGAGGTCGGCGTCCTGGCCGAGGTCTTCCGCCGCCGCGCCGGAACCCAGGTCACCGATCATCCCGAGGGCCGGTTCGGCGCCCGCGGGGGCCTGGCGCCGCGACTGCTGCGCGACCCGCCCTGGGACGACTATTTCGGTGAGGGCTCGCCCCTGCAGCACCTCTGCGACCTGGACGGCGGGGTGTTGCGGCTGGGCGCCGATCCGGACACGACGACCCTGATGCATCTGGCTGAATACCTGACGCCGCTGCCGCAGAAGCGGCGGGTGGAGCGACATCGGGTCTGTCGGATCAATGGCCAGCGGACGATCCGGACGATCTCATCCCTCGACGACAGCGAGGGCATCGTCGACTGGCCGGGCGAAGACTACTTCCAGACCATCCTGACGGACTATCTCAACGCCGGGCGCGGCGTTCAGGGACGTGTTGGCGGCGCCGACAGCCATTACCTGCCGGCGCGGGACCTGCTCGTTTTCGCGGTTCAATGGATGACCGAGCGCTTCGCCGGCCTCGCGGCCTGACGCGGCATGAACTCGGCCCAGCGACAAAGCGGGGACACACCCGACTTTTCAACTGACAGGTCCACCTACCTGCGCCACCACGAAGAGGTGAGAAAACTCCTGGACGAAAAGTCGTACATGGGCGGTCTCAACCGGTCGGCGCAACAGCTATGGATATAGCGGTTGAAGCGAGGTTGGGATGGGTCGGGCGGGTCGGTTGACGGACGAGCAACGGCGGGAGCTGTGGGCGCGCTGGAAGCGCGGCGAGACGTTGGCGGAGATTGGTCGGGCGCTGGAGCGCTCGACGCCGAATGTGTTCAACACTCTCCGCGCCGGCGGCGGGATCGGACCGCGTGAGCGTCGTGAGAGATCCTCTGCGCTGAAGATGGCGGAGCGCGAGGAGATCTCGCGGGGCCTTGTCTCGGGGCAATCCTTTCGCGCGATCGCGCGCGGCCTGAGACGCAGCGCCTCGACGGTGAGCCGCGAGGTCGCCCATGGCGGCGGACGGGAGAGTTATCGCGCGCTGGGGGCTCAGGAGCGGGCGATGCGGTGCGCACGCCGCCCCAAGCTCTGCCTGCTTGCGCAGCGGCCCGAATTGCAGGCCTTGGTGGCCGCCAAGCTGGAGCAGAAGTGGTCTCCGCAGCAGATTGCCGGTTGGCTCAAGCGCAGCCTTGGTTGCCCAAAAGGCGGGAGCCGCCCGCATCGGCGCCCGCGCCAGACCGCTCGGTATGCTGACAATGGCGGCGGACGGTTGGTTCGCCAGGATAGGCATCAGGCTAAATCCAACCCTCAAGGGCCGCATCCGGCGCGCTGTCTGCGCCGACCAGCGTCTGGCAGGTTGTAGCGCCTTCTTCTCGAAGCACCTCATGGGATATGGAGCGCCATCGAGGCCAGGCGCTCACATCCTGGAGTCAACTGGCAGAAGGGGGCGCTTCACAGGTCAATACGCGAATGATATTCGCTTTGAGGTTTTGCAATGGTTCGGGCTCCGTCTTGCCGACGTCGCCGCTAACCGGGGGAGCAGGATGAGCGAGCGCGATCAGATCGGTTACAGCGTGGATCAAGGCGTGGCCTCGATCACCTTCAACCGGCCGGAGAAGCTGAATGCGCTCACCCCGGCCATGTTGCAGCTCTTCTTCACCGCTGTCCGGCGCGCGGCCGCCGATCCCGAATGCCGGGTAATCGTCATCACAGGCGCGGGGCGGGGGTTCTGCGCGGGCCTTGATTTGGGCGTCATTGGAACGGGCGGGTCCTCCGACGCACTCTCGACAGCAGAAGATGACGCACCTCCGCAATGGGGAGACGACGTCGGACCGGATCTGTCACGGTTCTTCTCGGGCGGATGGAATGAATTGATCACCTCCCGCAAGCCGACGATCGCCGCGATCAACGGCCCGGCGTTCGGATGGGGCTTCATCCTCGCCCTTCATTGCGACATCCGCTTCGCTGCCCGGTCCGCCGTGATGAACGCCACCTTCGCCCGTCTGGGCGTGCCGGCGGAAAAGGGCTCCGGGTGGCTGCTGGCGCGCCTGATCGGCTCCGCCCGGGCGCTTGACCTTCTCTATTCCGCGCGACGTATAGATGGCGTCGAGGCTGAACGGCTTGGCATCGTCAACACCGTCCTGGCGGACGACGCTCTGGGCGAGCACGTGACCGCCTACGCCCGGCAGATTGCATCTCAATCGGCCCCCCGCGCCCTTGCCGCGATGAAGGCGCAGGTCTGGTCAGCCCTGGACGACCCCTATGATGTGGGCTTTGCCGATGCCGACAAGGAACAGGACCTTTGTACCAAGACTGAAGACTTCCGCGAGGGCATCGCCAGCTACAGGGAAAAACGGGCCCCGAATTTTAGCGGTCAATGAAGTTCAACGAATACAAGCTCAGGAAGATCACATCATGAAGACGCGCATCACGGAGATGTTCGGGGTCGAGACGCCGATCGTCATGGGGGGGATGACCGGGGTCGGCTATGGCGAACTGGTGGCGGCGGTGGCCAATGCCGGGGCGCTGGGCTTCATCACCGCGCACATGTTCCCGTCGGGCGAGGCCCTGCTGGCGGAAATCGAGAAGACCAAGGCCCTGACCTCCAAGCCCTTCGGCATAAACCTGACGTTGCTGCCGTCGATCAACCCGATCCCCTATGACGACTATCGCGAGGCCATCATCGCGTCAGGCATCAAGATAGTTGAAACGGCGGGACGCGCGCCGGTGGACCATCTGCCCCGCTTCAAGGAGGCGGGCGTTAAGGTGATCCACAAGTGCACCTCCGTCCGGCATTCGGTCTCTGCCGTTCGCCACGGCGTGGACGTGATCAGCATCGACGGTTTCGAATGCGCCGGACACCCGGGCGAGGACGATATCGGCCTCGTGGTGCTGCTGCCGGCGACGGTGGATGCCGTGGACGTACCGGTGATCGCGTCCGGCGGCATGGCCGACGGGCGTAGCCTGGTCGCCGCCCTCGCTCTTGGCGCCGAAGGCGTGAACATGGGGACCCGATTCTGTGCGACGGTAGAGGCCCAGATTCACCCGGCCGTGAAGCAGCAGATCGTGGACTTCACCGAGCGGGACACGGTGCTGGTGGGTCGCTCCCTGAAGAACACCGCCCGGGTCGCTCGCAACGCCATCTCGGAGCAGGTGGCGGAGATCCAGAGAGACCCGACCAAGTCCTTCGCCGACGTGAAGGAACTGATGGCGGGCGTCCGGGGCCGCAATAACGTGTTGCGCGATGGTGATCTGAACGGCGGCATCTGGACCACGGGCCAGAGCCAGGCTCTGATCCACGATGTACCGACCTGCGCCGAGGTTGTCCGCAACATCATGGCCCAGGCCGACGGCATTCTGGCGAAACGCTTCGTGGCCATCGCAGACTGAGGCGCGGCCGGGAAAGCGCCTCGACCACCGTCAACCTAACCCCCAAAGCCGCGGCCATCGCCGCAGATCATCAGGACACCACCACCAATGCTGAAACTGCATTTTGCGCCGAATTCGCGGGCCGGTCGGATTGTCTGGCTGCTCGAAGAGCTTCAACTGCCCTATGAGATCAACAAGATGGCGTTTCATCCGAAGGACCTGAAGTCCGAAGAACACCGCGCGCGACACCCGCTCGGCAGAGTGCCGGTCCTCGAAGACGGCGATGTCTCGATCTATGAATCCGGCGCGATCGTCGACTACGTGCTGGAGCGACACAAGAATGGCGGGCTGAAGCCTGCCGTGAATGACAATCTGTTTCCTGAGTATCTCCAGTGGTTTCATTACTGCGAGGGCATGGTGATGCCCGCCGTCAACACCATTGTGGTCCAGACCATCCTGCTTCCGGAAGATCGACGCGACGCCACCGTGCTGGGACAGGCGCAACGCCTGCTGTCCAAATCCCTTGAGCCGGTCAATATCGCGCTCGACGGCCGCGACTATCTGGTCGGTGATTTCTCCGCGGCCGACATCATGCTGGGTCATGCCTGCTTCATGAGCAATCGACTGGGGTGCGTACCGGACGAGATGCCGCACCTCAAGGCCTATGTCGCCAAGGTCACCGCCCGTCCGGCTTTCCAGACCGCGATCACGATGCAATAGGGCGGGCGCCTTCAGAGCCCCAGCATTGCCCGCGCCATGATGTTGCGCTGGATCTCGCTGGTTCCCCCGAGGATCGTTACCGCCCGGTCATACAGATAGCGCCCCATGGCCACAGCCGCGTCACGACCTTCGTGGCTCGACTGCGGTCCCAGGGCCTCGATCGCCAATTCGTCAAGGCGCTGGGTGAGCACGTTGCCCTGGAGCTTGAGCATTGAGGCGGCCGTGCCCGGAGATTCGCCCAGGGCCCGGGCAGAAACGACCCGATGTTCCTGCATTTCGACCGCCGTGATGTCGATCTCGACCTGAGCTAGCTTACGGCCAAACCCTGCGTCCTGGGTGGCGTACCTGGACGCAAGGTCCCGCACCCATGTCAACCTCGCCCAGAGTCCGTTGGCGTAGTTGCCGCCGCGCTCGAACTCGAGAAGGTATTTGGCGACCGTCCAGCCCTCGTTCTCGGCCCCGATCCGCTGGGATTTCGGAACCCGCACCTCGTCGAAGAAGACCTGGTTGAACTCATGCTCGCCCGCAATGTTGATGATCGGGCGCATGGTCAGGCCCGGCGTGTTGCGGTCGATCAGGAGGAAGGAGATGCCGCGCTGGGGCTTGGCCTCCGGGTCTGTTCTGACCAGGCAGAAGATGTGCGTTGCCTGATGCGCCAGGCTGGTCCAGATCTTCGTCCCGTTGACGACATAGTCGTCGCCGTCCGACCGGCCGCGGGTTTGAAGTGAGGCGAGGTCCGAACCGGAGCCAGGTTCGGAATAGCCCTGACACCAACGGTGTTCGCCCGACAGGATCTTCGGCAAATAGTAGGCCTGCTGCTCGGGGGTTCCGTGCCCGATAATCACTGGACCGCACATGCGGATGCCAAAACTGTGTATGCCCGGAGCTCCGGCCGAGGCGCACTCGGAGGCAAAGATGTGGCGTTGGGTCGTTGTCCAGCCCGTGCCGCCGTACTCGACGGGCCAGTCCGGCGCCACCCACCCCTTTCGATGTAGCGTGGCGTGCCATTTTGCAGTCGGCGCCAGGTCGCAGAAGGAGCCGGTCCTTGCCGCCCCGGCTGCGCGCAGGTCTTCGCTCAGGTGCTCGTCCAGAAAGGCGCGAACCTCTTCACGAAAGGCCAGATCGGCGGGGGCGAGTTGCAGGTCCATCGGTCATGTCCTCGGCGGCGGAAAAATGGCAGGATTTCCAGAAGGAACGCTTAAAAGCGAATATCATTTGCATATTGGCCTGTGAAGTGCCCGGACGCCCCCATGTTGGATGAGGTCCAGAGCGTCACCTGAATCGCGACCGGGCAGGCGCAGCATCCGCGCCTGCTCCAGCCCTATTCCGCGCGCCAACATTGACAGTGCGGTGTCTTGACGGAAAAGGGGTGATGGACACTTACGAGGCATCCCCTTTCGTCCGACGTCCGGTGCAGGAGCGCAGTCGCGCGGCGCTGGCCCGCATTGTTGCCGCTGCAACCGAAGTGCTTGTGCGCAAGGGAAATGACGGCTTCTCAATGGCAGAGGTTGCAGAAGCGGCAGGCATCCCTGTCGGCAACATCTATCGACGTTTCGACGGCAAGGACAGCATCGTTCAGGCCATCAAGCTGGAGGCCATAAGGCGCCTGGAAGATGCTGTCTGCGAGCGTCTGAACGGGCAAGTATTTTCTGGCCCAAGCCAGATTGTATCTGAACTCTCTGCAATCATAGCTGAAATATCGGAGCGGGATGAGGCGCTGCATCGCGTATTGTACAGTTATCCCATGCGCACTCCGGCGCTCCGCGCCATTGGACTGGCCGGCCGCGGCCGAGTTTTTGCGCATTACAATAATGCCGTTTCCGGTTTTCTCCATTTCCTGCCCGAACAACGGCGGCTGTCGGTGATCGGGTTTTCGTACCAAATTGTAGTATCGTCCTTTGTCTCGAAGTCCCGCGGTGACGACCCCATCCTGCTGGAAATGTCGTGGTCAGCCTTGGCGCTGGAAGTGACAAAGGCGGCCACCGGCTACCTCAAAGAGGCGACCTAGACGGAGACGATAGTGCCGGGTCTGGTCTACCTCCCGGTGTTTGGCGTTCCCGAGCGTCGGCGACGTTGCACTTCAGAACAAATCCTGGACGCCGCAGGCCCTGAAGCGCGGCGTACTACAGGGGTTGTTTCGCCCTGGTTTGGATCTGGAAAGCGGTCGCTCACGTTGGACCCCCTCGTGAAATGCGAACGGCGAGTTTCCGGCGACGCCTCAACCCGCCGCACCACTTCGGCTCGACTGTGCTGCGACAGCCGGGCATTCTTGTGCACGTTCATCCGCCCCTCTCCCAGGACCCTGTAGCTTCACAACCACAGCTTCCCCGGTCCGGGTCGGCCGGACAACCTATTGAGAGCTCACAGATAGAGCTCGGCCTCCATTCTGGAAGCTGCCTGCCTTTTTCAGGAAAACATCCTTGCGCTGAACGGCGATAGGTCTATATTTTCTTTTGCTCGAAGTGAGCATAACCACCGGTGTCAAGGTTCCAAAGGCCTCGACGCCTTTTACAGGCCCCAGTAATGCTCATTTTGAGCATAAGGAGGGTTACAATGGCCGCCGACGGATTTCAGTTCGCGTTCACCCCCGAGGTCGAAACCTCGACCGCCCCGCTGTGGGAAAAGGTCAAGCAGCACGTCACGCCGATGGAGTGGCGCCAGCAGGCGCCGCTGATCGCCGAGATCAACCGGCTCAAGCGCGCGAAGAACGCCGTCATCCTGGCGCACAACTACATGACGCCCGAGATCTTCCACGGCGTCGGTGACTATGTGGGCGACAGCCTGGGCCTGGCCAAGGAGGCCGCGCGTTCCGACGCTGCGGTGATCATCCAGGCCGGCGTGCACTTCATGGCCGAGACCTCCAACATCCTGTCGCCCGAGAAGCGCGTTCTGATCCCCGATCTGCGCGCCGGCTGTTCGCTGGCCAGCTCGATCACTGGCGCCGACGTGCGCCTGATCAAGCAGCGCTATCCGGGCCTGCCGGTGGTGACCTACGTCAACACCAGCGCCGAGGTGAAGGCCGAGACCGACATCTGCTGCACCAGCGCCAACGCCGTTCAGGTGGTGGAAGAGGCCGCCCGCCTCTGGGGCGTCGACCGGGTGATCCTGATCCCGGACGAGTTCCTGGCCCGCAATGTGGCCCGCCAGACCGACATCAAGATCATCGCCTGGCAGGGCCGCTGCGAGGTGCACGAACGCTTCAACGCCGCTGACATTCTGGAGCTGCGCGCGGCTTACCCCGACGCCGAGATCCTGGCGCACCCGGAATGCCCCACGGACGTGATCGAGGCGTCGGACTTCACCGGCTCGACCGCCGCCATGACCGACTATGTCGCCAAACGCCGTCCGAAGCGGGTGGTGATGATCACCGAGTGCTCGATGGCCAGCAATGTGGCCGC
>CAIVVM010000043.1 GCA_903909375.1 uncultured Alphaproteobacteria bacterium
CCGCCAATCAGACCCGAAACGGGTCTCCTGATTTCTCGAACAGATTCAAACGACTGAGTTCGCGAAGGATTTCGCCGGCAAACCGCTGTGCGAAGGCTGGAAAACCGCGCCGAAATCGCTGAATCCGTCGCAAATCGCCCGCCCGTCTCCAGACACAGACGCTGCAGTCGAGTTTTCCCTGATACGCGTGAAAAACACACTTCGCGGCAAACCCGGCGATCGGCCTGGGCGCGGTCAATTCCCTCCCGGGATCAATGATTTACAGATGACACAATCGGAATTCCCTGTTCGGAAACAGGGACTATTTCGGCGCAGGAACAGGGATCGAAATTGGCGGAAACAGGGATCCGCGGGGATCGATATCAGAGACGATCAGCGAACCCGAACTGTTCGCGTTGCGCGGACCATGATGCGGCGATCGGTTCGTTGAGCAGCCGTTCGAGGGTCAGACCACGGGGTTGGCGGCCAGCAATGATCTGCTTCTGGATGTCCGGCGCAAGGAACGCGAGGCGACAGATCCGGCGTTCGTAAGCGTTGGTTGGCGAGGCCATAGCGCGCGGATTTTCGAGCTCGCCATCGGCGCGCCAGCCCATTGTGCCCGCGACGCGATGGGCCTGCTGCAGGGCTTTGATGAGGGAAGGATCCCGCCGCACCCGGACGGTCCCGCCGGAGCCGTCCGGCGTATGCACCCAGGAACGCCCCGCCCGAAGCTTGCCACGCACGGGCAGGGTGACGATCGCCAGGCCGGGATTGGCGAAGTCATGCTCCGCATCATCCAGCGCCGAGCGCGGCGTCCTGGCGCGGTTGAACCGGATGCGGACGACCTGAGCCTCAAGGTCGACACGTTCGACGCAGGCCAGGAGTTCGCGGAGTGTCCGGTCGGCCGGCGCCGCGAGCCGGCGCCTAAGCTCAGCTTCGATCAGCCCATCGATGTCCCTGGCCGACACCCGGCGGACCGCGCCCGGAACCTCGGCGACACTGCGGCCCTGCTGGAGGGGGGCAGAGACGTAGTATCGGTACACCTTGCCGTGCCGATGGGTGAAGGCCGGGCTCATGGGCGAGCCGTCCACATCGAACAGGCGTCCCTTCAGCGGCATGGTCGCAGAACGCAGCGGCCGTTCCTTCCGCGCCCGCCGGTGCGACGCCAATGTCGCCTGGACCTGATCGAACAACTCGACGTGGATGATTGCCGGGTGCGCACCTGGGTAGCTCTTCTCGCCGTGCGGGATCTCGCCCAGATAGGTGCGGTTGCGCAGGAGGTAGAACAGCGCGCCGCGGGAGAAGCTCAGCCCGCCCATCAGCTTTCCGGCCTTCGATTGCGTGGCCTTCGAGCGAATGCCTTCCGCCTCGAGTCGCGCCTGGAGGCGATGCACCGACCCGAGCTCAAGGTAGGTGCGGAAGATGTAGTCGACCGTCGGCGCTTCGTGTGGGTTGACCACCAGGGCCCGGGTCAGTGGATCGGTCGGCAGGTCGTAGCCGAGGGGCAGTCTGCCACCCATCCACATGCCCTTGGCCTTGGACGCTGCGATCTTGTCGCGGATCCGCTCGCCGGTGACCTCGCGCTCGAACTGCGCAAACGACAGCAGGACGTTGAGCGTCAGCCGGCCCATGCTGGTGGTGGTGTTGAAAGCCTGGGTCACCGACACGAACGACGCGCCCGCCGCATCCAGCCGCTCGACGATCTTGGCGAAGTCCGGGAGCGAACGGGTCAGGCGGTCGACCTTGTAGACCACCACGATATCGATCAGGCCGTCATCGACATCGGCCAGCAGCCGCACCAGGCCCGGCCGGTCGATGTTGCCACCCGAGAAGCCGCCGTCATCGTAGGCCGTGGGCAGCACCTTCCAGCCTTCGCCGACCTGGCTCTTCACATAGGCCTCGCAGGCCTCACGCTGCGCATGCAGGCTGTTGAACGCCTGATCGAGCCCCTCTTCGGTGCTCTTGCGCGTGTAGATCGCGCACCGGATCACCTTGCGCTCGCTCATGCGGCAACATCCTTCCGCAGGCCGAAGAACCTCGGCCCGTTCCAGCGGACGCCAGTGATCTTGCGGGCCACCTCCGAGAGGCTTCCGAAGCGATCGCCGCGATAGAGGAAGCCGCCATCGCCCATGACCACCACCTCGTGCGGCCGGCCCTGCCACTCGCGGACGAGCCGCGCGCCGGGGACAGGCTCTGGTCCGCTACGTTTGGCGGGCGGGCGGCGCAGCGCGAGCTTCAGGTCGCGGTCGAGCCCGCCCTTCTCCTCGGACTGGATCCGCCAGCCCAGCATCAGCCGCAGGAGTTCCGGCGAGCGCAGCGCGGGAGGGACGCCGTATCGCGCCCGCCAGACCGACCTCAGGTCCTCAAGGCCGAGCCGCTCAAGATCCGTAACCTCGCCCATCTCAGGACGCCGGCCTGTCGACCAGGCGATACCGAGTCCCCGCCTCACCGCGCGCCCTCAGCACCTTCACGTCGTTTCGGCGCTTGAAGGTGCGGGCGATGAAGCCCCGCACCGAGTGCTTCTGCCAGCCGACAGCGGCTCCCATCTCGCCGGCGGTCGCCCCTTCGGGCGCGCGCATCATCGCGATCGTCGTGCCCGCGCAGGTCACGCGCGGGGGCTTGCGCGCAGGCGCCTGCGCGGCGGGGTTCATGTTTCTGTCGGTCATCGACCTGTCCTCGTCCCGGCGGCTCAAAAAAAGTGAAGCTGCACTGGGAAAAGCCCGGACTCGCCGGGCGGGACGGCCACAGAAACGCTCCAGCTGAAGCTGAAGTCCAGTCCAAAAACGCCGAAAAGGCGCTTTATCGGCTTAGTCGATAACTTCAGGATGGCTCAGGACGGCATTTGGGGGTCCGGGATGCAAAATCCAGCCCCGCAGGCGAGAATCTGGCCGACGCCAAGAATATACATGCTATTGTAATTGTTGTGTTTTCTTTGATCCAACCGCCATGCAGCGCTAGCCATTGGGCATGGAAAGCACGTCACGATTCGCTGTTGAATACCGCCCGCCGGGGGCTCTGCGTCCCTATGAGCGCAATGCGCGCCGCCATTCCAAGCGTCAGGTCCGCCAGATCGCCGACAGCATCAAGCGGTTCGGCTTCACCA
>CAIVVM010000044.1 GCA_903909375.1 uncultured Alphaproteobacteria bacterium
CTCCCGGGCGTCGATGGACTATGTGGTATCGATCTACAGTGCGATCCTGCGTGGCAGCCAGCATGACCCCATCGACGCGCTGATCCTCTCCACCGTGGCGGTGGCCAATGTGGCCCACCTCAATGCCGACAAGGCGCTGTCGCAGGCATATGCGGGCATCGAAACTCCCGAGCCGCAGGAGATCAAGCGGCCGATCAGTCGCAATGCGGTGGCGCTGTCTCTGGGTCTCTCCTACGAGACCGCGCGACGGCGAATCCAGAAGCTGTTGAACGAGGGGGCTCTGATCGAGGCCGATGGCGGGCTGCTCGGCGCCAACGAGGTCGCCAATCCGGAGATGGTCAGGGCGATGGCCGAGCAGAACGCCGTCCTTTTGCGGCGTCTGGTGCGTCAGCTGCGCGAGCAGGGCATCGAGGTGTGATCGGCCCTGACAGGCATGCTACCCAGAATGAGCACCGCTGCGTGCGAAACGGACTGCGGCGCTGATAAGGTCGCTGTATCGGGTCAGTGGGTCGAACCGGCTGGTCACAGGCCAGCCTGCGGGAAAGCGTAATGAGCTCGAGTTCCAGACCTGCCGTTCTGTCGCTCGAGCCGGCGGCCAATGACGCGCTTGATGAGATCGACGTGCATATCGGCCGACGGTTGCGGCGGCGGCGGAATCTGATGGGTCTAACCCTTCAGGACCTCGGCGACGCCTGCGGCGTTGGTTTCCAGCAGATCCAGAAGTACGAGTGCGCCGGGGTCCGTTTGACGGCGGGGCGACTGTGGCAGCTGGCCGATAGGTTGCAGGTTCCGGTGAGCTACTTCTATCAGGGTCTGCCCGGCGCCGATGCGGCCTCCCTCGAACGGCGGCCCCGCAATCTCCATCTGGACAGTGCGGAGACGCGCGATCTGGTGCAGGCCTACGTAGGCTTGGATGCTCAGTCGCGCCGGTGCCTGCTGGATCTGGCGGTCGCGCTCGGCAGCGACGACGAAGGCTGAGCCGGGGCGGCCTTCGCCTCTAACCGCCCGGAAATCGCGCGGTGCGCTGATCGCGTGCGATACCCCACTGGTGCGGGATCGCGGGTTATGGTTTTGCTGGCGCCGAAGAGGCGCTGCCGCAGACGCTGCGCAAATGCACCGGAGTGAAACCTATGTCCGAAGCCGTGATGCCCCCGGGCTGGCCCGCCATGTCCATCGCCCAGGCCCATGCCCTGATTGGCAGCCCCGGGACGGCGGCGGAGGTGGCGGAAGAGACCATTCGCGGCGTCAGGCTCAAGGTCTGGAAGAACCAGCCGCCGACGCTCCGCGCCGTCGCCGAAATGGCCAAGGGCCACGGCCAGAAGGTGTTCATGGTCTACGAGGACGAGCGCGTCACCTATGACGCCTTCCATCGTGCCGTGGCGCGGTTCGCCGCCGAGCTGCAGAGCCAGGGCGTGGTCAAGGGCGACCGGGTCGCCATTATCATGCGCAATGTGCCGGAGTGGGCCGTGGCCTTCTACGCGGCGGCCTCCATCGGGGCGATCGTGACGCCGCTGAATGCCTGGTGGACCGGCCCCGAGCTGGAGTACGGCCTCACCGATTCCGGGTCGAAGGTCGCGATCATGGATGCCGAACGCTTTGCGCGGATGACCGAGCATCTGCCCGACTGCCCGGACCTGAAGCGCATCTATGTCAGCCGGGCGACGGACGAGATCGCCAATCCCTACGTCACCAAGCTGGAGAGCGTGCTGGGCGCGCCGGATACCTGGGCAGGGTTGCCGGATGATCCGATCCCGCCGGTGGACCTGCATACCGATGATGACGCCACCATCTTCTACACCTCGGGCACGACGGGAAAGCCCAAGGGTGCGCTGGCCACCCACCGCGCCATCAACACCAACATCATCACCGCCGGCGCGGCCGCCGCGCGGGGCTTTCTGCGCCGGGGCGAGGCGCCGCCGGCCCCCGACCCGGATGCGCCGCAGCGCTCCAGCCTGCTGTCTGTGCCCTTCTTTCACGCAACCGGCTGCTTTGCCGTTCTGAACCCCTCGGTGTTCGCCGGCGCCAAGGTGGTGCTGATGTTCAAGTGGGACGCTATCCGTGCCTTCGAACTGATCGAACGCGAGAAGATCACCTCGGCCGGCGGAGTCCCCACGATCGCCTGGCAGCTTCTGGAACATCCCGCGCGGGTCAACTACGACCTGTCGTCGCTTGAAGGCGTGTCCTATGGCGGCGCCCCCTCCGCGCCGGAACTGGTGCGGCGGCTCAAGGAGGTATTTCCCAAGTCGCAGACCGGCCAGGGCTGGGGCATGACCGAGACCTGCGCCACGGTCACCTCCAATGGCGCTGAAGACTATCAATTCCGGCCAGACAGTTGCGGCCCGGCCGCCGCCGTCGCCGAACTCGAGATCCGCGATCCCGGCGATGGCGTCACCGTGCTGCCGGTAGGTCAGATGGGAGAGCTCTGGTCCAAGGGCCCGATGAACGCCAAGCTCTACTGGAACAAGCCCGAACCCACCGCCCAGACCTTCGTGGACGGGTGGGTGCGCACCGGCGACCTCGCCAGGATCGATGAGGACGGGTTCTGCTTCATCCTCGACCGGGCCAAGGACATGCTGATCCGCGGCGGCGAGAACATCTACTGCGTGGAGATCGAGAACGTCCTCTACGACCACCCGGCGATCATGGACGCCGCAGTCGTCGGCATTCCACACCGGATCCTGGGCGAGGAGCCAGGTGCGGTGGTCACGCTGAAGCCCGGCGCCGAGGCCACAGAGGCCGAGCTGCGTGCCCACGTGGCGGAGCGACTGGCCGCCTTCAAGGTGCCCGTGACCATCAAGTTCTGGGCCGAGACCCTGCCACGCAACGCCAACGGCAAGATCCTGAAGAACGAGTTGAAGAAGCTGTTCGAGGATCAGGCGACCTGACGACGCGCGCCGACGTCCTTCTGGTTGCCCGGGGCCTGTTCGACAGCCGCGCCCGGGCCCGCGCCGCCATTGAGGCCGGTGGCGTGTTCGCCGACGGGCGTCGGGTCGCCAGGCCATCGGAATTGCTGGCCGATGACGCCGCGCTGGAGGCGACGCCTGCACATCCCTGGGTGGGGCGAGGGGCTCTGAAGCTGGTCCATGCGCTGGCGCTCTGGCCCATCGAGGTTTCGGGCCGGGTGGTGCTGGATGTGGGCGCTTCGACGGGCGGTTTTACCGAGGTGTGCCTGGCGCGCGGCGCGGTGCGGGTGTTCGCCGTAGACGTCGGGCAGGGGCAGCTGCACGCCAGCCTTCGGACAGACGGGCGGGTGCTCAACCTTGAGGCCACCGACGCCCGGAGCCTGACGCGCGAACTTATCACCGAGCCGCCGGGCCTGATTGTCAGCGACCTGAGCTTCATCGGCCTGGCCAAGGCTTTGCCCGCGGCGTTGTCGCTGGCGCCTCCCGGCGCCGATCTGGTGGCTCTGGTGAAGCCTCAGTTCGAAGTCGGCCCGGGTAAGGTGGGCAAGCGCGGCATCGTCACGGACCCCACCGCGCGCGACCAGGCTCTGGCCGGCGTGGTCGACTTCCTCGCGGCCAGTGGCTGGATCGTCCGGGCCACGACTGACAGTCCCATCACAGGGGGTGATGGCAATCGCGAATACCTGCTCTGGGCGACCCGCGAGAGATCCTAGTCCACCACAGCATATTTGCCGCTGGCGTCGCGGCAGACGCGGACAAAGCGGGTCTGGGTGCGACCATCGGGCATGTAGATCGGGCTTTCAGCCAGGGTGCAGCCGTCAGCGCCCGGTGCGCGATCGCTCAGCCGATAATGGTCGCCGCGCTCATCGCGGGCATAGGCGTCCTCCCGGGCCTGGGCCGCGGCCCCGTCGGCATAGGCGTCGCGGCTGTAGTAGGGAGTCTCAACGCGCTGCGGGTATCGGCTCTCGGTGTTTTCGGATCGGCACGCGGCGGTCTTGTTGCCTACCGAACTACCTGCCAGAACGCCGACGAGGCCACCCAGAACCGCGCCCTCCGTACGGGCGTTGCGGGCCGCGACATTCGACCCGATCGCCGCGCCGGCCAGGCCGCCCAGCAATCCGCCGATGGTGCCGCGCTGCGCTGTGTCCCGGCGGCAAGGGTCGTAATAGTAGCCTTTGGAGCTCTGGGCGGTGTATGGACCTGCCGGTTGAGCCAGAACGGGCGCTGCGGCGCTCAGCGCCATGACAGCGGCCAGAACGGTGGCGGCGGTCTTGCCGGTGGTGACGCGCTTGGACATTGGGTATCCCTCTACAACAAGCCTATGGCCCGTTTTTCGACGAGACCTGAGGCAAAGATGCGGCGGCCAACCTGAACAGCCGCTTAGAAAGTCGTTCATGTTTGTTCATTTCCACCTTAGCGAAATACCCGCGCGATGAGGCCGCAAAGACGCAGGCCAAAGCCCCGGCCCTCGGCGCGGCCCACGGCCAGCTCGCCGACCGGTCCCATCGTGGAACTGCTGATCGAGACGGTTGGCGGGGAGGGCGATGGCATGGCGGCCGGCCCCGTTTTCGTGCCTTTCACCCTACCGGGCGAGCGGGTGACGGCGCAGGGCGCGGGTGAGCGGCGCGATCTGGTCGATGTGCTTCAGGCCAGTCCCCGGCGGATAGAGCCTGCATGCCCACACTTCACCGTCTGCGGCGGCTGCGCCCTGCAGCACTGGGACCATGCGCCCTATCTGGCCTGGAAGGTCGAGCGCCTGATCGGCACCCTGGCCCGGGAGAGGGTCGAGGCCGAGGTCTTGGCCCCCTTCGCGGCGGCGCCAGGCACCCGCCGTCGGGTTACACTTCACGCGCGACGTGGAGACCGCGAGAGCGCGCGCCTGGGCTACAAGGCCCGCAAGTCCTGGGATCTGGTGGATATCGATGTCTGCCCCATCGCAGAACCTGCCATCCAGGCGGCGATCCCTGCATTGAAGCGGCTGGCGGCACGGCTGTTCGAACACCCCAAGTCCGCGCCGTCGCTGCACGTGACCTTGACCGACACGGGTCTCGATATCGACATCACCGGCGTCGAGGCGAAGAGCGGCGGTCTCTCGGCGGATGCGCGCATGCAACTGGCCGAACGCGCGGCCGAGGCGGACTTCGCCCGTGTCACCCTCTCTGGCGAGGTCGCTTATATGGCCCGTCTGCCGCAGGTGCGCCTCGGACCGGCCCGCGTCAGCCTGCCGCCCGGGGCCTTCCTGCAGGCCACCAGGGCCGCCGAGATGGTCATGGCCGATTTCGTCGCTGAAGCAGCCTCGGGCGCTACGCGTATCGCCGACCTCTATTCCGGCGTCGGCACCTTCACCTTCCGGCTGGCCGAGATCGCCCCGACCCATGCGGCAGACTTCGGCGCCGGCGCCGTGGCCGCGCTCAGCGCCGCGCTGTCGTCCGCTCCGGGTCTAAAGGGCGTAACGGTGGAGGCCCGCGATCTGGTGCGCCGACCGCTGCTGGCCCACGACCTGCGCCACACTGACGTCGCCGTGTTCGACCCGCCCCGCGCGGGTGCGGCAGAACAGGCCGCCGAGCTCGCGAGCTCAAAGGTCGCCCGGGTGATCGGGGTCTCCTGCAATCCCGCGACCTTCGCCCGTGACGCCCGGGTCCTGATCGACGCCGGGTTTCGACTGGAGCGCGTCTTGCCGGTGGATCAGTTCCTGTGGTCGCCGCACATCGAACTGGTGGGCGTGTTCAGCCGCTGAGAAACCCTGCCTAAGGTTTCGCAAGGGCGTGCTAACTACGACCCTCAATAAAGGAATACGACCATGGCCAAGGGTCAGAAGAAATCCAACAAAGAGACCCGAAAGCCCAAGAAGGAAGCCGCAAAGCCGCCGGTTTCCGTTTCCGTGCTGAAGTCTTTCCCGAACGCTGGCGGACGCTGACGTCTTAACAAGGGCGGTGCGTTCATCGTACGCCCGACCCCGGCCGAGAGGGCCCGACATCATGAAAACCTATGGCGCGACCTATCAACCCGTCGTCCAGGGCGGCCTGCGTGACGCGCGCTCCACCGGCGCGCCGGTCCAGCAGGCGCGCAAACCTCTGCTGAACGACCGCCGCAGCACGCGGTAGCCGCTACTTCCCGGTGGCGGCGCCAAACAGATCGATTTGGTCGCCGGCCATCGGCGGGATCCGAAAGCCGGACGTGTCGGTTGGTGGTCTGGGCGCATCCAGGCCGAAGCGCTTCCGTGCGGCCTTGAAGCGGGCGCTCATCAGATCGGCGATCGGCCCCTCGCCGCGCATGCGGCTGCCCCACTGGGCGTCGTAGTCCTTGCCGCCACGCATCTGCCGGACCAACGACATTACCCGGCGCGCGCGGTCGGGATGGTCGCTCTCCAGCCATTCGCGGAAGAGGTCCTTGATCTCCAGCGGCAGGCGCAGCGCCACATAGCCCGCCCCTGTGGCGCCCGCGCCCGCAGCGCGTTCGAGCACGGTTTCCATCTCGTGGTCGTTCAGACCCGGGATCGCAGGCGCGAACATCACGGTCACCGGCACGCCTGCCGCCGTCAGTCGCGCGATGGCGTCGAGGCGTTTTTCCGGCGTCGCCGCGCGAGGCTCCATTGAGCGCGCCAGCTTGCGGTCGAGACTGGTGACGGAGATCGCCACCCGAACCAGGCCAAACTCCGCCGCCGCAGCCAGCAGGTCCAGATCGCGCAGGATCAGGGCCGATTTGGTGATCACCGAGAAGGGGTGCCGGAACCTCAGCAGCACTTCGACAACGCTCCGCGTAACCCCGAGTTTCCGCTCCTCCGGCTGGTACGGATCAGTGTTTCCGCCGATATGGATGCGCTCGGGCCGGTACCGCGGATGGCGCAGTTCCGCCTCCAGCAGCGCTGCCGCATGCGGCTTGAAGAACAGCTTCGACTCGAAATCCAGTCCAGGGGACAGGCCCATATAGGCATGAGCTGGCCGCGCGTAGCAGTAGATGCAGCCGTGCTCGCAGCCTCGGTAGGGATTGATCGTGGCGGAGAAACCTACGTCGGGACTGTCATTGCGGCTGATGATCACCCGCGCCTGCTCGGGACTTATCGTCGTGGCAAACTTGACCGGGTTCGCATCGTCGGGCGTCCACCCATCGTCAAAGGCTTCGATGGACTGAGCTTCATAGCGTCCGGACGCATTGGAGCGGGCGCCGCGACCACGACTGGGGAGGGGAGCAGGGGGCATCTGTCCAGAATAACGCTGTGAAGGAACAAATAAAGAACATATTGACGCCGCCGCGCGAAGCACGGCTTCTGCGTCCGATGCTCACGGTGATCATCGATGCGCGGACCAGCGCCGAACACCTGCCCGCCCTGCTGGCCCAACTGACGGCCGGGGCGGTCGACGGGATCGTGCGGCAGGTGCTGATCATCGCGGCGGCGCGGCAGCCTGGTATCCAGGCTCTTTGCGAGGAAACCGGCGCTGAGGCTCATCCGGTTATCGCCCCTGCCGCCAGGTCGGCGCGCGCCGAATGGATCGTCGTTCTGCCCGCCGATTTCCGGCTGCGCGATGGCTGGATCGGCGCGCTGAAGGGCCACCTTGAGCGCGGGCAGGGGCCCGCTCTGGTTCAGGGCTGGTCCGACGGCGGCTTGTTTGCCCGGCGTCCGTTCGGGATCCTAGTCGAACGAAGCCGCCTGCAGACCTTCGAGGACGCCGATCTCAAAGGGTTGCGCCAGAGCCTGCGGCTGGGCCGGCGCCGGACGGGGTAAGTCCAATTTGGCGTCGATGCGTCGCGCACCGCCGGCCAGAGCGTCCAGCGTGCGGGTCTCTTCGCCAAAGATCCGCTTGTAGGACCAGTAGGCCGTCATGACCTTCTCGACGTAGTTGCGAGTTTCCAGCGCAGGCAGGCTCTCCACCATCAGCAGGGGATCGTCCTCGCCCACCCTGTCGAGGGTTTTAAGCACCGCGCCGGGCCCGGCGTTGTAGGCAGCTACGGTGCGCAGGATGTCAGATCCAACCCCGCGATCCATCAGCCAGGCGAGGTAGTCCTGGCCGGCGCGCAGGTTGATAGCCGGATTGAACAGCTGTCTCGGTCGGCTCCGGAAGCTCTTGTTGCCGGTCGCAAGAGCCGCAGAAGCTGGAAGGAGTTGCATGAGCCCCAGCGCGCCCGCATGCGACACGGCCCTGGGATTGAACGAGCTCTCCTGGCGTACGATCGCATAGACCAGAGCGCGATCCACAGTGAAGCCATTGCGCGGTTCCAGCACCGGAGTCTGATATTCACCCACAGACGCAATGGACGCCCGCGCCAGATCCTGTCCCGCCGCTGGTCTCAGCGCTGAAATCAAGGAGCTCCAGGTTTCCCGCTCAGCGCCACTTCGCGCCAGAGCCAGGCCTGCACGCAGTTCCTGTCGCGCGTCTTCAAACCGACCGATCTGGGTCAAGGCGGCGGCGCGGTGGGCGCGTGGGTCTTGTTCGACAAACGCGTCCAATACCGAATCGATGTTCGGCGCTGGCGCACGGAATGACGCCAGGATGAGTTCTCCGGTATTGGCCTCGGCGGTGGTCATGCGCACCTGACGTTCCGCGATCATGCCGTAGAAGGTGTGGGGCGCCTGGGCCGCGAGATTCAGGAACCCCGCAGCGCCCGCATTGTCGCCCAGCGCCACAGCGGCCCGGGCCGCCCAGTAGGCGCCGCCGGCTCTCAACCAGGCATCTTCGCTATCGTCGTTGGCGACCTGCACGAAATAGTCGTGCGCCTGACCATAGTCGCCGAGCCGCCAGGCCGAGAGCCCGGCGATCCAGCGCTCGCCGACGCCTACCGCCAGCTGGAAGGCGAGGCGGGCGTCGCCTGAATAGAAGGCTTCGCGGGCCGGGCGGGTGATCTCGCTGCGGGCGGCGTCGGCGGTGACCACCTCGGGCAGGGGCAGGGCCACCGCGTCGGCCGGCTTGCGCTTTGCGGCCAGCGAGAAAATGCGGTCGGCCAGCGGCAGGTCCCGGAACCGGGCCAGCCAGCCATAGAGCTCCTCAAAATTGGCCTTGTGCGCCGTGGGGTGCATCAACGCCCCGAACGACAGATAGCCGGCCAGCGACTTGTCCTTGATTTCGGCCGCCTGAAGCTGGGCTCCCAGAAAGTCACCCTGCTCGACCGCCTCGAAGGCTGTGGCGTAGGCGCGCGCGTCGGCATCCGAGAGGGCCTTCGGCGTTTCGGCCGCCGAAACTCCGGCGATCGAGGCGGCGGCGACGAGGGAAAACACCCCGACGCGCAGGCGCTTTTTGAGCGTCATGCGGTCTTTAACCGCGCGGCGCCAAAGAGCTGGCGCTTCGCGGATCCCTCTAACTGTCGAACCCGAAGCGGTGAGACTAGAGGGGGTTGTCGGACCGATCAAGCCTGTCCGTCAGGGTCAGGAGATCTGCCCAGGCATGTTTCTTGGCGCCGGGCTGGCGAAGCAGGAACGCTGGGTGGAGCGTTGGGAGGGCGGGCAGCGTCAATGTCCCATCGGCCGAGGTCCAGTCATGCCAGCGTCCCCGGAGCGACAGGATGCCTTCGTCGCGCTTCAGGAGCGCCTTGGCCGGCGCGCCACCCGCCAGCAGCAACAGTTGCGGGCGAGCCAGGGCTATCAGGCGTTCGACAAAAGGCGCACAGACGGCCTGTTCTGCAGGTGTCGGCGTGCGGTTGCCCGGCGTCCGCCAGAAGACCGTATTGGTGATAAGGACACGATCCTGAAGCCCGGCGGCGGCCAGCATCCGGTCCAGCAGCTTTCCAGCACGCCCCACAAACGGTTGGCCCGCGGCGTCTTCGTCGGCTCCGGGAGCCTCGCCGATAATCATCAGCGGCGCCGGGACGACGCCACGATAGATGACGGCCTGTGTGGCGGAGTTTTCGAACCGCAGCGGACAGTCCTCAAACGCGGCGATGGCGGCGATGAGGGCGTCCAGATCCGGGGCTGCCCTGGCAAGCGCCTGCGCCTTGGCCGCAGCAGCCGAAACATCGGGCTGGCGGGGCGCCGCGCGCGCCGCCGGCGCGGCGGTCACGGGCGCGGCGACGCGTATGGGCGGTAGTATGCGGCCGGCCGCGATCCGATCGACTGGATCTTCCAGCAACATGGCGTCCACACCACCGTCCACCCAGAAGGCGAGCAGACTTTCGGCCAGTTGGGCGGGTGCGGGGTTCGCGGAAGACATTGTGTGGGAACTCTTGCCCGCCGCCCGCACAAATGTCAGCCAGCGATTAGCGGAACAGCGTCAGATCGACCGCCTCGCCCATGGCGCGATAGCCGGCGTCGTTGGGATGGAGCCAGTCGCCGGCATGCCACTCCGCCCGCATCCGGGTGGGCCTGGCCGGGTCACGGATCGCGGCGTCCAGGTCGATGACGGCGTCAAACGCGCCACTCTTGCGGATCCAGTCGTTGATCGTCTGGCGGGACGCTTCGCCCTCGGCTGTGAAGTAGGCGGCCCCCTCATAGGGCAGGATTGTCGCGCCGATCGCCTTGATCCCCTTAGCATGCGCCCGGTCAATCAGTTGTTGAAAGCCGTGGATCAGGGCCTTCGCTGACGGACGGCCGATCCGCATTCCCAGATCATTGACACCCTCCAGAACGACCATATGCGTCGCGCCGGCAACTGAAAGCACATCGCGGTCAAAGCGTGTCAGGGCGCTCTGGCCCATCGTCGCGACGAGGCCATCGGACAGGACGCGGTTACCGCCAATCCCGGCGTTGACCACCCCGTTGGCGCGGTTGGGATACCGTTCGGTCAGCCGTTCTGCCAGCCGGTCCGGCCAGCGGCGATTGGCGCCGGGCGTGGCCAGGTATCCGTCGGTGATGGAATCGCCCAGGGCGACAATCACCCTGGCCTGCGATCGCGTCTCGACCTCGACGCCCGAAACAAAGGCCCGGTACTGCGCCGGGCCCGTCGCGGGCGGCAGTTCTCGTTGGGTCCAGTCGCCGGGCGGTGAGACCTGAACGAAGTCGCCGCCGGTCATGTGACAGGTGCACAGGCCCGTCTCCTCCGGTGCGAACAGCGCAACCCGCAGAGTTGCAAGGCTTCCGGTTTTCAGATCGATCGGGTCGCTGAGAAGCGGGGCGCCGGCCGGGATGGTCGTCGCGCTGGCCCCGGAAAATGTCACGACGCGCTCGCTCCCGGGGACGACACCGCCCGCGGCTGTAACAAGGGCCACGCGGGCTGCGCCGATCACCAGGGGCCTGGCGCCATACTCATTGGAGAAGCGGACCCGTAGCCTCTGGCCGCCGGCGCTCAGCCTGAGCGTCTGGACGATGGTCTGGTTGACGAATGAAGGACTTATCCTACGCGTCTCCACGCCCGGTGTGGCCGCCATTGGGGGAACCGGCGAGGCGCCCCATGCGCCAATCCACTTTTCCCCGGCTGCATGAGAGGTCGATCCCGTCGCGAACAGAAGTCCAGCCAGGATAAGGGCGCGCATCATGGTGTGTTCCTCCCTGTCGTATCGCCGTCCCTTGCCAAACCTGTTCGCCTGGCGGACCTGCGAGGAACGCGTTTTCGAAGTACACCCTTGAATCAGTCTAAGTCACTCTCATCCGTCACATGTGTGCAACCGCCAGCCAGCTCAGGAACGAGGACCAGAGATGACACCGTCAACGACTCGTGTGGGACGCCTGCTTCCGGTGCTCGCATGGGCGGTGGCCGCCGCTCTGGGCGCACCCGCCCATGCGCAGGTGCGAACCGCGGAGCCGGCGCAGCAGCAGGCGGCGCTCACGGACAGTCTGGGCGGGGTCTATGTCGGTCCCCAGGCAGACTACGTCCGGCGCATTGGCGAGAAGATGGCCACCGCAGGGGGATTGGGCGGGAAATGCACCTTCACCCTGATCAACAGCGAGGTGATCAACGCCTTCGCCGCTCCACCCGGCTGCAGCATCTTTGTCACGCGCGGCTTGCTGAGCATTCTAAACAGCGAGGCTGAGCTGGCCGGTGTGCTGGGCCATGAGGTCGGCCATGTGGCCCGTAGGCACTTTGCGCGACAGCGCAACACCCAGCTGCTCACCGGCCTGGCCGCTGTTCTGGTGGGCGCCGTAGCCAAGTCCGACCAGATCGGCCAGCTGGCGGGCCAGGCCGCGCAGCTCAGCGCTCTCAGCTACTCGCGGGGCCAGGAGTACGAATCCGATACCTTCGCAACTCAGACGCTGCCCGCAGCCGGATATCCGCGTGAGGGCATTTCCAACGCGCTGGCCGCGCTTCAACGTCAGGATGCCTACGCCGCGGCCGCAATGGGCGCGACGCCGTCAAATGCGACGCCCGTCTGGGCGCGAACCCACCCTCTGACCACCACCCGCATCCAGCGGGCTGCCACTGAGGCGGGCAAGGCCGGCCCGGTCACAGGTCCGCTCGCGATCAACGAGGCCGCCTACCTCTCACAGATGGATGGACTTCTCTATGGGGACGACCCGGCCCAGGGTTTCGTGCGCGGGACGGCCTTTCTGCACCCGGATCTCCGGATTGCGTTCGACGCGCCGCGTGGCTTCCGGCTGACCAACGGTGCATCGGCTGTATCGATCTCGGGCCCGGGCGGGCTGCGCGGCGACTTCACCGGCGCCAGGCTTGGCAGTGTTCGGCTGGAGGATCATGCGGGACAGGCGCTACGCACCATCTTGGGTCAGGCTGCCGCCGAGATCGGCCCGCCGCAGCGCACGACAATCAACGGCCTGGACGCCGTCGCCCAGACCGCACGGGCCACAAGCCAGGGACAGCCCGTGGATCTGACCGTCGTGGCCTACGCCATGGGCGGAGATAGCGCATACCGGTTCACGGTCCTGGCGCCAGCGGGTCAGACCGCTGCGTTCGACCCCCTGTTCAAATCGTTCCGGCGAATCAGTGAGGGGGAGGCCGGCCGGATCCCCGCGCTGCGGATACAGGTGGTCACGGCGCGACGTGGCGACACCAGCGAGGAGCTGGCCGCGCGGATGACCAGCGTCGGAGACAAGCTGTCACTCTTCAGGATGATCAACAATCTCGCCCCCGGCGAGGCCTTGGCGCCGGGACGCCAGGTCAAGTTGGTGGTGGATCAGCGGCGATGAGGTGGGTCGCAAGGCGTCTTGCCGCTTGACCGCCGGGCCGTCACATTCCGATAAGACTGCAACAGGATCAACGACGTCAGCGCGCAGGCCGCAAAGGATGCGCGGGTAGGCGAGGGGAACAGCATGAGTGAAGCCGTGGAACGTGAAGCCATGGAATATGACGTCGTCATCGTAGGCGCGGGGCCGTCGGGCCTGGCTGCTGCGATCCGGCTGAAGCAACTCAACGCGGATCTGACGGTCGCCGTCCTTGAAAAAGGGTCCGAGGTGGGCGCGCACATTCTCTCCGGCGCCGTTATCGATCCCAGCGGGATCGCCGACCTGTTGCCCGACTGGAAGGAACTGGGCGTTCCGCTGGAAACAAAGGTCACCCGCGACAAGTTCGTGATGCTGGGTCCGCAGGGCGAGCTGGACATCAGCTTCCTGCCGTTCCCCAAGTGGATGCTGAACCACGGCAATTACATCGCCTCGCTCGGAAACGTCTGTCGCTGGATGGGGACCTACGCCGAGGGCCTCGGCGTCGAGATCTACCCTGGCATGGCGGCCTCCGAGCTGGTGTTCAACGCGGATGGCTCGGTCAAGGGCGTTGTCGCCGGCGTCTTCGGCATCGGCAAGGATGGACAACCCACCGCCGATTATCAGCCCGGTCTCGAACTGCACGCCAAGTATACCTTCATCGGCGAAGGCGTCCGGGGCTCCCTGGCCAAGCAGCTCCAGGCCAAGTACAGCCTGACGAATGGTCGAGAGCCTCAGAAATTCGGTATCGGGATCAAGGAGTTGTGGCAGGTTCCGGACGCGGTCTTCGAACCGGGCCTGACGCAGCACACCTTTGGCTGGCCGCTGGACAACGCCACGGGCGGCGGCTCGTTCATGTATCACTTCGGGGACAATTACGTGGCCATCGGCTTCGTGCTGCACCTGAACTACAAGAACCCCTTCCTGTCGCCGTTCGATGAGTTCCAGCGGTTCAAGACCCACCCGAGCATTCGCGCCTACCTCGAGGGCGGCAAGCGCATCTCCTACGGCGCACGCGCGATCACCGAGGGCGGCGCCCAATCGTTGCCGCAGCTCTATTTCCCGGGCGGTGCTCTGCTGGGCTGTTCGGCGGGCATGGTCAACGTGCCGCGCATCAAGGGCAGCCACAATGCCGTGAAGAGCGGTATCCTGGCGGCCGAAGCAGCCTTCGAGGCGATCTCGGCGGGACGTTCCAGCGACGATCTGACCGCCTATGAGGCCGCTTACCAGAAATCATCCATCGCCAAGGAACTCTGGGCGGTCCGTAACTTCAAGCCGCTTTGGTCGCGGTTCGGCACCATTCCTGGTCTGGTGCTGGGGGGAGTGGATGCCATGATCGCCACTTTGCTGGGCGGCTGGTCGCCCTGGGGCACGCTGAAGCACGGCAAGAGCGACGCGGAGTCCACGGGCCTGGCCAAGGACTACAAGCCGATCACCTACCCGAAGCCCGACAACGTGTTCAGCTTCGACAAACTGTCGTCTGTCTTCCTCTCGAGCACCAACCACGATGAGAATCAGCCCGCGCACCTGACCCTGCGCGACGCCTCGGTGCCGATCGGTGTGAACCTGCCGAAGTATGGCGAGCCTGCCCGCCTTTACTGTCCGGCCGGCGTCTACGAGGTGCTGACCGACGCTGACGGCCAGAACCCGAAGTTCCAGATCAACTTCCAGAACTGCGTCCATTGCAAGACCTGCGACATCAAGGATCCGTCGCAGAACATCGTGTGGACCACGCCTCAGGGCGGCGACGGACCCAACTATCCGAATATGTGAGTTGCGGCGCGCGTCCGGCGCGCCCAAGTTCAGGGTCATGCGTCACCTCCTCACCGCCGCCTGCCTGCCGCTGTTTCTGGTCTCTGCCTGCGCGACGGCCCCTCCCAACGGCGTGGCGACGGCGGCGCTGGGCGCGCCGGGCAGCGCCTACGGCCTGTTCCTGGCCGGCAGTTCGGCGCTCGGCGACGGTCGCAACAGCGAGGCTCTGCGGCTGCTCGAACTGGCCAAGGCCCAGGGCGCGGTCGACCCCGCCGTGACGGAGCGCGCCTTCACCGCCGCTTTGCTCGCCGGTGATATCGAACGCGCCGCTCTTCTGGCGCCCGACGGCGACGGTGCGTCCGATCAGGGCCGCCGTATGGGCCGCCTCACCCGCGCCGTAGAGGCGCTGGCCGAGGGCAAGGGCAAGGTGGCCCGCGAGGTGATCGGCAACGACGGGATCGGCTTTCCGCATCGCGGCGCTGTGGCGCTGCTCTCGCCCTGGGTCGCCGCCTCATTGGGTGACCTTGAGGGCTCGCTTGTGCGCCCCACGGTTCGCGGTGACGGCGCCGTCGATTACTTCGGCCAGATCGGTCAGGCGCATCTGTTTGAGCGTGCGCGCCGCTACGATGAGGCCGAGACCAACTTCAAGGCTGTCACCGGAGGTGAGGCTCCCACCGAGATCGCCGTCAGCGCCTATGGCGGTTTTCTGGAGCGGCGGGGCCGGCGGCCTGACGCCCTGGCGCTCTATGATGCGGCGCTCAGGCGAAACCCCGATAACCTCGCCCTGAAGGCGGCAAGGTCGCGCGCGGCGACGCGAAAGCCACCGCCGGCTGCGCCTACCGTCCAGCAAGGCGCCGCGTTTGCCCTGCTGGCGCCCGCGGTCACGTTGATTTCGAACAAGCAGACGCAGGTGGGGCTGGCCTATCTGCGGCTATCGCTGCGGCTCGATCCGGACAGGAATGACGGCTGGCTGATGCTGGGTGACCTGTTGCAGCAACAAGGTGACACAACCGGAGCCCGTGCGGCCTATTTGCGCCCCCGTCCCGGGGCGCCGGAGTTTGCGTCGGGTCAGTCCAAGCTGGCCTGGAGCTATCAGAGCGCAGGCGACAAGGCCGAGGCGCTCAAGCTGGCGCGCGCCGCTGCGGCCACGGGCGTTCGGGATGGCAGGCTGACCCTGGCGGACCTGCTGTCGGCCAACGGCGATGACGCCGCTGCGGTAGCGATCTGGAATGCTGAACTTGCGTCCGGTCAGGATGCGGACTGGCAGCTCTACTACGCCCGCGCTCGCGCCTACGGCCGAATGGACCGCTGGAAGGAGGCCGAGGCCGATCTGCTGCAGGCGATCCGGCTGCGACCGGATGAGGGCGAGCTGCTGAACTATCTGGGCTACGGCTGGATCGATCGGGGCGAACGCCTTCCCGAGGCGATGGCGATGATCGAGAAGGCGCTCGCCGCCAACCCGCGCTCAGGCGCGATCATCGACAGTCTCGGCTGGGCTCACTACCGGCTCGGCGACTACAAGAAGGCCGTGGAAGTCATAGAACAGGCCATTGAGCTGGAAGCCGGGGACCCCGAAATCAACAATCATCTCGGCGACGCCTACTGGATGGTGGGGCGCAAGGATGAGGCCGTGTTCCAGTGGCGTCGCGTCCTGACGCTCAATCCCGACGCCAAGATCAAGGCTGACGCCGAAAAGAAGCTGGCCTCAGGCCTCGGCCCGTCGCCGAAGCTGGCCGGACAATAGGCGATGCCGGCAAGGCTGGCGCCGGCGAAGGTCAACCTCTTCCTGCATGTCGGCGCGCCGGCGCCTGACGGCTATCATCCTCTGTGCAGTCTGATGGCCTTCGCCGATATCGGCGATGCCGTGAGTGTTGAGTTGGGCGAGGGGAGCCTGATCGCCCATGGCCCGTTCGCGCGCGGGCTGGGTCGCGAACCCGATAATCTGATCATCCGGGCGGTGCGGGCATTTGTCGCCGAACTTGGCCGGCCAATGTCGGAGATGGCGTTTGTGCTCGACAAGCAACTGCCCATCGCCAGTGGGCTGGGCGGTGGCTCGAGCGACGCGGGTGCGGCCTTGCGGCTGATCCGGGATGTCTTTGCGCCAGGTTTTGACGATGGGCGGCTGGAACGCGTGGCCGCCAGTCTGGGCGCTGATGGCGCGGCCTGCCTGTGGGGGCGACCTGTGCTGGCGCAAGGGCGGGGAGAGCGCCTGTCCGCCGCGCCCGGTCTTCCAAATCTGCCGACCCTTCTGGTCAACGCTGGGCCGCCCGTATCGACCCCGGCCGTCTACCAGGCGTTCGATGAGATGGGCCGCTTTGGCGCCGTAGACGCGCCGCCCATGCCCGATGCGTTCGAATCCGTGACGGAAGTGGCGGCCTGGCTTTCCCTGATGGCGAACGATCTGGAGCCGGCGGCGATCTCCGTGGAACCCGGGATCGGCGCGGTGCTGGACACGCTCCGTGGTGAGCCCGAGGTGCTGCTGGCCCGGGTGTCGGGGTCGGGTGGCACCTGTTTCGCCATCTGCGAAGACGACTTCGCCGTTGAGACCCTGGCCGAACGGCTGGAGGCGATGGCCCCGCACTGGTGGATCAGACGCTGCCGCCTGGGCGGCCCCTGGGACTGAGAGCCGAAACGAAAACGGGGGCCCCGAAGGGCCCCCGTCGATGACATCCGGCGAGATACGCCGACCCGGACGTCAGTACGCCATACCTTACGAGTGGTAGGCGCGTTCACCGTGCTCGACGATGTCGAGGCCTTCTTCTTCGGCTTCCGGCGACGACCGCAGGCCCACCGTGTACTTGATGATGAAGAAGACGATGCTGCTGGCCACGGCGGACCACACGACGGCGACCCCGACAGCCTTAAGCTGGGTGATGAACTGGCCCATCATGGTGTAGCTGGCCAGCGCGTCGCAGGTGGAGATGTCGCCATCCGCTGCGCAGGTGGTGTAGTCGACGATGCCGGCGCCGCCGAGGGAGGCGGAAACCAGGATGCCGGTGCCCAGCGCGCCGACGATGCCGCCGATGGCGTGGATGCCGAAGGCGTCCAGGCTATCGTCGTACTTCAGGGCGTTCTTCACGACCGAGCAGAAGAAGATGCAGATCGGGCTGACGACCAGACCCAGCACCATCGCGCCCACCGGACCGGCGAAGCCTGCCGCAGGCGTGACCGCCACCAGACCGGCGACCAGACCCGAGGCCATACCCAGCAAGGAAGCCTTCTTGCGCGTCACCCACTCCGTCATCGCCCAGGAGAAGCCCGCCGCGGCGGTGGCGATGAAGGTGTTCATCATGGCCAGGGCTGCGTAGCCGTTGGCCTCAAGGTTGGAGCCGGCGTTGAAGCCGAACCAGCCAAACCACAGCAGGCCGGCGCCCACCAGGCTGAGGGTCAGCGAGTGCGGCTGCATCGGCTCGGAGCGGAAGCCCTTGCGGGGGCCAAGGATCAGGCAGCCCATGAGCGCGGCGATACCGGCGTTGATGTGCACCACGGTGCCACCGGCGAAGTCAATCGCGCCCCAGCCCCAGAGCAGACCCGCCTTGACGGCCTCTGTCGGCGCGGTAGCGATGGCGTCAGGACCGGGCCACCACCACACCATGTGAGCGAGGGGATAGTAGGACAGCAGCGGCCAGAAGATCGCAAAGACCACGCAGGCGCCGAACTTCATCCGCTCGGCGACGCCGCCCAGAACCAGGCAGGCGGTGATGCAGGCGAAGGTCATCTGGAAGCATATGAAGACCAGTTCGGGGATGTAGATGCCCGTCGAGAAGGTCGCCACATTGGAGGCTGGCGTCACTCCAGCCAGCAACAGCCGGCCGCCACCGCCGACGAAGGTGTCGAGACCCCCGCCATCGGTGAAGGCGAGGCTGTAGCCCCACAGCACCCAGGCCATCATGCCGATGACGCAGACGGTTGCGGTCTGCATCAGCATCGAGAGCATATTCTTCTGGCGAACCAGGCCGCCGTAGAAGAGCGCCAGGCCCGGAACGATCATCAGCAGGACGAGGATCGAGGAGACCAGCATCCAGGTGGTGTCACCCTTGTCGACCGTTTGGGCAGGCGCCTCGATGGCGGCTGGCGCCTCTGGCGCAGCGGCCGGCGCGGCGGCCTCAGGGGCGGCGACCGGAGCCGCAGCGGCGGCTTCAGGCGCAGCAGCAGCAGCGGCAGGCGCCGCGGCCTCCTGAGCGAAGGCCGGCGCCGCAAGCGGCGCTCCGGCCATGGCGACCGCGAGCATCAGCCCCGCCAGTCGCTGTTTTCCAAAGAATTTCATGAGCATTGTCCCTTGTCCCGTTCGCTAGAGCGCGGCTGAGCCTGTCTCGCCCGTCCGGATGCGCACGGCTTCCGAGACGTCGAGGACGAAGATCTTTCCGTCACCGATCTTGCCGGTGGCGGCGGCGGCCTTGATGGCCTCCACGGCTTTGGCGGCGGCGGCGTCATCGACGACGGCCTCCAGCTTCACCTTTGGCAAGAAATTGATCTGGTATTCGGCGCCCCGGTAAATCTCGGTCTGACCCTTTTGACGGCCGTATCCCTTGACTTCCGAGACCGTGAGACCCTCCACGCCGGCGTTGACGAGCGCTTCGCGCACATCATCCAGCTTGAACGGTTTGACGATCGCCATGATGAGTTTCATCAGCTCGCTCCCGCGTTCGGCCCGATGGGTGGGCCAACCCCTCTCAAGTGTTAATCGACCGCTGCGAGCTGCTTTGAGCCCCGCCGCAGTGATCGAAATGAACGCTATGTCGGGCGGGGTCTGGACCCGCCCGTTGGGTTTGCGCTTTGATGAAGAAGCCCGGACGCGCTGGTTTTCTAGGCGATGAATCCGGCGGATGTGCAAGATTTAAGCAGAACTAGCCTCCGAGGGCGGCCGGGCGGTCAACGATCCGTGACCATGTCATCCTTGACGCGCCCGCTGGTCGTCTTAAATCCGGCGCGGTCTTGATCTAGCCTTCAATCCAACCCACTGCGGCGGCAACGTTGCGTTGCCATAGAGCGGCTCCTGCCGAAACCACAAGGATCCCGAATGTCGTCCAACCGTTTCTTCTCCGCTCTGGTCCTGGCTGCGGCCATCGTGGCTCCGGGTTTTTCGGCCCAGGCTGCGACCCCTGTCGCCGTTCAGGGCGACCTCGTTGATACACTCAAGCTCTCGGGCCAGTTCACCACCTTTGTCGGCGGGATCGACGCCACAAACCTGGCGGGCCTGCTCCGGACCAACAAGAACCTCACCGTCTTCGCGCCCACGGACGCCGCCTTCGCCGCAATGCCCGCCGCCGATCTGGCCAACCTGAAGGCCAACAAGGCCGCGATGCAGAAGTTTGTGCTGCACCACGTGGTGAATGCGCCGATCACCTCGGACAAGATCAAGGGTGTGAAGGGGCCCATCCCCTCCGGCGCCGGCGATACCATTCTTCTAGACGGCACTGATGAGGCCGGCGCGCTCAAGGTCGACGCCGCCACCATCGTCCAGGCGGATCTGCAGACCGGAAGCGGCCTGCTGCAGATTGTCGACAAGGTGCTGGTGTCCGGGCAGGGCGCTGTTGATCCGGCGCCCGCGCCGGCGACCGACGCAGCGGCGGCCCCCGTGCCGCCCAGTTCCTGACGAGATCACGGAACGCTAAGGCCGTCTCAACGGTAGGGGTTGGCAGGCGTCGGACGCTCGTCCGGCGTCAAACTGTCATCCGGAGTTCAGACGATGCGCCTTGCAGGACTTGCCGCCACAGCATTTGTCGCCCTTCTGGTGGGGTCCGCCCACGCGCAGCCTCCAGCGGACGAGGGCCGCCAATCAACGGCCCCGGCGCTGAATCCGGCCGTTGCAACGGCGCCGGCGACGTTGTCTGCGACCCTGGCGCCTGTTCCTGATGATGTGACGGCGGCCGCTTCAAGGTCCGTGACCTACCAGGTTGGCAGCGCGACCCTGACCAGCACGGTGGTCACGAATGGCCCGGTTGCGGACACGCCGGAGAACCGCGCGAAGTACGGTCAGCCCATGTCCCGCGCCGGCAAACGCTCGGACGCCAGGGGCAATTAGGGCCTCACAGTTTCGCGCGTTTGGGCGGGTTGAAGCGATTGCAGTGGGGCCCTATGGTCCGCCGACTTTTTTGCACCTGCGAACAGCCCCCCGACCATGCCGAATGAACCGCTTTCGTTTCAGGCCCTGATCCTGAAACTGCACGACTATTGGAGCCGTCAGGGCTGCGCCATCCTGCAGCCCTATGACGTCGAGGTCGGCGCCGGCACCCTGTCGCCGATGACGGTGCTGCGGACACTGGGGCCGAAACCCTGGAAGGTGGCCTATGTACAGCCCTCCCGTCGTCCTGCTGACGGGCGCTACGGTGAAAATCCCAACCGCCTGCATCAGCATCACCAGTATCAGGTGATCCTGAAACCCAACCCCGAGAACCTGCAGGAACTCTATCTGGGCTGTCTGGAGGCCATCGGGATCGATCCCGGGGTCCACGACATCCGTTTTGTTGAGGACGACTGGGAGAACCCCACGGTCGGCGCCTGGGGGTTGGGCTGGGAAGTCTGGTGCGACGGGATGGAAATCACCCAGTACACCTATTTCCAGCAGGTGGGCGGCCTCGACGTGTTTCCGGTGGCGGGCGAACTGACCATCGGTCTGGAACGTCTGAGCCTTTATCTTCAGAACAAGGACAACGTGTACGATCTGAAATTCAACGACCAGTTCACCTACGGCGATATCTATCTGCCGAATGAACAGCAGTTCTCGGCCTTTGAACTGGAGGTCGCCGACGTGGCCACCTGCAAGCGTCAGTTTGAGGATATGGAGCGCGAGGTCGTCAGGATCCTGGGTCACAAAGGGCGTCAGGGGCAATCCCTGGCCTTGCCGGCCTACGACCATGTGCTGAAGGCCAGTCACCTGTTCAACATCATGGATGCGCGCGGCGCCATCGCGGTTGCCGAACGCCAGAGCTACATCGGTCGCGTTCGGGACCTGACGAAAATGTGTGCCGAGGCCTGGGTCGGGTCGCAAGGCGGGAACGCCTGATCATGCCCCAACTGCTTGTTGAACTGCTCTCCGAAGAAATCCCCGCGCGCATGCAGGCGCAGGCGGCGAAGGATCTGGAACGCATGGCGCGCGAGCGCCTGGCTGCCGAGGGTTTGCTGCCCGAGGCGCTGACGGCGTTTGCCGGCGCACGTCGGCTGACCCTGGTGGCTGAAGGGCTGCCGGAGGCCCAGAAGGATCGCCACGAAGAGGTCAAGGGCCCGCGCAGCAACGCGCCGGAACAGGCGCTGGAAGGATTCCTGCGCAAGACAGGGCTGAAGAAGGGCGACCTCACCGAGCGGGACGGTGTCTGGTACGCCCACCTGCACAAGCCCGGCCGCCCGACCCCCGAGATCGTCGCTGATATGATCGAGGCGATTGTCCGTAGTTTTCCGTGGCCCAAGTCGATGGTCTCGGGCGTCAGCAAGCTGCGCTGGGTGCGACCGCTGCGGCGCATCCTGTGCGTTTTCGACGGCCAGATTGTACCCTTCCAGATCGACGGCATCGCCAGCGGCAATGTCACCGAGGGCCATCGGTTCATGGGCTCCGGCCAGCCGTTCACCGTGAAGGACTTCGACGCCTACGCCGAGAAGCTGGAAAAGCATTTCGTGGTGCTGGATCCGCAGGAGCGGAAGGATCGCATCCTGGAGGCGGCGCGCACGCTCTGTTTCGCCCGCAATCTCGAGCTGGTCGAGGACGCCGGCCTGCTGGACGAAGTGGCCGGCCTGGTCGAGTGGCCGATCCCGGTGTTGGGCGATATGGACCCGGTCTATCTGGATCTGCCGCCGGAGGTGATACGCACCTCGATGCGCGTGCATCAGCGCTATTTCGCCGTGCGCGATCCTCGCACCGGCAATCTGGCGCCTCATTTCGTCACCGTGGCCAACATCGACGCCACGGATGGTGGCAAGACCATTGCGCTCGGTAACGCCAAGGTGCTCTCGGCCCGCCTGTCTGACGCGCGTTTCTTCTGGACCGAGGACCGCAAGACGACCCTGGAAGGCCGCCTCGAAAAACTGAGGGGCGTTACCTTCCACGCCAAACTGGGCGCCATGTATGAGCGCGTCGAGCGGCTGGAGATGCTGGCAGGGGCCCTGGCGCCTCGCGTCGGCGCCGATCCCGCCAAGGCGATCCAGGCGGCGCGCCTCGCCAAGGCAGACCTGACCACAGGCGTGGTGGGCGAGTTTCCCGAACTCCAGGGCGTGATGGGGGGCTACTATGCCACCGCCGAGGGGCTGAGCCCCCTGGTTGCCGAGGCCATCCGCGATCACTACCGCCCGGCAGGGCCTTCGGATGAGGTTCCCGACCGGCCGGTGAGCATGGCCGTGGCGCTGGCGGAGAAGCTGGACACCCTGGTCGGCTTCTACGCGATTGGTGAGAAGCCCACGGGATCGCGCGATCCCTACGCCCTTCGCCGTGCGGCCCTGGGCGTGATCCGGATCGTGCTTGGTTCCGAGTTGCGCCTCCCGCTGCGTGAGGTTGTCGCCGACTGGTATCGCTCGCTCCGTTGCTTCGTGGATCCAGGTCGGGCGCTGTGGGTCGCCACACCGAAGCTGACGGCCCACCTGGGCGCGCGCGGGCGTGCAAAGTCGCAGGAGTTCTCGGTCTATCTGCGTGAGTTCGACGAGGCGCTGCTGGACGGTGTGCCGCAGGTCGTGGCGATGGACCGTGAGGTTGACCTCGAGTTCGACCGCCTCGAGCGGGAGAAGCCCGAGGGCGAGGTGCTGTTCCAGTTCCGGCCCTACGACGAGGTCGTTGGCGAGGTTGTCGCCTTCTTCGCCGACCGGCTGGAGGTGTGGCTGCGGGATCGGGGCCAGCGGCACGATCTGGTCGCCGCGATCTTCGCCCTTGGCGACGATGACCTTGTGCGGGTGGTCGCCAGGGTGAACGCGCTGGACGCCTTCCTGAAAACCGAGGACGGGGTCAATCTGCTGGCTGGCTACAAGCGCGCGGTCAACATCCTCAAGGCCGAGGAGAAGAAGGGGCCGTTGCCCATCGGGGCGCCTGTCCGGATGGCGACCTCATCGTCGGAGGAGATGGCGTTGATTACTGCCGTCGACGACCTCGAGACCAAACTCGATGCGGCGCTCGATGCCGAGAATTTCGCCGGCGCCATGCGCGAGCTTTCGAAACTTCGTGGCCCCGTCGATGCATTCTTCGACAAGGTGTTAGTAAATTCGGATGTATCAGACGAGCGCGACAATCGCCTTCGTCTGCTGGCGAAAGTGCGCGACGCCATGGGGCAAGTGGCTGATTTTGCTCAGGTTACGGGCTAGTAGAAGGTGCTGGGAATGGCCGATACGATGGTGAAGACGCGCTGGGTCTATGCCTTCGGCGGCGGGACTGCCGATGGCGACGCCTCGATGAAGGAGCTGCTGGGGGGCAAAGGCGCCAACCTGGCTGAGATGTCGTCGCTGGGCCTGCCGGTGCCGCCAGGCTTCACCGTGACGACAGAGGCCTGCGTCCACTACTATTCGAACGACAAGTCCTATCCCCCTGGCCTGCGCGAGCAGGTCGCTGACGGCCTGAAGGCTGTGGAGACGATCACCGGCAAGGCCTTTGGCGATGCCGCCAATCCGCTGCTGGTTTCGGTGCGCTCAGGCGCACGCGCCTCCATGCCGGGCATGATGGACACCGTCCTGAACCTGGGCCTCAATGACCAGACGGTCGAGGGTCTTGCGAAGCTGTCCGGGGACCGCCGCTTCGCGTTCGACAGCTATCGGCGGTTTATCCAGATGTACTCCGCCGTGGTCCTGAACATGGATCACCACCTGTTCGAAGAGATCCTCGACGACCACAAGGATCGCCTCGAGGTCTATGTCGACACCGGCCTGACCGCCGAGGACTGGGAAGCGGTCGTCACTGACTACAAGGACGCGGTGGAACGGGAGTTGGGCCGGCCGTTCCCGCAGGACCCGGCCGAACAGCTATGGGGCGCGGTGGGCGCGGTGTTCGCCAGCTGGATGAACGACCGGGCGAAATTCTATCGCCGCATGCACGATATCCCGGAAAGCTGGGGCACCGCCGTCAACATCCAGTCCATGGTGTTCGGCAACATGGGCGACGGCTCGGCCACCGGCGTGGCCTTTACGCGCAATCCTTCCACGGGCGACAACCGTCTTTACGGCGAGTTCCTGATCAACGCCCAGGGCGAGGACGTAGTGGCCGGCATCCGTACGCCGCAACCGCTGACCCGCATCGCCCGCGAGGAGATGGGCGACAACAACCTGTCGATGGAAGAGGCGCTTCCGGAAGTCTTCACCCAGTTCAAAGCGGTGGTGGAGCGGCTTGAGACCCACTACCGCGACATGCAGGACATCGAGTTCACGGTCGAGCAGGGCCGGCTCTACATGCTGCAGACCCGCAACGGCAAGCGCACCGCCAAGGCGGCGCTGCGCATTGCGGTTGACCTTGCGAACGAGGGCCTGATCACCCACGCCGAAGCGGTGATGCGGGTGGACCCGGCGTCGCTCGACCAGCTGTTGCACCCGACCATCGATCCGGCCAGCCCGCGCGACGTCATCGCAACCGGACTGCCGGCATCGCCCGGCGCGGCCACGGGCAAGGTGGTCTTCACCGCCGAGGAAGCCGAAAAGCTTGGCCTGGCCGGCGAGGCGGTGATCCTGGTGCGTGAGGAGACCAGCCCCGAGGACATCCGCGGCATGGACGCTGCCCGCGGGATCGTCACTGCCCGCGGTGGTATGACCAGTCACGCCGCCGTTGTGGCGCGCGGCATGGGCCGACCCTGCGTGTCCGGCGCTGGCGAAATCCAGATCGACAAGCGAGCCGGGGAGTTCCGGGCGCGCGGCAAGACCATCCGCGCCTACGACATCGTCACCATCGATGGCTCCACCGGCGAGGTATTGCAGGGCGTGGTCAAGATGATCGAGCCGGAGCTTTCCGGCGATTTCGGTGCGCTCATGAGCTGGGCGGATTCGGTTCGGCGACTGAAGGTTCGCGCCAACGCCGAAACCGCGCTCGACGCCCAGGTGGCCCGCCAGTTCGGCGCCGAGGGCATTGGCCTTTGCCGCACCGAGCACATGTTCTTTGATCCCGCGCGGATCGCCGCGGTGCGCGAAATGATCCTGGCCGATGATGTGGCGGGCCGAAAGGCGGCGCTGGCCAAGATCCTGCCGATGCAGCGCGCGGATTTTGTCGAGCTTTTCAAGATCATGGAGGGTCTGCCGGTGACAATCCGGTTGCTCGACCCGCCGCTCCACGAGTTCCTGCCGCACTCCGAGGACGATCTCACAGCGGTGGCGGAGGCCACGGGGCTTGATCCGACCAAGCTGCTGCGCCGCGCCCAGGAGTTGCACGAGGTGAACCCCATGCTGGGCCACCGCGGGTGCCGGCTGGGCGTGTCCTACCCCGAGATCTACGAGATGCAGGTCCGCGCCATCATCGAGGCCGCCTGCCAGGTGGTCGCCGATGGTCGCCCCGCGCCGATCCCCGAGATCATGCATCCCCTCGTGGCCAAGGGCGAGGAGATGAAGTTCCTGCGCGAACTCACCGATCGTACCGCAAAAGAAGTGCTCGCCGAGCGCGACGTCTCCATCGAATACATGGTCGGCACCATGGTCGAACTGCCCCGGGCCGCGATCCGCGCCGGCGACCTGGCCGAGCACGCCGAGTTCTTCTCGTTCGGCACCAACGACCTGACCCAGACCACCTTCGGCATCAGCCGCGATGACTCCGGCCGCTTCCTGAACGCCTACATCGACAAGGGCATCTTCGAGCGCGATCCCTTTGTCACCCTCGACCAGGAAGGCGTCGGCGACCTGATCCGCATCGCCACCGAGCGGGGCAGGGCAGTGCGTCCCGACGTCAAGCTGGGCATCTGCGGCGAACACGGCGGCGACCCCGCCTCGATCCAGTTCTGCGAGAGCGTGGGTCTGGACTACGTCAGTTGCTCCCCCTATCGCGTGCCGATCGCAAGGTTGGCCGCAGCCCAGGCGGCGATCGGCGAGCGGGAGAAGGACCGCTAGGTCAGCGGGCGAGGCGGCGGCCTACCAGCTCCAGTCCTTCGCGCTTACCCGACACCCGCCGTCCTTCCAGCCGGTCCAGCCGCGACCGCGCACCACCTGGCCCGGCCGCGCCGCCGTGGCCTCGCCACGCTCCAGCGCCAGCTGGCCATTGACCACCACCTCGCTGACACCCGTAGCGAACTGCTGCGGTTTCTCGAACGTGGCGTGGTCCTGGATCGTCGCGGGGTCGAAGACCACCACATCGGCATAGTTCCCGACCTTCAGCATCCCCCGGTCGCGCAGACCCAGATTGTGCGCAGGCAGGGATGTCAGCTTCCGAACCGCTTCGCTCAGCGTCAGCCGCTTCTCCTCGCGGACATATTTCGCCAGAAGCCGGGCAAAGTTCCCGTAGGCGCGTGGGTGGGTCGAAGACAGCAGGAACGGCCCCTCGGGCGCACGGCCCTCGGCGTCTGAGCCGAAGCTCATCCAGGGCAGGGCGGTCTGGCGCGCCACATTGGCCTCATCCATCAGGAAATAGATCACCTGCACCCGGCTCCCGTCCTCGATCACCAGGTCGATGGCGGCGTCCTGAACACTGACGCCCCTATCCTTCGCGACCTGAGCCAGGGTCTTGCCCGTCAGGGGTTTCAACGCCGGATTCTTGAACCCCACCAGCAGGGTGCCCTCCGCGCCGGCCTGCAGCATCAGGTTCTCGAAGTTTCCCTTCGTGTCGCGCATTTCGGTCAGCACGCGAGCGCGTGTCGCCGGATCGTTCAGCCGCTGGGCCCAGGCCTCATAGCCGCCGGCCTGAACCCAGACGGGCATGGCTGCGTCCAGCCCGGTGGAGCCGGCGGGGTAGTTGTACATGTCCGCTGTGATCCGCAGTCCCTCGGCGCGGGCGGCCTCAATGCGGGCGATCGCCGCGTCGAGTTTTCCCCAGTTATCGCGGCCTGACTGCTTCAGGTGGTAAATCTCGGCCGGTGCGCCGGATCGCCGCGAGATCTCGATCAACTCGTCGATGGCCTCCAGCAGCCGGTTTCCCTCGGAACGCATGTGGCTGATGTACATGCCGCCGCAGCGCCCGGCCTCGCTGGTCAGCGCCACCAGTTCGTCGGTCTCGGCAAAGTTGCCGGAGGCATAGATCAACGATGATCCGACCCCCATGGCGCCATCTTCCATCGCCTTGACGACCAGCTGGCGCATCTGGAGAAGCTGCGCTGGCGTTGGGTCCACATTGCCTTCCCCCAGCACATGCACCCGCGCTGTCTCGGCGCCGATGAACGAGGCGACATTCACCGACACGCCTTTGGCCTCCAGGAACCGCAGGTACTCATCGAGGGTGGTCCAGTTGACCGGATACTTGATGTCGCCCTGCCGCTGCAGCGCCTCACGCTTCATCTGGGGGTTCAGCGGCCCCATGGAGTTGCCTTCGCCCATCACTTCCAGGGTCACGCCCTGCTTCAGCACCGACAGCCCGCGACCGTCCTGGATCAGGCTCTGGTTCGACCAGGAGAGCATGTTGATGAAGCCGGGCGTCACGGCCTTGCCCTTGGCGTCCACTGTCCTGGCCGCCTGGCCCTCGCAGGCGCCGACGCACACGATCCGCTGGCCCTTGATGGCGACATCGCCCCGCACCGGGTCGCCGCCCGAGCCGTCGTAGATAGCGCCGCCCCGGACGATCAGATCATAGGCCGGCGTGGCGGCGCCGGCGACCGCGCCTGCCAGCGCCATGGCTGTCCCAAGCAACGCCCCACGTAACATCGCTGTCTCCTCCCGCACGCTGGAACCTTACGGAGAATACACCTGACAACCGGCTCGCTGTCTGCATTTTCCCCGGCCAATGGCAACCGCGCCTCGTAGAGGTAGTGGTGGAGGGTACAAGCTACGCGCTCCGCGCCACAGCCATTCGAAACGTATTCGATGGATGGGGCCTACCCCTTCTACCCCCCGGCCTTCGGGCGAAACCCCCGGTGGGCGGTAAGGCCCTACCGCTTCCGGACAAACACCGTCCCGGCCGAGTATCCCGCCCCGAACGAGCAGATCAGGCCGGTCTCGCCCGCCGCAAAGTCCTCATTGGCCTTGTGGAAGGCGATGATCGAACCGGCAGACGAGGTGTTGGCATATTCGTCCAGGATGATCACGTTCTCGCCGGGCGCCGGATCGCGGCCCAGCACGCGTTTGCCGATCATGACGTTCATGTTGATGTTGGCCTGGTGCAGCCACATGCGCTTCAGGGCTTGGGGATCGATGCCGATGTCGCGAGCGTGCTCGACGATCATTTCCGAGACCATCGGCACCACCTCGCGGAACACCTTGCGGCCTTCCTGGACGAACAGCTTGTCCGGCGCCCCGATGCCCTCAGGCGCGGCGCGGTTCAGAAAGCCGAAATTGTTGCGGATGTTGTTGGAGAACTGGGTCTTGAGCCGTGTGCCCAGAATGTCCCAGCCGCCTGTCGCCTGATCCTCGGCCTCGACAATCACAGCCGTCGCCACATCGCCGAAGATGAAGTGACTGTCGCGATCCCGGAAGTTCAGGTGGCCCGAACAGATCTCGGGGTTCACCATCAGCACGGCGCGCGCAGAGCCCGACGCCACGAAGTCGGCCGCCGTCTTGATGCCAAACGTGGCCGATGAGCAGGCCACGTTCATGTCAAAAGCGAAGCCCTCGATGCCCAGCGCCTGCTGCACCTCGATGGCCATGGCCGGATAGGCGCGCTGCATGTTGGAGGCCGCACAGATCACAGCGCCGATCTCGGAGACCGGCTTGCCCCAACGGGCGATCGCCTCGCGCGCGGCCTCGACTGCCATCTCGGCCAGGACCGAGATTTCCTCGTTGGACCGTTCTGGAATGTTGGGGGTCATCCGCTCAGGGTCGACCAGACCGCTCTTGTCCACGACGAATCGCGACTTGATGCCCGAGGCCTTCTCGATGAATTCGGCGGAAGAGGGAATCAGCGCCTGAACCTCTCCGGCCTCTATCTCGGCGGCGTGGCTCGCGTTGAAGCGCTCGACGTAGGTGTTGAAGGTTTCCACCAACTCGGCGTTGGAGAGGCTCTGGGGCGGCGTATAGAGCCCCGTGGCGGCGATCACCGCATTGATCATGAAACGTCTCCCGGACTTTCGGCGACTGATAGCACGACCGTGGCGGGCGTCACGGCCAGAGTCGCAGATTGCGTTTTCCTTGACCTCGATCCGTCGCCCGCCCAGGTTCGCGGGAACAACGTGCGAGGGCAGGGTGGACAAGGCCTATCTGATTCAACTGGCCGCTTCGACGGCGGCGGTGTCGGTGCTGGTGGGGTTGGCGGCCTGGGCGAAGATCGCCAGACCGGTCGGACCGCTGAACCTGGCGCGGGCGCAGGAGCTCCTGTCCGAGGAGTTCCCGGGGCGGTCCCTGGACCAGGTGTGGGTAGCCACCGATGGCGCGGGCGCACTTGCGCGGTCCGGGGGCATGGCGCTGGTGCTCTGCCGGGTGGGAGACGGCTTTGCCGCGCGTCAGATTCCCTGGGCTCAGGCGGTGTCGTCCAGCTTCCGGAATGGCCGTCTGCGCATCGATCTCTCGGACATTTCCGCACCTGTCGCGACGATCAGTCTGCCCTCATGGCCCCCGAAGGATCTGGCCGCGTGAAGGACTTCAACCCGGTTCAACTGGCGACGCCGATCTTCATCGTCACCATCATCCTGGAGATTGTTCTGGCGCGCCTGGGCAAGGCGAAGGCCAACTACGAGGCGCGCGACACGGCGGTATCGCTGGGCATGGGGCTGTTCTCCGGCGCGGCGGGCCTGCTGACCGCCGGCCTCGTCGTGGCGTCCACGCTGTGGGTATATGAACATCGCCTGTTCGAGATCCCGATGACGGCGATCTGGGCCTGGGCGGCGATCTTCCTGCTGGAGGATCTGACCTATTACTGGTTCCACCGCCTCAGCCATGAGCGGCGCTTCTGGTGGGCGGCGCACGTCAATCACCACACGTCCCAGCACTACAATCTGTCGACGGCGCTCCGTCAGACCTGGACCGGCGGCGTCGCCGGAACCTGGGCGCTTTGGCTGCCGCTGGCGTTCCTCGGGTTCCCGCCGGCGATGATCGCGATCCAGAAGGGAATCAGCCTCGTCTATCAGTACTGGATCCACACCGAGGCGATCCGCCGGATGCCGAAGTGGTTCGAGGCGGTGTTCAACACACCGTCGCATCATCGGGTCCATCACGCCCGCAACCCGCGCTACCTCGATAGCAACTACGCGGGCATCCTGATCATCTGGGACAGGTTGTTCGGCACCTTCCAGCCAGAGCTTGATGAGGAACCCTGTCGCTACGGGACTGTGAAAAACCTGGCCACTTTCAACATCCTGCGCGTGGCCTTCCATGAGTGGATCGGCATGGCGGCCGACGTTGTGCGGCACCCGCGCCACGCTCTGGGCTACATCTTCGGCCGCCCGGGCTGGAGCCACGACGGCAGTCGAGACACCAGCGTGACCCTGAAGGCGGCGTGGCGCCAGCAACAGGCCCGGGCCGCTCCGGAACCGGAAGCCGGAACCTGAAGCGCGACAATCTGACGTGGATACCGGGTCAGGCGACCGTCCTGGCCATGGATTGAATCGCAGCCGCCGTTTCGGCATTGGCGGGGAAGAAAGTCTCCAGGGTCAGCTCCGAGAGCGTGATTTCCGTGGCCGTGCCAAAGACGGTTGTGGTGACAAGGAAGGACAGCAGCTGGCCCTCGATCTGCATTTCCAGAGGCATGGCGATGCCGTCCAGCGGTGCGCCCTGGGTCGCCCGTGACCCGGCGGCGGATCCGGGAAAGGCGCGCAGTTCGCTCAACAGCGCCACCAGTCCTTCGTCTGCCGTGATGTCGATCTCGCGCCGCAGCCGCTCGAGGATATAGGTCCGCCAGACGTCCAGATTGACGATGCGCGGCGCCAGTCCAAGAGGGTGCAGGCTCATTCTCAGGACGTTGACCTGACCGGCGAGCAACTGAGGGTCGACCCCTGCCATCAGCGGCGCCACGGCGCGATTGGCCGCCACGAGATTCCAGCCGCGATCAACGGCGAGGGCCGGAAAGGGTTCGTGACCTGTCAGGATCAGGTCGACGGCCGTGCGGGCGGCGCTGAGGGCAGGGTGTCCAAGATCCCGCTGTGGAAATACGGGCGCGAAACCGGCCGCGACCAGCAGGGTGTTGCGTTCCCGCAGTGGAACCTCCAGCCGCTCGGCGAGGCGCAGCACCATCTCGCGGCTGGGTCGGGCGCGCCCGGTTTCCATGAAACTCAGATGTCGTGTTGAAATCTCGGCGTCGAGCGCCAGGTCGAGCTGGCTGAGATGGCGACGTTGCCGCCAGGTGCGTAATTGATCGCCAAGAGGGCTGGACAGCTGGTTCATGGCCGCAATGCTAGGGCGACATCCGCCTCACATCCATGACCTTCGAGGTAACGCTATTCCCTCAGGAGGGGCAGGCTCAGTCCGGAAACGGGCCGTGCGCCCAGGATTTCCCGCCGGAATCGGTACAGCTCGGCCGGGCGCCCGCCGGTCTCGGCGTCCAGTCGGCCAAGGCCCTCGACCAGTTCGGCCCGCTCCAGCGCTCGCCGGAAATTCTGCTTGTGCAGCGGCACGCCCGCGATCGCTTCCACGGTCCGTTGCAAGGCCGAAAGGGTGAAGGCGTCCGGCATCAGCTCAAACACCACAGGACGATACTTCAGTTTTCCGCGAAGCCGTCCCAATGCGGTGGCCAGAATTCTCCGGTGGTCGGAGATCATGGCCTCGCCGACGGCGGCGATCAGCTGGTCGGAGCGCGATGGCGCGGTTTCCCCGCGGTCGCGCGCGGCTTCCTGTACCAGCCCTGCTTCGTAGAGCAGTTCGTAGCGTTCGATCACCCGTTCCTCGTTCCAGGGTGCGTCGTCGAGCGCAAACAACAGGCGTACGCGGGCCAGCCGCTGGGCGTCGCCGCCGCTCCAGGCGCGCAACGCGGTCTCGATCGGGGCCAGGGCCGGGGGCCGTCCGATGCGCCAGTCTTCCCAGGGAAATATCTGCGACCAGGGCCGCCAGGTGCTGCCCGCAAAGTGGGTGTCTACGGCGGCCGGAGCCAGCGCAAGATACCCGATGGAAATCACCCGCGCCGCCGCATCGCCGTCGCCCAGATCGGCGAGCGGCGCGTCGCGGCCCTTGTCACCAAAGGTGTAGAGTTGCTCGACATACCCCAGATCGAACCGTGTCTGCTCGGTCACGAAGGCGCGCAACGCAAGCTCGAACGTCCGGTGGCCATCGGGATCAAACGGACCGAAAGGCAGGCCGGTCAGGTTGCCGCTGGCCGCCTTGTGACGAACAGTCAGGGCCGCCGCCTCGCCATCCTTGATGGCCACCACCACAGCGGAAAGGCCGATAACCAGCGAACTGTTCATGGCGCGCTGACGCCAGGCGTGTGCGGGCGATAGCCGGCCGCCTCTGACAAGGCTTCGAAACGGCGCACATACCGGGCCTGTGCCGCGAACGGCGCCTCGGGTTCAATGTGCAGACTGTAGCCGGCCGGTGGCGCACCAAAGAGTTCGATCGCCTCATCCCGCGCAAACCCCGCCAATTGCGTCGCCTCGAAGAAGGCGCAGGCGCGGTCGGCCTGCTTGATCAGAACCTTGATCTCGGCGGGCGTTTTGGCGGGCAGGCCGAACCGGGTGTGAATGACGTGCTCCAGCCGTTCCTCGAACAGCTTGTAGTCATACCCCAGCGCCGCCTTGAACGGCGAGATCATGTCGCCGATCACATACTCCGAGGCGTCGTGCAGCAGGGCGGCAAGACGCCAGCGCGGCGCAATGTCGGGCTGCAGGTGCGCTACGATCTCCTCGACCACCACCGAGTGCTGGGCCACCGAGAAGGCGTGCTCGCCGATCGTCTGGCCGTTCCAGCGCGCGACCCTCGCCAGACCATGCGCGATATCCTCGATCTCCACGTCCATGGGGGAGGGATCCAGCAGGTCTAGCCGCCGTCCAGAGAGCATGCGCTGCCACGCGCGCGAGATAGCGCTCTTGCGGGGCAACCCTTTCCTCACGCGAACGTTCCTCCCGATCTGCCCCTTTGAACTGACCCAGGACTTGCGAAAGATCAATGGAGGTCCAGTGTGAGGCCGTCACTGTCTACAGAGAAAAGGATGCTCCATGAGCTGGGCCCGTATCATGGCGCCGCTGTCCGGCGGCAAAGGGGATGACGAAGCTGTACGCGCAGCGGCGATGCTGTCCGGTGCGTTCGACGCAGAACTGGCCGGAGTTTACACGCCGGCGGACCTGGCGGACGTCATGCCGTGGATGGGTGAGGGGTTCCTCGGCGGGGTTCAGACGACGGCGCTGGAGTCCCTGAAGGAGGCCACTTCGGCCGGCGAGGCCAACGCCCGGGCGACCTTCGCGGCCTCCACTTACGCGAAAAAGCAGTTCGTGAGCCTTCAGACCCCGGTCTGGGCCGGCCTTTCGGCGGAAAGCCGGCTCTCCGATGTGATCGTCTTCACCAGCGACGCATCGCGGGGGCGGGGTCCATTGGCCGAGGCGTTCCAGCAGATGGTCGCCGATGAGCAGCGTCCGGTGCTGGTGGCGCGGAAAGGCTTGGAGATAGGCGGCGTCGTCGCCGTGGCCTGGGATGGCGGTAAGGAGGCATCGCGCGCCGCACGACTGGCGACACCCCTGCTGGAGAAAGCTTCCAGGGTGGTGATCATCGCCGTACCCAAAGCCAGTTCGCGCACTTTCGATCCTGTGCGGTTGCAGGGCTACTACGCGGCGCGCGGCGTGACTTCGGAGGTCCTGGCATTGGCCGACAGCGGAGATGCCGCGCCGGCGATCCTGCGGGCGGCGGCGTCAGTGGGCGCCGGAATCCTCGTGGCCGGCGCCTTTGGCCATCCCCGGCTTCAGGAATTCATCTTTGGCGGAACCACCCGGACACTTCTGAACGCGGATTCGCCATCGCTGTTTCTCTCTCACTGAACTTTAATCAGGATCCCACGTCATGACCTTGTCACGCATTACCATGCGTCTGGCCCGTAACCCTGGCACCGAGTTCGCCGGCGGCGACGATCATCGAGGCTACGCCCTGACCGCGCCGCTGACCGCTGAAGGTCATCTGGACGAGGCAGCCTATGGCAAGTCCCGTGACCACTGCACCGTGCGCCGGTTCGCGCCCGATGAGGCGGCGGTCGAGGGCCGTCTCGCGCGCAAGGGCAAGAACTGGTTCTTTGACTATGACGCCGCAGCGTCCGACGACGACGAGCCCGTCTATCGTCTGGGCATGCACCGCTTCGCCGTTGGAGAGTACGTGACCGTTTCAGATGAAGACGGTCGCCCGCTTACCTACAAGGTCGTCGAGATCCAGCCTGCAGGGTGAAAGATCGCTACTCCGTAGGCTCACACGCCGCCGTTCTTGCGGACCAGCTTCTTGACATCGGGGTACATCTCTTCGCCCGCATCGCCATCCAGCTTTGACTTCACGATGGCGACGGTGATGGGACCGGTCTTCGGACCACCGGCTTCATAGCCTACGAAACGATAGCCCGTCGGCAGGTCCTTGCCGGTGTAGATGAAGGTCGCCCGGATGCCGCGTTTCTCGCGGCTGAAGGCTTCGCCCCGCAGGCGGACTTCGCGCCGCGACCGGATGGTGGCGCTGGAGTCGTTGGCGTCGATGGAAATCGGCCCCACACGGACCTTGGCTGTTTCGTCGTTTTCATTCGCCGTGATGTGGATGCCAGGAAGCTCAACCCGCATCGTCCCGTCGCCGTTTTCGGTCACATGTTTGCCGGAACTGTCGATCCTCACATCTACGCTGGCGCGACTGGAATCCTCGAGCGCCTGCTCGGCCGCCGCTGCCGCAGCCTTGCCGGCGTCGGTGGCCGAAGCCGCCGTGGGCGGCGCCGGTGGCGCAGGTTCGCCGGCCATGGCCTTGTCATCCGGCTTTGGCGCGCTTCGATTGGCCAGCAGGATGGTTTCGATCGACGTCAGAGCCGCATCTGCCCCGCCAGCGGCAGACACCAGTTGCAAGGTCACCTCGGCCCCGCTGGATGTCATGTAGGTGCAAGACCTGCCGTCAGACGCTGCCGAGGTGCGGGAGAGGTCGCCCTGTGTTTGCGGACACTCCAGAGCCGTCCGCGCCGGTGGCGCTTTCACCGCGCAGGCCGACGTGCCCAGGGCCAGTCCTGATGCGGCCAGTAGATATAGCGTTCTCATGGAAAAGGGCTCCGTCCGATCCGTCTGTTGCGACAAACGGTGGCCGGAGCCCTTCCAAAAGGCGAGTGAATTCGGTGTAACGCCGAACGTAACCTACTGGCCGGGGCGCGCCGCACCCTCGCGACGGGCCAGGAAGGCCAGGCGCTCGAACAGGTGCACGTCCTGCTCGTTCTTCAGCAGGGCGCCATGCAGCGGCGGGATCAGCTTGGTCGGATCCTTCTCCGCCAGGCTATCGGCGTCGATGTCCTCGACCATCAGCAGCTTCAGCCAGTCCAGCAACTCGGACGTGGAGGGCTTCTTCTTCAGGCCCGGCACCTTGCGCATGTCGTAGAAGATACGCAGCGCCTCGGCCACCAGCTTGTTCTTGATCCCCGGATAGTGGACGTCGACGATCTGCTGCATCGTCTCGGAGTCGGGGAAGCGGATGTAGTGGAAGAAGCAGCGGCGCAGGAACGCGTCCGGCAGTTCCTTCTCATTGTTCGAGGTGATGATCACGATCGGGCGGATCGCCGCCTTGATGGTCTCGTTGGTCTCGTAGACGTAGAACTCCATCCGATCGAGTTCCTGCAACAGGTCGTTCGGGAACTCGATGTCGGCCTTGTCGATCTCGTCGATGAGCAACACGGGCCGGCCCTTGTGCTCGAAGGCTTCCCAGAGCTTGCCCTTCTTGATGTAGTTCTTGACGTCCTTGACCCGCTCATCGCCCAACTGGCTGTCCCGCAGGCGGGTGACGGCGTCGTACTCGTAAAGGCCCATGGTGGCCTTGGTGGTCGACTTGATGTGCCAGGTGATCAGCTCGGATCCCAGCGCCTTGGCGATTTCCTCGGCCAGCACCGTCTTGCCGGTGCCGGGCTCGCCCTTGATCAGGAGCGGGCGCTCCAGGGCGATGGCGGCATTGACGGCCACCTTGAGGTCTTCGGTGGCGACGTAGTTGTCAGTCCCGGTAAAACGTTGGCTCATCTAGGCTCCCCGTGCGGGCTCCGTGCCCGCATTCGAACAGTTGTTTGTCTGGGGTCAACCTATAGGGCCGCGCGCGATGTTCAAGCGCGTTCGAGCAGGCGCCGTCAGTAAGGCGGCTGCGCGGGGTCAGGCGCCCGGGGTGTTGGCGTCTGCCACGTGCGCGCCCAGCGCATCACCAATCAGCGTCATGACCCCGTCCCAGTCGCCATAGGTGGGGGTTATGAAGACGCGGGCCTGCGGATACCAGGGATAGCGGTCCGTGCCGAGGCGCGGCCATGAGCCGGGGGTCGAAATCAACCAGACCGGCGTGCCGCTCGAGGCGGCCAGGTTGAAACTCGCGTTCGCAAATCCGACGACAAGATCCATCGCGGCGCAGAGCGCGGCCACATCGTCCAGGTCCTTCTTCAGATCGATGCCGGGCGGCGTCCAGATCCGGACGCCGAACTCTTCCTCGGCCTGAGCCAGTTCCTCCGAACAGTCGCCGTACTGGAGATTGATGAAGCTGACGCCAGGAGTCTTGAGTACAGGCGCCCACTGCGAGAAGGGCGAGAAATAGCGTTGGCGCGCGTCCTTGTTCGTAGCGCTCTTCCAGAGCAGCCCGACTTTTGGCCCGGCCGGAGCCGTCTTGAGCACCTTGCGCCAGTGTGCGACCCGCTTTGGATCAGGCTTGAGAAACCCCTTGTGCGCCGGAAAGTCGTCCAGCGTGCGACGAAACTCCCGCATCAGGCTGCCCATCGGCGTCCAGAGATCGGCCGAGGCGTGGTCGGTGTTCGGCGCCGAGCGGAGCGGGCGGGTCGCCCAGACGTGGGTCGTGTGCCAGGTGACTTCGGCCGTGGGGAAGCTGCGCTGGAACAGCGAAACCAGACGCGGCTCTACGGCGATCCGCAGCTTGCCCTCAGGGCCCAGTTTCTCCAGCAGGTCCGGTAGGACGTTGGCGAACAGGATCTCGTCACCTAGACCCTGTTCGCCAACTACCAGCACGGTCTTGCCGGCGACATCAGCGCCTGGCGACCAGCGGGGACGGTCGATAAAGAAGTTTGTGACATCGGCGAATTGCGGCGACAGGCGGGCCTCGTAGTCATCCCACCCTTCGCCCAGCCGGCTCATGGCCAACTGGTAGGAACTGCGCGCCAGCAGCATCATCTGGCGGTCGTCTGCGGTGATCACCAGCTTCATGGCCTCTTCGCAGTCTTCCAGCGCGCCCTCAGGGTCGCCGAGCCCGAGTTTCACCTGGCTTAGATTGTACCTCGACTTCCCGAACGTCGGGGCCAGCCGGATCGCTTCGGAGAAGAAGATGCAGGCCGTTTCAAGGTCGCCCCGTTCCATCAGGATGGTGCCGAGGGTGTTCCAAAGCATCTGGGCTTCAGGGTTGACGCCAATGGCCTGCCTGAGGAGCTCGACCGCCTCGTCAGGGCGTCCGCGATCGCGCACGACCGTCGCCAGGTTGTTCACCCCTTCCGGCCGATCCGGCGCGTGCTCTACATAGTGGCGGAACAGCTTCTCGGCCTGTTCGTGCATGCCCATTCGATAGGCCAGGCGCCCCAGGTCATTGGCGACCTCGGCGTGGTCAGGCAAAAGCTGCAGCGCCGCTTCATAGGCCTTGATCGAACTGGTGAAATCGCCCGCGCGCTCTCGCGCCATCGCCAGAAGGTACCAGCCGACGCCGTTCTTCTCGTCCTTCTCCAGCGCCTTGATGGCCCACCTGCCGCCGGCCACGAAGTCCTCGCGGTTCAGGGCTTCAATGGCGCGCTTGAGGATCGGCTGAACGGCCAGCGCCTTGAGTTCGCGGACCGCCTCGTTGAGGGTCGCCAGAGCGTCCTTGTTGGCGGCCTGGCCCATGTCGACAACCGACATCCGGGCAGGTGTGGCCCCGGCCGACTCCTGCAGCGCCCGGCTGGATGCGGCGTTGATCATCGCATTGCGCGACATGGATTCACCTCAGGTTGGACCGCCCCTTGCTCGCCTGATTATGCTTAATCGCGCGTTAATCGTGGGTGCGTGGGCCTCGACCGGAAAGCTTGTCCTTTGCCCGCAAGGCGTCGTTAACCGGAAAACGTCTATGCATGGGGTGCGCCGGGGTTCGGCATGCGCGAAGTTGATCTGACGCGAATCGCAATGGTGCGGCTCGGCGCGCAAGAAAAGGGAGACGGGCTTGCCCCTGAAGTTGTCTCTGAGACCCGGAGAGAAATTCGTCCTGAACGGCGCTGTGCTGCAGAACGGCGATCGCCGCGCGGTCCTGGTGCTGCAGAACAAGGCCTCGGTCCTTCGGGAGAAGGACATCTTGCAGGAATCCGAAGTCGAGACGCCCGCTCGCCGGATCTATTTCCCGGTCATGATGATGTATCTCGATGAGGCGAGCGCCCAGCGCCACTACGACGAGTTCGTCCTGAGGCTGACCGAGTTCATGGGCGTCATCCAGAATCCGTTGATCCTGACGCATTGCGTCAACATATCGCGCCATTGCATGGAGCGTGAGTTCTACAAGGCGCTCATGCTCTGCCGGAAACTTATTGAGTACGAAGACGAAAGGTTGGGGCATGTCCCTACAGGCTTACCAGCAGGCGGCGACGCGGGCTGAAAGCCCGCGCGACACCGAATACCGCCTGTTCGCGCAGGTCACCCGCGCGCTGATCGAGGCCTCGAAGCTGGATCCGCTGGATTTCGGCGGCCGGGCTGATGCGCTCGACTGGAATCGCCGCGTATGGACCGCATTCGCCGCGGATTGCGGCAGCCCCGACAATGGCCTGCCGAAGCCTTTGCGGGCATCGATCATTTCGCTGAGCCTCTGGGTCGGCAGGCACACCAGTCTGGTGATCCGTCGCGAGGAAGAGATCGAACCTCTGATCGAGATCAACCGGATGATCATGCAGGGTCTCGCGGCTGGAGCCCAGGCCGCCGCCTGATCCTGCGGTTTTGTCGCATCTGGGAGGCCGCAGGCGACTGCGGCCTTTTTCATGTCCCGGCAGCTTCTGCCGCGCGGCAAATGCGCGCTAACTTTTGCGCGTGGCCCGCCGGGTCAGAATCCTCAAAATAATTAAAATAATCAATTAGATATGGGTTCCGGTCCGGGTTAACGGCCTGGCATGCCGATTGCGAAGGGTGGGGCAAGCGCAAAGTCGCTCATCGGCGAAGCCGGTTTTCCCCTTCCAGAATGGAAACTGCAACATGTCCAATTCGGTCAATACGAACGTTGGCGCGCAGGTCGCGCTGCAAAACCTGAATAAAACCAACGCGGAGCTTGCCACCACACAGACCAGAATCAACACCGGCAAGAAGGTTGCGACGGCAAAGGACAATGGCGCAATCTGGGCGATCGCCCAGAACCAGCGCGCCGCCTCCAACGCTCTGAACTCCGTCAGGGAATCCCTGCAGCGCGGTCAATCGACCGTCGAGGTTGCGATTTCGGCTGGTGAGACCATTTCCGACCTGCTCCTGCAGTTGAAGGAAAAGGCGCTCTCCGCCGCTGACGCAGGATTGGACGCAACCAGCCGTGGTGCGCTCGCCGATGAGTTCCAATCCCTGCTGCTTCAAATCAGCAAGGCGGTGAGCAACGCCGAGTTCAATGGCGCCAACCTGCTCAAGCAGGGCGGCACCACGATCAACGCCCTGGCCAACTCTGACGCCTCTTCGGTGCTCACGGTTGCCGCCCAGACCTTGACCCTGACGGCGCTGTCGCTTGCGACAAGCACCCTCGGAACCAAGACGCTGGCCTCAACGGCCATTGGCGTTGTGAATTCGGCGATCACGGAAGTTTCCAGCAAGCTGTCGAAGCTGGGCACCGGGTCCAAGGCCCTGGGCGCTCACCTTATCTTCGTCAACAAGCTGCAGGACACAGTCGATGCCGGTGTAGGCAACCTTGTCGACGCGGATCTCGCGAAGGAAAGCGCCAAGCTCCAGGCCCTGCAGACAAAGCAGCAGCTGGGGGTTCAGGCGCTCCAGATCGCGAACCAGGCGCCGACAATCCTGCTGGGTCTGTTCCGCTAGGTCATTGCTGCCAGGCGAGCTTTGGTTCGCCTGGCGGCCTCTTTGCGCGGTAGGCCGGAATTGCCGGTCTCGGCCGGCATATTCTGCCGACCTGAGCGCCCCACCGGGCAGAAATTGCCGGGCTCCAACAGGCTTAACAGTCCTATAACTCAATATTTTCAATGATTTGATCTCGGAAGTGCGGGTGCCTCGTTTGGCGCGTTCGTTGCTTCCAAGGGGACAGGCAAAACGCCTCTGGCTGTCAGAATGACGGTCGGTCCCTGAGAAATAGGTCTAAAATGCCCAATTCAGTGAATACCAATGTCGGCGCCCAGGTCGCCCTTCAGAACCTGAACCAGACGAACCGGGAACTGGAAACCACCCAGAGCCGTATCAATACCGGCAAGAAGATCGGCAACGCCAAGGACAATGGCGCCGTCTGGGCCATCGCCCAGAACCAGCGTGCCGCCTCCAGCGCTCTGAACTCCGTCCGGGAATCGCTCCAGCGTGGTCAATCGACCGCAGAGGTTGCGATTTCGGCCGGCGAGACCATTTCCGACCTGCTTCTGCAGCTGAAGGAAAAGGCGCTCTCCGCCGCTGACGCGGGTCTGGACTCCACCAGCCGTACAGCTCTTGCCGACGAGTACAGCTCTATCCTCGGCCAGATCAGCAAGGCGGTGAGCAACGCCGAGTTCAATGGTGGCAACCTGCTCAAGCAGGGTGGCACCACGATCAACGCCCTGGCCAACTCTGACGCCTCTTCGGTGCTCACGGTTGCCGCCCAGACCCTGACGCTTTCCGCACTGTCGCTGTCGACCAGCTCGATCAGCACGAAGACCCTGGCCTCTACGGCCATCGGCCTCGTGAACTCGGCGATCACGGAAGTCTCCAGCAAGCTGTCGAAGCTGGGCACCGGGTCCAAGGCCCTGGGCGCTCACCTTAACTTCGTCAACAAGCTGCAGGATACGATTGACGCTGGGGTCGGCAACCTCGTCGACGCCGATCTCGCGAAGGAAAGCGCCAAGCTCCAGGCTCTGCAGACGAAGCAGCAGCTGGGTGTTCAGGCGCTCCAGATCGCGAACCAGGCGCCGTCGATCCTGCTGGGTCTGTTCCGCTAAAGGAACGCGCCGCCCGGGACGATCTGATGTTCCGGGCATCACCCCAAATGCGCCGGCGGGCGGCTCGCCCGTCCGCCGGTCGCACTTTCCCCATAGTCCGGAGCGCCGCACCACAGGTCGGCGAGAGGAGCGATGGAACCCAAGATCGAAGCCAACGCACGCTTGCTCGATCCAGCCCCGACGCAAGTCCAGCCAGGTTCGGCGTCTGGGAAACCAGAGGCGAAGCCGGTGGCGACCGGCCCGGATCCAGTCGACATTCGTCTGGTCATTGAAGAAGGCGAGGTCAGCGGCTCGTACGTCTACAAGACGATCAACCGTGTGACCGGTGAAGTCCTGCAGCAGTTTCCTCGGGAGGATCTCCTGAAGCTGCAATCAGGCGACGGGTACAAGTCCGGGGCGATCGTACGCACAGAGGCCTGATCCCGCCCGGCCCGGCGTTCGCGCAGGTCCGATAAGCACTGTCAACCGCCCCGGAGCGCCCGGCGGCGGCGTTCTGTCGTGGCGCGTTAACCTTCTGCTCACCACGTTTTCCTAGAGTGTCCTCACCACACGGTTGCGAGTCGCCGCCGGGGTCGGACCGCCAGGAGAGCGTGATGACGATCAGCGTCCATACGAATAAATCAGCGTTGACAGCGCTCCAGAACCTCAATGCGACCACCGACAAGCTGACCGAGACCCAAAATCGCCTCAACACCGGTCTGCGGATCAACAACGCCAAGGAGAACGCCTCCGTCTGGGCCATTGCTCAGGGGCAGAGGGCCGATATCGGGGCGCTGGGGGCGGTGACCAACAGCCTGAATCGCGCGACCTCGATCGCGGATGTCTCGCTCGCCGCCGGCGCCACCATCTCGGACCTCCTGGTTGAGCTCAAGGCCAAGGTCGTTGCAGCGTTGGACACGTCGCTGGATGCGGCTTCGCGGGGTGCGCTGGATTCGGACTTCAAGGCCATCCTGCGACAGATCACTCAGGTGGTGCAGAATGCCAGCTTCGACGGCGCCAATATCTTCAGCGGCACGGCGGGCAATATCCAGTTCCTCGCCAACGCTGAGGCGACCTCGCGCCTCACCCTGTCGACGCGCACCCTGGCTCTTGGCGGCTCCAACATCACCATCCCGGCCACTGCGGGCATCACCACCATCACCATCGCCACAACCGTACTGGCGCGCCTTGACGCCTCCATCGCCAACGTCAACCAGGCGCTGGGCAATCTCGGCTCCCAGGCCAAGCAGATCGATGCCCACCTCAACTTCGTGTCCAAACTGACTGATGTTCTGGAGTCTGGTGTCGGGAACCTGGTTGATGCTGACCTCGCAAAGGAAAGCGCTCGTCTTCAGGGTTTGCAGGTCCAGCAGCAGTTGGGGGCCCAGGCGCTCTCCATTGCGAACTCGGCGCCGCAGATCATCCTGCAGCTCTTCCGCGGCGGCTAGCCCGTTACGCGGGCGGCGCTCTGACCGTGCCGTAGTGGGGTCTGTGCGGTGTTTTTCGGGCGGCTTAACGGGCGGTAAGTGTTGTTGTGGCAATCGTGAACCTGCGGACCTTGTGTCTGTGCGAGCGAGACTATGGTTACGGCGATTGATTCCAGTCTGCTGCTTTCGATGTACCAGTCGCAGACCGGTGCCCGGACGGCTGCGAGCGGATCCTCGGGAACCTTCAAGCGGGTCGCGCCCACGGCGCCGTGGAACGGCGCCACAACGCCCGCGGAAACCAGCGCGGCGATCAAGTCGGCCCTGTCGGGTCGCAAGTTCATCAATGAGGGTTCGGCCAAGCTGGACCTGCCTGGCGCCAGTACGGATTACCGGAAACTGTTCGCCCTCTATGAGGGTCTTGGCAGCCTGCTGGGCGTCGCCGAGCAGGCCGGCGCCAAGAGCCTGACCGCCAGCGAGAAGCAACGCATCAGTCAGGCCTTTACCCGGGGCCTCGAAGAGGTTTCCGGCTACGTCGACGACTCATCTTTCGAAAAGCTGCGCCTGGTGCAGGGTGACGCCGCCACCAGCGCCAAGGCCAAGCTGGGCGTCCCCCGGACCCGAACCGAGTACCAGACCCCGACGTTGGTGAGCGGGTCGAGTTCGACCGTCGTTCCGGCGTTCCAGGGCGCAGTGGCGTTCAACATCACTGTAAAACGGTCGGGGACCACCTTCAATGTTCCGATCGACCTGTCGGCCATGGGCGCCACGCCGCGCACGATGGGCAACACCGTGGAGTACATCAACAGCCAGCTTCAGGCCGCCGGTGTTGACGTGCGGGTTTCCTCGGCGCGCACGCCCGGATCGCCAAAGACTACCACGGTAAACGGCAAGCCGGTGACCATCGGAACCAATCCCGATCAGTTCGCGCTGAAGTTCAAGGTCTCAGCCGGAGAAACCGTCTCGTTCCAGGCGCCGGCGACGGCGGGCGCGGTCTATCTGGCTCAGGACGCCGGCAACCCCGATCCGGACGGCAAACCCGCCACCGCCGACAGCATCGCCCGCAGCCAGTTTCTCAAGTTCCAGACCGACACCACCAACGTTGGCGCGCCATTGCAGCAGACCGGCGAGCAGAACTGGGTGGATGGTCGCGTGTTCGCCCAGACCCTGGGTCCTGAGGTCAAGACCGTCCGCCAGACCAAGGTCGACGCCGACGGCTCGGTTTACATGCTGGCGGATGTAACCTCCAAGGTCGCTGGCCAGGAAATCCGGGGCGCCCAGGATACCGCGCTGCTCAAGTATGACGGCGCCGGGAAGCTGATCTTCGCCCGTGTTCTGGGAGCCGCAGAGACCTCCAGTGGCCTGGGCCTGGCCCTGTCGGCTGACGGCAAGATCGCGATTGCCGGTTCCGTCACGGGCGGGCTCAACGGCGCCGTCAACGGTGCAATGAATTCCACAGCCGGCCCCGGCGCGTCGTCGGACAGCTACGTCACCGTTTTCGACGCCGAGGGCCAGGAACTTTGGACCCAGCGGCGCGGCGCGCGTAAGGCCGACGAGGCCAGTCAGGTGGCGTTCGGCGCCGATGGTACCGTCTACGTCGCCGGCCGCGCCCAGTCGGCCCTTCCGGGGACCACGGCCATCGGCGGCTGGGACAGCTATCTTGAGGCTTTCAAGCCGGATGGAACCGGCAAAGTGCAGACGCTGTTCACCACGAACTTCGGCACCGCCGGCACGGATCGCCCGGCCGGTCTGGTCGTCGATGGGACCTCGGTCGTCACCGCCAGCAACGAGGACGGCCGCGCGGTCCTGCGTCGATATGATGTCTCCGGCGCCAATCCCGTGCAGACATCTATGCGCGATCTCGGCGATCTGCAGGGCGGTGAGATCACCGGCCTTGCCCTGGATGGCGGCGAGGTTGTCGTGGCCGGATCTGCTGGAAACCCGGCGCTGGCCGCCGGAACCATAACCCGGGCGCATTCGGGCGGCAGTGATGCCTTCGCGGCGCGGATTTCCGCCAACCTCGGACCCGGCGGCTCCATCGCCTATTACGGCGGGGCAGGCGACGACCGCGCCACCGCCCTGGCTGTCGGCGCCGCCGGCGAGGTCTGGCTGGCCGGCGCTGTCGGAACGGATCTGCCGGGGTTCGCCGACAAGATCGGCACGAAGGACGGCTTCCTCACGCGCCTGGACGTGGCCGCCGGGTCTGTCGAATGGTCGCGCCGGTTTACGGGCAAGGACGGGCGCGCGGCGCCCACGAGCATTGCAGTGGACACCCAGGGCGCCAGCGTCCTGGATCGCCTGGGCCTGCCGCAAGGCCAACTGGACCTCAGCGATTCCCCGCGCCTGACGGCGGCCTCCGCCCTCCGGGCCGGCGACCAGTTTACGATAAGGACCGGGCAGGGATCCACCCGGACCGTCACCATTGAAGCCGCCGACACGATCGACACCCTGGCCCAGAAGATACGTCGAAACAGTAACTTCCAGGCGAAAGTCACCATCACCTCCCTCGGCGGCCAGCGCAGTCTGCGGATCGAACCGACGACTCCGAATCAGATGATCGAGTTCGCTCTGGGCAAGGATGGCAAGGACGCGCTGGAGCTTTTGGGCATCCCCGAGGGCGTCCTGCGCAAGACCACGACCGTGGATGGTAAAACTCTCCCGGCCGACGGCAAGAGCATGCTGTACGGACTGGGCTTGCCCAGCAACCTCAACCTCAACAATGACGTCGAGCGCAAACACGCCATCGCCGAAATCGGCCAGGCCATGGGCGTGGTGCGCAAGGCCTACATCGACATGAAGGCGGCTGCCTCACCTCCACCTCCGCCCTCCGCGGCGGCGATTTCGGGCAAGGTGCCGGCCTACCTGAACAATCAGATCGCCAACTATCAGGCCGCGATCGACCGTCTCGGCGGATAGCCAGGTCATTTGGCGACTTGAATGCGCCATGACGGAGGGCTAGCCAGACCGCATGGAGACGTCGCCGACCCCAGCCCCCAAGCCCCCGGCCCGCAGGGTCCCTATGTTTGCGGTGGGTGGCCTGATCGCCCTGGCCGCCGGACTGGGCGCGGCCTGGTTCATGACCCGCAGCGACGAGGACAACACCACCCCGCCGCCGGCGTCGGAGGCCGGTCTGATCATCGATTCCAGCGCCAATGACGACGGCCGCATTGATCCGGCCAGGCCGCTGCGTTGCTTCGTCGCCGGACAGTTTGTCGGCGAACTCAGTCTGACCGCCTGCGCCCAGCGCAATGGGGTTGCCACCGATGCCCTGGATGTCGGCATCGACGAGAGCGGCGCCCTGGCGGCGGCCCAGCAGGCCAGCCAGACGCTCATTCCGCTGCCGCCCCAGGAGGAGGCGGGCGCCGCGTTCCGCACGCCCGATCCGGAGCCTGACGCCGAGGTGGGCAGTGAACCCCCGCCAGGCAGTTGCTGGCTCCATCGGGGCGGGCGCTGGCGCAAGGTGGCCAACGATCTCGACCTCGACGGATGCGTCCAGGCGCTCTTCGCGGGTCGCTGCGAGACGTCCGGCGCGGTCTATGGCCGTTGGGGCGCGCGCACCTTGCGCCTGACGCCTGGCCGGGTGGAGGTCTCCGATGACAACCGCACATTCTCGACGCTGGTGCTGCAGGCGGCTGACTGCGCCTTGCCAGCTGTTGGATGACGCGCGGCGGCTGGCCTGATAGGAAAAATTTGATGTCCGTCAAAACACTCCTGATCCTCGGTGTGGCCGCGCTCGCGATGGTCGGCTGCGCCCAGCGCACAAAGCCTCCGGGCGACGCTGGCGTCTGCTACCACGTGGTCCCGCAGAAGGACGGGTCGATGAAGTACAACCGCGTGGTGACCGTGGCCACGCTGGAGGCTTGCGCCGGCAACCTTGAAGCCATGCGGGTCAAGTTCCTGCGGCTCGGCGGCAACCAGACCGACATCTACGGCGCCTTCCAGGCCAATTTCCTGTTTCTGGTGCGGGAGGGCGTTCTGACCTCCACCTCGCTGGAGGGCCCGCGTTATGTGGCCCTGGTCAGGACCGGCGACGGTCGTTTGGCGATTCCGGGCGCGATGCCGCAGCAATAGCTGTGGGCGGAATGAAACAAAAGAAGAACATTCGCTTGCCGTGCCTGTTCTGAGGGTCTAGCGTGCCCACCGGGCCAGAGCCCGCAGCTACGGAAACGACGGGACACAACGACATGGCGGGCAGCGTCAACAAGGTCATTCTGGTGGGAAACCTCGGGGCGGACCCCGAAATTCGCGCCCTGGGCTCCGGCGACCGGGTCGCCAATCTGCGCGTGGCCACCTCCGAAACCTGGCGCGACAGGTCCTCGGGCGAGCGCAAGGAAAAGACCGAATGGCACCGCGTGGTCATCTTCAACGAGAACCTCGTCAAGGTGGCCGAGAACTATCTGCGCAAGGGCTCCAAGGTTTACATCGAGGGCTCGATCCAGACCCGCAAGTGGGCGGATCAGTCGGGCGTCGAGAAGTTCTCCACCGAAATCGTCCTTCAGAAATTCCGCGGTGAACTCACCATGCTTGACGGTCGGGGAGGCGACGCCGAGCAGGGGGAGGGCGGCTATTCGTCAGGCTCCAGCGGCTTCTCCTCAGGCCCCCGCCAGACCAGCTCGGCGCCCAGAGAAGACTTCTCGGCCAACCTGGACGACGAGATCCCCTTCTAGGACCGGATCCGTGGCTTGAACGAGCACATCTCCGTCCAGTCGGTCATGGAGGGGCGCGAGTTCCTGTACTGACTTGTGACGGTTTGCGCCGGGCAGACTTGGACGGGGAGTGGCCGCGCCGGCACAATCAGCTATGGCGCCGATATCTCGAACCAGAGGTCGAAGCGGTCCAGGAGCGCCAGCAGGCTGACCAGGGCGCCCGAACCCGGACCTTCCAGCACAGCATCTTCGGGCGTCTTCGTACCGAACACCAGGTCGATGAGCAGGTCCCGGGTCAGCTCGACCTGCGGCCCACCCTCTCCGGGCCGATGGTGCAGGACCGCATTCTCGACGCTGACCGCGAAGCGCTCGCCGGTGTCGGTGAAGACCGCCGTGAACGCGATCTCCGTCGCCCCGACCTTCTCGCCATTCAGCCGCACCGACAGCGAGTCCAGCACATTGTCGGTGGGCATGGTGCGCAGCTGGCCGGCCGAGGCCTGGCGGGGCGTGGCGCTGGGCGGCCTGGGATGTCGCAGCTCCTGGGCCCCGGTCAGGTAGAAGTCGCGCCAAGGCCCGGACTCCGCCTGATAGCCCATCTGCTCGAAGGCGTCGGCCTGCAGGGCCCGGGCTTCCAGGTTGGCCGGATCGGCGAACACAAGGTGGCCGACCAGTTCGGCGACCCAGCGGTAGTCGCCCGCCGCGAACGCCTCGCGCGCCTGCGCCAGCAGCCGCTCGGCCCCGCCCATGGCGGCCACATAGCGCCGGCCTGCAGCCTCGGGCGGGTGCTTGTGCAGATTGGCCGGGTTGCCGTCGAACCAGCCGAGGTAGCGCTGATAGACCGCCTTGGCGTTGTGGCTGAGCGTTCCGTAGTAACTGCGGGTGTGCCACTCGGCTTCCAGGGTCGGCGGCAGCCGCAGGACCTCGGCGATCTCGGTGGCGTTGAGCCCGTGGTTGGCCATCCGCAGCGTCTGGTCGTGGATGTA
>CAIVVM010000045.1 GCA_903909375.1 uncultured Alphaproteobacteria bacterium
GCGGCGGATGGGGCTGGCCCCCTCCACCGCGTTCCGCGGTCCCCCTCCCCCGACGGGGGAGGAGAGCGGGATGCTCGCTGAGGCGCCGGTCATGCGCCGCCCTTCCGCACGTAGCGATGGGGGGCAGCGCGATGCCGCCTTTGAGGCAGGGGGAATAGTCGGCGGCGGGCGCTATCTCTCCTCCCCCATCGGGGGAGGGGGACCCTGCGCAGCAGGGTGGAGGGGGCTTTGGCCAGAGCGCGGCGGATGGGGCTGGCCCCCTCCACCAGACTGCGTCTGGTCCCCCTCCCCCGACGGGGGAGGAGAATGGCGGCTGAGGCGCCGGTCATGCGTCGCCCTTCCGCACGTAGCGGTGGGGGACGAAGGGGCTGGTGACGACTTCGCAGGCCTGGTGCTTACCGCGGACGATGACTTTCAACGGCGTGCCAGGCGCTTTCAGGGTTGGCGGTACGAAGGCCAGCGCGATGCCGCCCTTGAGGCAGGGGGAATAGCCGCCCGAGGTCACAATTCCGATAATCGCCCCCGAGGCGTCAGCCACCTCGGCGCCCTCGCGGGCCGGGGCGCCTTCGAGGACGCGAAGGCAGACCTTCACGCGGGCGGGGCCCTCGGCCAGTTCCTTGACGATGCGCGCGGCGCCCGGGAAGTCGCGCTGTTCGCGGCGGTTCTTGTTGATGGCGAAGGTGAGGCCGGCCTCGACCGGGGAGACGGTCTCGTCCAGATCGTGGCCATAGAGCGGCAGGCCGGCTTCAAGGCGCAGGGAATCCCGCGCACCCAGGCCGATGGGGCGGACACGGTCGTCGGCCAGCAACAGGCCCCAGACGCGGGCGGCCTCCGTCGCCGGGACCGAGATCTCGTAGCCGTCCTCGCCGGTGTAGCCCGAGCGGGAGATGATCAGGTCGGTCCCGAAGCCGGGCATGGCGCGGATGTCCATGAACACCATGTCGGCGGTGGCCGGGACCAGGGCGTTCACGACAGCGGCGGCTTCAGGCCCCTGGACGGCGATCAGGGCGCGATCTTCCAGCCGCTCGATCTGGACCTGGCCGGCCAGTTCATCGTCGATGACCCTGAAGTCATTGTCCTTGCAGGCGCCGTTGACCACCACGAACAGGCCGTCGTCGCCCGTTCCGTCAGGCGAAATGGGGCGGCCGGCCATCAGGTCGTCGATGATGCCGCCCTTTTTGTTGAGCAGGACCGAATACTTCTGCTTGCCGGGTTTCAGGCCGATGAAGTCGCCGGGAACCACATCCTCGAAGGCCGACAGGGGCGAGACGCCGCGCAGGCGCGCCTGGCCCATGTGGGAGACGTCGAAGATCCCGCAGTGTTCGCGGGTCCACAGGTGCTCGGCCATCACGCCCATGGGGTACTGGACCGGCATGGAATAGCCGGCGAACGCGACCATGCGCGCGCCCAGGGCGACGTGCGCCTCGGTGAGCGGGGTGGTCTTGAGAGGCGTATCGGACAAGCGGCGAACTCCAGCTGACGACCGCGCGAACCGGCAGGCGCCCGTGCCCGGACCCCTGACGTCGCGCGCCCCCGCTGTCCTTGGACCTGAGAGATTTCAGACCGCCGAATGTGGCGGTCCTTGCTCCTTCGGCGTCCGCCTGCGCTCTCACGAGCTTCGGAGGATCTTTCCAGCGTTCATCAGCCCGTCGCGGTCCTTTTGCCTGAGCGTTTCCGGGGCGGTTGCGCCTTCGGCTCTCCTCCGGCGCCTGGGGGGCGAAGAGGAGTCTCTCCCGCGAGAGTTGGGTTCTAGGTGTCGGAGGGCGGGGCGGGAGTCAATGGGGGACGGGCGGGGTGAGGTGTTGCGGGGGTGAGATGGTGTGGGGAGGGCAGGGTGTGTGTGGGGCGGACGTTATGCAGGTTCGTTCCCTGGGCGCGGAAAGGGGACTGTTGGACCTGTTACCGGATCTTTTGAGGCGGAGGTTTTGGGGTTATTGCAACTGTCACCGTTATCAGCCGTCCACTAGGCACAGGTGCGTGGACTTGTCCGACACATCCAGTCCGACATAAACTTGCATAAGGCCCATCCTCCTATGTGAAGCGCTGCGATCCACTCGCCGCGACTTCGTATCCCTAGGCTTGGATGGGCCTAACTCAGTTACCCGACGCCCCGACTTTCAAAGCGGGAACACTGGACCTGTCAGCGGATTCCCGTTCCCGGTGTAGCAACCCTAGCCTGTGTCGAAGTTTCGCTGGTACGAGAGGCTGGCGTCAGCGCAAACGTCTCTCTGTCGACCTGAAGCGAGACACCCAAGACGGCCAGGATCACACACATTGACCGGACGGCGGCCCTCGCCTCGGCAAGCGTGTTAAGCACCGCTAACGCGGCCAGAACGATATAGGAGCTGACCTTCGCGCCGTCCGAAAACTCGGATTGAACGGCTGTGAAAAAAGCGATCACCAGATAAGGCGTCGCGTGAAGAAGCCTACGCACGGAGTTTTTCTCGCGCATTGGGTAGCATCCTTCGTTCGCCGCGCCCCGAGGGCGCGGCGTGTCCACAGAAAACGAAGGCTGAGGCGGGCTTCCTGGTTGACCTCCCGCTAGGGAAGACTAGATATCCAGATGTGCTAGATGCGTCGCGGAGCCTTCGCGGTGTATCGATAGGGGCCCGCTTCCGCGTCAACGGAGCGGGCCTTTGTTTGTCAGCTATGGGGACATGGCTACACACTCCCGCACGACGAGCAATGACAGACGCAATGGATGTCAAAGTCGCTCTCGGCGTTGCGGATCGCAACACTGGCACCACCTTGCAGGCGACGCCTGTGCCGGAGCCCCTTAGGGCAAGGCCGACCGACCAGATCCTTCAGGGAAGCCAGAGCAGAGCTGAAGTGCGCTACGAGGCCTGAAGTATCTTGAACCGTATGGAAGAGTTTTGCATCAAGGTTGTCAATGCCAACCTGACGCCGCCGTCACTTTTTTCAATGACGAGCGCTGAGGGCGCTTTCAGGCGAGCGTGTCCGACTTCGCGGACGTCCACCGCGGATTGGGCGGTTGCGCTTCGGCAGAAGATCACCAATGCGCTGGTTGCGGTGTGACTGATAGGCAGCAAGGGTCTTGTAGAGCCGTCTGTCATGCTGGTGTAGATCGTCAGCGTAAACTGCGGCGGTACCAACCAAATTTGCATAGTGCTCGTGGAAAAAATCGATTGCAGACTGTCTCTGGTCAGATCGTTCTGCAAAAAGCGGAATGGCTTTAAGAATTTCCGCTACATGTTCGGACGCGTCTATTGCCCCCAGCTTGCGCACTTCCAGTAAACACTGCTGCAATACAGGGCGGCATTTGTTTGGCGGCAAATCGCGCATCGCCAATTTTATTTCAGAAATTAGTTTGTCATCTTCCATTGTATTCATTGTTACCTTAAAACAAACTGCTTTTCAATTACATATGCTCAAGGCGGAATGCGAGTAGATGGTCGGGCGATTCTGTAGCTGGGGCCAAGGGTCCAACGCGAACACTTAAGGAATTGCGTAACTCTCCGCATGATGGCCCCGTCTCGGCCCTGGGGAAGTCGGCGCGCGTGTGGCGACTGATCGCGCGATGCCATCGGTTTATGTTCGCCTGTTCCCGGCTCGGCCAAAGGCCGGCCCGAGAACAGGCTCGTGGGTCGCGGAGTTGGAAAGCATCAGACCCGATCCATTGAAACGAGGGTGCCGTTTGGAATTCGGGCCTGACTTTAGAATGTTGCACGCATTGACAGTTCAAACTTCAGTCGGTGACTACGCCTTTGCGAGGCGGGCGTAGATCTGTGTGATGCGTAACAACGTCGAGTAGCAGGCCTTGCTCTTGCCCATAGTTTGAGGATTATGCCCCGCTATTTCCATGTAGGCCTGCTTAGCCGCGCTAATCAGTTCGGCGTCGGCGAACATGGCGGGCGGCGACAGTTTCCACTTGCCGCTTCCGTCCTTTTTCACGAACGCCGAGTGGGCCGCAAGGATGGGAAATACAACACCGTCCGGAACTTCGATTATCTCGCCATTTTCACGTTCGATGGCACGGATACGAGTCCCACGGAAACCCTGGTGAGCTTTCCACTTCGCGTAGAGGTTCCATGCGACCGGGGCGAGGTCTAGGCAGCATTTCAAGGTCGCCGTGTCCGTGTCTTCCACGATCCGTTGATACAGCTTCAAGCATCGCGTTTTCTGGCTGTAGGTGAACACCCTGCTCGTGGCATCAATCGACGAGTCAAAATTCTCCAGTACCTCCGAGGGCATGAGCGCGAGTATGACCTGAATCAGTTTTTCAGTGTCGATGAAGTCCTCGTCCGCAATGAGATCGGTTTCCGACTTTCGCAGCTTCAGATCGGGAAACACTTTGCGGATGGCGGACTCTAGCTCGTCCAGTTGCCCCCTGCGCCCTGCTATAGAGATTGCACGCACGTCATTCTGGAAATTTCTCGCTATAGAGATTTCCGCGATTAGGTCGTCGTCGTTAGTGACGATGATCTCGAACTTGACGCTTGGCGGATCGTTAAGCGACGCCGGGTTGCGTTCGAAGAATCGGCGCAGTTCGCCTTGAGTTTGAGATCCGTTGATGATGCTGGGCGACTCCAGCTTCATCGTCTTGGTCTTGTCGTCTAGGGAGGCAGCCCGCGCAACGATGACCATGCCGCCATTCAAAATGCTGAACTGATCCGGCGTGTCTTGCAGCGTCTTACGAATGGCTTGGTGGACTAAAGTGGGGGAACGCTTCTGCTTACCCTTGGCGTCAACGAGGTACTCTCGGACGTTCTCATTGTCTTCTAACCCTAGGACGGCGGTCGCCGGTGCGTGCCCAGAGTAGACCTTGCGACCGTTAGCTTCATCTTCGGGCGCGCTGATATTGCGGCAGTTGAGGAATTGGAACGTGTAGTCATTGGCTTGATCAGCCATAATTTAGTCTCCTGTTTCCGACGACCGTTCCATAAATGGCGCACCCACTTGGGTGACCGAAACGAGTCGACGTCGTTAGAAAACCACAAGGCGGCAACTGAGTCCACCATTTCGGTGGCACGTTACTTAACCCCATCCGGGAAAATTTCGGTGACAGTTGCAATAACCCCTAAACCACGTCGCCGCTGAACGGCCGCATCCAGGGCTATTGCAACTGTCACCGAAGTTAGAACTATGTTGCCATTTTGTTCTTGCCTTCTGGATGAATCCGTGAGACAAGGATCGCAGCGTTGACGGTTGCGTCCGGGACACCCTGAAGGGTCCGGGCGCGGCCTCCGCGGGCGGTTTTCACATCACATGAGAGACCTGGCGATGGACAGGGGAATTACGGTGACAGTTGCAATAACCCCCAATCTTCCCCACGCTCCACCCCATGGCCCGCCTCTCCCGCGTTGTGATCCCCGGCGTCCCGCACCACGTCACCCAGCGCGGCTCCCGCAGGGAGCGCACGTTTTTTGAGGACGGCGACTATCAGCTCTACCTCGACCTGCTGGCCGATGCGGCCCGGGCGGCGGGGGTCGAGGTGTGGAGCTAGCCCAACCACGTGCACCTGGTGGTTACGCCGGGCGACGCGGAGGGGCTGTGGAGTACGTTCCGCAAGGTGCACCGCCACTACACCGGCTATATCAACGCCAGGATGCGCACCACCGGGCATCTGTGGCAGGGGCGCTATGGCTCGGTGGCGATGGATGAGGGCCATCATCTGCTGTCGGCGTTGCGCTATGTGGCGCTGAACCCGGTGCGGGCGCGACTGGTCGAGCGGGCGGGCGACTGGCGCTGGTCCAGCACGCCCGCGTTGCTGGCGGGCCGCGATGACACGGTGGTGCGGGTGGCGCCGGCGCTGAAGCGGGTGGGCGATCTCGCGGCCTTTCTGGACGAGGACTTCGACGAAGCGGCCGCCTATGGGCCGCTGCGCAAGGCCGAGCTGATCGGGCGGCCGGTGGGCGCGTCGGACTGGATCACGGCGATGGAGGCGCGTACGCGGCTGACGCTTGCGCCCGGCAGGCGGGGTCCGAAGCCCAGGGGGCGGTGAGGGTCGGGGTAGCTGGATAATTTCGGTGACAGTTGCAATAACCCTGGATGCGGCCGTTCAGTGTCGGCGTGGTTTAGGGGTTATTGCAACTGTCACCGAAATTCCAACTGTCACCGAAATTAGATGTTGCCATTTTGTTCTTGCATTCCGCGTGAATCCGTGAGACAAGGATGGCAGCGTTGACGGTTGCGTCCGGGACACCCTGAAGGGTCCGGGCGCGGCCTCCGCGGGCGGTTTTCACATCACATGAGAGACCTGGCGATGGACAGGGAAGGCGGGGCCGCGGAGGCCTCTGGCGCGGTCGTGACGCAGCGTCGCGTCTATGTGCGCTGGTCGGACGCGGTGGCGGAGCGGTTGCTGGCGCGGCTGGCGGCGGGGGAGTTTCTGTACCGGATCGCCCGCGACGAGGGCATGCCGACGCCCGAGGCGGTGGCCAAATGGGCGAAGGAGCGACCGGCGTTCGGCGAGCGGCTGAAGGCGGCGCGGGCGGAAGGCGGGCGGCCCCAGGGGGCGCGGGGGCCGGTCTCGACCTTCTGCACGGGGATTGCGGCGGAGATCTGCGAGCGGATCTGCGAGGGGGAGAGCCTGACCCGGATCGGGGCGGATCCGACCATGCCCAGCCTGTCGACGATCCAGGCCTGGCGGCGGGAGAACGGGGTGTTCGACGAGGAGGTGCGGCAGGCCAAGGAGGTGATGGGCGAGCGATTCTGCGACGTGGGCTGGGCGCTGGCCGAGGCGGCGACCCCGGAGACGGCGTATCTCACCCATGTGAAGCTGACCCAGGCGCGCTGGATGGCCGGGGTGATGGCGCCCCGGGTGGCGCGGCTGAAGCCGGGGGAAGCGGAGAAGCCGCGTCAGGTGCGGACCATCCTGTTCCGGCATTTCAAGGTCGAGGTGGACGAGGAGACCGGCGAGAAGAAGGTGGTGGGCTATTGCCCGAACCCGATCACCGGGCAGGTGGAGCGCGAGGATACCCCCGGCTGGACCCAGCCGGGCGACCGGTTCACGACCTCGCTGCCCGGCAATCGCAAGACCGGTGAGGGGCGGTGAGGCGCTGCTCGCGCATTTGCATTTCCGCTGGCGAGCCGACGGCGCGGCCATTAAGCCCATCCGATGATCGAATCCCATCCGTCCGGCGGCTATATTCTGGACGAGCTTGTCGTCGGCATGACCGCCGAAAAGCTTGTCACCGTGACCGACCAGCGGATCGGCCAGTTCGCCGAGGCCTCGGACGACTTCAACCCCGTGCACATGGACGAGGCTTTCGCGTCCCGGACGGCCTATCGCGGCCGGATCGCGCATGGCCTGCTGTCGGCCTCGTTCGGATCCGCCGTCGTCGGCACGATCCTGCCCGGCGCGGGCGCGATCTATCTTGGCCAGACGCTGAATTTCCACAAGCCGGTCCGGATCGGCGATGTCGCCTCGGCCCGGGTGACGGTGGCTGCGATTGATCACGCGGCCGCCCGGGTGGTGCTGCGCTGTGAGGTCCATGTGGGCGGCGATCTGGTGATGGACGGCGACGCGACCGTCCGCGTGCCCCGCCGCCGGCGGGTTCAGAAGGATCTCTGACCGGCCGCCGCCTCTTTGAACCGCAGAAAACGCAGAATGACGCAGAAGGATTTCGTTGAGGCGCGTTTCTGCGTTTTCTGCGGTCATGACTGCTGGCGCTGACGCGCCAGGACATAGCCAAGCTTTCGCCGCATGGGGCGCGGAGTATGCTGGCCGCGTAGAGGGGCGACGGCATGAGGTGGTTCGGGTGGCCGGGGTTGGTGGCGGCGGTGCTGGCCGGGCCGGTGGCGGCGCAGACGGGCAAGCCCGTGCTGGCGGACCCCGAGGGGGCCGTCGTCGAGGAGCTGGTGGTGACGGCGCGCGTGGTGGGGCCGGCCTGGTGGCGGGTCTCGGACGATGACACCACGGTCTATATCCTGGCCCTGCCCGACACCTTCCTGCCGCGCGACCTGAAGTGGGACCAGTCCGGCCTGAACCGGCGGCTGAAGGGCTCCAACGTCCTGATCGGCGGGGGGCGGTCCTTTACGCTGGGCATCCGCAACATTCCGCTGCTGCTGTCGCTGCGCCGCAGCCTGCGGATGAAGGGGACCATGGAGGACGACCTGCCGCCGGAGCTCAGGGCGCGGTTCGTGACCCTGCGCGAAGGGCTGGGCAAGGAGGCGAAGCACTATGCTGGCTGGGGGCCGATGGTGGCGGGGTTCACCCTGGTGGGCGACGCCCGGGAGGGGCCGCGCGGGCGCAATGCCGAGGATCAGGTGCGCAGCGCCGCGCGCAAGCTGAGGATCAAGGAGAAGAAGCTGGAAAGCCGCAACGCCGCGCCCCTGATCAAGGAATTCAGGAGCGGTCTGACCATGGACATCCAGACCGCCTGTCTGGATGCGGCGATGAGCGATGTGGAAGCCGGCCCGGCCGTCGCGCGGGCGGCGGCGGAAGGCTGGGCGCGCGGCGACGTGGGCGCGGCGCTGAAGGCTCCGCGCGGGTTCGAGAAGTGCCTGCTGGTGATCTCGGGCGGGGCCGAGGCCTGGCGCGAGACGGTGGACGCCCAGGCCGCCGAGATCGCCGAGGCGCTGAAGGCGCCGGGCAAGGCGGTGGCGATGGTGCGCCTGCGGCCGCTGATCGCGAAAGGCGGCGTGATCGAGACGCTGGAAGGGATGGGGCTGGAGGTCGAGGGGCCGGCGGAGCGGTAGGGCTCAACCGGATGCGAAGTCCCAGTTCCCGCCTCTCGCTTTTGGCCTCTTTCCGATTTACGAACCCGCCATGCGCATTCTGCTTTTCGTCCTTCTGGGTCTGGTCTCGTTGTTCGCAAGCGTGGCGGTGGCGGCGGATCTTTTCAGCCGTGTTCACAAGCCGCGCGGGGCCATGGTCGACATTGGCGGGCGCAGCCTGCGGCTGGTCTGCGAGGGGCCGAAGTCGGATAGGCCGGTGATCTGGATGGAGGCCGGCGCCTTCAGCGGCGCGGCGGATTTTGCGGCGCTTCAGCAGAAACTGAGCGCGAAGGGGCTGCGCGCCTGCGCCTATGACCGGGCGGGGATGGGTTATTCCGACCCCGGTCCCGGGCCGCGGGACGGTGACGCCATCGTCAAGGACCTGGGGGCGCTGATCGCCGCGTCGGGAGAGCGGGGGCCGTTCATCCTGATGGGGCATTCCATGGCGGGCCTCTATCTGCGCCAGTTTGCGGTGCAGAACCCGGACCGTGTGGCCGGGCTGGTGCTGCTGGACGCCGTGACGCCGGAGATGATCGGGCTGCCGGGCGCCCAGGTGTTCGTGGACCGGATGACGGACCTGGCGCGGCTGGGGTCGATCGCGGGGAGCCTGGGCCTGACCAAGCCTTTCTATCTGATGGGTGACCGGGTGGGTCTGCCGCCGGAGGGGCGCGCCGAGAAGCGGCGGGGGTTCGTCAATGGCCGCCAGAGCCGGAACGCCTATGCCGAGGTCCAGAGCTGGCGGGCAGCGGGTGAGCAGGCGCTGATGGCCGGGCCGTTCCCGACGAACTGGCCGATCGCGGTGATCACGGCAGGTCCGCCTTCGCCGCAGATGGACGTCTGGAATGAGGTCCGCCACGCGCCGGCGCGGGACTCGCGCGCCGGGTTCATCGACAACGTGGATGAGGCCAGCCACACGACGATGCTGGGACTGACCTATGGCGACCGGGTGGTGGCCGGGGTGGAAAAGGTGCTGGCGGCGCTGACGCCTACATCCGCTCCGGGACGCTGATCCCCAGCAGGTCCAGCGCCAGTTCGAGCTGGCGCAGTGTGGTCGCCGCCAGCGTCAGGCGCGATGACCGCAACGCCGGTTCCGCCGACAGCATCGGGCAGGCGGCGTAGAACTTCGAGAAAGCCTGGCTCAGGCGATAGGCGTGTTCGGCCAGCGCATGCGGGGCCTTGCGGTCATAGGCCTCGCTGAGCGCGGCGTCGAAGGCGTCGAGTGTGAGCACCAGATCGCGCTCGGCCGGCTCCGAGACCGTGACCGGACCCTGCTCGAAGCCCTCGGCGGCGGCGCGGCGCAACAGGCTTTTCACACGCACCGCCTGATAGAGCAGGTAGGGGCCGGTCTTGCCCTCGAAGCTGGTGAAGCGGTCGAGGTCGAAGACGTAGGAGGTGCCGCGGAAATTCTGCAGGTCGGCGAACTTGAGCGCCGCGACAGCCACCTTGCCGGCGATGTCCTCGAACTCGGCGGGGTCCATGTTCTCGCCCAGACCCGCTTCGGTCAGCCGCTCGCGGGCTTTGGACCGGGTCATCTCGATCAGGTCATTGAGCTTGAGGACGCCGCCTTCGCGGGTCTTGAAGGGCTTGCCGTCGGTTCCGTTCATGGTGCCGAAGCCGATGTGCTCCAGCTGGCTTTCCTGGGCGTAGCCGGCCTGATAGGCCGCGCGGAACACGATCTCGAAGTGGTCGGCCTGACGCTGGTCGACGCAGTAGATCACCAGATGCGGGTCAAACGCCTGCTTGCGGTCGAGGATGGTGGCCAGATCGGTGGTGCCGTACATGGCCGAGCCTTCGGACGAGACCACCAGTAGCGGCGGCAACTCGCGCTTGTCTCCCTGCTGGGAGACCCGGATGATCCGGGCTCCCTGGTCGTCGACCAGCAGGCCCTTGGCGTCGAGTTCAGCGACCATCGGGACGATCAGGTGCTCGACGTCGCTTTCGCCCTTCCACCAGTCGAAGTCGATGCCGAGGGCGTGGAAGTCACGCGCCAGCGCCACCTGGGTGACAGCGCGGAACCGTTCCCAGAGGGCGTAGTAGCCGGCCTGCTTGGACTGCAGGCCCATGGTGATCTTGCGGGCGCGGTCGCGGTAGTCGGTGTCGGTCTTGCCGCGGGCTGCGGCCTCCGGATAGAGGCGATCGAGGTCGGCAAGGGTCACAGCGGCCAGCGGCGTGAGGTCGCCCGGCGCAGCGCCTGAGACGTTGGCGGCCTCAACCAGGTCGCGGATCGCAGGCTGCTCGTCCATGACCGCGCCGATCAGGAGGCCCATCTGATAGCCCCAGTCGCCGAAGTGGGCGTCGCCGATCACCTCGTCGCCCCGGAACCGGTACAGGCGCTTGATGGACTCGCCGATGATCGAGGCGCGCAGGTGGCCCACGTGCATCGGCTTGGCCACATTCGGGCCGCCGTAGTCGACCAGCACGCGGCGGGGCTGAGCCACCGTTTCGGCGCCCAGGCGCGGGTCGGCGGCGATGTCGTTGGCGCGGTCGGACAGCGTGGCCCCGGCGACCTTCAGGTTGATGAACCCGGGGCCTGCGATTTCGACCCCCGCCAGACGCGGGTCAGCCGCCAGCCGTTCGACCACGGCGGCGGCGATCTCGCGCGGGTTCTTGCCCAGGCGCTTGGCGGCGGCCAGCGCGCCGTTGGACTGGAAGTCGGCGAGGTCGGGGCGATCGGACGGTGTCACCCGGCCCAGTTCCGGAGGCGCGCCAATGGCGGCGAAGGCGGCTTCTACCGCCTCGCCCAACGCCCGCTTGAGGTCGATCATGGGTTTGGCGCAGCGCTCGCCTGGCCGACATTCAGCCGGAAGCGTTTGCCCTCGCGATTGAAGGCGGCCATCTGCGGCGTCACGTCGAAGCCAATCAGGACCTCGAAGTTGGAGCCGGAGGTCGTGACCGCCGCGCGCGGGATGACGATCTGGTTGATGTTCTCGGTCAGATAGACGCGGTCCTGGCCTTCCGGGAAGGTCACCGGCAGGTCGAAGAATTCCTTGGCGATGACCGTGCGGTTGCGATCCGTCACGGCGACCCAGTAGCGATAGGTCTTGTCGCGGCCCTGGGCCTGGGGACCCTTGCCCAGTTCGAACAGCACCTCGACCGTCACCTTGATCGGCTCATCGTCCTTGTAGGCGCAACCGGCCGAGATGCCCTGGATTTCGCCGGACCAGCCCACGGCGGCCGAGGCCTCGCGGTTTTCCTTGAACTCGATGTAGCGGCTCGCATCATAGAGCGACTTCACAAAGGGGCAGGGCCCGGCGTTACGCAGCGCCTGCAGCGGCGCCTGGTTGTCGCCCCACTCCTCGCGTTGCTTGCGCTTCTTGGCGGCCTCTTCCTGTTGCCGGCGCTGGTCGGCCTCCGGATCGCGGCGGCCCTGCGCATATGACAGGGTAGGCACGGCGGTCAGCGCAGCAAGCACGGCCGCGACGAGGAGTAGATGACGGCGCATGGCAGGCGTCCAGACAGGAAAGGCCGCGAGGCGTCGCGGGGTCATGGCCTAACTACAGCCTGACGATTGCGGCTGCAACGCGGCCTGAACGCTGCCCGCTTTCAAAGCCAGACCCAGTCGCAGGATGGTGGCGTGAATTTCGGGCCATGGCTCGGTCAGGCACCGCTGGCGCTCGCCCTGCAGCAACATCTCGCGGGCGCCGGCATTCACGAACATGCCGACCGTCTTGCCTTGGTGCGTTTTCTTCGGTCTTGATTGACGCAAGGCGAAGTCGCCACCCTGAAATCAAACTGGCTCCCAAGGAAACACACTCATGAAGACCCGCATCACAGAACTGTTCGGCATCCAGCACCCCATCGTCCAGGGCGGCATGCACTTCGTCGGCCTGGCCGAGATGGCGGCGGCGGTGTCGAACGCTGGCGGCCTGGGCATCATCACCGGCCTGACGCAACGCACGCCCGAGCTGCTGGCCGCCGAGATCGCCCGGTGCAAGACGATGACCGACAAGCCGTTCGGCGTGAACCTGACCTTCCTGCCGTCGGTCACTCCGCCCGACTACCCCGGCTACGTGAAGGCGATCATCGACTCGGGCGTCAAGGCGGTCGAGACCGCCGGCAACAACCCGCAGAAGTGGCTGCCGGCGCTGAAAGAGGCCGGCATCAAGGTGATTCACAAGTGCACCTCGGTTCGTCACTCGCTGAAGGCCGAGGCCATCGGCTGTGACGCCGTCAGCGTCGACGGCTTCGAGTGCGGTGGTCACCCGGGCGAGGACGACGTGCCCAACTTCATCCTGCTGCCCCGCGCCGCCGAGGAGCTGAAGATCCCGTTCGTGGCCTCGGGCGGCGTGGCCAACGGCAAGCAGCTGGTGGCGGCGCTGGCCATGGGCGCCGAGGGCATCAACATGGGCACGCGCTTCATCGCCACGCGTGAAGCTCCGGTCCACCAGAACGTAAAGGACGCCATCGTTGCGGCCACCGAACTGGACACCCGCCTGGTCATGCGCCCCCTGCGCAACACCGAGCGCGTGCTGACCAACGCAGCCGTCGAGCGCTTGCTGGTGAAGGAGCGCGAAATGGGCGCCAACCTGAAGTTCGAGGACATCATCGCCGAGGTGGCGGGCGTATATCCCAAGGTGATGCAGGACGGCGACATGGAAGCCGGCGCCTGGTCGTGCGGCATGGTGGTGGGACTGATCCACGACATTCCGACCTGCAAGGAACTGATCGACGGCATCATGGCCGAGGCCGATCAGATCATCCGCGAGCGCCTGGGGCGGTTTGCGACAGCCTGATCGAGGTTGAGGCGGCGGAGCTCCGGGCCGGGGTTCCGCTGCGCCCTATGACCAGAATCCTTGCGCCAATCCGGGGGCGCGCTGTCATCATGCATCCTGTTGCGACGGGCGGCTCTCGCGATCGAGCGAAGTCGAGCGCTGATTGAACGCGGGCCGACCAGCATCACGCATTTGGCGCGCTCCCCAACACCCGCCTCCCCAACCCCATGATCGCGATCAGCACCGCCTCGATCACCATCGGCGGGATCAGGGCGGCCCCGCCTCCCGTGCTCACCAGGTTGAACACCCGCCCGGCCAGCGCCAGGGCCAGCAGCAGCAGGACCGGGGTCAGCCAGCGGGCCTCGTTGCGGATGGCGGCCGTGAGCGCCAGGATCGCCGCCGCGCCGAAGAAGGCGGCCATGTCGGCACGGATGGTGCCGAGACCCACGGGGCCGTCAGCCATGAGACCCATGGTGGCGGCGATTTCGGCGGGGGCCAGCCAGAAGCGGCTGGCGATCAACAGACTGAGCACGCCGGCGAATCCGACCAGTCCGCGCACAACGCCCTGGCCCACCCGGATCGGTGCGCGGCCCAGCCGTCGACGGCGGGCCTGGGCCAGGACCACGGCGAGCGTGATGACGCCGGCGACCGCCGCCAGCCCGAGGCCGGCGGGCAGGGCCAGAGCCTTGATGAGGCCGGGGCCGCTGGCCTTGGCCACCTGTTTGTCGGGGGCATAGTCCTTGGGGACTTCGGCCACGCCGACGCGGGCGGCATAGGCCTCGTAGTCCGCCTTCATCGCAGCGAACTGTTCCGGCATGACGGCCGAGAGGTCGCGGGTCTCGCCGTGGTCGCGGACGATGTCGTAGAGGCGCCAGTCGGGCGAGCCGAGTGTTCCGGCGTTCCTGGTCAGTTTGAGGTCGCCCTTGAAGACAGCGATGTCGCCGGCGGCCTCCATGGAGACGGGCGTGGCGGGATCATAGACCGTGCTCGCCGCGCCGCTCAGAAGGGGCCTGAGCGTTCGCCCGATGATCGGGGCGGCCGGCGCCGGCGCCGGCGCGACCCCGGCGTAGTCGAGCAGGGTCGGCGTCACGTCGGTGATGAAGGAGAAGGCGCGCGCGGTGGCGGGCTGCACGCCGGGCCCGGAGATGATCAGCGGCACCCGCATGCCGCCCTCGGAGGCGTAGAACTTGAAGAGGGCGCCCGGCGCGGCCGCGGCGCTGGCCCAGCCGGGGCCTATGGCCGAGAAGGCGCCGCGACTGCCCAGCCGATCCAGTGCCGAGGAATAACCCACCGCGTTCAGCCACAGGCGGAACAGGGGCTGGGCGGCGGGGTCTGCGGCTTCGGGACCGTTGTCGGAGAGGATCACGAACAGGGTGTTGTCGTACTGCCCGGTCTGTTTGAGATGGGCGACCAGTCGTCCGAAGTGGGCATCCATGGCTTCCAGCATGCCGGCGTTGACCGCCATGTGCCGGGCGGCTGCCTGCTGTTCCTTCGGAGAGAGCTTGTTCCAGGCTTTCACATTGGAGGGCGGGGGGCCCATGGGCGTGCCGGGCGCGATCAGGCCGGTGCGCACGGCGCCGTCGTAGCGTCGCTTGCGCTGGACGTCCCAGCCGTGGGCGTAGGCGTTCCTGTATTTGTCGACATAGGCCTGCGGGGCCTGGGTGGGGATGTGGATCGCCAGGAACGGCAGGTAGGCGAAGAAGGGTTTGCCGTCCTTCGGCGCTGTGTCGATGTTGCGGATCAGCCGGTCGACGAGGAACTTCGAGGAATAGAAATCCTTCGGCAGGTCGGCGGGCTTGCCGTCCTCGAACCATTCGGCGGTCTTGTAGAGGGGCAGATAGGGCCGCTTCTGGTAGTTGTCGCCGCCGGTGGCGTCGAGCGCGAAGGAGCTGTCGAACCCGCGGGCGTTGGGCAGGTCGCCGGGGCCGTGGCCCAGGTGCCACTTGCCGGCCATCCAGGTGTGGTAGCCCGCGTTCTGCAGCAGGGTGGAGACCGTGGTGACGTTCTTCGCGAGGCGGCCCCGATAGGCGGCGACACCACGATGTTCGTCGGGGGTGCTCTCGGGCAGGTTGGCGATGCCGGCGGTGTGGCTGTCGACACCGGTGAGCAGCATGGCGCGGGAGGGCGCGCACATGGGCGAGGCGTGGAAGTTGGAGAACCGGGCCCCGCGCGCCGCCAGGGCGTCAATGTTGGGTGTGGCGATCTCGCTGCCGTAGGCGCCGAGGTCGGTATAGCCGCCGTCGTCGATGACCACGAGGACGATGTTGGGGGCGTTCGGCGCTGTTTTGGTGAGGCCCGGCGCCGGCGCACTCAGGGCCAGGGCGAGCGCGATGGACGAGGCCAGCGCTGCGCCGGGGCGCTTGCGGATGTCGGACAGGAGGCGGGCGAGGCGGGTGTTCTGAAACAGCATCTCGTTTCATACCCCCGTCGCGGTGACCCTTGTCAAACTGACGCAAGGGCAGGCGCCGTTGCGCAGGCCCTTCTGTCAGGGCGCACTCCTGCGCTATGAGAGACGTCAGGATCGCGAGGAATGACGATCCGGGAGGAATTCCGCCGATGACTGACCTCGTTAAGGTTTCCGACGTGGGCCATGTGCGCACGATCACGCTCAACCGCCCGGACAAGAAGAACGCGCTCAGCACCGAACTGGCCTGGGCCGTGATCGGCGCGGTGGACGAGGCGGCTGGCATCGACAATGTGCGGGTGATCGCCATCACCGGCAGCGGCGACAGCTTCTGCGCCGGGCTCGATCTGTCAGGGGGCGAGCGCTACTCGCCGCTGACCCCGCAAACTTCCCAGCTGGACGATATCGGCTGGGTCGGCCAGTTCCTGCTGTCGATCCGCAAGCGCTGCGACAAGCCGGTGGTCGGCGGGATCAATGGCGTGGCGGTGGGCGCGGGTCTTGGCCTGGCCATGGCGACCGATGTGCGACTGGTGGCGCGCAGCGCGCGGCTGATGGCGGGCTACACCCGGATCGGCGGCTCGCCGGACGCGGGCCTGACCATCACCCTGCCGCAGGCCATGGGCTATGAGAAGGCCATGCGCTTCATGATGGAAAACCGTACGGCGCTCGGAGAAGAAGCTGTGGCTCTTGGCATGGCCGGCGAGGTCGTCGACGACGACAAGTTCCACGACCGGCTGCAGGCCTACTGCCAACAGCTGTGCGAGTGGTCGCCGATCACCCTGCGTCTGCTGAAGCGCGGCATGGTCAAGTCAATGGAAAGCACCGACATGGAGCAGCAGCTGCGCTACGAGGTCGCCAATATCCGCATCGCCTTCTCCAGCGACGACGCCAAGGAGGCCCGCACGGCCTTCTTCGAGAAGCGCAAGCCGGTGTTCTCCGGCAAATAGAGACTTTCAAAACAGAATATGAATTGAGGAAACCATGACCGATCACCTGCTCGAAACCCTCGACGATGGCGTAGCCACCCTGACGATGAACCGCCCCGATGCGCGCAATGCGCTGAGCGGGCCGATGATGGCGGCGTTGGCGGAGGCCGTGCCGCGGCTGGCAGCGGACCCGAAGGTGCGCGTGGTGGTGCTGACGGGCGCGGGCAGCGCGTTCTGCGCCGGCGGTGACGTAAAGGGTTTCGCGGCGGATACCGGCCGCGGCGCCGATGGCGGAGCGGGCCCCAGCTTTGAACAACGCCTGTACAGCTTGCGGACCGGCATGGAGGTGAGCCGCTGGCTGCACGAGATGCCCAAGCCGACGCTCGCGGTGATCCCCGGGCCGGCGGCCGGCGCGGGCCTCTCGATGGCGCTGGCCTGTGATCTGCGGATCGCGGCGGACGGCGCGAAGATGACGACGGCCTTCTCCAAGGTCGGTGTTTCCGGCGACTACGGCGGCAGCTACTTCCTCAGCCATCTGGTGGGCGCCGCCAAGGCGCGCGAGCTCTATTTCATGGCCGACGTGATCACGGGCAAGGAAGCCGCAGCGTTGGGCATCGTGAACCGTTCGGTGCCCGCCGAAGACCTGGCGCAGGCGGCGGCCGAGTTGGCGCGGCGACTGGCGGGCCTGCCGACCGTGGCCATCGGGCACATGAAGAAGAACCTGAACACAGCGGACCACGGCAGTCTGTCGGACGTGTTGGACTCTGAAGCCATCCACATGATCCGCACCATGATGACCGAGGACCACAAGGCCGCCTCCCAGGCGTTCGTCGACAAGCGCGCACCGGTTTTCCAGGGCCGCTGACCCGACGGACAAGGAGAGAGGCCGCATGACCGCCGCCCTGTCGAACTATCCCCTGGCCGGGCTGAAGGTGCTGGACTTCTCACGGGTGCTGGCCGGCCCCTTTGCGGGGCGGATGCTCTGCGACCTGGGCGCTGACGTGGTCAAGGTGGAGCCGCCGGACGGGGACGTCACGCGCTTCTGGGGAAAGGTGGTGGGGGGTGTTCCGGGCTACTACCACCAGCAGAACGCCGGCAAGCGGAACATCTCCATCGACCTGCGCGCGCCCGGCGCGAAGGAACTGGTGTTCGATCTCGTGCGGCAGGCAGACATCCTGCTCGAGAACTACCGGCCCGACGTGATGCCCCGACTGGGGTTCGGCTATGAGGCGCTGAAGGCCATCAATCCCCGCCTGATCATGCTGTCGATCTCGGGATTTGGTGCGAACGGGCCGGAATCGCGCCGTCCCGCCTATGCGCCGATCGTTCATGCCGAGTTGGGTCTGCTGGCCCGGACGGCGCGGCGGGGGAAGATCCCGGCCCATGACCTGCCGCTATCTGTGGCTGACACCAACGCTTCGCTGCATGGCCTGATCGGGGTGTTGTCGGCGGTGATCCTGCGGGAACGCACGGGTTTGGGTCAGCACATCGACATGGCCATGGTCGACGCCACCCTGGTGACGGACGATCAGATTCACTACGAGCTCGAAGACTCCGAGGCCACCATGGGCCTGCCGGCGGAGGTGTGGGAAACCGGCGCCGGGCCGATCCTGGTGTCGTCGGATATCCGCCTGCTGTGGCGCCTGATCACGACGAAGCTGGGCGTGGTCGATCCGACCACGCCGGACATGGATCTCGAAACCAAGATCGCCGTCCGCCGCAAAGTGATCGAAGACTATCTGGGTGATCTCAGAACCTGGGACGACGTCGAGACCGCCATGGACCGGATGAACACGGCCTGGGGGCAGGTGCGGCCTGGCGCCGCGCTCCGCGACCAGCCGACGCTGAAACACCGCAGGTCCATCGTGGAAATCGACGACCGGGCGGGCGGCACGCGACCGATCCCGCAATCGCCGTACCGCTTCTCGGATGCCCGGAGCGGTGTCCGGGGGCCGGCGCCACACCTCGGCGAGCACAATGTCGAGGTTCTGGGCGAATGGCTGGGTCGCTCAGCCAGCGAGGTGGAGCGGCTGACCGCGGCGGGCGTGCTTACCAGCGCGCCGCCGGGATGAGCTTCGCGCGTCGAGGTCAGACCAGAAAGGCGGCAGCCCTGACGGCGACCTCGGCCAGCGCGAGATATATGTCGTGCCCGAAATAAGTCGAACGCCCGGGCGCCCTATCTCCAGCGCCTGACCTTGTGGGTGTGAGTTTCGCGTGAGATCCGACGGCCTCCAACGCCATCGCGCTACCTTGCTCGCTGGCCTGCTCGTGGCCTGCGCCGCACCGGCCGCAGCCCAACCCGCCGATGCCCCGGCCGCGGCGACGGGTGTGGTGAGCTATCCCGCCAGCTTCTATGCGCCGGGCCAACCCTCATCGGCGCGCGAGATGATCGAGCGCACGCCGGGCTTCGTACTGGATCGTGGCCAGGGCGTTCGCGGCTTTGCAGGCGGCGGCGGCAACGTGCTGATCGATGGCGAGCGGCCGACCTCCAAGTCAGCGCCCCTGGACAGCATTCTCCAGCGAATCTCTGCGGAAACCGTGGAACGGATCGACGTCATCCGCGGCGGTGCGCCGGGCATCGACATGCAGGGCCAGGGCGTGGTGGCCAATGTGATCCGAAAATCGGGCGCAGCCTCGTCGCAGGCATTCCAGCTGTTCAGCAAGGCCTACGCGGACGGCTTCGTGGGCGGCTTCGTGCGAGCCGAGGCGAACTGGCGCTCGGGCGGGCTTTCGGCAGAGGCCCAGATCAGCGGTCGCAGCGATGTCACCTCCGACAGCGGCGATGGCAAGCTCAGCCGGACGCGCCCGGGCGCCTCGCCCTATGAAGCCGGTGACTTTGACGCAAAGACCCTGTCGCGATTTGTGCAATTAAACAGCGCTGCAGAACGTCGCACCGCCACCGACGTGCTGCGTCTGAATGTCTCGGCGGAGCGGGACACCTCGAACCGGCGTGAGGTGGCCGATCTGACCGGCGCTGCGGCCAGCCGCTTCCAGGAAGTCACCCGTATTCGCGGCGGCGACACCGAGTTTGAGGTCAATGCTGATTACGAGCGCCCGATCACCGGCGATCTGGCCCTGCAGGTGACCGGACTACAGCGCCTGGAGCGCGAAACCATCGATGCCTCAAGTGTGACGCCGCGACGTTCACAGTCGTCCATCGAAAGCGCCCGGTCATCGGAGAGCATCGGCCGGGGTGTGCTGCGCTGGACGCAGCCGTGGGGGGCGATCGAGGCCGGCGGTGAGGGGGCGCTCAACACGCTGAACGCCAAGGCGGCCCTGGTGCTGGCGGGCCAGGCCTCGCCTGTGCCGTCATCGAATGTCCGCGTCGAGGAACAACGTGGGGAAGCGTTCCTATCGGGCAGCTATCGTCCCATGCCTGGCCTCTCCCTGGAAAGTGGCGTGAGGGTAGAAACCTCGACCATCACCCAGAGCGGTGGCGCCAGTCAGGAGAAGACCCTGACCTTCATCAAACCCAGAGCTTCGGTCTCCTGGGGACTTGGTGACAGCCAGATCCGTCTGCGGGTCGAGCGCACGGTGGGGCAGCTCGACTTCGAGGACTTTGCCGCAAGTTCCGAGTTTGAGGCGGACTCCGTGACGGCCGGAAACTCGGATCTGGAGCCCGAGCGATCCTGGGTGACGGAACTGGCGCTGGAGCGGCAGTTCTGGTCGTCAGGTGCGGCCGTCCTGACCCTGACCCATGGCAAGATTGATGAGGCCATCGACCTTATCCCGGTAGCCGGCCGGTTCGACGGACCCGGAAACATCGGATCCGGAACCCGCGATGAGGCCCGGCTCAACCTGACGGTTCCGCTGGCGAACCTCGGCGTGTCGGAAGCTACGCTGCGCTTCACCGGAACCTGGCGGAAATCAAAAGTCACCGATCCGGTCACGGGACAGCCCCGCCGGATCTCGGGCCAGCGTCCGTTCGAAGGTCAGCTCGAGATTACCCGCAACCTGCCGGCCCTCAAGTCGACCCTGGGCATGGAAGCCAACCTGGGGTTCGAGGAGACCTTTTACCGGATCAACGAGATCCGTCGCGTCGAAGAGGCGCCCCTGATCAAGTTCATCTGGGACTGGACGCCCCGGCCCGACCTGCTGATGCGCTTCCAGCTGGAGAACATCACCGCCCGCGAACGCGTCCGCACCCGCACGGTCTTCGTCGGCGCACGCTCTGCGGGACTGGTGGATTTCCGGGAGCGCCGCTCCACCCGGCTCAGCCCGATCGTGACCGCCCGCGCTCGCTGGCTGTTCTGATCAGGGCGTCGACGTCCTGATCGCGCCGCCAAGCCGCAACGTCTCACCATTGAAGGCGCTGTTGCGCAGCGTGGTGAGCGCCAGGTCGCCCCGGGTGGTGATCAACCGGGACCCGACGGCCAGGATCGGATGCTATCCCGGCCAGTAGATGAATTCGTCCGACTTGGTAGCCTTTTGCTCCAGGGTCTTGTCGATGGTCACCGGCATCTCGCCGGCGGCCGGGTAGAGCGGCCCGCGACTGTCCTTGCGATGGGCGGCGAGGGCAGCTTTCAATTCTGCGACCTTGGCGGGATTTGCCGCGGCAAGGTTGGTCTGTTCGGTAGGGTCAGCGGCCAGGTTGAAGAGCCAGTCCTTGCGGGGGCGCTCGGCCGTCTGAAGTTTCCAGCCATCCTTCAACACCGCCAGATAGTGGCCGTCCTGCCAGAAGATCGCCCGCGTCGGCAGACGCTTCGGCGCCTTGCCGGTCAGGTAGGGCATCAGGTTGACGCCATCGATGGGTCGGTCGGCCGGCGCCTTCGCGCCGGTGGCGGCGGCCAGGGTTGGCAACAGATCGATATGGCTGACCGGGTCCGGAATTCGCCCGCCGGCGGGAATCTTTCCGGGCCAGGAGACGAAGTAGGGCACGCGTATCCCGCCCTCGAAGAAGGTCAGTTTCCAGCCGCGATAGGGCTTGTTGATCTCGGGCAGGCCGATGTAGCCCGGCCCGCCATTGTCGCTCGAGAAGACGATGATGGTGTTTTCGTCCATTCCTTCGGCGCGCAGCGTTTCCATCACGCGACCCACGCTGCGGTCGATGGATCTCACCATGGCGGCGTAGACCCGCATCCGGTGATCCTTGATCTGGGGCAGCGCGTCATAGTCGGCCTTCGACGCCTGCAGCGGGCTGTGGACGCCCCAATGGGCCAGATAGAGGAAGAAGGGCCGGTTCTTGTTGGCCTTGATCACCTTCACCGCCTCGTCGGTGTAGTAATCGGTGAGATATCCGCGCGGGGCGAACATCGGGCCTTCATTGAAGCTGGTGGCGTACTCCATCCGGGCCCAGAGAAACTTGTCGATCGGGTCAAAGTCGACCTTGGCGTTGACCACGCCGGGATCCTTCTCCGGCATATAGAGCGCGCTGGCGAGCAGCAGGCTTTCGTCAAAGCCCTGGGCGTTGGCGCCAAATGTCTTTCCGCTGCCCAGATGCCACTTGCCGATGTGGACGGTGTGGTAGCCGCGGTCTTTCAGAATCTCGGCGACGGTGACCTCGGAACCGGGCAGGCCCTGGTCAGCCATGGGCGGCAGCTTGGCGGCGGCGTCCTTGTTCGACAGCATCGGGTGCGGCTGCGTGCCGTCGTTGAAGAACAGCGGCAGGATGCGGTTCATACCGGCAGGGGTCGGCGTGAACTCGAAGCCATGCCGGGTGGGGTAGCGACCCGTCATGACCATCGCGCGCGAGGGCGCGCAGGCCGCCGTACCGGAATAGCCCTGGGTCATGGCTGCGCCGCGGGCGGCAAGGGCATCAATGTTGGGGGTAGGTACAGCGCCGCCCGCCACACCGCCGCCGAAAGTGCTGATGTCGTTGAACCCCAGATCGTCGACGAGGATCACGACCACGTTGGGCGGCCGATCGCCAGCGGATGGCGTAGCTGGACCCTGCGCCCAAATCACCTCGCGGTTCGGCGCTATATCCTCACGGCCGACCTGGGTGACTGCGAACAGGATGACGGCCTTGTAGTTCGCGGCCGCCAGCGCGACCGCTCCAGCCGCGACAGCGGCGACTCCGAACCAGAGCTTCCGTGACATCACCACTCCCCGCGCCAAAATCAAAGCTATAGTGGCATAACGAGTGCCATTATATGAAGTGGAAATTCACTGGCCGTCGGTCAGCGTGGTGTTCGGGTGCACCGGCCGCCATATATGTCACCAATTCCGTCGGTCGGCCGTCGGGGCGACGTGAGCCTATTCCGGCCCGCCCCCGTAGAGCAGAGACCGTGGATCCGCCGGCAGGCCCTTCACGTAGGCCTCCACAAGCGCCTTCAGTTCCCCGGGGCTGGCCGAACCCGAGCGGCTGAGCGGTCCCCACCGGGCCGGCGCCATATGGTCAGACCATGCGTTCCACTCAGCCTTCATCGCAGCGAGCCGCTTCGGATTCCTCGCTGCCAGATCGTTGCGCTCGCCGATGTCCCGCTGCAGGTCAAACAGGTAGTAGGCGTCCTCGACCTTCAGCAGTTTCCAGCGTCCCTGTCGCATCGCTCCCTGGCTCGCACTGCGCCAGAACAGGGCCCGATGCGCGTCGCCGGTGCGCGACCCCCTCAGGAAGGGCGTCAGGTCTACGCCGTCCAGGTCTGCGTCCGGCGGCGCGCCCGACGCGGAAAGCGCGGTGGTGGTGATATCAAAGCCCATGGCGGGCGTGCCGAGCGTGCGCCCGGCCGGTGCGGTTCCGGTCCAGCGGACGATGGCTGGAACGCGTATGCCGCCCTCAAGCGCCAGGGCCTTGACCCCATTCAGCGGTCCATTGGAAGCGGTGGTCTGCCAGGTCGGTCCGCCGTTGTCGCTGGTGAAAACGATCAGCGTATTTTTCGCCAGGCCGTTGCGGTCCACGGCATCAACGATCTTTCCAACGCCGTCGTCCAGTGCCGCCAGCATGGCCAGGTAGGACTGACGTCTCGGATCCGCGGCGCCCGCCACGCGTGCGAGATAGGCCGGGGTCGTCTGCAGCGGAGCGTGGACGGCGTTGTAGGCGGCATAGACGAAGAACGGGCGATCCTTGTTGGCCTCGATGAAGCTCACGGCCTCATCGGTGAAGGCCTCGGTGGTGTGGGCTGGCATCGGCGCGGGCGACATGCCGCGCATCAGCGACTTGCTGCCGCTGGAGCCCCCGGGCGTATAGGCCATGGCGCCGTCCAGAAAGCCGTAGAAGGTGTCGAATCCGCGGGCCGCCGGGGTGTTGGTCGGCGTAAAGCCCAGGTGCCATTTGCCAAACATCCCTGTGGCGTAGCCCCGGGTCTTCAGGCGCTCCGGCAGGATCAACCGGTCCGTCGGCAGGCCAAAGGTGGTGTCCGCTCGCTGCGCCGCGCCTGGATTGTTTTCGAACCCGAAGCGTTGCTGGTAGCGGCCGGTCATCAGGGCGGCCCGGCTTGGCGCACAGGTGGCGGCGTTGGCGTAGAAGTCGGTCAGGCGAACCCCGTCGCGCGCCAGACGATCGATGTTGGGGGTGCGAACATCGCGCCCGCCCTGGACGCCGAGATCGCCGTAACCCAGGTCATCAGCCAGGATGACAATGATGTTCGGACGAGTCTCCGACGGTCTTGGGGCTGCAAGGGCCGGAGCCGCCAGGGTCAGGGTGAGGGCGATAGCTGCCTCGAGCGCACTCTTCAGCCTTCCCATAGCGACGCGCCTTTCATTCACGGTTTCAGATGGCGGCGAGCGTTCTCTCGATCAGCCAGTAGGCCGACAACCCGCCAATCGCGTAGGCAGGGACCTGGGCGCTCCAGGCGGGAACGCGCCACGTGCGCCACTGCGAAACCGCCCGCCATAGCGCCATCACCACCAGAACGGCGGCGATGAACAGCAACTGGCCGACCTCGACGCCGACGTTGAACAACAGCAGCGCCTCCGGCGCCGCCCCTTGCGGCAGGCCGATGTCCGAGAGGACACCGGCAAAGGCCATCCCGTGCAACAACCCGAACAGGAAGGCGATCAGCCAGGGGCGTCGCTGGGCCAGTGTCGGGTCCGCGCGGCCCTTTGTCGTCAGTTCCAACGCCACAAACAGGATGCTGAGCGCCACCAGCGCCTCGATCGCGGCCGACGGGAACCGCAGGTAGCCCAGCGCCGCCAGCGCCAGGGTGATGCTGTGGGCCGCCGTGAACGCCGTCACGGCCTTCACCAATCGCCAGTTCGGGCCAATCAACAACAGCAGACCGAGCACGAACAACAGATGATCGAAACCGGTCAGGATGTGCTCGACACCCAGCTTCAGATAGCCGGGCACGGCGATGCCCCTGGCCGGCGCCAGGTCCAACCGGACGGTGGGATCCGACGGCCGCAGCACCAGGTCCAGCGACCGGCCGGCCGGCGCCGAGACCCGGACGAGGACGTCGGTGACGCTGTGTTCCAGGCCTTCAATCCGCAGGATCTGGCCATCCAGCGGCGCGTCGCCGCGAACCCGCCAGACGCGGGTCATATAGCCCGGTGCGACCTGTTCCGCCGCCGGCGGCTTCTCGAGCGCGCCGCCCGACAGGTGGGGAACCAGCCTCAGCGCCATGTCGCCCACTACCGGGCGTTTCCAGGTGACCTCATAGTCGCCGGGCGCCGTCGCCACGATCTGGACAAGCGCCGGGCGCACCTCGTGAGCCACCGCCGCCGCCGTCCAGCCAATCCAGAGGACAAGTACGGCCAGCCAGACAGACAAGCCGGTCGGCCTCATTGCGGCAGTCCCGCGATCTCGACCTTGTATTTCTTGCGCAGGCCCTGTCGGAAGGCGCGGTTCTTGATCTGCCGCTGTTCGGCCATCCAGGCGTCCATCACCTCGGCGCGCACCTGCGCCAGGGGGAGGGCCTCGGACGCCAGCCGGTTCTGGACCTGGATCAGGTGAACGCCATAGGGCGAGGTGACCGGCCCGACCCAGGTTCCCAACGGCGCCGTCCGCGCAGCCTGCGTGAACGCCGGCCCGTAGTCACGCGCCAGATCCGCCACGGCGATGTCGGCATAGGCCAGCGGCAGCAGGGCGGGATCGCCCCCCGCCGATTGGCCCGCCTTGAGCTTTGCCAGAGCTTCGGCGGCTGCAACGGCCGGTGTTGTCCCCGTCCGATCCTGATTGAAATAGACGTGGCGCAACGCCAGCCGGGCCGGTGTTGCGTAGCGGGCGCGGTTGGCCTCGTAGAACGCCTGGAGCCTGGCCTCGTTTGGCTCCGGAATCGTGCTGACGTCCTCGCTGGCGAAGGCCATCTTCTGGGCCAGACGCCGGCGAATGATCATGTCGTCCTTGTCGAGGCCAAGCCGGATGGCCTCGCGGGCCATCAGCTCCTCGTCGACCCGCTCCTGGATGATGGAGGCCAACTCGTCGCGGGTGGGCGGTCGCTGGGTCTGCATCTCCCAGTAGGCGGCCAGTTGCTCCAGGTCGCGCGCCTCCAGCCGGACCGTCGGCCGGGTCTGATCGCTCACCAGCGCGATCGCGGCAAACAAGACCGCACCAATCACCATGAAGTGCAACAACGGCTCCCGAAGGAGCCGCTGCAGTTTCGAGGAATGCGCAACGCTCTGATCAGACGACATCTGCTGCCAGGATCAGGCTGTCGGCTCAAACCAGATCGGCGATGACCAGGCCCGCTCCATGACGGTGGGCTGGAGTTTGGGATTGCGGGCGACGCCAGCCCGCAACGCGTCCCAGGTAGACCAGCGGCAGGACGGGTTCTCGAGCACCCGGACGTAGTAGAAAGCCCGCTGCTTCGGATTGAACGTCGGGTCGGCCCAGACGGTGCGCAGTTCGACATCGCCCTTGAAGCGGTCAGGCTGGCAGGTCTTCAGATCCACCGATGCCCCGTTCGACGGGCAGCGGCCGTTGACCACCTTCAGGCCGTCCGCGCAGGCCACGTCGAAGACCTGTTCCCTGGCTACGCCGTTCTCGATCCAGCCCTTGACCACCTGGGCCCGCTGCAGGAACCCGGAACTGGGATCGCGCACCGCCCAGACCAGAAACTTCGGCGCCTTGTTCGCCGCCGGCAACAGGTCGCCGCCCATGGGCACGCCATGGGCATAGGCCTGGCGCACCGTGTCCGGGCGGGTCAGCAGGTCAGCGGGGAAATCATAGCCGGCGAAGAAGCGCACCTTGATGCGGGGCCCGGAGGTCGCAAAGGTCTCCTTGCGGCGCATGGCGGCATAGATCGCC